>NZ_JAAKZI010000040.1 GCF_011045165.1 Arthrobacter silviterrae
ATCTTGCCCGGGCCCGCGGGGACACGCCCCGCGGGCCCGGAAGCAAGGCATCCCTAGCGGATGCCTTCCTTGGCGAATTTGAGAACGGCGGCAGCATTCGACTTATCCACAACGGCGGGGCCGGTGAAGACCTGCTGGCCCCCGCCTACCTTGAACCCACCAATTTTGTTCAGCCAAATGGCATCGACACTGCCATAACCCTGAAGGTAAGGCTGCTGGTCAACCGTGAACTCAACGCTCCCGTCCGCCACTTCCTGCGCCAATTCGCCATTGAGGTCAAAGGAGGCCACCCGCACCTTGCTGCCTGTGGCCTTCACCGCCTTGACAATCGTGATGGTGAACGGCGCACCCAGCCCGATGATCGCATCCGCGCTCGGGGTGGACTGCAGCTTCGCCGTGACCGTGGACAGGACCGAGGACATGTCCGCACCGTTGACGTTGAGGATTTCCGTGCCTGGGACGTTTTCCTTCACGCCTGCGCAACGGTTTTCAAGGCCTACGTGGCCTTGCTCCATGATCACGCAGATCGGGTGCTGGACCCCCTCGGACGCCAAGCGTTCTCCCACCGTCACCCCGGCCAGCTTGTCACTCTGGCCAAAGTGCGTAAAAGCCCCCAGTGCCTTGGACTCGTCTTCGCCGGCATTCATGCTGACGACGGGAATTCCCGCATCCACCGCCTTCTTCACAACAGCCTTCAACGCCTCCGGCTTGGCCAGTGTGACGACAATCCCGTCAACTTTCTGGTCGATGGCCTGCTGGACCAGCTGGGCCTGCCGTCCGCCGTCGGCGTCGCCGCTGTAGAGCAGATCAACATTGTCCTTCTTCGCCGCGGTCTCGGCGCCCTTGCGGACAATGTCCCAGAAAGTGTCGCCCGCAGCAGCGTGGGTGATCATCGCAACCTTAAGGCGTGCGGTGGTGACAGCCTGGCCGGCCGAATCGGCGCTGGCCGTTCCCGTCTTGCCACCGCCGCTGGAACATGCCCCCAATGCCAGGAGTGGGATTACAGCAAAAACCACGGCACTTCGCCGCCAAGAGAACTTTGCCACGTGAAATCTCCTTTGATTCGCGTTATTTCCGGTCCCGTCCAGCAGACGTATCCGAAAGAACATGCCGAGAGGGGAACCTGCCAGCCGTAAACGATTGTGATCCACATCGCTTTGTGGAACGCTCCAACGCTAAAACAAAGCTTGACCATATGTCAATGGAGCGTTCCAATAGAGGTAACATCGAGTATTCCGCCCGATGCCCCGACTTCCACCAAGGAGAACCATGACGTGCCCAGACGCCGTTGAATTGATCGCATCGTGCTGGACCAGCGCGGGCAATGCCGCTCCACTGGAGGTTCCGGAGACCAGCCCTGTCCCCATCGGTGAACGCCTGGACGCCCTGGCCGACACGGGATGGGCAGGGTTTGGACTGGCGCACGATGACCTCGTCGCGGCACGCAACACCATCGGCTTCCCAGAACTGCGCAGGCTCATCGACCGTGCCGGTTTCGGCTACGTCGAGGTCGAGCTCCTAAGCAACTGGTGGGACGAGACGCTAGCCCACGAATGGCGGCCACAATTCGAGCTGCTGCTCGAGGCGGCCGAAACACTCGGAGCCCGTTTCATCAAGGTGGGAACGGCCATCGGTGACGAGTCGGGCAACTACGAACAATTCGTTGACCCGCTGAAGCGCCTCACGCTGGAAGCCTCAAGCCGCGGCGCCCGCATCGCACTGGAGCCCATGGCATTCTCAAATGTGCGTTCAATCCCCCTCGCGGCAGACTTGATGAGAAAGGTGGACATGCCGGACTGCGGCCTCGTCGTTGACTACTGGCACGTTTTCCGTCACGGAACCCCGCTTGAAGACCTCTCCCGGACGCTGACAGCCGATCAGATCTTCGCCGTGGAGTTGAACGACGCCGACCAGGCCGTGCACGGCACACTGTTCGAAGACACCCGGGACCACCGCCGGCTCTGCGGACAGGGCGACCAGGACGTCACAGGATTCATCCGGACCCTGCGGGATATCGGCTTCGAGGGCCCCTGGGCCGTGGAGATCCTGTCCAATGAACACCGCGCGTTGCCCCTCCGGGAAGCGCTGGAATCGGCCTACGCGACGGCATTGTCATGCTTCCCGGCATGACAGTCGATCCACAGCCCGGCAAAAACCCATTGGCACCTGTTCGGGCCAAATCCGGCTCCGGCGCGCCACCGCGCCGCGCCCAACTGGAGCACGATTGGACGACACTCGCGGGCAGCATGGTCGAAATCCGCAAGGGGGAACATTCGATCCGCAGCGGCCGCGTCGAATGTGTCGCATCAAATGGCAGTTCATTCTGGATCGAGGCCAACGGAGTCGAACCGCGGACCATGTTCACGGACCGTGAAAATCTCACCATCTGGATCAATACGGGACCGCCATGGAAGTGAAGGTGCGAAGCCACCCAGCCGGCCGGGCAGCTAGTGCGTCTTCTGCGCCGGAATCACCGCCGTCATCGCTGTTAGGCTCCAAATTTTCGACCCGGGATCCCCGGAGGGCCCTTTCAATCAAGAATTTCCGGCATCTTCCTCAAGCCAGAGGCCGAGGCTATTGCCTGTTGATGTAGCCTCTGTGTGGATTTATACGGTCCATGACTATAGCTGTATGGTACTGGACTGGATGGACGAAGTGCCATGGGTATCACGACGACGACGGGCGCCGCGTAACTGAGCGCGAGCCGGATGGGCATCCGCGAGATCGTCCGGCGGTTGAACGCGGCCCTGGGCCCGACGCTCGTTGCCGGCCTGGCCGGCGCCAAGGACCAGCGCATCAGCCACAAATGGGCCCGGCAGGACGGGCCCGAACCCAACCCCGCAGCGACCCGGCGGCTCATGGACGGATACCGTGCCTGGTCCGAAGTCTCCCAGTCCCAGGGCGAACACGCCGCCCGGCTCTGGTTCATCGGCTCCAACCCCTGGCTCGGCGAGGACTCCCCCGTGGAGGCACTCATGGACGACCGCTTCAAAGACATCCGCGCCGCCGTCCAAGCCATGACCGACGAGTCCATCACCGGATGAAACGCGGCCGCGCCACCACCAGGCTCGGGCTGGTCAACGGTCCCGTCTCCGGGGTGCGCATCGCCAACCCGGCCTACGGCCCGACCGCTCCCCCGAACGCATCACCGGCGACCGTGCCAGCTGGAGCCGCTTGGACACTTCAGGGAGAACGCCCTGCATCGCCGCGACGAACGAAACAGCCTTTCGCGAGTGCCTCGCCTGGGCCCGGATGACCGGCACCCACCGGAACCACCTGACCAAGCTGGCCGCCCTGTTCGGCGAGACAACCGAACAAGCCAGGCATGAGACTTCCTAGATTCGTTCCACGCGGGCGGAAACAGCGGGGAAGAGCAAATCAGTTGCCTGGTTGGTTCCCTTGGGACATCCAGTAGTCGTTGAGGGCCTGCACGGCCTGCTCCTTCGTCATCCCGGCAACTATTTGTTCATCAATGCCCGCTGTATGGGTGAGCTGCCAGACCAGTGCCAGGGGAAGCGCCGACTCGGGCACAGACAAGGCACCGCGCGCAGGCAACACCCCGTCCTCAACGCAGGCCCAAAACTCATCATCGCCGACCAAGAGCTGGTCCTGGAGAATGTGGTTCCAGATCGACGCCGAGTACGTGGTCCGGTCCACCGGACGCGAAATCCGGGTCCGCAAAATCCGCCCGTCAGCCAGCACCAGCCGGTAGGTGGCGTGGTGGCGCACCGGCTTCCCGCGGGCGTTCACCACCAATTCCCACTGTTCCGTCACACAGAACTTCTCGTGGTCATCCCGGCCGCCGAGCCGACGGGCACTCACGCCACGGAACCAGTCAGCCAGGCAGTCAGCTGCTCATCCGTCGACAGCCCCACGAGCTGGACCAACGCCCAATTCTCCCGGTGGTTGGGCGCGGCATGCAGGTGGTCTTCCCAGTCCTCCGCATAGTCCCGCAACCCGTCCACGAAATCCTCCAGCGCGGCCGCCAGCTCCGTGGCCTCAGCGGCAAACGGCTGTCCCGGCATGAACACAGCCCACGCCCCATCCTCATTAACGACCTGGATGTTCGGCACCACCGTTAGCGAGAGAAAGCGGCGCAGGCTCTCGCCATTGACAACCACCGCCGGAGCCCGGTCGGGACGGCTAATCGTTGACAATCCGCCGCGTTCGCTGGAATCCAGGATCGCCTTCAACGACTCCCGCGCCTGGGTAAAACCGTAAACACGGCCGCTGACGCTCTCATGTGTAGGGCTGCTCATACAAACCATCATCCACACGTACGTCAAGTACGTCAAGTACGTCAAGTACGTCAAGTACGTCAATATTCCGAAGACTACCATCGTCCCAAGTCGCCAACATTACGGTCTGCGTATCCTCGAGTCGCTAACCCAACCCCCCATCGACGGACGGGGAAAGAAATATGCCTTGGTTCTCCTATCAAGTAACCGGACCCTTATGTCAGCGCAAGGGTAGGATTCTAGAAACCGTCCGGATACCCGAAACTAGGAGAAATATGGTCTGGCAACCGCTGTCAGTTCGAACAGGCGCCAAGCCTCCTTTGGCGCTTCTGGAAGGCCTTCCAGACCACCTACACTATCCGGTGGGGCAATGGCTTAAAGTCGAATTTGGGTGGAAGGACACGGCTGGCATGCGCACCGAAGTAATGTCAGCTCTAGTCGGCGCACTCAGGATTCCCGTGCAGCAATCCCATGAAATCGGCGGAATCAGCAACCAAATTTTCCTCGCCCTAGAAGGTGATGACGACCTATATCTTGATGCACTTGATTACATCCTTCATATGACTCGCGGCAAACGCAGCGGGACCCTTAAGGAGATCTTAGAGTCAGGAGGGTCTGCGTGGACTGTCAACTCACAAGGCGTAGGGTTGGAGAAACGCGTCTCCGCTGCCGCGAAGAACGCCATGGACTCAGCCACGGCTTCCTCGGACACTTTCTCGAAGGAGATTCAGGAAGCTTGGGAACAAGCCTTTGGACGCACACCTGACCCATCTGACGCCTGGGATCATGCAATCAAGGCCGTAGAAGAAGTGCTAATACCTATCGTCTTGCCCAAAGTACCCAAGCCAAACCTAGGAGGCGTTGCAGGTGAGCTGGAGGCGAGCTCAACGAAATGGCACCTGGAGCTGGCATCTAGCGTAAATAATGATTCGGTGGACACCCTATCGCGTATGCTGCGACTTATCTGGCCCAACCCTGACCGGCACGGTGGGGGACTGGCGCGCCGCACGCCATCGCAAAGCGAAGCGGAGAGCGCGGTGCACTTAGCAATTGCCATCATAGAAATTTGCCGCAACGGTCGCTTGACGAAGAATTGACACGGCCTTGCAATCTGAATGGTGTACCCGAAGGCCAGTGCAGACAAGTGTCCCACCTTCTGACCCGGATTATTCATGTTGGTCTTGTTTGCCGACTATCGGCTAACAGTTAGTATTACCCAGAATGGCAGATGGGCTCGATCGTAGCCAAGGCGTAAAATGGTTAGAAGCGGTTGTGGCGATCGGCCGGCAAACCTGTATTCACGCCATCGGCCATTGAGAGCTAAAGGATCGTCAGCGAGCGAAAAGAAGCCGCGGCCCCTTTACTCCCCCTTTTCAACCAGAAACTACAGCCGTTAACCACAAGCCCGAACCCTCGAAAACACCAAATTACCCCGGAAACACGCGGTTTTTGGCAAGTAGCGAGGGTTGCCAATTTCAAGTCGGCGAGATTCTCTTGGCCGCCGGTTCGAGTCCGGCCCGGGGCACAAAGGGCCTCTGACCTGCGGTTATACCTCGCAGGTCAGGGCCATTTGGGGCCAGCCCCTTTTACTCCCCCAATTCGTCAAAATTTTCCTCAAATTCCACTCCCCCTTTTCAAAAGAACTAGCTCCCCTTTTTCGCTCCAAGACAGGCATTTGCGGCGTCATCCCAGACGATTGCCGGGCCGCTCAGGCGGTCAAAGTACGTATTCGGCTCCGCTGCCGCCGGCCGGTCGACGAGACGCGTCGTTGCCCTGAAGTTCTGAGACGCTAGGGTGTTGCAGTTAGGGCACGTTCACCGGGCATTAAGTCGGGCGGGGTAAACGCGAATCTGAAGCCCGTGGAAACACGCAGTTTGGAAAAATTTCCAAAGTTGTCTGCAGACGCTCCGGTGAGGGACCGGCTTACGGGACATCCTGTTGTGTAACGGGAGCCGACATAAGCTGGAGCCTGGGACTTTGACGCAGAATCTGAAAATGGAGGAATGATTTGAGCGACTATGGTGAGGACTATCTGCGGCGCCTACTCGCTGCTGTTCAACGCTTCGAAGCAGCCTTCAATGCATGGATGAGTACGCAACAAGAATCTGACCACCTGTCTTCCCGTGGGCTTTTTCCAACGGTCTGGGTTAAGGACGGAGTTGACCCTGCACTGGTGCGCCGCCTCGAACTCGATGTAGCAGAGGCCGCCGGGCTGGCAGCGCGCGGAGTCGCCGTTACTGGGGCGTATATTTCCGTTTCAGGGCTTGGTGTTATCGACCCGATTTCCAACTGGTCGTTCATGTCATCACCTAAGGCTCCGCTTGCACCGCGCGACATTCGAATGACTGCTGCAAACGTCAAAGGCCGGTTGGAGGCAATGCTTATCGACGCGCAGAGCACCGCGGACTCTAGTCTGCCAAGCTTTTCCCCCGCTCAGCTGCACCCCGTGATCTGGTCGGGTGCAGCTGCGCACTGGACAGCACACCAGTTCCGCGTCGCCGTCCGCGAAGCTGCTGAAGGTCTGACTGTCCATTGGAAGCAGAAGCTTGGCCGAAACGACGTGGATGACACCGTGTTCTGGCAACAGACGCTGTCAGCGGGTGAGGCAGCCGATGGCCGGCCCAAGCTTGCTTGGCCCGGTCCCGTCGACGACAAAACCGCCAAGAGCATGCGTGGTGGCCTTGAACCTCTCGCCAAAGCTTTGAACGCCCTGGCTACCGGCCTGAATCTAACTGTGCGAAACGTAACTACCCACACTAGAGATGAGCTCACTGAGCAGCAAGCAATGGAGCGCCTTGCCGCGTACAGCTTTCTCGCCCATCTACTCGACAAGTGCCAGATAGACCGCTTCGAGAATAATCCCGCCCGTTGAAGCATCCAACTGACGAATGGTGAAATTCCAGGGTTATCGTTCCCGATGAAGGACCGCCGGAATGGGTCGGGCGTAGGTGGCCCATCGTGGCCCGTAGCGTTAAAGCGCGCGTTAGCAATTGGTATCCCAGGGAGTGAAAACCTTTCGCGGGTAGGCCCTCCAGCCTTTGGGTCTGTCGGCGATCTGCAGGTCGGTCGGTGGCGTTGGGTTCTTCTTCGTCTTGTTCAGCCGATTTCGTGTAGCCGTGGGGCGTTCGTGAGGTCTTCGGCAACTGCCCACAGGGATTTAGCGTAGTCGGGACCTTGCAGCGCCGAGCGCGGGATCGCGATCCGCTTGGTTGGGCCGGTGAGGACCCGTTTTGGTCCGAAGTACTCACCTTGCTGGACCCCCGAATCGGCCGCTGCGAACAGTATTGGCTCGGCACCCTGCGCGACGTCCTGTGAAGGGAGAAGCGTGCGCTGAACGGGCGGACGAGCATCCTGAGGGCTGCGCGCGAGATTTCCCCCGGCTACCTGCAGATTGGTCCGAGTGAAGCCCGGGTGCGCGAGCGTGGAACGAAGGTGCCAACCGCGGATGCGGGCAACGTGGGCCAGTTGAAGGGCCATCAGCAGGTTCGCCAGTTTTGACTGGCCGTAGGCGGCTTGGGGACGATACTTCTGTCGCCATTGAAGATCCCCAAAGTTGATCCTGGCTCGATGCGCCACGAGGCTCGACATCGTCGCGACCCTTCCGGCCGGTCCCTCGAGCAATCGCGGGAGCAGAAGGTTCGTCAGGAGGAAGGGGCCCAGGAAGTTGCTGCCGAACTGGAGCTCAAATCCGTCGGTTGTCTCGAAACGCGTGGGCGGTGCCATGACGCCGGCGTTGTTGATCAGCGTGTCCAGCGGCCCGTCGGCGAGGACTCCCTCGGCGAACTCCCTGACACTGGCGAGGTTGGCGAGGTCGATCCGCCGCACCTCCAGTTGCGCGTTCGGTACTGAGGCACGAATTGCCTCTCGCGCCGCTTCGCCCTTCTCGGGGGAGCGCACCCCCATGATGACCGAGGCGCCAGCTGCGGCCAGCCGCTTGGTACTCTCTAGCCCTGTTCCACTGTTTGCACCGGTGACGACGATGCGCCGCCCTGTCTGATCAGGTACCTGATACATGTCTGTTCCTTGATGGGTGGTCAGTCGCTTGCGGCGACGGGTGCGGGCATCAGCGTGTTCCACAAGGGGCTGGCCTCTGCGCGGTTGCGGGCGCTGAGTTCTTCGAAGTACCAGTCCTGTCCGAGCAGCTGCTTTACTCGGGGAATGGCTTCGCCGTCGGGGCCACTGTAGTAATGCACCTTCTTGGTGTTGCCGTCGAGGACCATCTGGAACATCACGTCGGCGGTCCCGGCCGGGTCGGAGCGGACCGTGTTGAGGGTGTTGAAAAGGGTCATCGAGGGCAAGTACTCGGCAGGTATCTCCGGCGCCACCTCGGTCTTGCTGAAGATCTTTGTCATGTGATTGCCAGGGTGCAACGCCTTGACGATCACGTCGAACTCGGCGAGTTCGGCGTGCAGGCCCTCGGTGAGCGACGCGACGGCGGCCTTGGAGGCCTGGTAATTCGAGGTGTAGGGGAATCCGCCGTCAGCGCTGATGGAACTGACGTTGACGATGACGCCGGAGCGCTGTTTGCGGAAGATTGGGATGAAGGCCTTGTTCAGGGCGATCAGCCCGAAGACGTTCGTCTGGAACTGGCGGCGCACCTGGTCCATCGTCGTCGCCTCGAGCGGGCCAGCCTGGAAGTAGCCGGCATTGTTGATTAACGCATCCACACGCCCGAACTGGGCCAGGGCACGCTCGCCGAAGGCAAGGTCCGCCGCTTCGTCATCGACATCAAGCAGCAAAGTTCGAACACTCTCGATACCATCATGCGCCTGCAGCTCGGACTCCTTGCGGACGGTCGCGACCACGTTCCAGCCCGCCCGGGCGAACCGGCGTACCGCAAGTCCTCCAAAGCCGCTGGACGTTCCCGTAATGACTACAGTCTGTGCACTCATTTCAAGTTCCTCTCTCGTCGAGACAAGTACGATGAAACTTAGTAAAACACGGTTGCGCTATTAACGCAACGCTGTTGTTGTAAGATCGAGGAATGACGCAATCAAACTTCCTGCGCGCACGTAGCACAGCCGCCAAGCAACAACGCGAGGACGCCATCCTGTTGTCCGCGCAGAAGCTCGCCTTGGCTCAAGGTGTCCGAGGGGTGACACTGACCGACATCGCCGCGGATATCGGAATGCACAAGTCAGCACTGCTGCGGTACTTCGAAACCCGCGAAGCCATCTTCCTCCACCTCGCGAAGGACGCCTGGAGTGAATGGTCCCATGCCGCGAAGGCTCAGCTGGATGCCCTCAGCGCCCAAGGGGTCAGGAACCCCAGCGGTGCAGCCGCACACGTCCTCAGTGCCACCCTCGCGCAACGACCGCTCTTCTGCGACCTCCTCGCGCACGTCCCCTTGAACCTGGAACGCGGAGTATCGATCCCCGCAGTCAAGGACTTCAAGGTCACCGCGATAGCCGCCGCCGGCCAGGTGGCGACGGCGCTCGAAAAGACGCTTGACCTTCCGTCGCCTGCGACATGGAATGTCGTCTCCACGGCCACCGCCATGGCCGGCGCCCTCTGGCAGATGGCCGCACCGGGCACGGAGCTACGGGCGCTGTACGAAAGCGATCCCGAGCTCGCGCACGCCATCGTCGACGTCGAACCACGCCTCAACGACATCATCACCGCTCTCATCAATGGATACACCAGCGACGGCAATATCTGACCATAGGACCAACTAGAGCTAGCGCGGCCTCGGCAGTCATTGCCACCAGCAGGCATGGGCCAGGATTCATTGACTCTCGAGCATATCCAGCCTGTCCCGTTCAAGGTTCCCCTTGCGGGCACGTATCGTCGTGAACGCGACTGTAGAAATTCCTCTTGTCGGGTTCTGCACAATGACCGTTACGCCCCTTAGCCAGTTATAGCCCGAGATTGAGCAGAAACTGCCGTCGACTGTCTCATAACCTATGTGTCTCGAATCCCATGGGTTGCAACACGCATTCGCCTTCTCCGACGGGTGCACTGAACCCTGCCGGGAATCGCGCCGTACCAGCGCAACTCGATCGAAAGTCGTAACGAATCAGCGCATTGTCATGCGCATGAAATCTCGGCCGTCCTCACTTGCCCTAAAACGGGTAATGAAACCAAACTGTCGGTAAAGCAACACCGCAGACAGCCTGTCCTGGTTTTTCCTTTTCTCTAGGAAGCGAATCATCTTTGCGACATCAGAGCGCTTCACTTCTGGAACCCTGAAGTACGCGTAGGCAAATATGGGTGAGACTCCGCAAGTCAGAACCCGAATGGTGAAGCGTTGGTCCGGTAGCTCACGCCGAAGGAGCGCGTCGATCTCGGGCACGTGGATCAGAACAGATTTGAAAGATTTTGCGGATTTTTCCCGAGAGTGGTTGCCCTCACCCTTAGTCCGGACACCTAACTCAACCACACAAGATGGCTTGTACGGGTCGAGGAATCTTTCGTCGATGTGCCCTTTCAGCTGCCGCCATTTGTTACGAACTTTGGCCACCCGCGCCAACCAAACCGTCACTAGCCCGGCAATATATTGCATGTGCTCCTGAACCCAACGGAGAATTTCGAAGAATTCCGGACCACCTGTAGCCCCTCCGATGCCACTTGGAAAACAGCGCCGGGACATAAGGTTTTTCTTCTCTAGGAAATCCCCGACGAGATCCAGCACACGACTAGTGGCGGCCTCGATGTCATAAACCTCCGCGCCGCGGAAGTAGGCCGTGTAGTCGATGCCGTCGAATTTGTTGGGCGTACTGCCGTCTACTGGGATCATGAATTGAATATAGACAGTATTTGTCCCATCGTTGTTATCGACCCCGGTTCATAATCAACAAGTGACGAACTGGCATAAAATCTGCTTCGTGAGCACGGATGGTGGGCGGCACTGACGGCGGCCGCTAGCCCGTACGGGTAGCTGCGCCCACATTGCATGCGTGGGATGGAGCCACAGATGCGTCAAGTACCCGACAAGAGCTCGACAGCGGCGCAATTTCTTTCAATCTTGAGAAACTACATAGAAATCTGTATAGTTCTTGTATGAGCACCATGACCATTACAGAAGCCTCCCGTGCCGGATTGTCCTCGCTCGTTGCTTCGGCTGAAGCGGGAATCGATGTTCCCCTTTCCCGACATGGCAGAGTCGTCGCCGAAGTTGTATCCGCTGAGGAGATCGCCAGCCTGAGGCGTGATCGTGACACTCTTCGCGATGCAGCGCTCGTCATGGCCCGCTTCGCAACCGACACCGGGGTCCGCACCGACCTGGATCAGGCCATGGAATTCTTCGGTTTCACTCGTGCTGAGCTGGAAGCTGAGATTGCTACCGACATCGCTGCAGGGCGAGCGTGACGTCGCATCCGAAGCGCGTTTGCGTGGTTCGACTCACTGAGGATGCCGTTGCCGACCTTCACCGACTCGGTAAGAAAGACCCCCACATTGTCCGTACCGTATTCAAGAAGATGCTGCTCCTGGAACGGTCGCCAAATGCCGGTGAACCTCTGCTGGGCGCCTTGATTGGATTCCGCAAACTCGTTGTGGGTGACCGGCATTGGCGCATTGTTTGGCGGGTCACCGAAGACACCGATGGCACACCAATCCTTGATATTTCCGAGGTATGGGCCGTGGGCGTCCGATCTGACAGCGAAATCTACGAGGAACTCAAGGCACGCGTCGCACGGATAGGCGATGACCCCAAGTTGCAACCACTCAAGGACGTCATTACCCAAATGGGTCGTCTCTATGAATCCGTTGAGGCCGCCGCGGAACCCACACAGGAATCTTCTCTGCCGGATTGGCTTCAGGCCGCCCTCCGCGACCAACTCAACCTTACCCCGGAAGAGATCTCCAAAATATCAGAGCAACAGGGACAAAAGCTGCTGATGGAATTCTGGTCCAGCCGCCAGAAACCCTAAATCACAGTGCAAAGGTCACGGGTGCGGTGTGGGAGTCCGACCACTGCTCCCGGCCGTTAGTGAACCTCCAATCTGAACCAAAAAATGCCATGAGGTCGCCCGCGACCAGCCCCGACAAGAGTTTCGCAATCCCGAAGAACGGACATCCCCTCCACCGACGCCTGCGGCGTAAAATGGTGAGAGCAGTTGACGGCATACGCTGCTCCATAGCAAATCGCTGGCAAGCCTGTTTTTACGGGATTGGACGCCCAAGCCAAAAGAACGTTGGGAGCGAAAAGCATGCACTCCCCTTTTACTCCCCCTTTTCAACCAAGAACTATGGCAAGGAACGACATGCCACGACCTTCGGAAACAACGATGTACCGCGGAAACTCGCGGATTTTGGCAGTCAACGGCAACAGGCAAAATCCAGATGGTTAGATTCTCTTGGTCGTGGGTTCAATTCCCGCCCGGGGCACCCAAAAGGGCCTCTGACCTGCGGTTATGTTCCGCAGGTCAGAGCCGTTTAAGGCCAAAAACGGCCCAAGTCACGTTTTACTCACGTTTTTGAACGAAAAGTTGGTCACGTTCTTGGCATGATTTGGGGCGGAAATAGGTTCAATTTATGGTCACGTTTTTGATTTCCGACCGGCCATTTCGACTATCCACAACTGAGACTAAAGCCTCCGTCGAAACTCGCCGAGGTCCTCCGCCGGTCCGCCGGAAATCCCCTTATTTCCGCGGCCGAACGGCGCCCTCAAGCGATGGTCGTACCGCCGCAATTGTCCGTAGTCAGACCCAGACCGAATAGACCGGTCACTTCGCGGCTGAATGCCGCCGCTTGGGAATCCGAATGCTCCCAGCTTGGAGGAGAAAGCTGTGGTCTGAATCGCCGTATTTCTATAGTTCCAAACGGACACTTATGAACCGAGCACCGTCCGTCAGCATCCGCCGCATCGCGTCAAATCCGTGACCATAGCCGGCACGCTCAGACTATGTCTGCTCAATGGCTCCGGTCTCGAAGGACTCCAGAACGTCTACGATCTGTATGCCGCTAGCGCTAGGCCTACCTGCGAAATCTGACCTATATCTGATGGCCAACTCCTAGGTTTGTCATGAATAGATCCGACATGCGTTTCGAAACTAATCGAGAGTGTCGCCGCCTCGTACCGTCACCCAGTCCTCAGCGGCGGGGAACCCCAGAGCTTCTCGCCCTGGCAACAACCACGCGGCAAGGTCCTCGACCTCTACGGCACGGCCGTCGCGTACACGTACCCCTCTATGGTCTCGCCGCATGGTAGGACGATGACAGGACCTACCACCTCGACTGGTTCCCCGCCGCCGAAAACAAATGCGCAGAGGACAAGGACCCGCATGGCAGATTATGTGAACCTAGCAGTCCACAATTGGTCCAATACGTGGCGCAACCGACGGGTCCGAGCCAACGAGTTTCCGGCGCTAAACTCAAAGGCGTGATCACAGGTGAAATCAAGTCCCAGGTAGACAAGGTTTGGAATACGTTCTGGACCGGCGGCATCTCCAACCCCATCGAGATCATTGAGCAGGTGACGTACCTGCTGTTCCTCAAGCGCCTTGACGAGGCGCAGACCCGGGCTGAGAAGCAGGCCCTGCGCACAAAAGTGCCGGCCAGAAACCTGCCGTTCCCTCCCGGCAACGATGCCCTGGGCCGTCCGTGGAGCGACCTGCGCTGGAAGAGCTTCCAGAATGACTCCAAGGACGTGATGTTCAAGCTGTTCACGGACCGCATGTTTGTGTTCCTGCGGGAAGTGCTCCCAACGCAATCCAACGGCGAGGAATCAAGCTACGCCAAGCACCTCGAGGGCGCCCGCTTCACCATCCCCACGGCAAACGTCCTCGGCACCGTGGTGGACATCATCACCAACATGGACATGTCCGGCAAGGACACCAAGGGCGATCTCTACGAGTACATGCTCTCAAAGCTCTCCACAGCCGGCACCAACGGCCAGTTCCGCACGCCCCGCCACATCATCGACCTGATGGTCCGCATGCAGGCACCCCAGCCCATGGAGGAAATCTGCGACCCGGCCTCCGGCACCTGCGGCTTCCTGGTACAGGCCTCCGAGTACCTGCGCAGCAACAATAAAACTCTCCTGATCGATCCTGAGACCAGGAACTTCTACAACAACCAGCAGTTCCACGGCTTCGACTTCGACAACACCATGCTGCGCATCGGCGCCATGAACCTGCTCCAGCACGGCGTGGAAAACCCGGAGGTCACCTACCGGGATTCGCTCGCCAACCTGCACGAAACGGAGGATGAGAAGTACAGCCTGATCCTCGCCAATCCCCCGTTCGCCGGCAGCCTCGACTACGACAACGTTGCCAAGGACCTGCTCAGCATCGTCAAGACCAAGAAGACGGAGCTGTTGTTCCTGGCCCTGTTCCTGCGCCTGCTCAAGCCCGGCGGCCGCGCGGCAGTCATCGTCCCGGACGGAGTGCTGTTTGGCTCCACCAAGGCCCACAAGGAACTGCGCAAGCTGATCGTCGACGGCCACCGCCTCGACGCCGTCGTCAAGCTCCCCTCCGGTGTCTTCAAGCCCTACGCCGGGGTCTCCACCGCCATCCTGTTCTTCACCAAGACCAACGCCGGCGGCACCGAAAATGTCTGGTTCTACGACGTCAAGAGCGACGGCTTCTCCCTCGACGACAAGCGCACGCCCCTCGGTTCTGACGACCTCACTGATGTCTATAACCGCTGGATGACACGTTCGACGACGGAGCTCACCCGCGCGCGCACCGACCAGTCCTTCACCGTCCCCCGCTCCGAGATCGAAGCAAACGACTACGACCTTTCCCTCAACCGCTACAAGGAAATCGAGTACGACGAGGTCGACCACAAGTCCCCCGAAGAAATCCTCGGTGCTCTCGACGACCTCGAGGCCAGCATCTTGGCCGGCATGGCCGAACTCCGGGAGTTGTTGAAGTGACGGTGGTCGAATCTGCCATCCAGGAGACCGGAGGAACGCCGCTGGCAATTCTGCGCGACATTTGCAGGTTTGATTCCGGTGGAACACCTGATCGGGCGAATTCAGATTTTTATGGTGGCACGACGCCATGGATTAGTGGTGCAGACATCGCACCAGATGGTCGCCTCAGTCCTCGATCGCAAATCACAGAATTGGCGCTCACCCGATCGGCTGCACGGGTTGTGGGTCCAGGCACAATCCTGTTGGTGACTCGAACCTCCGTTGGTAAGGTGGCGATTGCGCCATATCCAGTCTCTTTCAGCCAAGACATCACGGCGATTACACCTTCCCCGGAAGCCCTCGACACCAGTTACTTGGTTGAATTCCTAAAGTCGCAACAGGACTATTTCACCGGAAATGCTCGCGGCGCCACCATTAAGGGCATTACCCGAGACGTCGTCAGGAATCTGTCAATTCCTCTCCCACGCCTCCCCGAGCAGCGCCGGATCGCGGCCATCCTGGACAAGGCCGACCGCCTCCGCGCCCAGCGTCGCGAAGCCCTCGCCCATCTTGATGCCTTGACTCAATCCATCTTCAACGACATGTTCGTGTTGAATCTGAATACATTCACGGAAGTACACGATCTCGGAAATGTCTGCGATTTCTATGCCGGTTCATCACTTCGCGGAGGTGAATCGTGGACTGGTCAAGACCACGGTTTCCTCCAACTGAAGGTCTCAGATATGAACCGGCGAGGAAATGAGGTTCAAATTCGCGGTGCTGCACTGTGGTCCGGAAAACCGGGGGCAAAATCTGCCACATTGCCGGCTGGAAGCATCATATTTCCCAAGCGTGGTGCATCAATTGCCACGAACAAGAAACGCACTGTAATGCGACCGGCGGTCCTCGATCCAAACCTGATGGGCATAACTCCAAGAGCTTCCGTGGATATTTACTACCTTCATCATTGGTTTGAAAAGTTCGATCTAACCTCGTTGTCTAGCGGCAGCTCTGTTCCCCAACTAAACAAGAAGGACTTGTTCCCAGTCCAGATCCCTGTTCCCCCGTTGGAACTGCAGCAGACCTTCGCAAGGCGAGTGGCCGGCGTCGAACGACTGAAAGAGCAGCACCGCACCCAGTTGGCAGAGCTGGACACCCTTTTCGAATCCCTTCAACACCGCGCTTTTAGAGGAGAGCTGTGACCACCACACCATCCGCCCCAGTTTCCGACGGCATCCCGAGATGGCAGGAATTCATGATTCCCGTACTGCGCGTCCTTTCCGATGGAACTGCACGTAAGCGTCGTGACTTGATCACTGAAGTTCAGGACCGCGTGGGATTGTCGGCTGAACAGCGCTCGATCTTGTTGAATTCGGGGCAGCCAAAGGTTGAAAACCGGGTCGGGTGGGCGTTGTCTGACTTGACCACTGCAACTGCCATTCAACGACCGGCACGAGCGACGTTTGAGATCACCGAACTCGGCCGGGCTCTATTGAGGGACCATCCTGAGGGGCTCGATCGAAACATCCTGGCCACAGTCGACGCCTATGCTGCCCATCAAAGGACGAAGGCCGCTGAGGTCCCCACGGCCGTAGCCACTGCCACCGAGGCCGTGGCAGAAGCACCCGAATCGATGCTGTCACCGGAGGAACAGATCGAGGCGGGGATCGAGCTCATTCACGGAGATGTCGGCAACAATCTGATTGAACGGCTGCAGGCCAGCGACCCTGCATTCTTCGAGCAGGCCGTTGTCGACCTCCTGCTGAAGATGGGCTACGGCGGGGCGGAGCAGCGCGGAAAGCGGATTGGCGGAACCGGCGACGGCGGCGTGGACGGCGTCATCGACCAGGACCCGCTGGGGCTGGACAAGGTTTATATCCAGGCCAAGCGGTACGCCGACGGGAACAACATCGGACGGGAAACCGTCCAGGCGTTTGTCGGCGCACTGCAGGGTGTTGGCGCCAGCAAGGGCGTCTTCATCACGACGAGCACTTTCACTGCGCATGCGGTTGGCTACGCGAACAATGTCCCGTCGAGGGTCATCCTGATCGACGGTGCCCGGTTGGCGGACTTGATGATCAAATACCGGGTGGGTGTGCAAGTGAAAGAAAGCTACGACGTCGTTGAGCTGGACGAGGACTTCTTCGAGTAGGTTAAGTTCCGAAGGCCCCAACATTGTTGGGGCCTTCTAACCAGTAGCCGAAGCTTCTGGGGAGGTTTGCATTCATTCTACTCAGTCATTTTGGCGCTCCGCCTTGGTCGAACGCCCAGCGTTCGACAAGATCCGGAGTGCATCCTGCCAAGTCGGCACCTCCCTCAGCGCGGGCAACGTCCGATAAGTGTTCCATGACGGCCAGCGCCTTGGTGTACGTGGTGACGCCATAGTTGTGGCCAACGTAGATGCCATTGCCGGCTTCTGTGCGGGACAACGTCCGCAGCACGCGCAAGTCCACAATGAGCGGCTTGTGTTCTGGGGATCCGGAGCCGTAGAAATACATCAGCTTGGTAAAGAACGCGGGCCCAAGATACCTGAAGCGGTTTCTGCCCCTGGGCTTGAACGCATCAAACGAAGCCAGCACATCAGACCTGGACAAATCCAATGCCTGTTTCAGGTCCTCACCCCCTTTGGCCTCGACAATCGACTTGATCCGGGCACGGTTGTTTCTGCGAGACTCACCGGAACCCCACAAAAGTACGTTGAAGGCGAAGTCCTCCGGACTCACGGTACCGTTGTGGACAGCTGAAGCCATGTCAAACAAGTCGCTGCGGGAAACATTAACTTCGGCTGGGGCATCGGCGGCCAGCTTGCCTTCGGATTTCCAGTTGGCGGCGGCCAGCTCCTCCTTCCACCATTGGGTATTAAACGTGAAACCGTGCTCAAGGATCTTTTTCTCGTGCGAATAATCCTTCAAATCTTCCAGTACTTCTGACACCGGAATAACTCCAGTAGCGCTCACCCTGGCCTGCCTTCCCTCATCTGACTGTCTGTAAGTGTTTTCAATGCTGCGTCGGCAGGTTCCAAACTCGTCCACGTCGGACACACTGATGACGTGAGTGATTGTTCTTGGGCGCGGCATGCCGCTTTGCGAATAGCTCCCCTGCATGAATGAAACCGTAACATCCGGCTCAGACATGCCAAACGTCAGCGCGAATTCTTGATGGCATCCACCGGAAGACCTCCGCTAATCTTGTGTCAGACAGGCAAGCAGGGCTCCAAGAGCGGTACGCACGCCTGTTCTATCGCAGCCGCATGGTTCAATGAATCAAAGGATCTTGGCCGCAGCGAGGCGGCAGTCGTGAACGGAGCGGTTTTGGGGGAAGTGCAGAGCAACTTTGCGTTCTTGCGCCATGAATGGGAGGCGCTGGCCCAGCGGGCCCGCAAGGCGGAGCAGTTCGCCTTCATCGACCCCCGCACCTCCATGTTTTACGCCCGCCACACCGCGGAACACCTGGTCGACTGGATCTACCAGGCCGAGCCGTCCATCCCGGTCCCCTACAAGCCTGACCTGAACGCCCTGACCAACCAGCGTGAATTCAAGGACATTGTCGGCACCGTCATCGGCAACAAACTCGATGCCATCCGCAAGATGGGCAACCGGGCCGTCCACGACAAACAGGATCCGTCCCCGCTCGCCTCGCAGCAGGCCGTCATCGAACTCTTCCACGTCTGTTATTGGCTGGCACGGACCTACACGCTGGATCCGGCCAATCTCCCGCCGGAAGGCCTGCGCTTCGACCCGGAGCTCCTCAAGCCCAGGCTCAAGCCCGGCCAGCCCGCGCCTAAGCCGCAAACCGCGGAGCAACTCACGGCACTGGGTGGGGAACTGGCGGCCAAGGATGCAGCGCTGGCCGCGGCGAAGGCGGAATCGGCCAGCCTGGCAGAGCAGCTGGCCGCGCTCCAGGCCGAGGTCAGGGCCGCCAAGGAGCGCAACGAGGGCGTCCCCGACCACCATGACTACGACGAGGCCCACACCCGCGACTACCTGATCGACGCGGACCTGCACGACGCCGGCTGGGACCTTGGGAACCCCGATGACCGTGAGTACCCGGTCACCGGAATGCCCAATGCCGCCGGCACGGGCTGGGTGGACTACGTCCTTTGGGGTGCCGACGGGCTGCCGCTCGCCGTGGTGGAGGCCAAGCGGACCACCAAAGACCCCCACAACGGCAAGCAGCAGGCCAAGCTGTACGCGGATGCGCTGCAGCGGCAATTCGGCCGGCGCCCTGTCATCTACTACACCAACGGCTACGAACACTGGCTGTGGGACGACTCCATGTACCCGGAACGCCCCATCCAGGGCTTCCACACCCGGGACGAGCTGGAACTGATGGTAGCCCGCCGCCACACCCGCCGAAGCCTCGCAGGCGAGCCCATCGACAACGCCATTGTGGAGCGCGGCTACCAACACGCAGCCATCCGGGCCGTGACGGAATCGCTCGAGGCGGCGAACCGGAAGCAGCTCATCGTGATGGCGACGGGGACGGGGAAGACGAGGACCGTCGTCGCGCTTTCCAAGCTGCTCATGGACGCCAACTGGGCCAAGCGTATCCTGTTCCTGGCGGACAGGGTGGCCCTGGTCGAGCAGGCCGCCAAGGCGTTCAAGGCCCACCTGCCAGGCAGTGCCCCGGCGATTCTGGGACGGGACTCCGAGGCGGAGTCCCGCATCCACGTGGCGACGTACCCGGCCATAATGAACCTCATTGCTGCACGGCAGTACGGGGTTGGCTACTACGACCTGATTATTGTCGACGAGGCCCACCGGTCCATCTATCAAAAGTACCGGGCGATCTTCGGCTACTTTGACGCCCTGCTGGTGGGATTGACAGCCACGCCGCAGCGGGAAGTGGACCGCAACACCTACTCCATGTTCGACATCGAGGACACCGTCCCCACATTCGCCTACGAACTGGACGAGGCCACGGCCGCCGGCTACCTGGTGCCGCCACGAGTGGTACCGGTGCCGCTGAAGTTTCCCTACGAAGGCATCCGCTACGACGAACTCTCCGAGGCGGAGAAGGACCAGTGGGACGACCTTGAGTGGGACGAGGACGGGGTGATTCCCGACGCCGTTGACCCCGCCGTGGTGAACAGCTGGCTGTTCAACACCGACACCGTCAACAAGGCACTGGAAGTCCTGATGGAGCGCGGACACAAGGTGGCCGGCGGAGACCGGCTGGGCAAAACCATCATCTTTGCCAAGAACAACGACCACGCCAACTTCATCGCCGCGCAGTTCGACAAGAACTACCCGCACCTCAAGGGTCACTTCGCGCAGGTCATCACCTACCAGGTGAACTATGCCTCCAGCCTGATCGAGGCGTTCATGCGCAAGGGGGACAACCCGCACATTGCGGTCTCCGTGGACATGCTGGACACCGGGATCGACGTGCCCGAAGTGGTCAACCTGGTGTTCTTCAAGATGGTCCGCTCCAAAACCAAGTTCTGGCAGATGGTTGGTCGCGGCACCCGGCCCTGCACCGATCTCTATGGGCCCGGCCAGGACAAGCAGGACTTCTTCATCTTTGACCTGTGCCGGAACGCCGAATACTTCAACGCCGGGCTGGACGGTAACGAGGGCTCCACGGGCCGCTCCCTATCGGAGCTGACATTTGCGGCGCGGGCCAAGCTGCTCTACGCAGCCCGCGCAGCCGACGCGTCCCCCTCCCTGGTCACGGACCTGGTCCACACCCTGTCCGGGCAGGTGGCACGGCTCCCCCAGGCCAACTTCCTGGTCAAGCCGCACCGGCAGGCCGTCGAGAAGTACTCCGCGCCCGAGGGCTGGGACGGGCTGGGCGAAGGTGACATTGCGGCCATCGAGTCCGGGCTGGCGCGCGTTGCAGGCCAAGGCACGCCGGCAGGCCATGAGGAGGCCAAGCGATTTGACCTGCTCGTGCTCAATGCCCAGCTTGCCGCATTGGCGAATCCCGGAGCCCTGGACTTTTATCGCAGGAAAATTCAGGCTGTCGCAGCCGCCTTGGCTGACCAGCCCAACAACCCGGCCATCGCGCCCACCCTGGCCTTGCTGGAACAGATTGCGGACAACCACGAATGGGAATCCGTTTCCGTGGAGTGGCTGGAATCCGTGCGGCGAAAGCTGCGCGGGCTGGTGCACCTGATCGAGAGGAAGCGCCGCACCGTGGTCTACACCAACTTCGAGGACGAGCTCGGGGACCTCGTGGAAATTGAACTGGACGGCGTCCACTCAGGCGTCAACGACTTCTCCCGCTACCGTGACAAGGTGCGTACCTACCTTCGGGCACACCTGGACCTCGCCACCCTGCAGCGCCTGCGCCGCAACAAGCCGCTGACAGAACTGGACCTGGCCGAACTCGAGAGGATCCTCGCTGAAAGCGGTGCGGGGACCGCCGAAGACCTGGCACGCGCCCGATCCGAGGGACTGGCCCACTTTGTCCGATCCTTGGTCGGGCTCGACCGGGCCGCCGTGGAGGAGGTCCTGTCCGACTTCATTAGCGGATCCACGCTCAACGCCGCGCAACTGGACTTCCTGTCAGTACTCACCACGCAGCTATCCGAAAACGGCTCCGTGCCCATCGACGCCCTCTACAAGTCCCCGTACAGCGAACTGGCGCCCACCGGCCCCGACGACCTCTTCGGCGACGACGCCTTCGACCGCCTTGAACTGGTGCTAAGATCCTTCGATGACGGACTGAAAGTTGGTTAACTCAGCTTCGTTCGGATGCTCTGCCGCCTGATCTGTTTGCGGCCAGCGAATTGCCTACTCCCAGCTAGTGGTGTGCCGCCTCGTAGCCTCGCGCCGCCCGGGACGCGGGATTTAGTTGGATATTGCGGCGTCTGGTGCCCAGAGGTGGCGGGTAATGCCTTGGTCTTCCTCGGTTGCGCGTTCACCGAGCTCAATCGTGATGAGCTCGTCACCTTCATAGGCAGGGCTGAGCTCGAGAGCTAGGTAATCAAACAGCTCACGTTCGTGGACAGCGATGATGATTTGCCGGTCGTTCTGCTTCGAAAGGATGCGTATGAGGGCAGCGAACTGCGCCACATGCACTTCGTCCATTGCCTGGACGGGGTCGTCGAAAACGAGACACGGGACGATGGGTTCAACGGCGAGGTGGAGCGCAAGGAACAGGGACAGTGCTGCGGTGTTCAGGTTTCCGGCAGACAGCATCATTTGTGGTGGGCCGCTGGCTTCCCCGGTGCGATGGGTGGTCTCCAGCTTGATGTCAAACGTCTTCTTTGTGGCACTGGGGATGCCGAAACTTGGAATGAATCCTTCGTTCGGGGCCAGCCTGGTGAATACGGTCTTCCAGACCTCGTTGAGGGATTCAGTGAAGACACGGTGGACGATATTGGTGCGTGCCTGTGTTGCGGCTTCGTGGACTTCTTTCGCTACCCCTTGGCGGCGCCTCACTTCAGCGACACGACTGTCCCATCGCTTCTTGTCTTCGGCAATTTCGGCGAGGCGTTGAACAGCTATGGATTCGCGTTCGAGCGCGGCTGTTAGACGAGCCGCTTCGGCGCTTGCTTTCCGGTATTTGTTGCCTCTGTCGGTGAGACGGGCGACTTGATTTTCTGCGTATTCAAGTAGTTCGGCCGCCGCCGTCTGGAACGAATCGAATGTCGAAACCACGGTGACCCCCAGACGATCCGCGTATCTTGCGAGTTCACGGCTGATGTGGTGTTCTTCTGAAGTAGCGGCCTCAAGGTCCTCGAGTGATTGCTGAAGGTCACGCACAAGCCGGGTATGGTCAGTGCCGTTGGACTTGGCGGCTTCGATTCCCCCGACTTGGGCAGTAAGTTCAACGAGGGCTGCGTGCCGCTGTTTGATTGCCTGCTGTTGGTCAGCACCTAGGAGCCGAGCCGTGAGTTGGGTGTAGTCGATTTCCAATCGCGCGACCCGTGCGGCTAGTTGCTCGCGCTCGTTCCGCAGGTCAACAAGGCGCTGTCCGTGACTAGTGAGTTCAGCCAGTCTTGTATCGATGTGCGCTAAGAGGCTGTGATTACCGGTCTCAGTGAAATCACGGTCGCAGACAGGGCACCTGTTACTGTCGTCGACGACGCTGCGGACTGCAGCCAAGCCCTCGATGAGGGCACTTGAATACTCGTGAGCGTCTTCAAGCCGATTCTGAAGCATATCCAACTCAGCTCGTCCGGCCTCAAGTTGCGTGCTGACCGATTCGGCCTGCCGACGAACGTGGGAGACATTCTCTAGATCCTGGAAGGCCAGGTAAGTGGCGTGCTCGACAGCGATACGCGGTTCGCTGCGCAAGCTGACTCCAGCAGCCTGGGCTGCGGCTTCCCATGCCCTCACTTTCGCCCCATCCGTGGCTTCCCACGCTTCCCTGTCGGCGGTTGCAGCCGCCAACGCAATGCGGGTCTCCTCGATTCTTTGCGTGGTCGGGCGCTCGACTAGTCCCGAGATGCGACCACCCAAGGCAATGAGTTCCTGGTGGAGTGTTATGGCAGCGGCGGACTCGACACGGGCGGAGTCGTCGTTGACTGCCGACCGGACGAACTCAAGAAGGTCGACATCAGAACCGTCGGCAGTTGTTCCACGATTGAGTCCAGCGATGGCCTCGCGCGTCGCCGCTCGAGCGTTTGCGACATCCGTTCGGGTCTCGGCTCGAAGAGCATCGAGATCCTTGAGTTGCGTTGCTATTAACTTCGCTTCGCGGTCAGCTTCGTCGACGCCGACCGCGAGTTTCTTGAAGAGCCTGAAGTCATTTGCATCGCTGAGCCCGATGCGAAGGGCGTCCAGTTTCTCAAGGCCAAGGAGGTCGTTCACGAACTTCTCGAGCGCGGTTTGTTCGTTGCCCTCGCGAGCTTGGTATATGTCGAGGAGACGGCCTAGCGATGCCTGGTCCAAGTAGCACCGTTCAGCGTAGAACTTCGCCGCGGCGGCGTTAAAGGCCGGGGTGCCCTCCAACCTCGCACCGTTCACAGTCAGCGTGGTGCCTGGCGTTCGCGGCTGTAGGAACTCGGCGACGTCGGCTCGAACCGTTGCGTAGGACTGCCCGAGGAATGGGAGGTGCGCTCGGTAGCCCTCGGAGTGACGTTCCAGACTACGAATGCCGCCTGTCAGAGCGAGCTCTAGCGCAGACAGAACGCTGGTCTTTCCTGTGCCGTTCGGTCCGTGAATGAGAACGACGGGCGCGTCGAACGGCAGTTCACGTGTTCCTTCTATGCGCCGGAAGTCCGTGACCATCAGACTTCGAATGGGAACGTCACTCATTGTCATCCTCCTCATTATCGTTCCAACCCGCCCCTTCATTCGCGTAACGGCGCAAGGCTTCCCGTACTGCCTCGGGTCCGTCGGCTGCAGCCATGATGAGCGTGATGTGGTTCGATGTCGCTTTCATAGGACCGAGCACCGCCATCACTTCGTTGACTGGATCGCTTCCGTGGACCAGGTCTGCGTTCGGAAGTTTCAGGGGCAGGAGTACGGCAACAGCTTCCTCAATTTCCGCGATGTCGGGTGTGGAGGACGCGATGGGAAGGACGCGAGCGTAGTGCTCCAAGTCGATCCGATCGGCGGCCGCGACTCCGCCGAGAAGAACGAGACTCACAGGCCGGCGCGACGACGCCAAGTCAAGAGAGCGAGCTAAACCCGCCACGAGACGTTGCAGACGCCTACGAGGAACTTGGTCAGTTGCAACCAGAACTAGGTCATGAGAAGTATTCATCCCGCGGGCAGCGGCCTCGAAGTCGAACTCCGTGCCGACGACGGTCAGAGGCTTCGGAAGTCGTTCGAAACCAGCGCTCTCCAATACAGCTAGAACATCTTGAACACTTGTCATCAGAACCCTCCCGCCAGTTTGAATGCCTCATACAAGTCTTCAACGGAGGCAGTGTCAGTGATGTTGGATGCGACGCTGAACCGCCCGGCGCTGGTTTTGCCATCACGCCCAAAGCGTGATTTCGGAGACCGTGTCTGGGGCGGAGGCTCTTCATCAGCGACGACGATCAGCACATCCCCCTCGCGGTCATCGAACGAGCCCTCTAACCCAAGCTGCGTCAACGACACGGAGTCTTTTACAAAGTACACACGGGCGCTTCGCTGGCTGCCAATCAGACGGATTACTCCCTCGCCGGTTGCCCTACTATTGCCCGGAACAACTGACCACTGCCCCGCGGTAAGTCCACGCCCAATCAGGGCCAGCGCGACGCCGAGCCGCCCGAACTGCTTCGAAGGGAAATCTGCGTTGAGAACCGCCTGGGCGGCAGGACGATCAGACAGCGGTTCATAGTGACCGCTACTGGGAGTCGGCATGCGGCCCGTGCGAAAGACGGTCAGGGCCAAGTTCACTAAGTCGATAAGACGGGCAACGAACTCCCGCTGAAATTCCAAGTTCTCTGTGTATTCGAGCGCCTCCGAGTCTTCGGGGTCGGCTTGGCTGGCTGCCAAGTCGCGGAGTCCAAGTAGATCAGTCTGTAACTGCCTCACGACTGCCGAGCCCCAAATACTCTCAACTTCATGCTCAACTAAAAAGCTCAGCTTCTCGGTGAGCGACGACAGGATCAGGGCCAATAACGTTGGTTTGCCGTACGACCCGAGAAGGGCTGATTGTGCGATAGCGCCTGCGTTTCCTGGATGATTCGAGCCATACGTAATCTTGAGAAGGTTTCGGTGATGGGACTCCAGCCGCTCTTCGCTGAGGACAACTGAAGGCGGTGAAGCTGGCCACGGTCGAGCCAGGTCCTGGATGGCCCCCGCGAACACAGTGTGGAGGTTCGCATCCTGCGCCGACAGACCGATCATCAACGTCAACCGGTCTGTGTACAGCACCTCAAGATGCTTGCGCATCGACCGATTCTCTGGCAACTCGGTCCAGCGCGAAATCTGTGATTGGCGTGCGACGAGAAGATGCCGATACCCATCGTCACCTTCTCGGGCACGCACGGCACATCCATGAAACTTGATGACTTCGAGACGCGGACCGACAATGCGAAAATCGTCCGGCTTCACTGCAACCCGGACCAGTGAGCCAAATGCCGGCGTGAGTTCATTCAGTGCATTCTCAAGGAGTCCGTCCCAGTTCGCCGTGACGGCCGATGGGACCAGCCCCTCCAGCATGAGGACCGCAATGCAGTAGTGCTCTACATCGGGCTTAAGGTCCGGTGATCCATAGGTGTTCGGGACATCGAGCCCTGTCCAGACGAGATAGTCATCTGGGTTGTCATCACCCACGAGCACGTCTAGAACCTGTGAGTAGTTCGTGACCAGCGCTGAGATGATACGGTCCCGCAGCGGCCAGTCCTCAACTGCGATCGAGAAGTCGATGCGCTCCAGTTCTTCGGGCCTCAGACTGGCGAGGCGCAGTACGTCGTCGAGCGCGACCCTGTATTCGCACGCTATCTTGCCTTCAACGATGTTCGACCGTAGGTGCTCCACGATGCGTATGAGGAGCGCATGGACATTCGGAACTCGCTCGCGCGAGATGCCCGAACCAAGCCATAGGACGTACTGTCCTTCATTAAAGGCGGCGCTAAACGCCGAAAAGGTCGAGCTGAACCGTTCCAGAACATCCGAAACTTTTCTTACAGGTTCAGCCGTCATCCCATCCCCCAAGTGCGATATGTTTCCGCAATTCGCGGACGGCCAGCAAACAAATGGGGCCAGCACTATTTTGCCATGCATGAGCCTTGGTTGCATCGCAATCCTTGAACCGGCGTGTCTCGATATGCTATGGATCATCGGGCCACGGGTGCGGGCAGAGGTTCGGGAGCCTCCGCCCGCACCCGTGGCGGTGTCGCATGCAGATAGTCAGCCATGAACTAATCAGTCATGGAACAAATATAGGCGCGCGAATGGCATGACCGATGTGACAGACACATATATCGCTTCGATTTCTATTTACCAGAAATGATATTCTCTCCACCAATGCACCGAAAGCGGGAAAACATAACACCGCTAAGAGTCCATTCAAGACTCTTCACACGTCTTTCCTCCAGGGTCTAACTCTGTTGGTTCGATCCGGTCAACAGATCACGTAGTAGCAGCCTGTCAGCCCCATGAATGGGTATGACTACGAAGTGGCAGTTGCTCAGGCAACGCCAATTGACTACCACTAGTCAGCCGTACTTGGCGTCGATGTCGATGGATTCATATGGACAGATGCCAAGCCACGTTGTGCCTTCTGGTAACCCATCATCGCTGGGCGGACCCTCCACGCAACCAGGGCGCTGCGCGCCGGCCACTCCTCCAAAAATTCTTCCTCGGCGCTCCTGCGTCGCTTATTTCCTCGAAACAATTTTTGCCCCGTGCCCGGTACCCCAAGTTGCCCTCCGGCCCCTAACACCCAGCGGTGATTCCTCGTACCAGAAGGCACCAACAGAGCAGGCGGACGCGAACACCCAGCCACCGAACACACAGGAGGAGCAGGACAATGGAACCGATCAGAATCAGCAGCCCGGCCGACGCCATCAGCTACATGGGCCACAGCCTCGGCTACTGGCCGAAGGAAAGCCTCGTCTGCGTCGTCCTCGAGGGCAAGTCACTGGGCCCTACCCTTCGGGTGAATCTCCCCGGCGCCACGGACTTCGCCGATACCTATGCGGAGCGCGTCGCCCACTACTTCGGGATTGACCGTGACGCGACCGCCGTCCTCATCGCCCTGTTCACCCGCCAGCCATGGGGCAAGGGACACCCCAAGCCATTCGCTCCCCTGATTCAGGGACTCAAGCTCAAATTCCAGACCGCGGGACTGCACGTCCGCCACGTATGGATTGTCGGCCCGGCATCCTTTGCCGCCTACGACGGCGCCGACCCCGCCTCATGCGGCAGGGAGACCCCGCTGGATGTCCTCGACTCGAGCGTCCTGAATGCCGAGATGGTCTATCGGGGCAGCCTCATCGAAGAGAACGACACACTCCCCATCCCCGAGCTGGCGGCCACCCGAGCCACCCAGGACGCTGTCGAAGCCGCCATGCGGGACGTGGCCGCCAACCCGGCCAAGTGCCTGGACGCTGCCTACCGGCTGTGGACGGACCTCCTTGACCACGACTCCGAACCCACAGATGGGGAGTTGGCCGAGGTTCTGGCCGGGCTGCAGAACGTTGGGCTCAGGGACCACCTCCTGGCGGACATGCCAGGCCTCAACGAGCCCATGGACGCAACCCTCTTCGGCGCCACGGACCAAGCCCCGCAATGGGACCGGATCGACAACGCCGAAAAGTTGCTGAAACAGCTGCTTACCATTGCCGCCCCGCCCCATGCGGCGGCCCCGTTGACGATGCTGGGGCACATCTGCTGGTGGAAGGGCAGGGGAACGGCCGCCGCGAACTACATGCACGTTGCCCTGACGTTTGACCCGGACTACCACCTGGCCAGGCTGCTGGACCAGCTGCTGGGCGCCGGCGTTGTCTCGGGCTGGGCGCAACGCAAAGAGACCTGCTACCGGGGCCGCTGACCCCGGCCACGGGATCCACAACCAACAGATTCGAATCCAGGCGATAGCAATGGACATCACCGTTTACAGCAAGCCAGGCTGCCAGCAATGCAAGTTCACCTGCCGCAGCCTGGAGAAGGCCGGCATCCCGTACAACGTCGTCGACCTGACCACCAACGACGCCGCCCTCGAGTACGTCCAGGACCTGGGTTACTCCCAGGCCCCCGTCGTCGTGGTGAACGACCACCACCACTGGTCAGGATTCAACCCCATCGAGATCGAACGGCTCCGGCTCGCAATCCAATAACCATCACCAACCGTAAGATCCGGTGCCGCATGAAGGCCTCATGCTGCACTCCGCTGCCTCTGAAAAGAGCAGCGGATTGCGCCTGTTCAATTGGCTTAGAGCCGGTTTTCATCGATCGTGTTGCGCCGGCGAAATCTTTGTGAGGTCGGTGGCGTTGGTGGCTTGAAGGGACATGCCGCGCGGGCCTGTGCGGCGGGTGGTGCCCTCGATCAGAAGGAGCCGGGTGTTGAAGAGGATGGGCGGGGCGACGTCTTTCTGGGCGTCGGCGAAGAAGGTCGCGTCGATGCAGCCGGTGCCGTCGTCGATGCTGATGAACACGACCCGTTTGCCGCCGTGCATGGGAGGTGTCTGGGTGGCGACCCTGACGCCTGCGACGCGGACGAAGGTGCCGTTGCGCAGGCCCAGGAGGTCTTTGGCCTGGGTGACTCCAAGCTTGTCCAGGAGGGATTGGTGGGAGTCCATGAGGTGGTGGGTGACGTCCAGGGAAAGGATGTCCAGCTCCGCACGGGTGACATCGACGGGGGTCATCTCCGGTTCTCGGGACGCCATGGAGGCGGCGTCGATGGCCGGCAGGGGCAGGGCGAGTTGGCCGGGGATCACGTGCCCACGTTTGCTGTGACGGGTCGCTTCGTTCCATGCCGCGAGGTCTCGCCGGCTCCGGTGATTGCTGCCGGTGTAGAGGGAGTCGAGTGCTCCCACCAGGGCCAGGCTCTCAATCGTGGATACCCGCAGACGGGCACGTTGCTTGAGATCGGCCAAAGAATCAAAGGGGCGCTGGTTGAGGATGCGTTCGACTTCCTTGGCCTGGATGCCCTTCACATCCGACAGGGACATGCGGATGCCCAGGCCACCTTCGCCTGCCGGTTCAACGACGTACTCATCCGTGGATGCGTTGACGTCCAGGGGCAGGATGGGGATGCCGAGCCGGCGGGCTTCGGCCACCAGGAGCCGTTTGGGATACATGCCCGGGTCATGGGTCCAAAGCCCGGCCAGGAACTGGACCGGGTAGTGGGTTTTCAGCCACGCCGATTCGTAGGTGGGGACGGCAAAAGCGGCCCCGTGGGCGCGGCAAAACCCGAAGGAGCCAAAGCCCTTGACCACAGCCCACACCCTCTCAATGGCGTCGGGGGTGTAGCCGCGCTGGGTGGACCGGTCCCGAAAGTAGGTCTCGACGGCCGGGAGTTTGTCGTCGTTGCTGAGGTGCCGCCGCAGGACGTCGGCGTAGGCGAGTCCGCAGCCGGTGAAGATGTCCAGGATGCGCATGAGTTGTTCGTGGAAGACCACGATCCCGTAGGTGCCCCGCAGCACCGGTTCCAGGTCGGGGTGGAGTTGGGCGACGGTTTCCCAGCCGCCGCGCCGGTTCAGGAACGGCTTGACCATGTCGGCCTGCATGGGGCCGGGGCGGAAGAGGGAAATGTCGGTGATGAGGTCGTCAAAGACGGCCGGTTGGAGCTTGCCGATGAGTTCGCGCTGCCCGGGCGATTCAATCTGGAAACACCCCAGGGTCTGGGTGGAGCGGATAAGCTCAAAAGTGGGCCCGTCATCGAGCGGCACGGCCTCCAGGTCGATGGCCTTGCCGGTGGTGCGGCGGATTTCGGTGATGGCGTAGGCCATCGCGGACTGCATGCGCACGCCCAGGACATCAAGCTTGATTAAGCCCATGGGGTCCATGTCGTGCTTGTCGTATTGGGACATGGGCAGTCCCATCCCGGAGGGCTGGACCGGGGTGCGGTCCAACAGGGACACGGAGCTGAGGATGACCCCGCAGGGGTGCATGGAGATGTGGCGTGGGAGCCGGTCGAGGCGTTCGGTGATGTCCACCAGAAGATCCAGCTGCCGGTTCCCCTCGACCCGGCCGGCCAGATCACGCAGTTCCGGCTTTTCATCCAACGCCTCCCGGAACTCACTCGCCGAGAACCTCCACAACCCCTTCGCGATCCCGTCAATGTCCCCCGGCGCCATGCCCAGCGCCATCCCGGCATCCCGGGCCGCGCCCCGGGCCCGATACCCGGACTGCATCGACATCAACGTCACCCGTTCCGGGCCGAAGCGCTCGAAAATGCGGTGGTAGATTTCATGCCGCCGCGCCGACTCCACATCAATGTCAACATCCGGCAGGGTTTGCCTCTCGGTGCTCAGGAACCGCTCAAACAACAGCTCGTGCCGGATGGGGTCGACCTGGGAAATGCCCAGCGCATAGTTCACCAGGGAGCCGGCCCCGGAGCCGCGGGCGGCGGAGCGAATCCCCATCTCCCGGATCAGCCGGGTCACCTCGGCCACCGTCAAAAAATAGGACGAAAAACCAAGCTCGGCGATGGTTCCCATCTCCGCCCGCAACCGCTCCTCCACAGCCAGCCGGGATGCGAGGCTGATTCCCGGATAGCGGCGTTCCACGCCCGCCTGGGCGCGTTCCCAGAGCTCGGCCAGGGGGTCGCCGGTGATGCCGATGATGGAAGCCTCCGGCATGACCGGGACACCCCAGCCCGTATCGGTGACCGGATCAATCCGGCACGCATCCGCCAGCGCCCCAGTCTGCGCCAGCAGCGCCCTGGCCGCCCCCGCCCCAAACTGGCCCAACACCGCAATTTCCATAGCCAGGGCCTTCATGGTTGCCACGGGTTTGAGCCACCCCTGGGCAGTCGGCTGCACCCCCACCTCATCCAAACACGCCAGGGCCCGGGCCGCGTCCAGGACATCCGCGGTGACCGCCCCGTCAGGCTCGGCATACCGGACCATGTTCGTCAGCACGGGAGTGATCCCGGACCGGCCGGCCAGGCGCAGCATGCGAATCGCGTGCGGGTGACTCAGCGGCTGCCCGGGCTCGGAAAGATGCGACACCACCTCAACACGCAAAGCCTCGTCCGGCAGCACCGCCTGCCAGGCACGCAGCAAGGCCAGCCCCTCGCCGCGCTCCCCAACGCGCCGCCCGACATCCGACAGCGGCCCCAGCAACACGGTCCCGACTGGCCCGGACCCGGCCAGCAGATGCGCGGCAATCTCTTCCCGGCTCACCCCGACCGGTGAACGGGTGTGCGCGGTGGACACCAGCCGGCACAACGCCGCATACCCCGCCCCCTCGTTGTGCCCGTGGGCCAGGACCACAACCCGGCCCGACACCCCGCCGTCGCGGTCCAGGGTGGCAAGCTCCACGCCCAGGATCGCGTCAATCCCCGCCCGCCGGCAGGCCGCAATGTGCTTGGGCACCCCGTACAGACCATCACGATCCGTGATGGCCAGGGCATCGGCACCGCCATCTCTCGCCGCCGCGGCGAGGGTGCCGGGCCAATCCACCCCGTAATGGGCGGAAAACGCGGAGGCAACATGCAAGTGAATGAACACAGATCCTCAACCAAGGATCCTGGCCAGCCGCCACCCGGACTCCTCGCGCGTCAACTCAAACACCCGCTCCGCCTGGCGGCCGCGCCGCGTGGCCGTCAGGCGCCACACCTCAGTCTCGAGAACCTGCGCACCAATGCCCTTGTTGACCCGATCCTGTTCCGTCCACCACGGACGGCGCGTAAAAAACCGCATCGGCAACTCCGTCATCCGATACCGCCCCGACCGCCACGCAAACCCCAACGGACTCCCCGCCGGCGTCGTCCAGACATCCACACGCTCACCAACCACCATCGAACACACCTCTACACACAAACTCGTTAATAGAATACGTGTTCGACCATAGAAGGCGCCACTGACATCTTCAGCCGACCGCCCCCACCGCGCCAAGAAGAACGCTCCTGCCACCACAGCCCTCCCAGCACTACCTCCCCCCACCCATGACCATCGCCCGGCGCCACCCCCAGGCCAGCCCCCACGGCCAATTCACCCCCACCCTGCTGCCGCAACCAAAAAATCCCTCACACCGTTGGCACCGAAGCGGTGCCCGTCACGCCCCGCGTGACGCCTATGTGACTGCAGGTTCCGGAGCTACGGGTCACTAATCCGGATTTGGTGTCGAACGATGGCCGATTGTTGTTGGCAGCAAGGCTCTGGCTTGCCGGCTTGGAATTGTTTGTGCGTACCGTAAGGGAAACTTTGACCGCAGCACGTCAAAGCTGGGGTCCTAAATGGCTGGCCCTCGTCCGCGCAGCACGCCAAGCATCCGTAATCCTCCCGAAGATCTTCTCGCACGGACCTGGGCGGTCTGGGGCGACGAGTGCCATCAGTTCGTCAAACATGGCCATGATCTTGTCGTACAGCTCTTGATGCTCGGATGTTTTGTTTTGCGTTCGGAGCAAGGCGCTGATGGCCCCTTGGTATTTTTCATCCTTGATTGCCTTGTATTGCTCGACGACCTGGTGAATTCCGTCTCCCTCTGCATTTCTTTGCTCTTCAGGAACGTAAAGGTACTTCTCAATCCACGAAAGAGACGTAGGGCCGACAAGGGCGTAGAGACCCCTGTAGAGCTTGGATCGCGTCTTGCGACCAAGAACTGGCAGATGAACGAGGACCTTCTCGGCCAGCTGCTGTTGGCCTTTGATCTCTGCGTACTTCACTGGAAACGACTGCTGGACATACACCTGATCGTGGTCGTACCTGAGCAGGTCGCGGTAGGTGGCAAGCTCGCGCCATGTAGCCAGTTCTGCCACATACCGCTTCCGGGCTACCTCACCTTTGCGTGCAATGACCGCCGCAGACCAGATACCGCCCAAAAGACCGCTCAACAAGCCTGCAACAATCGTTGAAATCCAACCGCCCAGTTCCATACCCCAATCTTCCCACCCAAGAGATCCGGTACCAGTACATCATCTGGTACCGGCCCTGCCGGAACATGGGAACAATGGGGTCGATCTTGCCGGCCTCTACACAGGGCGGTGAGCTGTCGAGCGGCTCCGCATGGCAGAGCTTGGCTAGTCCTTTC
>NZ_JAAKZI010000041.1 GCF_011045165.1 Arthrobacter silviterrae
CGTCTAGGCCGCATTCGAAACGGACAAGGGGGTGGCTGCTGCCATTCGCCGCCGGCGCACCGGGAGCGAATGGCAACAGCCACCCCCCTACCTCAAAACGGCAGCTACCGCGGCCGAGTTGGGATTAGCTGACTAGAGGCGCAGGCCTGCGCCCGGGGCTGCGCCCTTGGGCTTGCCCGGTTTGTCCGCCCCGCCTGTCTTGCCGTTCTCAGGAACGACGGCGGCGCCGCCGTCGGTGATGATCACGGAGACAAACGTCTGGGTTCCCGTGTCGCCGAAGGAAACCCGGCCCAGGTAGGAACCCGGGGCGAGGCCCGTCCAACTAAGCGTCACATCGCCCGGCTTGCCATTGGCCAGCTGCAACGGGTTCGGCGACACCGAGGCGTTGCCCACGCTGCCGCCCAGCACAGCGGCGTCAACGGTTGCCTTGACAGGCGCCCCGCCCGTGCTGGAGTACAGGTTGGCCAGGATGGTGTACGTTCCCGGCTGCGGGTTGCGCAGTGAAAGCGACTCGCTGGAGGAACCCGTACGGACGTCGTAGTAGCTTCCGGCCGGGTTGAACACCACCATGTCGTAGTCCGCCGTCGGATCCGAAGACAGCACCTGGAACTTGGCCAGCGTGGTGCCCGCAGGAACCTTCACTTCCTTCAGGAAGTTGGACTTGTTCGGCACGGTGACCAGTGGGCCGGGAACCAGCTCAATGGCCGTGGAGTCGGCCTTGGACAGGCCGTCCAGGGTCAATGCCACGGGCGAGTTGCTGCCCGAGACCACCGGGATCTTGGCGCTGCCGGTGCCGGACCCCGACGTGAAGGCGAGTTCCGGGGCCACCAGGGCAGGCAGCGGCCGGACGGCAACGGGTGAGGTCACGGTGGTGCCCGGCCCCTGCCAGGAAATGCCGCCCATGGCAAACTCGCCGAGGGCCGCGTTCACGTTTTCAAAGGTGACCTTGAATTCGCGCTGCTGGCCGGCCTTGGCAAAGTTCAGCGAGGACGGCACCACCTTGACATCGACGCCGGGAACATTGGCGGTGGCCTTGTACATCCCGGGTGTGAGAGCCGTGACCGTGCGGGTTACGGTGACCTTCCCGGCCAGGCTGCCCACGGCAAAGGACGGCAGGTTCATGTCCCGGGGCGCGGTGCTGCCAAGCCCGGGGATGCCCAAGTCGATTCCGGTGCCCTGGATGAACTTGAGGTAATCGACGTCTCCGGCATCAAAGACAAACCCTGGGTTCAGGGCCTTGGCGACGGCGGCCTGGCCGGCACCGGTGGCAAACACATCGGTGTTCCTGCTGCCGTCGGCATTGACCACGGCGCCCGCCGTCGTCATCATGGCGGACTTGACCACGGCCGGTGACCAGCCCGGGTTCTTCGCCATGAGAAGCGCGGCAAAGCCGGCCACATGCGGGGATGCCATGGACGTTCCGGACATCATGCCGAACTGGTCGCCGCCAGAAGCGATGGGCGACACGCCGGCCAGCACGGCCACGCCGGGGGCGGCGACGTCGGGCTTGAACAGGTCCGAACCCGTGGCACCCAGCGGCCCGCGGGAGGAGAAACCGGCAACCTGGGGCTGCGGGTCCACGGGGAGGCCCGTGGTGTCCCTGTCCACCAGGGAAACCAGGATGTCCGGGTTCGCCGTGACCTTGTCCTTGATGAGCTGCGTTGCCGGCGGGTTGACGTGGACCGTGGGCACTGAATGCAGGTCCACGTCCTCGGAGGAGGACGTGACGTTGGCGAGGATCATGCCCACGCCGCCGGCACGCTTGACCTCGGCGCTCTTGGCGACACGGTCAAACACGCCGCGGTCGCACACCACCACCTTGCCTGCGACCTTGGCGGCATCCAGTGAATTGGGGCCGCACAGTTCAGGGGTGGCAGCGCCCGCCGCGGCAGCCGTTGCCGCCAGGACCACGTGGCTGGGGGCCACGCCGTGCGCCATCATGCTGGCGCCGCGGAACTTGGTGCCGTCGGAGAATTCCGCCGTGCCCTGCAGCTCGGAGGAGAAGGAGGTGGCGGCCACCGTGGTCACCCAGGGGGCGCCGTGGTTGACGGTGCCGGCCGTGGGGCCGGAGTTGCCTGCCGAAGCGGCCACAAAGATGCCGGCGGAGGTCGCGGACAGGAAGGCCAGCGACACCGGGTCAGTGGTGGTGGAGGTGCTGCCGGAGATGGAGTAGTTCAGCACGTCCACACCGTCCAGGATGGCCTGGTTGACGGCCGCAACGGACGCGGAAGAGTAGCATCCGCCCGTGTTGGGGTCGTTGTCTTCCCAGCAGACCTTGTAAATGGAGAGCTTGGCGGCCGGGGCCACGCCGCCGGTGATTCCCATGTTGCGGCCGCCGATGGAGGCGCTGATGTTGGCATTGCCGGCGGCCGTGCTGGCCGTGTGCGTGCCGTGGCTGGCCACGTCCACGGGGGAAATGACCTCCTGCGGGGCGCGGTTGGCCGGCGGCACGTACTTCAGGAAGTCGTCGGCAAAGTAGTGGGCGCTGAGCACCTTGGAGTTGCACGCGGTGCCGTCAAACGCGGCTCCCGTGCCCACGCCCTTTTGGCATTCGCCGGTAAAGGTCTCGCCATTGGCCTTGAGCATGGCGATCTTGCCGTCCCCGGTCCGGTAGGGGACGCCGACTTGCGGGGCACCCGTCAGTGGCTTGACGGCCTCGCCTGCGAAGAACGGGCTCGACGGCGTGTAGCCGGTGTCGATGACGCCCACGACAACGCCCTTCCCGGCCTGGTCCTGTCCGCCGAATGCCGTGTTCCAGCTGCCGTTCTGGCCGCTGAGGCCCAGGAAGTCGGTGCTGGAGTAGTCGGGCGCGTTTTCCGTGTCGGGCGCCACGGCCAGGACGTTGGGGTCCTTGGCGAGACCCAGGGCCTGTTCAGCCGAGAGTTCGGCGGAGAAGCCGTTGATGGCGGCCGTGAACGTGCGCTTGACCGTGACATTTTCCGTCTTGGCGACGGCCGCCTGCTTGTTTTGCAGGTGTGCCTGGTATTTCTTCACCTCCGGCCTGTTGGCGTCGAGCTTGTGCCCCGGCTTCGGCTTGGTGGGCGCCAGGCCGGCCGTGCCGCCGTCGTACATGGCAGCGGGCTGCTCAGTCAGGACCACAATGTAGCGCCCTGCCTGGTAGTCCAGCGGATTGATGTCCTTTTGGGTGCTGGTGGGCGCGGCCGCCTGGCCCGGGCTGGCCGAGGCCGGCAGTGCCCCCATGGTGCCCAGGAGCAGTGGCAGGCCGGCGCACAGTGCGACAGCCCTCCGCATCCCCGGGCTTCGAAACAGTGTTCTCCCCATTTGATTCATGGTGCCGTGAACCTTTCAACGAAAACTCCCCCCGGCTTCGTTGCCTGGAGGGTGCAACAAAGGCTGGCCGGAGGGAAACCCAGAGTGATGGTTGGGTGCACTTTCCCTGCCGAGGCAGCCATCTGACATACCCTACCGGGTCGTTTGACATTTGTGACAAAGGGCACAGAAACGTTTTTGCGCCAGTGCCCTAAAACACGGGGCCCCGGCCGGCGGGGCTTATGCCCGCGCCGTCAGCAGCCCGGAGGGGCCGTGTATTGGTACGTCAGGGCCAGGTCATAGCTGGCCATGGTTTGCGCCGCGGTGTTTTCCCAACCGAAGCCCTCCGCATGCACCGAGGCGGCACGGCCCATGTCGGCACGGGTTTGCGGGAAGTCGTGCAGCGAGGCGATGGCCTCAGCCCACAGTGCGGCCGTCCGCCCGTCCACCAGCAGGCCGGTCCGCCCGTCGCTGACAGCGCGGGGCAGCCCGCCCACGTTGGTGGCGATGACCGGCGTGCCGCAGGCCTGCGCCTCCAGTGCCACGAGGCCGAAGGACTCGCTGGCTGAGGGCACCGCCACGACATCGGCGCTTCTGTACCAGCCGGCCAGTTCCGCCGGTCCCACGGGGGGAAGGACGACGGCGGCACCCGTCAGGCCGGCGTCGTCGAGCATGGCGGCCAGATCGTAATTGTCCCTGCCGCTGCGTGCGCCCAGGAACGTCAGGCGCAGCGGAATGTCGGGACGCTCCCGGCGGAGGACGGCCGCGGCCTTCACCAACACATGCGGGCCCTTGAGCCGTTGCAGCCGGCCGGCAAAAACGACATGGAATTCCTCGGCACCAATGCCCTGTTCCTGCCGCGACCTGTCGCGGAACGCCGGCTTGAACACCTTCAGGTCCACGCCCGGGGAGACCACATCGATGCGCTGCTCACAGCCGTCGTAATGGCCTTCGAGCTCGGCCGCCTCGGAGGTGGTGTTGGCGATGAGCCGGGTTGCGGCGGCCACAATGTGCTGTTCGCCGTCCTCGCGGATGCCCGGCTCGGCGGTTTGGCCGGGCAGCAGGTGCTTGTTCTTCACCCGGGCCATGGTGTGCATGGTGTGCACCAAGGGAAGGTCCAGCCGTTTCGCCACCAGGATCCCCGCCATTCCGGAGAGCCAGTAGTGCGAGTGGACCACGTTGGCGGGGATCCCCGCCGTGAACGGGACGCCGGCGGTTCGGGAGGAGCCGGAGGTGAGGGAGGCAACGTGGTCCGCAACGGCGTCGGCCATTTCCGTGACCAGTTCGGGCAGGTCCTCCTTGGACACCTTGCCGAACGGGCCGGCGGTGATGTGGTGGACGTGGACGGACGGTGCCAGCTCCACCGTGTCCGGCTGGCCTGCCGCCGTGCGGCGGGTGTAGATGTCCACCAGGATCCCGGCCGCTGCCAGCTCCAGGGCCAGGTGGTGGACGTAAACGTTCATGCCCCCGGCGTCGCCCCCGCCGGGCTGGTCCAGCGGCGAGGTGTGGAGTGAGAGCATGGCAACGCGGCGGACCTGGTGCACGGATTGCCTCTTTTGCGGTGCAGTGGATATAACTCTCCTATCTTTCCACCGCTTTGAAGCGACCACCACTTGCCGCCACCACTTGCCGCCCGCGCCTTTCATGCCTTCCGGGCACGGCGGCCGCGCGGGAAGGCCTAAAATGAACACGTGAACTCCACCCAAGACCGGCAACCGGCCCGCGATTTCGCCCCGGAACGGCAAGCCATCATCGATCTCCCCGCCATTTTCCACAACGTCCGCTGCCTGCGGTCCATGGTGGCGCCGGCGAAGTTCATGGCCGTGGTCAAGGCGGACGCCTACGGCCACGGCATGCTGCCCGTGGCCCGCACCGCCCTGGCTGCCGGGGCCGACTGGCTCGGCACGGCCCACGTCAGCGAGGCCCTGCAGCTGCGCGGGGCCGGGCTGGACGGCCCGGTCCTGGCCTGGCTGCACACGCCGTCAACGGACTTTGGCGCCGCGATCGCGCAGGGTATCGACCTGGGCTGTTCCGGCTGGGAGCTCGAGCACATTGTCGCCGCCGCCCGCGAACTGGAGCGGCCGGCGCGAATCCACCTCAAGATTGACACCGGCCTGGGCCGCAACGGCAGTTCCATGGCGGACTGGGACGACCTGGTGTCCCGCGCCATTGCCTTCCAGGATGACGGACTGCTGCGCGTGGTGGGCGTGTTCAGCCACCTGGCCGTGGCGGATGAGCCCCACCGGCCGGAAACCGACCAGCAGCTGGAATGCTTCCGGCAGGCCGTGGCCATTGCCGAGGACGCCGGCGCTGACCTCCAGTTGCGCCACATCGCCAACACCCCGGCCACGCTGTCCCGCCCGGACTCGCACTTTGACATGGTGCGGGTGGGCCTGGGGATCTATGGCCTGAGCCCCTTCGACGACCAGACTTCAGCCGCACTGGGCCTGCGCCCCGCCATGACGCTGCAGACCCGGGTTGCCTTGTGCAAGGACGTGCCGGCCGGGCAGGGCGTCTCCTACGGCCTGCACTATGTTGCCGATGCGCCCACCACCCTTGGCCTGATCCCCCTGGGTTATGCCGACGGGGTGCCCCGCGTTGCCACCGGCGGGCCCGTGCGCGTCAATGGCACCACCTACCCCGTGGTGGGCCGGATTGCCATGGACCAGATGGTCATTGACTTCGGCCCCCGCGGCCGCGACGGTTTTGCCGACGCCGAGGTTCCGGGGTCCGCGCTGGGTGCCGCCGCCGTCCTGTTTGGCAACGGAGACGACGGCGGCCCCCTGGTCGAGCAGTGGGCGGAAGCTGCGGGGACCATCAACTATGAGGTGGTCACCCGCATCAGCCAGCGGGTTCCGCGCACGTACATCGACCTGCCGGAAGGCGCCTGATGGAGTGGGAGTTCACCACTGCCACGGCGGAGCAGACGCAGCAGCTCGCCGAGCGGCTGGCCGGGATGCTCCGTGCCGGCGACCTGATCATCCTCACGGGCGGGCTGGGCGCGGGGAAAACCACGTTCACGCAGGGCCTGGGCCGGAGTTTGGGAGTGCGTCCGGGCATCATTTCGCCCACCTTCGTGCTGGTGCGCATCCACCCGAACCTGCCCGGGGGCCCGAACCCGGGCGGACCGGACCTGGTCCATGTGGATGCCTACAGGCTGGGGTCTGCCGCCGAAATTGACGACATCGACCTGGAAAACACCATGGACACCTCCGTCACCGTGGTTGAGTGGGGCGCCGACAGGGTGGAACACCTTGCGGCGAACCGCCTGGAAATAACACTCCTGCGCACCGTGGGTTCCGGCGCTGCGCCAGCCTCCGGCGCAGCCTGGTCCGAGGACTGGGCCGACGACGAATCCGACGACGAACCGCGGGTCCTGCGCCTGCGGGCCATCGGGCCGCGTTGGGACGGCGCCGACTTTTCGGTGCTCGGCCAGCCGGCAAAAACTACGGACTAGGCTGGACACGTGCGAATTTTGACCCTTGACACCTCCGCCGTGGCCAGTGCCGCCGTGCTGGACTTCGAACCCTCGGATCCCGTGCGGACCCTGCAGGTGGTGGGCAACTTTGCCACCGCCGACACCCGCAGCCATGCCGAAGTGCTGGCCCCGGGGGTGAAGTCCCTGTTTGGCGACCCCGTCACGGAGGGCCCTGCGCTGGACGCCATCGTGGTGGGCACCGGCCCCGGCCCCTTCACCGGCCTGCGTTCAGGGATCGCCATGGCGCGCACGCTCAGCTTCACCTGGGGCGTGCCGCTGTTCGGCCTGATGAGCCTGGACGCCCTGGCCCAGCAGGTTTTTGACTCGCCCCGCCACAACGACGCCGGCCGGGCTGTGGGGCCCCTGGCCACGAGTGCCTTTGTGGTCGCCACTGACGCCCGCCGCAAGGAAGTGTATTGGGCCAGGTACAGCGCCGGGGCCGAGCTGTTGGAGGGCCCGCACGTGGGGCCTGCGTCGGAAATTTCCGGGGGACAGGTCTTTGGCGCAGGGGCGGGGCTGTACGCCGACGTGTTGGAAGCTGGCGGGTGCCGGGTGGAACCCGCCTTCGCCCAGGCCCAGCCAACGGCCCTGCACCTGGGCAAGGCCGTTGTGCACCGGATTTCCACCGCTGGGTCGCTGCAGGACGCCGGCTTCCTGGACTCCTCACCGCTGTACCTGCGCGAATCCGACGCCAAGGTGCCCGGGCCGCGGAAGCGGGCGTTGTGAGTGCGGCGGGCCGCGCAGCCGGACCACCGGCCACACTGCGCGACATGGTCCCGGCGGACATTGACTTCATCACGGAGCTGGACGCGCGGCTCTTTGGGGTGGACTGCTGGCCCCGGCACATGTTCGAGGACGAGTTGTCCCGGCCCGAAACCCGGCGGTACATCGTCGCGGAGGTGCCGGACGGCGTCGGACGCATGAAAACCGTGGGCTACGCCGGGCTCATGTGCGTTCCGCCCACAGGCGATATCCAGACCATCGGAGTGCTGCCCGACTATGAGGGGCGGGGCATTGCCCGGGCCATGATGGCCCTGCTGATTGGCGAGGCCGCCCGGCGTGGCGCCCGCGACATGCTGCTGGAGGTGAGCGCCAACAACCCCCGCGCGCAAAGGCTCTACAGGAGGTACGGCTTTGAACACATCCACACGCGCCGCCGGTACTACCGGGACGGCTCGGACGGGCTCATCATGCGCCTGACCCTGCCGGATCCCGCAGCAAGCACCGATGCGAAGGACCCTTCATGAACCACGAAAACCCGCTGATCCTGGGCATCGAGTCCTCCTGCGACGAGACAGGCGTGGGGCTGGTGCGCGGCACAGAGCTGCTGGCCAACACGGTGTCCTCCTCCATGGAGGAACACATCCGCTTCGGCGGCGTCATTCCGGAGATCGCCTCCCGGGCCCACCTGGACGCCTTTGTGCCCACTTTGCAACAGGCGCTCGCCGACGCCAGTGTGTCGCTGCAGGATGTCGACGCCATCGCCGTCACGACCGGCCCCGGCCTGGCCGGCGCCCTCATGGTGGGGGTCAGCGCCGCCAAGGCGCTGGCGCTGGCCACCGGCAAGCCGCTGTACGCCATCAACCACCTGGTGGCGCACGTGGGGGTGGGGCTGCTGGATGAGTCCATCGCCGCCATGCACGACGCCGGTGCCCTGCCCTCGAACCTCGGCGCACTTTTGGTCTCCGGCGGCCATACCGAGATCCTGCGGGTGCGCTCCATTGCCTCCGACGTGGAGCTGCTGGGAGCCACGATTGACGATGCCGCCGGGGAGGCCTTTGACAAGGTGGCCCGGCTGTTGGGGCTGGCCTACCCGGGCGGGCCGGCCATCGACAAGCTGGCCCGGAGCGGAAACGCCAAGGCCATCCGCTTCCCGCGCGGGCTCACTGTCCCCAAGTACATGGGCACCGCGGAGCAGCCGGGCCCGCACCGCTACGACTTCTCCTTCTCCGGCCTGAAGACCGCCGTGGCCCGCTGCGTGGAAGGGTATGAGGCGCGGGGCGAGGAGGTCCCCGTGGCGGACGTGGCGGCGTCGTTCCAGGAGGCCGTGATGGACGTCATCACGGCCAAGGCGGTGCTGGCCTGCCGTGAAAATGGCATCACCACTGTGCTGCTGGGCGGCGGGGTGGCGGCCAATTCTCGCCTGCGTGAACTTGCGCAGCTGCGTTGTGCCGCAGCGGGCATCACCTTGCTGGTGCCAAAGTTCTCGCTGTGCACCGACAACGGCGCCATGGTGGCCGCCCTGGGCGCCCAGCTTGTCATGAGCGGCGTGGCCCCCAGCGACCTCGCCTTCGCACCTGACTCCTCACTGCCCGTCAGCAGCATCAGCCTCTAGCGCGAACAGTCCCCGCCCCAACGCGCGAACAGTCCCCGCCCCAACGCGCGAACAGTCCCCGCCCCAACGCGCGAACGGTCCCCGCCCCAACGCGCGAACGGGCATTTGACGTGGATGTTTTCGGAAAACATCCACGTCAAATGCCCGTTCGGCCGGGTGGCGGGGCGGAGGGAGTCTGTGCCCGGTCCTACATGGCCATGTCGACGAGTTCGAAGATTTCCAGGCTGAAGCGGCCGTTGCCTTCGGACAGGAAAGGGTGGCCCTCGGCCAGGGCCTTGGCGGCGTCCAGGTCGGCGGCCTCGACAATGGTGTAGCCCTGCAGCAGGGACGGCTCGCCGCTGGTGCCGTTGTCCACGAGGGACGCGCGGGCACCAAAGGGGGCGCCGCCGTCGAGCATGGCCGATCCGACCTTGCCCATCCAGGCGCCCCACTTGGCCATTTCGGCCGCCGACTGCTCCTCGGTGAACTGGTCCATGGGGGTGGCGGGGCCGTTGTAGATGTAAATGAACTTGCTCATGGCGTTTGCCTTCTTTACTTGGGGTGGGTGCTAGGTGGATTCGAGGATGGTCTTGAGTTTCGCGAGGTCCTTGCGCATGGCCCGGCGCATCATGGCTGCCATCGGGGCGCCGGCAAGGACGCCGAACCCCGAAGGCTTCCCCTCATTGCGCAATTCCATTCGGGTGGCGTTTCCTTCGCTGGTCCACGTATACGTTGTCTTCATCGGAAATGGGCCCTGGCTGGTGCGCATGACAAGCCTTTCGCCCGGGATGTAGTCCGTGAATTCATACGTGTAGTCAAGTGCGCGGCCCAGAAAGTGCGCCGTAAAGGCCAGCTTGCTGCCAACGGCCAGGGGGTGCGGGGTGAGCCAGGTTGCCGAGGCGATGTTTTGGTACCAGGCCGGCGCGTTGTCCGGATTGGCCGCGTACTCCGCAACAATGGCGCAGGGGGCATCGATGAGGATGTCGGTGTGAACGTTGACCACGGTGGCTGCCTTTTTCGGTGTGTTCTGTGTTGGGCGTATCAGGCGTTGGAGACCTGGCGGCCGGTAAAGGCCACCAGGCGGTCCAGGCTTTCAGCGGACTCCTCCACGAGGGTTGCCTCGGCGAAGCTCTTGCCGCGCATGCTGGGCGCGATGGTGTTCCGGGCCAGGCTCAGCACGTAGTCGGCGAGCATGGGGGAGGCTTCCAGGGTGCGGCCCGTGGCGGTGGCAAAGTCCCAGGCGTGGACCAGGAACTCCAGGTTCAGGATGTTCGCCACCGTGGCCGCCGGCAGCACCGCAAAGCCCATGTCCACGGTGCCGTACAGGCCGCGCGCGTTGAATGCCTCGAGGGTGGGGGCCGCCGCATTGGCGAGCCGGACCTCAGGGGAGGCACCGGCGTCGTCCGCCAGGGTGGCGCCCAGTGCCTTGCCAATTCCGGAGACCGAGCCGATCAGGTGCTCCACCAGGGCTGCCACCGTGAATTCGGCGCACGGCGTGGGCAGGTCCATGTCCGCCGCGGTGAGGCCTGCCAGGACGCGCTGGGCCACGGCCAGGGTTGCCTCGGCACTGATGAGCTCGTTGATGGGGTCCGGGGCGGCGGCCCAGTCGTCGGCGCCGGCGTCGCCCGTGGTGGCGAGTGCCTCCAGGCGGCCCAGGTAGTGGACCCAACCCTCCGTGTGGCCCACGGCTTCCTCGGGAGTGAGGCCCTCGTGGACCAGGCGGACGGTGGTGCCGCCGTCGCCCGGAACCAGGGTGATGGTCACGGTGGAGGCGTCGGCTGCGGGGGCGGAACCTTCCCAGCCCCAGGTGAACACGACGCGGCGGCCGGGCTCGACCTCCGTGAACGTGCCGGCCGCGGAGTGCCCGGGCGTGATGGTCCAGCGGTAGTCCCCGCCCACCCGCAGGTCCACGCGGGCGGCGACCGTCTGCCAGCGCCGCAGGCGTTCAGGCTCGGTGATCAGGGAAAACGCGGTGTCCGGATCGACGGGGAGGAAGACGGATTTGTCAATGGTCATGGGGTTTCTCCTTGGAGGTGCGGGTCATGTGGGATTTGGAGCCGGGCGGCGTCTGCCACCAGGAGGTCGAGCTCGTTGGTCCAAAAGGATTCGAGGGATTCACGCAGCCTCGCCATCCCCCGGGTGTCCAGGCTGTAGTACCGGCGGCGGCCTTCCTTCCGTGCCGTGACCAGCCCGACGTCGGCCAGCAGCAGCAGGTGCTGGGAGATCGCGGACCGGCTGACCGGAAAGTGTTCTGCCAGCTCACTGACGCCCAGCTCTCCCCGCCCCAGCAGCTGCAACAGGCGTCGCCTGGTGGGTTCAGCTGCGGTTTCGAGAAGGTCGGGCACATGGAATACGTTAGTCGTTGCTAACGCTTTTGACCATCCCCGGGGCGGGATTCACGGCAAGCTCACAGCTTCGGCCGGTTTCGCCGCAGCCGGACGGCACGGTAGCCGATGCCGAGGGCAAACATCGCCAGGCCCGCCAGCACGGACTCCAGTGGCAATGTCGCCACGAGCACCACACAGGCCGCGGCGCCCGCCACTTGCAGGAACCGCGGGTAGCGGCGGTCCGGGCCCGTTTGGGTGAACGCTGACAAGTTGGCCACCAGGTAGTAGGCCAACACCCCGAAGGAGGAGAAGCCGATGGCCCCGCGCAGGTCGGCCACGGCAATGACCATGCAAATCACGGCTCCCACGGCCAGCTCAGCATGGTGCGGCACCTGGAACCTGGGATGCACGGCGGCAAGCCAGCGGGGGAGGTCGCCCTCCCGGGCCATGGCCAGCGTGGTCCGGCCCAGCCCCGCCACGAGGGCCAGCAGGGCGCCGAGGGAGGCCAGTGCGGCGCCGGCCCGGACCACCGGGGCGGCCCACCCCCATCCAGCCACGGCGGCGGCGAGTGGGTCGGGGGAGGAGGCAACGCCGTCGGGCCCCAGGGCGGCAAGCACGCTGACGCCGACGCAGGCGTACACGAGCGCCGCGATGCCCAGCGCCACGAGAATGGCCCGCGGGATGGTCCGCCGCGGGTCCCTGACCTCCTCGCCCAGGGTGGCAATCCGGGCATAGCCGGCAAACGCGAAAAACAGCAGCCCGGCCGACTGCAGGATCCCGTACCAGCCCTGCGCCAGCACGCCGCCGCCGCCCCACATCGAGGCTGTTCCGTCCGTCCCGCCGCCGGCCCACACGGCCGCCACGGCCACGGCCAGGGCGATGAGCACTGCCGCAACAATAATCCTGGCCAGGCCTGCCGTGCGTGTCACGCCGCGGTAGTTCACGGCCACGAGAAGCACGACGGCGGCAATCGCCACGGGGCGCTCCCAGCCCGGAGGCGCTGCGTAGGCAGCAAACGTCATGGCCATGGCCGCACTGCTGGCACTTTTGCCGATGACGAACCCCCAGCCGGCAATAAACCCGGGCCACGGGCCCAGGAGCTCGCGGCCGTAGACGTAGCTGCCTCCCGACGTCGGGTAGGCGGCGGCCAGCTGGGCGGAGGACGTGGCATTGCAGTACGCCACCAGACCCGCCACCGCCAGCCCGATGAGCAGGCCGGAGCCGGCGGCCTGGGCGGCAGGCGTAAAGGTCGCAAACACGCCGGCGCCGATCATGGAACCCAGCCCAATGACCACGGCGTCAACCGTTCCCAGGCGCCGGGCCAGCGGCGGGGTGTTGTTCATGAATGGCGGCCTTTCGCCGGAGGGCTGGTGGACTCCCAGTGAGACTAGCCGCTTCAGGTGAACAACTGTAGCCATCCGCTGGGGCAAAACTCAGCTCCAGTTGTGCCCCAAGGACACCGGGGGCCAAACCCGGCTCGAGTTTGGCCCCGGCGTAAAGTGACGCCTAGCGGGCGGCGGGCAGTGACAGGACCATGGTGGTGCCGGCCGGGCCAGTGGCGGCGATTTCGATGCTGCCGCCAGCCGCCGCCGCGATTTCCCGGACAAGGGCCAGTCCCAGCCCGTAGCTGCGGCGTCCGCCAGCGGCAGGTTCACTGCTGTGGGCGAAGCGGTCGAACACCCGGGCCTGGTCGATGCCGGAGATGCCGTGGCCGGTGTCGGCAACCGTGATGGCCACGTCGCGGCCGCGGGCGGCCGTGGTGACGGTGATGGAACCGCCGCCGGGCGTGTGGTTAAGTGCATTGTCCACGAGTCCCAGCACGGCACGCCGCAGGCTGTTGGGCTGGATGCGGACCGGCGCAACAACCCCGGCCTGGATGTCGAGGCGGACCTGGCGGGAGCTGGCAAGGTCCTGCAGGCTGGCGGCCACGGCAGCCACCAGCGCGTTGACGTCCACGGGTTCCGCGCCGGCCGCATCGGAGCCGCCGGTGGCCGCCAGCAGCAGTTCCTGCACCGTGGAGGACAGTGCCGCCGTGTCCTGGCGGACCTGGGCCAGCAGGCGGGCGGCATCCGTGCCCGGCTCCACCTTGTGTTCGGCCAGCTGGACGCGGGCGTCAAGGATGGTCAGCGGCGTGCGGAGTTCGTGGCTGGCGTCCTGGATGAAGCGGCGCTGCACCTCCAGGGCCCTGCCCAGGGGGCGGATGGCGCTGCGGGCGCTCAACCAGCCGATGGCCCCGGCCGCGAGAATCCCCGCGACGCCGGCAACGGCCATGGCCTTGAGCATGTCGTTGGATTCCACATAAACGCGTGCGGACTTGGGGTCGTGCGCAGAAAGGTCGGGGTGGTGGGAGAGGTACAGCATGTAGATGGAGGCGGCAATGATGACGGCAATGACCATCAGGGCCACTGCCACGGCAATGCGCAGGCCCACGGTCAGCGCGGCGCGGCGCAGTTGCGGGGTGTCCGCGTGGGGTGTTTTCATGCTCCGTCCCCGATCTGGTAGCCGATGCCGTGCACTGTGCGGATCACGGACTTGGACACCTTGCGCCGCAGGTAGTGCACATAGGTGTCAATGACGCCGGGCGAGTCGTCCGGGTGGAACAGCGCCGCCACCAGTTCGGGCCGGGTGAAGACGCGTTCCGGTTCGCCTGCCAGCATGGCCAGCAGTTCTGTTTCCTTCGCGGTCAGCCCCACATGCTCCCCGTAGCGCGAACGCAGGGACCTGTTGGCCGGGTCCAGGACCCACGCGCCAACGTCAAGCTGTGCGGGAGCGGAGTCAAAGGTCCGCGTGATGGCCCGCAGCCTGGCCCGCAGTTCGCCGGCGTCGAACGGCTTGGTCATGTAGTCGTTGGCGCCGGCGTCGAGCCCTTCAATCTTTTCCCCCGTGGTGCCCAGGGCCGTGAGGATGAGAGCCGGGGTGGCAATGCCGTGCCGGCGCAGGGCTGCCACCAGCTCCAGCCCGTCCATGGCGGGCAGCCCGCGGTCAATGACCAGCACGTCCCAGTCCCCGGTCAGGCCAAGGTGCAGCCCCTTTTGCCCGTCGGCGGCCACCTGCACGTCATAGTCCCCGGAGAGGAGCTCGGCAATCAACGGGCCCAGGACGGGGTCATCCTCCACCAGCAGCAGCCGCGGAAGCTCATTTGTGTGCATGCACTCCATTGTCGCCTGCAGCCACGCCGGATGCGTCACCAGCATCCGCGGCCGGTGCGAGCCGGGCGGCACGGCGTGAGCGCAGCACGCCGATGATGCCCGGCAGGATGGACACCAGGACCATCAGGACGGCGATCACGTCAATGTTTTTGGCAATGATGTCGAAGTGGCCCAGCCAGGTGCCCAGCAGCACCACGGAGCCTGCCCACGCAACGGCTCCGGCAATGTTCCAGAGCGTGAACTTCTTGTGGTTGTAGTTGGCAGTCCCGGCCACCAGGGGGGCGTAGGTGCGCACCACGGGGACAAAGCGGGCCAGGACGATGGCCATGCCGCCGTGCTTGGCGAAGAACGCCTCGGTTTCCGCCAGATACTTGGTCTTCAGGACCCGCGCGTCGTCCTTGAACCAGCGCCGGCCAAATTTGCGGCCCAGCAGGTACCCCACCTGGTCGCCGGCGATGGCCGCGAGGGCCACCACGCCGATCAGGACGGGCAGCGCCAGGTTCAACTGCTGGTGCAGCAGCCCCGCCGTGAAGAGCAGCGAATCGCCGGGCAGGAAGGGGAACAGTACGCCGGATTCGATGAAGACAATGGCGGCGACAACGGCCAGCGTGGCCGGCCCCAGCCCCTGGAGCAGGGCCGCAGGGTCCAGGACGGAGGTCAGGCCGGCTGGGAGAAGGGCGGCGTGGACTGCGGGGAGCGCGGTGGCTAGCAGGTGCATGGTGTGGCCTTCCTTAGGAGTGGACGGAGTCGGCAGCGGGGGCTACGGGACCAAAGCGGCCCAGCAGGGGGATGCGGGGCAGGATGCTCCCCTGGTACCGGTTCCACACTGCAGCCACCAGCACGACGGCGGCCGTTGCGGCCAGGAATGAGGCGATGACATCGCTGGGGTAGTGCACGCCAACGTAAACACGCGAGCAGGCCACCACCACGGGCACCAGGATGCCCAGCACGGCGGCGAGGCGGGCCCAGCGGGTGTTCCGGGCCAAGAAGAACACTGCCCAGGCGAGCCCCACGGCCAGGGCCACGTGGCCGCTGGGGAAGCTGTTGGAGCCCGTTTCGGGGGCCAGGGGGTCAAAAAGCAGGGCCGGGTTGGGGCGCTGGCGTTCCACGATGGCCTTGAAGAATTGGCTGGACAGCCAGCCCGCAGCCGACACGGCGCCAAACGCCACGGCGTTCACGGGGGATTTCCGCACCACCAGCAGGAACACGCACGTCAGGGCGATGATGACCACCCCGCCGGCCGGGGAAAACACGGAGTTGATCAACATTGCCACGGCGGTCAGGAAGCCGTCGTGGTTCCGGCTCAGCTCCTGGTCCACCGTGAATTCATTGGTGGTGAAGCCGGGCAGGTCCTTGGCAACGAAGCCCAGCGTCAGCACGGCCGCCGACAGCAGCACCACCCACAATCCCCAGAGCCGCGGCTGCGGGAGTTCCGCCAGTCGCGTGGCAAGGCCCCGGTCCGTTGCTGTGGCGGCCCGGGCCGGGCCACCTGCGCGGTGCTGGCGGCTTGGCTGGGTATCTGGATCTTTGCGTGACAATGAAGTCTCCGATTCGTGGACGGACAGGGAAGCGGCCGGGAGGCCTTTGTTCCACTGTCCAGCACACGGTCTAAGAATTCACTAAGATTTGCCCCGCGGCCCCCTGGAAAGGGGGCCGCGGAAGGCTTAGGCCGCTGTGATTTTCAGCACCAGTGTCCGGGCCCCGGGCCGCAGGGCAAAGTCCGGCCACACGTCCGGCCCGCACGCCCGCGAGCCCAAACCGTGCTGCGCGGCGTCCAGGTACAGGTGGCTGTGGTGCGGCTCGGGAAGCTCGTGGGGGTGCCCGGCGGCGGCCACCTCCTGGGCGGTGTGCCGCGCCAGCGTGAAGCCGGGGCGCCTGCCGGCAGCATCCGGCTCGGCGTCAACGCGCAGCCACGGCGCGCCGTCCCGGGTGAGTTCCAGGGAGCGCAGTCCGCTGCGGTGCCCGCTTTCCTGCGGCCTGGCATACGGGAAGGTCAGCCCATCCAGCGTTTCCGTGTGCCGCCCCACCACTGCCGAGTGCATGCTGTCCGGGTAGGATTCCCGCGGGCCAGCGCCAAACCAGGAGGCGCCGTCCACGGAGGTGGGCAGGTCCAGGCGCACGCCGATGCGCGGCCACACGGTGCCCCAGCCGGTGCTCGGGGTGATGTCGATGCGCAGCCACAGCTCCCCGCCCGCCAGCTGCCAGTTTTCCTCCACGGCCACGGTGGCGCCGCTGTTCGCGGCCGCGTAGCGCGTGCGCACACACAGCCCGCCGTCCGTCGCTGACGACTCCTCCACCCGGCCGGTGAGCCGGTCAAGGCCCGCGGCCAGCCACGTGCTGGCGGACGACGGCGCCGGGACCCCCCTCCCGCTGTTGAGCCAGGGATCGTCCAGGTCATAGGAGCCGAAGCCGGCGCCCTTGTCGTTGTCGGTCGGCGCGCGCCACAGTTCCAGCCGGAGACCGGACACAGGCAGGCCAGCCAGCGAAACCAGGCGGCCGGCGTCGAACACGGCCGGACCCAGTGTCAGGGGGCCGGCGGCGGACCCGGTCGCGGCGGCCGGGCGCGGCGTTCGTGCCGGGATGCGCGGGGCCGAGCAGTCAAGCTGGACGGCGGCCAGGGCGTGGCCCGCCGGCGCCCAGGCCGTGGCCTCGCGCAGCACGGCCTCCACCGTCAGCCACGTCTCGCCGTGTTCTGCCGGCACCACGGGCGGGAGCGTGAACTCGGCGGAGGCGCCGGCTGCCATGGGCCCGCCCCCGGGTGCGACGGCGTCCAGCCCGCCTGAGGCGGCCGGCTCGCCGTCGTGCTCCACCCGCCAGCGCAGCACCACGTCGGACGTGTCGGCGGTGTGCCGCAGGTTGGCCACGGACAGGACAGGTGTGCCGCCGTCGTTCTTGGCCAGGGTGAGGCGGATCGGGGAGACCAGCTGCTTGAATTCAAACAGGCCGGGCGTGGGTGTGGAGTCGGAGAGGATCATGCCGTCCATGACGAAGTTGGAATCGTGGACCACTTCGCCAAAGTCGCCGCCATAGGCAAAGAACTCGGTGCCGTCCGCGTTTCGGGTGCGGATGCCGTGGTCGCGCCATTCCCAGACGAAGCCGCCGTGCAGGCGCGGGTATTTGTCCACGAGGTCTTCGTACTGGTCGATGGCGCCGGGGCCGTTGCCCATGGCGTGGACGTATTCGCACAGGATGAAGGGCTTGCTGCGCTGGCGGGCGGATTCCGCGGCGGAACAGCCCAGCAGGAGCGCGTGGGAATCGTCGCGGCCGATGGAGTCAGTTTCCGGAATGGAGGAGTACATGCGTGAGTAAACGTCGGTGTAGGCGCCCGTGTAGTCGCCTTCGTAGTGGACGGGCCGTTCCTTGTCCCGGGCGTGGACCCAGGCTGCCATGGCGGCAAGGTTGGCGCCGGTGCCCGATTCGTTGCCGAGCGACCACATGACGATGGAGGCGTGGTTCTTGTCCCGCTCCACGGTGCGCTCGATCCGGTCGAGCAGGGCTTCCCGCCAGCGGGGGTCGTCGCTGGGGTTGTCCACCCAGCCCCGGGCCTCGAAGCCGTGGGTCTCCAGATCGCATTCGAGGATGACCCAGAAGCCAAGTTCGTCGGCCAGGTCCAGCACGCGGGGGTGCGGCGGGTAGTGGCTGGTGCGGATGGCGTTGACGTTGAACTGCTTCATCAGGGCCATGTCCGCCCGGGCGTCTGCCTCGTCAAAAACGCGCCCCCGGTCGGGATGGGCTTCGTGCCGGTTGACGCCGTGGAACACCACGCGGCGGCCGTTGACCAGGAAGCGGTCACCGGAAATTTCCACGGTGCGGAAGCCCAGTCGGAGCGAAATGGTTTCCGCGGCGCTGGAGACGGTGGCCGCGTAGAGCCGGGGGACCTCGGCGGACCAGGGTTCCACGTTTTCAACCGAAAGGGGCACGACGTCGGACGGGGAGTCCCAGCGGACCGCCACTCCCAGCTCGGGCACCTCGAGCGTCACCGGGAAGGCGTCTGCCGGGGCGGTGATTTCCGGGTCGATGGTGCCGGTGCCTGCTGCACCGGTGCCTGATGCACCGGTGCCTGTGCCTGCCGCCCAGCCCGTGCGCAGCCAGGCATCGGCGATGCCGCCGGCCGGGCGGGCCTGCAGTGTTACGTCGCGGAAGATGCCCGGCAGCCACCACTGGTCCTGGTCCTCCAGGTAGCTCGACGCCGACCATTGGTGCACGCGCACCACAATCACATTGGACCCGGCGCGCAGGGCGGGCGTGACGTCGAATTCCTGGGCGAGGCGGCTGCCGGTCCCCACACCGATTTCCGTCCCGTTGACCCACACCTTGTAGCGGGATTCGACGCCGTCGAAGCGCAGCACCACTGCCGCCGTCGTGCCTTCCAGCCAGGCGGCGGGGACGTCAAAGCGGCGGCGGTAGTCCCCCGTGGGGTTTGCATCAGGCACGTGGGGAGGCTCAATCGGGAACGGGTACTGCACATTGGTGTAGCTGGGCCGGCCGTAGTCGGGCCCGCCCGGAGTCTGGACGTCTCCGGCCAGCACCCAGTGGGACGGGACGGTGATGGTGTCCCAGCCGGAATCGTCGAAGGCTTCGGCGGCAACGCCCTCCGGCTGTTCACCGCCGGGCAGGGCGGGGCCGCCGGGCGTTCCGGGCACTCCGGGGAGCAGGCGGAAGCGCCAGTCACCGTTCAGTGACTGGGTGGGCGCATCGCTGTGGAGCCAGGACCGTGCCGGGACGCGGCGCCCGGAGCCGGGGCCGCGGTCGGTGACGTAGGCGCCTGCGGGGAGTGTTGTGGACGGTGTATTCACGTGGCTGGTCCTTTTCTGGTCCCGGTGGATTGGACACGAAGCTATCACAAAATTCGAGTGAGTACTCGGTTTTTACCGCCCGGGGCCGAAATGTGGATTAGGCTGTCATGCCATGGGGACCAAAGACGGAGCGCCTGCAGGAAAACGGGGGCCGTATGCGAAGTCCAAACAGCGGCGCGAGGACATTGTCAACGCCGCCTATGGGGTGTTTGCCGCGCGCGGCTACCGGGGCGGCTCGCTGCAGGACGTGGCGGACAAGGTGGGGATGAGCCAGACCAGCCTGCTCCACTATTTCCCGTCCAAGAGTGAATTGCTGCTGGCGGTCCTGGAGCGGCGCGACTCCGTCAGCGGCGACGGCAGGCCGCGGGATCCCGAGGACAGTTTCGTCGACGCCGTCATCCGCCAGGCGCGCTTCAACGAAACGGTGCCGGGCGTCATTGAGCTGTACACCGTGCTCTGCGCCGAATCCATCACAGACAACCACCCGGGCCGCGGCTACTTCACCGAACGGTATGAGCGCCTGCGCCGCAGCTACTCGCGGGCTTTTACGGCGCTCGCCGGCGAGGGCAGGCTGCGCCCCGGGGTGGACCCGGAGCGCGCCGCTGCCAGCCTGGTTGCCCTGTGGGACGGCATCCAGACCCAATGGCTGTTGGCGCCGGAATCCATCGACATGGCCGGGTGCCTGCGCGACTACCTGGAGCTGCTGGTCCTGCCGGACCATTTGGCGGGAGCGGCCGGAGCTGTCAGTTCCGGGCCATCTCGGTGACGAGTTCACGCACGACGGCGCGCAGCTCGCCTCCGTGGGCAGCAGCCACGCGGCGCTGGCGCTGGTAGCTGGCACCCCGGGCGATGATGTCCTCGACGCCGGCCAGCTCCGTGGCGCAGCCCAGCTTCGCGGCGACGGGTTCCAGTTTGTTCAACAGCTCCACGGTGTGTTCGGTGACCAGCTGTTCCTTTCCCGCGGCGTCCAGGATGATGATGGCCTCCAGGCCGTAGCGTGCGGCCCGCCACTTGTTCTCCTGCACGTGCCACGGCGGCATGGTGGGGATGGTGCCGCCATTGTCCAAGGTGGTGGAAAAGTCATCCACGAGGCACTGGGTGAGGGCTGCGATGGAGCCGATTTCCTCCAGGGTGGACATGCCGTCGCAAATGCGCATTTCAATGGTGCCCAGTCCGGCCACGGGGCGGATGTCCCAGCGGATTTCGTTCGTGGCGTCGATGACTCCGGTGGTGAACATGTCCTCGACATAGGACTCGTAGGAGGCCCAGTCGGGGAACTGGAACGGCAGGCCGGCCGTGGGGAGCTGCTGGAACATCAGCGCTCGTTGGGAGGCGTAGCCGGTGTCTTCGCCGTTCCAGAACGGGGACGACGCGGAGAGTGCCTGAAAGTGGGGGAAGTAGTTGACCAGCCCGTCCAGTACCGGCATGGCCTTGGAAACATGGTCCAGCCCCACATGGACGTGAACTCCGTAAATGAGCATTTGGCTGCCCCACCACTGCGTCCTGTCCACCAGCTTGGCGTACCGTTCCTTGTCGGTGACCTGCTGGGAGCGCGGATTGCTGAATGGGTGGGTGCCGGCGCACAGCAGTTCCAGGCCGAGCGGCGCCGCGGCCTCCCGGAGCACGTTGAGGTTGCGCCGCAAGTCCTCGGTGCCCTCTGCCACGGTGTGGCAGACGCCCGTGACCAACTCCACAGTGTTTTGGAGCATCTCACCCTTGATGTGGGGATGCTCGCCGTCGTCCATGATGTCCGGGTGCGCCTCGGATATGTTGGCAAAAACGTCGCTGGCCCGGGCCGCCAACTCGCCGGTTTCTGCGTCAACCAGCGCTATTTCCCATTCCAGGCCGAGCGTGGACTGTTCAGATTTAGCGAATTCAATCTTCACTGTGGCGCCCCCTTGGGATTCGTGCGTCCGTGGTGCAGTGCGGCAAGGGTGCCGGGTGCATTCTGATTGTAGTTTAAAGGCCGGTGCCGGGGGACCAAGTGTCAGGCACAATGGAGTGGTGCCCATTTTGAATAAAGACATGACCTTGTGCATTTCCCTTGCCGCGCGGCCCAGCAACATTGGGACGCGCTTTCACAATTACCTTTATGACGCGCTGGGCCTGAATTATGTTTACAAGGCCTTCGCGCCGGCGGACCTGGCCCAGGCGGTTGCCGGGATCCGGGGCCTGGGCATCCGCGGGGCCGCGGTGTCCATGCCGTACAAGGAAGACGTCATTGCGCTTATTGACGTCATGGACGCCTCCGCGTCCGCGATTGACTCGGTGAACACCATCGTCAACGACGCCGGCGTCCTCACGGCCTACAACACCGACTACCTGGCCATTGCCCGGCTGCTGGCCACCAACGCCGTGGACCCCCGGACCTCCGTCCTGCTGCGCGGTTCGGGCGGCATGGCGAAGGCTGTTGCCGCTGCCATGTACGACGCCGGTTTCGCGAACGTTACGCTGGTGGCGCGCAACGAAGTGCGCGGCCGGGCCCTTGCCGCGCTTTATGGTTTTGCGTGGCTGCCGGAGGCGCCCTCGGAAGCTGCGGGCATGCTGGTCAATGTCACGCCCCTGGGCATGGCCGGTGCCGATGCCGGTGTGCAGTCCTTCACCGACGCCCAGGTGGCGGCCGCGGAGCTGGTGTTCGACGTCGTCGCCCTTCCTGCGGAAACCCCGCTCATTTTGGCCGCCCGCGCTGCCGGGAAGCGGGTCATCACCGGCGCGGAGGTCATCGCGATCCAGGCCGAGGAGCAGTTTGTGCTGTACACAGGCGTCCGGCCCAGCCCGGAACTGGTGCAAGAAGCCTCAGAGTTCTCCCGCCAATGACCCTCCCTCACCTTTCGCGGTGTTTAGGGGTGACCCTCCCTCACGTTTCGCGGTGTTTTGGCGGACGCTCCCTCCTTGTGAGCTGTGCAAGCGAGACCGGAAGTAGCGGTGGGGCGCCAACCTTCAAAAAGGTGAGGGAGGGTCGGCCGGGAGGGCGCAAAAGGTGAGGGAGGGTCGGCCGGGAGGGCGCAAAAGGTGAGGGAGGGTCGGCCGGGAGGGCGCAAAAGGTGAGGGAGGGTCGGTTGGGAGGGGAGGGCGGTCAGCAGGTGTGGGGCTCAACCACCACGGCCACCCTGTCGTCCCCGATCCGGGTCAGCACCAGCGTGGCCTTGTTGGGGCCCTTGCCCGATCCTGTCAGCAGCTGCCGGCGCAGCTCCTCGGGGGTGGTGGACACTCCGCGCTTCTTGATGTCCAGCACGCCAATCCGGTTCGCTTTGACCCAGCTCTTGAGTGCCTTGACGTTGAAGGGCCGAACCTCCAGGACCTTGTAGGCCCGGGCAAAGGGCGTGTCGCAGAATTCCTCCGAGCACAGGTACGCGATGTGTTCGTCCACCAGGTGTGCCCCCATGGTGCGGGCCAGGTCGGCCACGAGCCCCGCGCGGATCACGGCGCCGTCGGGCTCGTAGAGGTAGCCGGCCAGGGGACCGGTTTCGGCGTTCTGGTGCGCCGGGTCGAAGGGCACCGCGCTGCTGAGCTCGGCGGAGCCGTGCGCGCCGATCACCAGGGCCGCGCGGCGCACGCCCGGCCGGGCCAGCTGGTTGAAGTAGAGCCCCGCCTCGACCACGTCGCCATTGACGGATATCCACTGGGCTTCGGCGGTCTCCGGGATGGCCTCGTGCGGGATGCCCGGGCCCATCTTCACCCCCACCGCCTTGCCGGAATCCGCCAGGCGCTCAACGAAGGAAAGCGGCGGGGAGAATGCCTCCGGATCAAACAGCCGGGTGGTGCCGGAGGTGCTGGTGGTGCGCCGGGCGGGATCCAGCCAGACCCCGTCAATGCCGTCGAGGTCCACGTCCTCGGCCAGCGCACAAACCACTGTGGCGCGTGGGAACGGCATCAGGTTGACCGTAGTGCACGCTGCCGTGACCTCGTCCATCTCCACCGCCGTGACCTGCAGGTCAAGGCTGGCCATGGCCAGCGAATCGGCCCCAATCCCGCAGCCGAGGTCCGCCACGGAGGTGATTCCCGCCGTCGTAAATCTCTGCGCGTGCAGCGCTGCGATGTTCAGCCGTGTGGCCTGCTCCAGCCCGGCCTGGGTGAAGAGCATCTGGTGGGCAAACTCGCCGAACTTGTCCTCCGCCTTGGCCCGCAACCGGGACTGCGTCAGTGCCGCCGCCACCAGCTCGGGGGCGTGCCCGGCCTTCCGCAGCGCCTCATTGAGCTTGAGGGAATCGGCGTCGCGGTAGGGGCCCAGGGAGGACAGCAGCTCCCAGCCTGCAACGGTCAGGAGGGGGGAGATAACATCTTGGGCCATGGATCAAGCGTAGCCGCCCCGCGGGCCCGGTCCCGCGGCTCACCCGTCCCTGCGGATCCAGCGGAACGTGAAGCGGCAAAGTAGCAGCCCCGCCACCAGCCACACGCCCATGACCAGCGCCACGAGCCCCAGGTTCCAGGCGCCGCCAGGCTCCATGGCCTCGAAGGACCGCGGCAGGAAAACGGCCCGCATGCCCTGCGCCATCCATTTCAGCGGAAAGATGCTGGCAAAATTTTGCAGCCAGCCCGGCAGCTGCGCAAAGTTCAGGTACACGCCGGAGATGAATTGCAGCAGCAGCACTATGGGAATCACCACGGCCGTGGCCGACTTGCCGGTGCGGGGCAGGGCCGACAGTGCTATGCCCAGCACGCAGCTGGTGATGACCCCGAACAGGAACACCCACGCAAAGGTGAACCATTTGTCCGCGCCCTGCGGCATGGGCACGTTGAACGCGAAGCGGGCCACCAGCAGCAACAGGGTGACCTGGAGGACGGAGCTGGCCAGGACCATGCCGATCTTGCCGCAGAAGTAGGAAAACACCGGCAGGGGAATGCCGCCCAGGCGCTTGAGCGTGCCGTCGCCCTTTTCGCCGGCAATGTCCACGCCCAGGTTCTGCACGCCGCTGAGCAGCATGCCCGCCGCCACCATGCCGGGGACGTAAAACGCCGCCCAGGTGATGCCGCCGCTGCCGTCCGGGGGCGCCCCAATGTTGGGGCTGGTGCTGAAAGCCACGGCAAACACGGACAGCATCAGGATGGGGAACAGGAAGGTGAAAAAGACCGAATCGCCCTGGCGGAAGTACAGCCGCAGCTCGTAGCCGATGCGGAACCAGCCCAGGCGCAGCGTCCTCATGCTTCCACTTCCTGGTCCGCAGGATCCGCGACAGCCCCCGCACCCACCAGGTTTAGGTAAATGTCCTCAAGGCTGGGCCGGCTGATATCCAGGGCCTCCACCTCGCCGCCTGCCTCCGCGTACAGCCGTGCCGCCAGCGCCGATGGTTCCGCGGTGCGCTGTGAATGCCCGACGCCGGCCTGCCGCCACCGCACGATCGGCACCTTGGCCTGGGCCCCGCCAATTTCGTCAATGCCGCCGATGTCCACCAGCTTCCCGCCAACGATCACCCCTGCGCGGTCCGCCAGCGTGGCTGCCTCATCCAGGTAGTGGGTGGTGAGCAGGATGGTGGTGCCCTCGGCCTTGAGCTGGCCGATCAACGCCCAGAACTGGCGCCGGGCCTCCGGGTCGAAGCCCGTGGTGGGTTCATCGAGGAACAGCAGCTCGGGCCTGCCGATGATCCCCAGCGCCACGTCCACGCGCCGCCGCTGGCCGCCGGAGAGCTTGCTGATCCGCGTTTTCGCCTTCCCCGCCAACCCGACGGCCTCGATGACCTCTCCGACGCTGCGCGGCTTGGGGTAGTAGCGGGCAAAGTGTGTGAGCTGCTCCAGCACCGTGACGTTTCCGCTCTCCCCGCTGGACTGGAGCACAATCCCCAGCCGTGCCTTCCAGTCCAGGCCGGCATGCGCCGGGTCGGCGCCCAGCACTGAAACTTCCCCGCTGCTGCGGTCGCGGTAGCCCTCCAGAATTTCTATGGTGGTGCTCTTGCCCGCGCCGTTGGGGCCCAGCAGCGCGAAGGTTTCCCCTTCCTGGATCTCAAAGCTGACGCCGTCCACGGCGTTTGCGCCGCCATAGGACTTGCTCAGCTTGCGGACAAGGACGGGCGGCGCACCGGGGTTCATGGGTGTCATGCTTGCACCACCCGCCGCCGGCGGCAAGGGTGCCGCGGGGCTGGATGCCGCCCGGGGGTGCGCCAACAGCGAAACCCGGCCCTCCGGCGTCGTTCATTTTGGCGAAATGCTGGCACTCGCCTTGACCGAGTGCTAACCAAGTCAATAGAGTCAGTGTTAGCACTCCCACCCCGAGGGTGCTAACTAAAGAACTCTTTGGCCATGTGGTCACAGCCGGCACCGCGACGACGGTTGGGATCTGCAAGCATGGCCGCAAGGTTCGCCAGTCATCCATGGAAATTTCACGCAAAGGAGAGATCCGAGTGTCGGTCTCTATTAAGCCTCTTGAGGATCGTATTGTTGTCCGCCAGCTCGAAGCAGAGCTGACCACCGCCTCCGGCCTGGTTATCCCGGACACTGCCAAGGAGAAGCCCCAGGAGGGCGAAGTTGTGGCAGTGGGCCCCGGCCGCGTTGATGACAACGGCAACCGCGTCCCGATCGATGTTGCCGTCGGCGACGTCGTCCTCTACTCCAAGTACGGTGGAACCGAAGTAAAGACCGGCGGCGAAGAGCTGCTGGTGCTTTCGGCCCGCGACGTGCTCGCCATCGTCGTCAAGTAACCACTTTTGTAACTGCCCCGCGACCGGGACCGAACACGGTCACGCCGCGGGGCCTTTACGTGAAAGGACAAACGCATGGCAAAGCAGCTTGTATTTAATGACAGCGCACGCAAGGCCCTCGAGGCCGGAATCGACAAGCTGGCCGACACCGTCAAGGTGACCCTCGGCCCGCGTGGACGCAATGTAGTGCTGGACAAGAAGTGGGGCGCCCCCACGATCACCAACGACGGCGTCACGATCGCCCGCGAGGTGGAGCTGGAAGACCCCTACGAAAACCTTGGTGCGCAGCTGGCCAAGGAAGTCGCCACGAAGACCAACGATGTTGCCGGCGACGGCACCACCACGGCCACCGTGCTGGCACAGGCCCTGGTCAAGGAAGGCCTGCGCAACGTTGCCGCGGGTGCGGCTCCCGGCGAGCTCAAGCGCGGCATCCAGGTGGCGGTTGAGGCCATCGCCAAGCGCCTGCTGGAGAATGCGCGCCCGGTGGAGGGTGGACAGGTGGCCGAGGTTGCCGCCATTTCCGCCCAGAGCCAGGAAATCGGCGACCTGCTCGCCGAGGCCTTCAACAAGGTCGGCAAGGACGGCGTCATCACCATCGAGGAATCCTCGACGACGTCCACCGAGCTGGTCCTCACCGAAGGCATGCAGTTCGACAAGGGCTACCTGTCCCCGTACTTCGTCACCGACGCGGAACGCCAGGAAGCCGTCATGGAAGATGCGCTGATCCTCATCAACCAGGGCAAGATCTCCAGCCTGCAGGAATTCCTGCCGCTGCTGGAAAAGGCCCTGGCTGCCGGCAAGCCGCTGTTCATCATTGCCGAGGACGTCGACGGCGAGGCACTGTCCACGCTGATCGTCAACCGCCTCCGCGGCACGCTGAACGTTGTTGCCGTCAAGGCTCCCGGCTTTGGCGACCGCCGCAAGGCAATGCTCCAGGACATCGCGATCCTGACCGGTGCCCAGGTTGTCTCCCCGGAGATCGGCCTGTCCCTGGACCAGGTTGGCCTTGAGGTGCTGGGCACGGCCCGCCGCATCACGGTCACGAAGGACACCACCACCATCGTGGACGGTTCCGGCACCACCGAAGACGTGGCCGCCCGCGTGGCCCAGCTGCGCGCCGAGCTTGAGCGCACCGACTCCGACTGGGACAAGGAAAAGCTCCAGGAACGCCTGGCCAAGCTGGCCGGCGGCATCGGCGTGATCAAGGTTGGCGCAGCCACCGAGGTTGAGCTGAAGGAAAAGAAGCACCGCATTGAGGACGCCGTGTCCGCAACGCGTGCCGCCCTGGAAGAGGGCATTGTGGCCGGTGGCGGTTCCGCGCTGGTCCAGGCAGCCAAGGCCCTCGACGAGGACCCCACGGTTGCCGCCCTGGAAGGCGATTCCGCAACGGCCATCGAGCTGGTCCGCAAGGCAGTGGCCCAGCCGCTGCGCTGGATTGCCCAGAACGCAGGCCACGACGGCTACGTTGTGGTCCACAAGGTGGGCGAGCTTGAAGCCGGCTTCGGCTTCAACGCGGCCACCGGCGAATACGGCAACCTGGTCGAGGCCGGCGTCATTGACCCGGTCAAGGTCACCCGTTCGGCACTGCGCAACGCAGCCTCCATCGCGGCCCTGGTGCTCACCACCGAGGTGCTCGTGACGGAGAAGCCTGCCGAGGATGCAGAAGCAGGCCACAGCCACTAACACTGGCCGGCTTTTCCTAATCTGCCACCGTTCCCGTTTTTCGCGCCCGTTCCATCGGGTGCAAAAAGCGGGAACGGTGGCATTTTTGCGTCAACGCCGGAACGCGCTGCGGGAACCCACGCCACCAATGGCGGCCCGCGCATGTGCGGCCGAGTACCGCGTGGGTGCCGGGCGCCGCCGTCGTGCAAGGCGGTAGCCGAGCAGCACCAGGGCGGCACTGAGGACAATGCCGGCCGCATTCAGAAGCAATTGCAGCGCGGAACCGGCAGCCCTGCCGGGCTCGCCCAGCACCAGCGCCACTGCCACATAGCCCGCCGCAGGCACGGTGGTGACGGAGATGAAAACCCCCACCAGGGCCGCGGACTTTTTGCCGATCAGCGACAGCATGCCCGCCGCGCCCGCCAGGACCGCCACAATGAACGAATATGGGCCGGGATGGTAAATGAATTCCGTGGCCCGGTTGGCACCGAGCACATCGGCGGGGCTGAACAGGCCCAGCCAAACGGAGGCCGCCGTGGCCAGTGCCGCCAGGAGCATTGCCACGGGGAAGCCAAGGCACAGGGCCGCCGCGGCACGGCGCGCCAGCTTCCACCGCCTGTCCACGATGGCCAGTGCCAGGCCGGCTAGCGGACCGAACTCCGGACCCACCACCATGGCGCCCACAATGGCAATCGTGGAATCGGTGACGATGCCGATGCCCGCCAGCTGGACGGCAATGGCCAGGAATGCCAGGTAGCTCCACGTCAGCTTGGAATCGTCGCTGGTGTCCTGCTCCACCTCATCCCAAATGATGGCGTCGGCACCGTCGCCCGCCACCTGGCCCTCGGCCTTGTCCAGACGGTCGGAGATGACCAGCTCCGGGGCCGTGACGCTGAGGGATCCCACCTCGGCGATGTTCAGGGTGTGCAGTTTTTGCAGCAGCTCCTCCACGCCTTCACGCACGGCCTGCAGGACAATGACGTCGCCTGCCGGAAGCATTGCTGCGCCCGCCATGACGGTGATTTCCGACACGGCCGCTTGGCTGCGGGCAATGGAAACCACGTCCCCTGTCAGCTCGGAAGGGACAACAATGCGTAGTTGCAGGGCCATGGGGGTCCTTCTGCGTGGAGGCGGGTGTGGGAATGAGTCTACGAGAGCGCCCACGGCACCGCCATGGCATGGAATAGGGCTGGTGCTGGAATCGTTTTAGACTGTAAACAACGCACAGACCAGCTCCGTAATCACGGGGCAGGCCATCGGATGCACACCCCACCGGTTCTACCCCCGCCAAGGAGCCTTCGTGTCCCAGCCTGAAATCCATGATCCCTTCGCCTTTGTTGGCCTTACGTATGACGACGTTCTGCTCCTCCCCGGCCACACGGATGTCATCCCTTCCGAAGCGGACACCAGTTCACGGGTTTCCAAGCGGATCACTGTTGCCACCCCGCTGCTGTCGGCAGCCATGGACACCGTCACGGAGTCCCGGATGGCCATTGCCATGGCGCGCCAGGGCGGTTTGGGCGTGGTTCACCGCAACCTCTCCATCCAGCGCCAGGCCGAGGAAGTGGACCTGGTCAAGCGCAGCGAATCAGGCATGATCACCAACCCCGTCACTGTGGGCCCGGACGCCACCCTGGCCGAACTGGACGAGCTGTGCGCCCGTTTCCGCGTCTCCGGGCTGCCCGTCGTCGACAAGGACGGCCGCCTCGTGGGCATCGTCACGAACCGCGACACGGTGTTCATCCCGGAAAGCGAATACCCCACCCGCCTTGTGCGGGACGTCATGACCCGCATGCCCCTGGTGACAGGGCGCGTGGGCATCAGCCGCGAAGAGGCCTCGGGACTGCTGGCCAAGAACAAGATTGAAAAACTGCCCCTCGTGGACGCCTCGGGCGTGCTGCGCGGGCTGATCACCGTCAAGGACTTTTCCAAGGCTGAGCAGTACCCGCTGGCCACCAAGGACTCCGAAGGCCGCCTGCTGGTTGGCGCGGCCGTGGGCTTCTTCGGTGACGGCTACGAGCGTGCCATGACACTGGTTGAGGCCGGCGTTGACGCCCTGTTCATCGACACCGCGAACGGCCACAGCCAGGGCGTGCTGGAAATGATCAGCCGCCTCAAGGGCGAAAAGGCTGCCGCGCATGTCGACATCATCGGCGGCCAGGCTGCCACCCGCGAAGGCGCCCAGGCCCTGATCGACGCCGGTGCCGACGGCATCAAGGTGGGCGTTGGCCCGGGCTCCATCTGCACCACCCGCGTGGTGGCCGGTGTGGGCGTTCCGCAGATCACCGCCATCTACGAGTCCGCCAAGGCAGCCATTCCTGCCGGTGTGCCCCTGATTGCCGACGGCGGCCTGCAGTATTCCGGCGACATCGGCAAGGCCCTGGTGGCCGGTGCCGACACCGTCATGATCGGCTCCCTCCTGGCCGGCACCGAGGAATCACCGGGTGAGACGGTGTTCGTCAACGGCAAGCAGTACAAGGCCTACCGCGGGATGGGCTCGCTGGGCGCCATGCAGTCCCGCGGCCAAAACACGTCCTATTCCAAGGACCGCTACTTCCAGGCCGACGTCTCGGGAGACGAAAAGCTCATTCCGGAAGGCATCGAGGGGCGCGTGGCCTACCGCGGGCCGCTGTCCTCCGTGGCCTACCAGCTGGTGGGCGGCCTGCGCCAGACCATGTTCTACGTGGGCTCGCCCAACATTGCTGAGCTCAAGGCACGCGGCAAGTTTGTCCGCATCACCGCCGCCGGCCTGAAGGAATCGCACCCCCACGACATCCAGATGACGGTCGAGGCCCCGAACTACCTCAGCAA
>NZ_JAAKZI010000042.1 GCF_011045165.1 Arthrobacter silviterrae
GAAACTTGATAAGTTTGATTGATCAGTTTAGGGTACATACATGAGCAATCAGCCGGATCCCGCAGACCTCTCGTGGCGGCTTCGCGCCGTGGTCCATGACCTCACCCGGCGACTGACCGCCGAAGGCAAGGCCACGAATGAGCTGAACCGCCCGCAGGAGTCCGTGCTGGCACGCCTTCACCAGCGGCCCGGCATTACGAGTGCCGAACTTGCCCGGCTCGAGGGCGTGAGCCCACAGTCGATGAGTGCGACTGTCGGTGCCCTCATCGCCGGCGGCCATGTGCTCGCGTCACCGGCTGCGGAGGACGGCCGCCGGCGCGAGCTGCATCTCACCGGAGCCGGGCGCGACCTCATCGAGGCGGTGCGCAGCCGCAAGACGGATTGGGTCCGCGACCAGATCAAATCACAGCTGAACGAGACGGAGCAGGCGGAACTGGCATCTGCTATCGAACTCCTGCACCGGCTCGTTGACAGCCATCGGGAACATAACCACTAGGCACCTCGCCGCCAGGCACATCGCGCCAGAAAGGACCGCGCATCCATGAGCATCACCAGCATTGACCGCGATTCCGCCCTCATCGCAATCGACTTGCAGAAGGGCATCCTCGGGATGGCCCCCGCCCAGGACGCGACGCGCATCGTCGAGAATACCGCGATCCTCGCCGACGCGTTCCACGCCGCGGGCCTGCCCGTAATCTGGGTCACGGCCCTGGGCCTGCCCGCCGGCCGTGCCGAGGCTCCGCGGCCCGGCGGCGGCGCTGCGCCGGGCGCAGACTTCGCCGAGCTCGACGCACGCCTGCCCATTGCGGAGATGGACCTGTTGGTTGCCAAGAAGGCGCTGAACGCGTTCGCGTCCGACGACGTCACGACGCACCTCGCCGGGCAGGGCACCACCCAGGTGGTCATCGCGGGACTCGCCGCGGGCATGGGGGTGGAATCCACGGTCCGCGCCGCCTTCGACGCCGGCTTCAACGTCGCCATCGCCTCCGACGCCGTTACCGACCCGATGCCGGAGCGCGGCGCGAACAGCTTCGAGCACGTCTTTCCCATGATCGCCGAGACAGGCACCACGGCCGACGTGATCGCAGCCCTGCGCACGGCACTCGCCTGAGGCGGTGGCCACCACGGACACGGCCACAGCCACCACAGAGAAGCAGCTTTACGGCCCTGGCTTCATGGCGGCCCTGCTGTTGGGCACCACGCTCAACCCCATCAACTCCTCCATCATCGCCACGGCGCTTGTGAGCATCGCAACCGACTTCGGCGTCACGGCCGTGCAGACCGCACTCCTAGTCTCCGCGCTCTACCTTGTCAGTGCGGTGTGCCAGCCGCTCATGGGACGGCTGGCCATCCGCTACGGGGCCCGGACGGTCTTCATCGCCGGGCTGGTCCTCGTGGCAGTCGGCGGCGCCATCGGATGGACAGCACCGGGCATCGCATGGCTCGTCGTCTCCCGTGCTGTCCTTGGCCTGGGCACGTCCGCGGCGTACCCGACGGCCATGATGATGATTCACCTCCGCGCCGTGGGGGCCCGGGCCCCGATGCCCAACGGTGTCCTCAGCCTCATGGCCGCCGCAGGCCACATCACCGCCGCCGTCGGGCTGCCGATCGGCGGCCTGCTGATAACCGCCTTCGGGTGGCGGGCGGTGTTCGCGATCAACGTCCCCCTCGCGCTCATCGCCCTCCCCAGCACACTCCTCTGGGTACCCCGCGACGGCCTGGACGACCGGGACCAGCACATCCCCGCCATGAAGCACCTCGACCCCCTCGGGATCCTGCTCTTCGGCGGCGCCGTGACGGCCCTGCTGGTATTCCTCAACGGCATGACGCACCCGCAGTGGTGGCTGGCCGCCGTCGTCGGCCTCTTCGCCGTGGCACTCGTCCTGTGGGAGCGCCGGCACGCCTCGCCGTTCCTGGATGTGCGGATGCTCGCCCGCAACGGCTCGCTCCAGCGCACCTACCTCCGGCTGATGTTGAGCTTCGCGGTCATGTACGGCGTACTGTACGGGGTGAGCCAGTGGCTCGAGCAGGCGCGCGGAATCGATCCCGGGCTCGTGGGCGTGCTGATGCTTCCCATGTCAGTCCTGAGCGCCACGGCATCCCTGGTAATCGGCCGCTGGAAGTGGGTCCGCCGTGTCCTCGCCGCCTGCTCCGCGCTCATCGTGGCCGGTGCCGGGCTGCTGTGGGCGGCCAGCGCCTCCAACTCCCTCCTGTGGCCAGTCATCGCCCTCTCGGTCTTCGGCACCTCGATGGGGCTCGGCAATGTGGCCAACCAGACCATGCTTTACCTCAAGAGCTCACACGAAGACCTTGGCACCAACAGCGGCTTCTACCGCACAGCCTCCTACATCGGCGGATTCGTCGCCACCGGCCTCATCGGAGCAGCCTTCGCGGGCGGTGCAAACGACGCGGGCCTGCTGTCCTTCGCGGGCGTTTTCGCGATACTTGGGGCGGCCCTCGTGGTCCTGTCCCTGGCCGACCGCGGCATCCCGAAATCCTCCTAGCACCACGTCAATCCACGCACTCCGCAGCCCGGACATGCCCTGCCCGGGCGTTTCGGCCCCGCATCGCCGGCATCCAGTATGAAAGGAAAGACCATGACCACCCATTGAGTAACCGCAGCGAGCGGAGAGCTGGGCACAATGGTCGTCGACCGGCTCATCGCCAAAGGCGTTGAGCCGGACTCGGTCGTCGCCGTCGTGCGCGACCCGGCCAAGGCCACAGCCCTGGCGACTCGCGGCGCCGTCGTCCGTAGCTCCGACTGCAACGACCCTGTAGCTCTCGAGGAAGCGTTCAAAGGCGTGGACCGGCTGCTCTTCATCTTCGGCAGCGAGGTGGGCCGGCGCGTGACCCAGCACCGCAACGTCATCAACGCCGCCAAGGCGTGCGGTATCGTCCGCATCTACTACACCTCGGTGCTCCGCGCCGCCGACAATCCCATGATCCTGGCCGCGGAACACAAGGTCACGGAGCAGATGCTGGCCTCATCTGGCGCCCCGCACACCATCCTGCGCCACGGCTGGTATACCGAAAACTACACGGCGGAGCTGCCCGGGGGCCGTTTCCCGGGGGCCGTTTCCCGGGGTGTGCTGGTCCATGCTGCCGGCGACTGACTGATCTCCGCCGCACCCCCGGGCGGGCTTAGCGGAAGCCGATGCCCAGGCCATGCTCACCGAGTACGACGGCAACGTCACCCTTGAAATGGGGGGGTGGGGAATTCACCTACCCCGGTCTTGCCCACGCCGCCGCCGAGGCCTCCGGTACCACCATGGCGGCCAAGAACCTCCCCGTCGAAGACTTCCGCCAGATGCTGGTCCGGAACGGCGTGGATGAGGACACCGCGGGGTTCCTCGCGCCGCTCCAGGCCGACGCCGCCGCCGGCTACCTTGACGGCGACCCGGCCGCCATGCTCGCCCTCCTCGGACGCCCAGTCACGCCGCCGGCCACCGCCGTCCGCGCCAATCTTTAGCCCAGAACCCTCGGGGGTTCCCTCTGCGTCGACCCCGACGGTTCGTCCTGTTACATGTCAGCGCCTGCTATGCGCGACCCCCTTCAATCTGGATCAGGGTTTGGCGTCTTGAGCAGGTTCAGACCCGAAGCCGGGTCCCGGAATCGGGCCTCTTGGAGCACCACAGGGCGGCAAAGCGCTGGGCCACCGACCCCACAGCCCCGCAGACGTGAACATTCTGTACCCCAAAATCTGTTGTTGGAAATCTGCTCCGCGATGTCATCGGCCGCATGGGAGCGGAAAATTTCTCTGCAGGCGCTTTCGGTGGCTCGATCAATTTTCAAAGTCGCATTAGTCTTTGCCTGAGGACGGTAAGAGTATGCCTAGGACCTAGATGAGCCGAAGGTCCTTGCCAATCTTGCGCGATCTTGTGGTTTAGCCACTGCTGTGGCGTCGGTCTTGTTTGCTGGCGGTATTCCACGTCCCGGTTTTTTGGGCTGCCGGCATTTGGCCGCCTGCCGGGAATAGGCTAAGTGAATGCGATTGGCGATCATGGGTGCGGTCCTGCTGGCAGTCGGAGGCCTCGCTGTCTCGACCGGTCTGCTTCCCCTTTCCGACGTCACGGTACTGGTGGAACGGGTGGCGCCGATCCTGTTGTTCGTGGCTTCGATGACCGTGGTGACGGAGTTGGCCAGCGAGGCAGGGATTTTCCGGTGGGTGGCCCGCCGGTTCAGGCATTGGGGCCGTGGCCGCCATGTCCTGCTGTGGTTGATCGTGGCGGGGTTCGCCGCCGTGTGCACCGTATTCCTCTCCCTGGACACGACTGCGGTGCTTCTTACCCCCGTGGTGGTCAGTGTGGCCCGGCAGGCGGGCCTGCCGGCCCTGCCGCTTGCCCTTACGACGGTGTGGATGGCAAACACCGCCAGTCTCCTGCTTCCCATTTCGAACCTGACCAACCTGCTGGCCCAAAACTCAATGGGCGGCATCAGCCCGGCACGGTTTGCGGCCATGATGTGGGCACCTGCCATCGCCGCGGCCGTAGTGCCGCTGCTCTTCATTGGCCTGGTCTTCCGTGCGGACGTGCGCAAGCGTTACAACCGTATCCCCGTGACCCGGCTCCGGCACGAAGAGGCCGTGAGCGTTGGACCGGCCGGCAGCCTGGCATCCGGTGGACAGCTGGCCGCTTCCGGCCTTCCGGCCACCGACAGGGCGCTTCTGGGGGCCAGTTCCGCCGTACTGGTTATCTTGCTGCCGGTCTTGGTCTCCGGCGTTCCGGTGTGGATTCCTTCCACAGCTGCCGCCGCGGTCCTGATTGCAATATTTGCCGTTCGCCGGCGCCGGGCCCTCAGCTTTTCGCTTGTTCCTTGGTCGCTGCTGCTGTTCGCTTCGGGACTGTTCCTTGTGATGGAAACTGTCAGGCACCTCGGTGGACCGGCAGCCCTGGGGCAGTTGGCCGGGCGCGGCAATGGGTTCGCCGGCCTTCTGCAACTGGCCGCTACGGGCGCGCTCAGTGCCAACCTGCTCAATAACCTGCCCGCCTACCTGCTGGCAGAACCGCTGGCGGCGACGCCGCAGCGACTCGCGGCCCTGCTCATCGGCGCCAACGCGGGCCCGCTCATCACCCCGGGGGCTTCCTTGGCGACGTTGCTGTGGCACGACCGCCTGATCCGGATGAATGTGCTGATTAGCTGGCGTGGCTACGCGCTCTTCGGTCTCATCGTGGCGCCCCTGACAGTGCTCGCCGCCGTCACGGCGCTGGTGCTGGCGCACGTATGAGGTGTTGGACGTAAACTTTTGTCGAACCCTTTGTCGAATCCTGCGAACCCGGCAATGATGAAGTGCGGCACACATTCGGCCAACACGGGAAGGACCTACCTCTTGCTAAGTCTGCAGGATCTTGATGCGATTGTCCTCTCAGGCGGCATCGTCGTGGACCCTTCCCGAAACAGGATCGGCTCCGTTGAGCAGATATTCACAAGTGGTGAATCCGGGGCCCCGGTCTTCGTGACTGTCAGGACCGGACTATTTGGCATGTCCGAATCCTTCGTCCCGCTCGAAGGGGCCAGCCTTGACGGCTCCGTGATCACGGCGGCCTTCACAAAAGAGGCGATCACCAACGGCCCCCGCATCGACAGTGACCGCGGGACCATCACCGACACCCAGGAACAGGAGCTGTACCGCTTTTTCGGGCTCGATGCCACCCATGCTCCCAGTGCAGGCTCATTGGATGCCGAAGGTGGCAAGGACACGGCCGGGGTCAAAGAGGTGGATGAGGCACGGGATGCTGCCGTCCCGCTGGCGGAAGGGCCCTTGGCCGCAGCGCCGCGGCGCCCGCCGCCAGGGCCGCCGCCACCACCGCCGCACCTGCACAAACATGTGCCGTCCCCGGCACCCGCTGGTGGCCCCCATCCGGTGCCGCACCTTCCCCGGCCCGAGCCGGCCGGCCCGCGCCCGGGCCCTCCACCGGATCCTCCGCCAGGCCGGCGACCGCCGGGCAACCAACTACCGCACCAACAGCCCTGAATCCGAGCAGCTCGCGCCCGCGGTGCCGTGGTGCGGCGCGAGGAGCCCCAGGGTCCATGCCGGAGCCAAAATCTGCGGCCGGCACGCCGGCGTGATAAACCTAGACGGGGCGCTGGGCGTGGAACTGGCCGGCGGTGCGGACGCCGCCGCGGCCAGCTGAGACATCCGGGCGATGGGCCACAAGGTGGAGCCCGCCCGGGAGTCACCGGCGGTCCATGTTCCGGATTAGTTGTCAATACATCCATTGTTAGGAAAGGCACACCAGCATGGCAGGCGAAGCAAACGGCAGCTCCCACCCGTTCACCCCGGCGGCAGCGTGGGCCACCCTCATGGAGGGAAACCGGCGGTTCGTGGAGAGCGTCGCGTCCCACCCCAACCAGGATGCCGCCCGCCGGTCGTCCCTGGCGGGCGGGCAGCACCCGTTTGTGACGATTTTTGGCTGCTCCGATTCCCGCCTGGCGGCTGAGATCATTTTTGACATGGGCCTGGGCGACGCCTTTGTGGTCCGTACCGCCGGCCACGTCATCGACAACACAGCCCTGGGATCGATCGAGTTCGGCGAGGAATACCTGGACGTGCCGCTGATCGTGGTGCTGGGCCATGACAGCTGCGGCGCCGTGACGGCCACGAAGGCCTCCGTTGAGACGGGGGCCATGCCGGCCGGGCACGTCCGGGGCATCGTGGAGCTCATCACCCCGTCCGTGCTGGCTGCCCTGCGCATCGACAGTGCCAGCAGCATTGATTCGATGGTGGCCGAGCACGTGAAGCAGACCGCCGCGCGCCTGCTGGAGGAATCGCCCATCATCGCCGACGGCGTCGCCAGCCAAAAAACCGCGGTGGTCGGCCTGACCTACCACCTCAACGACGGGCGCGCCGAACTGGTCTACAGCAACGGTCCCATCACCGCCTGAACCGTCCGCAGCGACGGCCCGGCCACCGCAAAGGCCAGCACGACGGCGGACCCCGGGTGCCGCCGTCGTCCCCGCCTAACGGCGGTTGTCCTGCCGATTGAGGTCAGGCTGGTGTTTTGTGCTGGTCAGGGGTGCCTCTCGAGTGCCCGTGAGTGCATGACCTAACTTTTCTTGGGTGCCCCAATTCTTGCCTTTGACGAGCCGGAATGCGCGGCGCGGGTGACGGAGTCGTCGGTACGCATGCGCCCGACTTTGGGCCGGCCGCCGGTGGATAGTCACGATTTCCCTGGTACGGCCCATCGCCAACCGGTCAAAGGGATGCGACTACTCGATTGGAACCGCGGGCTGGGCCCACGTCTCATCCGTGAGTGAGATTTCCTTCGTCATGTCATCGAGAAAGTGGATAACGACTTCGCGTTCTTCTGTGGTTAACCGGGCCGCCGCGTGGAATCGTTTGGCCTGTTGACGCCCCACTGTGTCCATGGCGGCCTGACGTGTTTTTGGTGTGATGGCGATGGACAGTGCCCGGCGGTCGGTGGGGTGGGGTTGGCGGGTGATGTGGCCTGCTTTTTCCAGTCGGTCCAGCAGTTTGGTGGTGGACGCCGTGGAAATTTTCAGGTGGCTGGCAATGGCGCCGGGGGTGGCGATTTCGTGTGTGTTGGCCGCGACGATCAGGTAGTGCAGTGCGCGCATGTCCGACTGGTTGAGCTTCATGTACTTCAGTGACGCATCGGTGAGTTGCTGCTCGGCACTGCGCAGCCTGCCCAGCGCTGCCATGAGCTCACCGATATGGGACACCTCGGCGGCGGGCACGCTTGACCGGTCGACGAGCTGGCTCTCCGGGTCGGCGGCGTTCACGTCGTAGATGTTCGTCGGCAACGGTGTGGGGCTTGCCTCGATGCTTGCCATGGCAATAATTCTATCCCGACAACAAAGAAATGAACCAAACGTGTTGCAAGCCCGGATATTTGCTAGCTAAACTAGATTAAAATTTGATCATGTGATGGAGGTGGGTTCATGGCACGACGAGAGAAGACGTCCGCAACCGGGACCATCCCGGGGAATCCGCGACGCCGTTTTGGAAAGGGGCTGAGGGTGCTGCTGCCGGCGCTGGTCATCATTGCCTGGCTGGTGGGCGGCGCCATTGGCGGGCCCTATTTTGGCAGGGTCGGCGAAGTGTCCTCGAACGACCAGACCACCTACCTGCCCTCTTCTTCCGATGCCACCCAGGTTCAGAAGCTGCTGGGCGAGTTCCGGGACTCGGATGAGATTCCCGCAGTCGTTGTATTTTCCAGCGGTGCTGCTCTGGACGAAACTGACATCGCTGCGGTGTCACGGGAGGTGTCAAGACTGCCGGGCATCCCTGGCGTTGGGGCCGGGGTGTCCCCCGGTATTCCCTCGAAGGACGGCCGGGCGGTGCAGGCGTTCGTGCCGGTCCAGGCCAACGCTGATATTGGCTCAGTAGTCGATGCCATTGGCGCGTCGTTAAGGGATGCTGCGCCCGCGGGGGTGTCTGTCCATGTGACCGGCCCTGCCGGTTTCACTGCCGACCTCATCGAGGGCTTTTCCGGCATTGACGGGATCCTGTTGGGTGCGGCGCTGCTGGCCGTGTTCATCATCTTGGTCTGCGTGTACCGTTCCCTGCTGCTGCCGTTGGCGGTCCTGGCCACGAGCCTCTTTGCCCTTTGTGTGGCGTTGTTGAGTGTGTGGTGGTTGGCGAAGGCCGGGGTGCTGATGCTCAGCGGGCAGACCCAGGGCATCCTGTTCATTCTGGTCATTGGCGCCGCCACGGACTATTCACTGCTGTATGTCTCCCGGTACCGGGAAGAATTGCGGGTCAGCACGGACAAGTGGGCAGCCAGCATGCAGGCGATCAAAAAGTCTGCCGAGCCGATTGCAGCCTCCGGCGGTACCGTGATAGCCGGGTTGTTGTGCCTGTTGTTCAGCGATCTGAAGTCCAATAGTTCCCTGGGACCGGTGGCCTCGATTGGCATTGTGTTTGCCATGCTGTCCGCGCTCACCCTGCTGCCTGCGCTTCTCTTTGTGTTTGGCCGCAATGCTTTTTGGCCGCGGCGGCCCAAGTTCGAGCCGGAGGCTGTGGCGGCAGAGCACGGTGTGCACTCCACGGGGCTCTGGGCACGGCTGGCCCGGCAGATCCGGGGCCGCCCGCGCCTGATCTGGACAGTGACCACGGCGGTGCTGCTGCTGGGTGTGCTCGGGGCCACCCAGCTCAATGCCAGTGGCGTGCCGCAATCGGACCTGGTGTTGGGCGCCTCCGAGGCGCGCGACGGCCAGAAGATCCTGGGCGAGCATTTCCCGGGCGGCACCGGCAGTCCCGTGCTGGTGGTGGCGCCGGAAACGCAGCTGCAGGAGACCGCAAATGTGCTGCTGGCCCACGACGGCATAAAATCAGTCTCCGTTGTCACGGCCGATTCACCCAGCGGCTCAGCTGCGGTCACGACCCAAGGCATCCAGCCGGCGGGCCCTCCCGGGAACGGGGCTCCCCGGCCCACGGTGGTGCGCGGGGACGTCCTCCTCCAGGGCACGCTGGGAGCCGCCGCTGACACGGAGGCAGCGGCCGCCGTCGTCCGCGGGATCCGCACCGGCCTGGACGGCACTGTGCCCCAGGCGCTGGTGGGCGGTGTCACGGCAACGGCGATCGACACGAACGATGCCTCGATCCACGACCGGAACCTCATCATTCCCGTCGTGCTTGTGGTGATCCTGCTGATCCTGATGCTGCTGCTGCGCTCGGTGCTGGCACCGGTGCTGCTGGTGCTGACCACGGTGCTGTCCTTTGGCACGGCCCTGGGCGTTGCCGCCTTCTTCTTCAACAACGTCTTCGATTTTCCAGGCGCCGACCCGGCCGTCCCCCTCTACGGATTCATCTTCCTGGTGGCGCTGGGGATTGACTACAACATCTTCCTGATGACCCGGGTACGGGAGGAATCACTGCGCGACGGCACCCGCCAGGGCATCATCCGCGGGCTCGTCATCACCGGCGGGGTCATCACCTCGGCCGGTCTGGTGTTGGCGGCCACGTTCTCCGCGCTTGGCGTGATCCCGATCCTGTTTCTGGTGCAGATCGCGTTCATCGTGGCGTTCGGGGTGCTACTGGACACCCTCGTGGTGCGATCTCTACTGGTTCCCGCCCTCACCTACGACATTGGCAGGGCCATCTGGTGGCCCTCCGCCCTGTCCCGGAAATCCAAGTTCCGGACAGACATTGACGACGGCGCGATGCCGGACCCGCACGCCCGCCACCGTGGGTAGGGCTCATTGCTGGGTGTCGCCGGTCCGGGAGGCCTGCTTCATGTGTTCATAGGCTGTCAGTGCAGCGGCGCGCGATTCCTTCAGGTCAACCACGGGCTCCGCTCCGAGAGCGGCGGCAAAGCGGGTTTGGTAGGCTCCGCGGGGATCGAACTTTCTGGCCTGCAGGACCGGGTTGAACACGCGGAAGTAGGGTGCGGCATCGGCCCCGCAGCCGGCAACCCACTGCCAATTCGCCGGATTGGAGGCGGCGTCGGCATCAACCAGGGTGTCCCAGAACCATGCCTCACCGGCCCTCCAGTGGATGCCCAGGTTCTTCACGAGCAGGCTTGCTGTGACCATTCGTACCCGGTTGTGCATCCACCCGGTCTGCCACAACTGCGCCATGCCGGCGTCAACCAGCGGGAACCCGGTGTCCCCGGTGCACCACGATGTGTAAAGTGCATCAATGCCGGCCTGGACCGGATCGCAGTCCGGCCCCGGCAGGCTGTTCGCCGCCGGCTGACTGGCTGCGGTCCCTGACTGGCCCGCGGCTGGGCGGGCTGTTGGGGCTGGCAGCAGCTCGGTGGGCCAGGACCAGTCAAAACCATCGAATTCCGGCCGGAGATTTCGCGTGGGAAGCTGGGGCTGGTGGTAGAGCTGGTTCCAGAAGAAGTCCCGCCAGGCCAGCTGGCGCATGATGGACCGGGCGCCTTCGGCCTTCTCCGGGGAGGCAGCCGCCGCGGAGCTCAGTGCCTCCCACACCTGGACGGGGCTCAGGTGGCCCCAGCGCAGCGCGGGGGACAGCCGGGAGGTCCCGTCGTAGTCGGGGCGGTCCCGGCCGGTGGGGTAGCCGGCCGCCACCTCCTCCAGTACCAGGTCCAGGCGTGCTTGGGCGGCAGCTTCGCCGGGCGTCCAGGCCGCCGCCAGTCCCGCCGACCAATCCGGCCGCGCCGGCAGAAGCTTCCAGGAATCGAGTTCGTCGCTGGGCACGGGTGCCGTCACCGCCGGCTGGCCGGGCACCGGTGCCGGTGCGGGCAGCACCGGACGCAGGGGAATGTCCTGTGCCGCGTTGTAGAAGGGGGTGAAGACCTTGAAGTGGCTTTGTTCTTGGGTCTTCACGGTCCATGGCTCATGTAGCAAGGTGCCAGGGAAGCTGCTGACGCTGCAGCCCTGCTCCCGGAGCAGTTCCTTGATCGCGGCATCGGCGCGGTGTTCACCGCCGCCGTAGCGCCGGTTCCAGAACAAGGCGACGGCGTCACGGGCCAATCCCCAATGTTCACGGAGTTCGTCCACAAGGCCCGGAACCATGACCTCGGCCGGGCCCTGCCGCAGTATCAGCGGAACCCCCAGTGCTGCCAGGTCCGAGCGCAGTTCGAGCAGGGCATGGTGCAGCCACCACTTTGCCGCAGCACCCAGCGGGCGGATTCCGGGGGATTGCTCATCAAGGACATACACCGCGGTGGTGTATGCGCTGGCGGTGCGGGCTTGCGTAGCGGTGCTGAGTGCGGGGTGGTCGGTGAGGCGCAGGTCATCTCGGAACCACACAATATTTACGCAGGTCACGGTCATGGCAGCGTGGCTTTCTTGGTTGTCGGGCGCGGAAGTGTCATCGTGTGAATGCATAGCCAATCAGAATCATCGTGATGAAGAAGCCGGTGACATAGTTTAGCCAAAGGAATCGCACCCATCCGGTGTGCGCCCGGCCGGAGTGTTCATCGCTGAGCCAGGCAAAGGGCAGGACGTTGAAGACATAGGGCAGTGCCAGGGCGGCTGCCAGGGGGCCTGGCCACTGCGTGAATAACAGCAGCGCCCCGGCCAGCAAATAGGCCATCGCTGCCAAAATGACAGTCTGGCGGGCGCCCAGGACGGTGCCGATGGAACCCAGCGATGCTGCACGGTCGGGGACAATGTCCTGCACGGCACCAAAGGCATGCGAGGCCATGCCCCAAAAAAAGAACGCCGCTGTGAGCGCCACCAACGACGTGTTGAAGTGCACCCCGGCCAGGACCAGTCCGTACAGCAAGGGCGAGACAAAATGGGTGCTGGACGTCGCGGAGTCCAGAAAGGGCCTTTCCTTGAAACGAAGGTGCGGTGCACTGTAAGCCACCAGTGCTGCCATGGATACCAGCAGCACCACATTCGCCTGCAAAGATCCAACCATGGCCAACACCACCAGGAATGGCAGCAGCACCAGCACGCACGCATAGATTATCTTGCGGTGTCCGGCACGGTCTACGAGCGCTCCCTCGGCCCCGCCCTTGCGGGGGTTGAGCAGGTCAGATTCATAGTCAAAAACATCGTTGATCCCGTACATGGCCAGGTTGTAGGGAATGAGGAAAAACACGGTCCCCACCGCGAAGACCCAGTCAATGGTTCCGGCACTAAGCAGATAGGCGGCAGCAAACGGGTAGGCGGTGTTGACCCAGGAGATCGGGCGGGAGGTCATGAAGAGTTCACGCAGCACGGTCTAGGACTCCTTCCGTGTTTCCGTGGAAGCAGGGGGTTTGGCTCCTACGCGAGCGGGGGGACGGCCGCCAGCCAACCACCACAGTGCCGGGGCGAGGAACACCGCGCACACCGGATAGGTAAAGTCCTCGATCGGTGCCAGAAGGATGCGCGGGCCCAACAGGGTCTGGCCCCCGTAGTCGAAGAGGCCTGAACTGATCATCACATTGTCGAACACGGCGGTCAGGAGCAGCAGCACCACCAAAGAGGAAGCAACGGGGGGCAGGACGCTGCGCAGGCCAATGTGCTTCAGGCGGAGTGCCACGAGGAAAAGCAGTATCGAACCGGCCATGAAATATATGGAGAGCAGCGCAAATTTCACGGCACATCCTTTGTTGTGGTTGACCGGTTGTTCCCTTTGGCTGCGGCCCGGTGTGCCCGCCATTTGCCAAACCCGAGGATCAAGAGCATTGCCTGGTAACAAAAGAAGAGGAGGAAAAAGGCTTCCTCCAACGGCAGCTGGTCACCGAGCATGGCCCCGGTCATCAGTGGTGATTCGCGGTGCACGAAGATGCCCTGGTCAATCGCGATGTCGTCCCACAACAAGAAGAAGGCGGTGGCGCCCAGCAAAGTCACAAGCGCCGGCACAGGTTGCGAAAAAACAAACAAATGGTGTCGGGCATCGATGGCCGCCATGGCGCAGCTCAGCACCATGAGTATTAAAAGGTAAGTCACGTTTCGGTCCGCCATCCCTCCGCCGTCCCGGTGGCTGGGAGTGTCATCGGGCCCGGGGCTTTGATGTTGTTGACGCTTTTGGCGACGAGTTCTGCGCTGATCAAGCACATGGGGATCCCAATGCCTGGCCGCACGGAGCTGCCTGCATAGTGAAGTCCGTGAACCTTGCGGTTGCGGTTTGCCGGTCGGAGGAATGCGCTCTGCCGCAGAGTGTGGGCGAGCCCCAGCGCCCCGCCCTGCCACGCATTGACGTTGTTCACGAAGTCTTCCGGGCCGTAGCTTTGCCTAACCATGATGCGTTCGCGCAGGTCTGCGATCCCCGCCCACTCGGCGATCTGGTCAAGGGCGGCATCAGCGATTTTTTCCACCTGTGGGCTTCCCCGGCCGTCGGGGCCGCCGCAACCCCAGCCCGGCAGTGCCGGGGCAGGGATGAGGATGAAAAGGTTCTCACACCCATCCGGTGCAACGGAGGGATCGGTGTGGCTGGGCATGCACATGTACACGCTGGTTTCCGGTTCAAGATCTTCGCCGGCATGAATGCGGCGGAAGTTTTCCCCCCAGTCCCGGGTGAAGAACAAATTGTGGTGGTTCAATTGCGGCAGCCTGCCCCTGATGCCCAAGCACAGCAGCACGGCGCTGGGCCCGGGATCCCGGCGCTTCCACGAACCGGCCGAGTGGGATCTGTATTCCGGCGGCAGCAGTGCGGTCTCGATATGGTGCAAGTCTGCGGCGCCAACGACGACGTCGGCCTCCACGCGCTGATATTTTGGGCCGCTTGTGGCAGTGTTGACCCAACTGACGGCTTCGACCCTGGCTTGGCCTGCGGCAGTGGCCACTTCGATGCGGTCCACCCGGGCCTCGGTGATGATTTCAACCCCGGCCTGGCGGCAGATCTGCGCCATCGCATCGACGGTGTGTGCGAAGCCCCCCATCGGGTATTGGACGCCCTGGGTGAGGTCCAAGTGGCTCATCAGGTGATAGAGCGCCGGGGTTCGCTGCGGGCTTGAGCCGAGAAAGACAGCAGGATAGCCAAGGACCTGGCGCAATCGAGGATCGTTGAAGCGCTTCGCCACGAACTTTTCCAAGGACGTGGACAGAAGCGGGGCAAGCCGTGGCAGCAGCTTGAGGAGCTGGGGCTTGAAGAAGGTGGCAGGGGAGGAGAAATCGTCGTACAGGAAGTGCTGCAGGGCCAGGGAGTGGCTGCCCTGTGCCTGCTTTCGATACTCGTGCAGGGCGGCTCCGGCACCGGGCTGCAGGGATTCAAAGACGGCATCCGCGCCGCCGCCGGCAGGCAGGTCCATCGGTGTTCCGGCGTCAAACCAGACCCGGTAACCCGGGTCAAGCCGGACCAGTTCGAGGGCGTCGTCGGTGGTTGTGCCCATCAACTCGAACCAGTGCCCGATGACCTCTGGCATCAAATACCATGAGGGGCCGGTGTCGAAACTGAACCCGTCCCTTTGCAAACGTCCGGCCCTGCCCCCCAGATGTGGCTGCTGTTCAAGCAGCGTCACCTTGTGGCCTGTCGCCGCCAGCAAACCCGCTGTTGCCAGTCCAGAGAAGCCCCCGCCGATGACCACCACCCGCCCTGGGGCTGTTCCGTGCTGTGCTTTGCCGGTGGCCTTCATTTGTGGCCCTCCGGCTCGTGGATGCCTGGGCGCCGGCATAACTTTTTGGCTAGATGCGCGCCAACAACCCGCAACACTATGGCTGCCTTGCGCCACGGTGCCACGGACACCCGCCGGGCCAGCAACTCCGCGGCGCTGGCCTGGCCCAACTGCTGGTTGAGCTCACTGAACAGTCCGTGCGCCAGGGACACCGCCAATTGTGCCCGGGGTGGCAGGAATACGAGTCCCTGCGCCGCCGCATCGAGGTCGGCCTTGATTTCCTTGACCAGCAAGTCCTTGTGGCCATTGGTGAATGTCTCCGGCGACAGGCCCGGGAAATAGCAGCGTCCCAATTCGCTCGTGTCGCTTGCCAGATCGCGCAGGAAGTTGACCTTCTGGAAGGCGGCACCGAGCCGCCGGGCGGCCTCTGCTGCTTGATCCTCGCCTCCGGTGGGGGCATGTGGTGCTGAACGGAAGACGCGCAGGCACATCAACCCCACCACCTCGGCGGAACCGTAAATGTACTTCTCCAGGGAAGACCCGTCGTGGGTTGACACGCTCAGGTCATTGCGCATGGAGGCGAAGAAGGGCCGGGTCAAGGTGGCATCGATGCCGCAGCACCGTGCCGTGGAGGCAAAGGCATGCACCACCATGTTGGTGCTGTACCCGGCTTGCAAGGCCGTCTCGGTCTCAGCTTCCAAACTGTCCAGGACCTGCCCGGTGGCTTCCGTGCTGAGCCCTGCCTCACAGGCAACGCCGTCGACGACTTCATCCACCAGCCGCACCAAGGCATACACATTGGCGATATGCGTGCGCGACTGCGGATCCAACATCCGGCAAGCCAGTGAGAACGAAGTTGAGTAGTTGTTGATCACCACTCGCGCGCTGTTGCTGGCGGTGGCGGAATAGCGCTCCAACGGAGTCGGTCCGGTGGTCTGCAAACCGGTCTCCGCCGACAATTTTGTTGGCATGTGGTCGCGCACGGCTTATGCCCCCCTGGTCAAGATCAGTGTTGCAAACGCATGGAGTTGATCGGAAACAGTTGAGGGCAGCTCGAGCTGCCGAGCTGATTGCAGTGCATCGTCGCAGAGGTCCTGGGCCAGTTTTCGAGCAAGGCTTTCCGCGTCCGCGGCTTCCAGGACCGAACGAAGCGAGGAGACAGCGGGTGTTTGTGTGCGCAGCCTCGTCAGGTTCTCACGAAATGCGGGCTGTGCGGCGGCCATCGCAGTCAATATGGTGCTTTTCCCTTCGCGGAGGTCGGAGTCCACGGATTTTCCGGTCCTGACGGGATCGCCGAACGTGCCCAGGACGTCATCAATGAGTTGGTAGGCCAGGCCCAGCTGGCCGCCAACCCCGGCCAGTGACTCTGCCTCCGCAACAGTTGCCCCGGCCAGCAGGGCACCGGCCTGCAGGGGAAACCTGAATGAGTAGGAAGCGGTTTTGAGCTCTTCCATGCGCAACACCTGATGCACCGTGGCCGGTGACCGTCCCAGGGAATACAGCAGGTCTTCCAGTTCCCCGGCACCTGCCTGGTGGATGGCGAGTTGGAAGAATGTCTCAAGGGCGGGTGCCTGGGCCAGGGATCTCCCCGCCCGGACCGCCATGGAAATGGCCGTCGCGAGGAGCATGTCGCCGGAAATAATCGCCGCCGAGTGTCCGGTGTGTTCAGCTTCCGGAAGGGATCTTCCGGCAGCCACGGCTTCGTTGCGGTACAACGCCGAGAGCGTGGGACGTCCGCGGCGGGTGAAATCCCTGTCAATGACATCGTCATGCATCAACAATGAGGTGTGCAGCAGTTCAAAAGCGCACCCCAACAGAACCACCCGGTCCCCGTCACCAGGTGATTCGGATGGCGGATGATTATCTGGAGGTGAAAACGCGTCGTATCCGAGTTTGACCAAGCGGGGACGGGCCCGCTTTCCGCCTTGCAGCGCTGCCCCGATGCGATGCCACAGAGTTCCTGCCGCCGCGGAATATTCCGCGGCCGCGTTCGTGCAGCCCTGCAGGACGCGGGCCAGTTCGGCCTCGACAGCGCTTTCGTAGCACGAACCGGCCGTGATGGTGCCGTCCACGTCCGGCTCTGCAGCCTTCCAGCTCGGCAAACTCATGATCGGCCCTTCTGCTTCGCCGGCGTGCCTGCAGGCCGGGATTCGCTGTGCACCTGTATGGAGTGGAGTACATCTTCCAGAAACGCCACCACTGCCTGCTGGTTCTCGGGTGTTGCATGGTTGAGGTGTTCATGGGGCTCCTGGAATATCGGTCGCAGTGCAGAGACCATCAGCCCAACGGTCTCAGGACTGGCATGAACTAGGACGCTTCGCCGGTCCGAGGGGTGTGGGGTGCGCACAACATGCCCCCGCGCGCTCAACCTGTCGACGAGTGCAGAGGACGCGGCGGAGGATATCGATAGCTTCCCGGCCAACCCTCCAGGGGTCAGGGGCGCACCAAATACCAAGTGCCGCAGCGCATTGAAGTCCGTTGCGTTGATCTGCAGCTGCCGGCACAAAGTATGCGTCAACGTATCACTTGACAGCAGCACTTCATGGAGCAATGCGGCCGCAGGCGGGCTGCCGTCGCTGACATGGGTGGAAATACTTGGTCGCACTTTACCTCGAAGGGTTGATTGCTCGCTTATCTAGATACATTATGGGATATATAACTCACGCTTGTCTAATAATGAAACGCAAACGGAAATCCAGCTCGACAATGCATAGGAGCATCGGATGAAGGCAACATGCACGGCGTCAATGGCCGCCCGGTTCCTTTGCGCAGCCGCAGGTTTGGTGGCGGCATTGCGCGCTTTTGTTGCCCGTGGATCTTTGGTGAGTATGCCATGAGTGTCATCGCCGCCACCGGCGCCAACGGCTACATTGGTGGCGGGCTGGTCCCGACACTTCTGGAGCAGGGGCACACAGGGCGTGTTCTGACGCGGCGGAGCCATGCCCTGCGCGGCGTGCCCTGGAGCGGCAGGGTCCATGTGGTAACCGGCGACCAGTCCGATCCTCACGCGGTCCAGAAGTTGTACGACGGCGCAACGCCTTTGTACTACCTGGCGCATTCGATGTCCGACAACAAGGATTTCGCCCCAGTGGAGGAGCAGTGCGCCCAGATTGTGGCAGCTGTGGCCAGCCAGGAAGGCGCTGTGCGGCTGATCTACTTGTCTGGCCCGCATCCCGAAGGTTAGTTGGGCCGGCCCGTGTGCTCAAGGGCCAAGGTCAAGGCTGGCGAGATTCTTGAATCACGCGGCATTGCCACCCTGACCCTGCAAACGGGCCTGATCATTGGCTCCGGCTCGGCCAGCTTCGAGATGGTGCGCCACCTCACCGACCTCCTGCCCGTCATGCCAGCCCCGCGCTGGGTGCTGAACAGGGTCCAACCAATTGCCATCAGGGATGCCCTGCGCTACCTTTCTCAGGCCGCCGGTCGTCCACCCGTAGTAGCCGGCCGATCCGACATTGGCGGACCTGAGTCACACAGCTACGCAGACCTCATGCCGCTCGATGCGGAAGCTGCCCCAATCCGGCGCCCACGGATACTCCCACTACCCGTCTTGGCGCCCGGGCTAGCTGCAATGGCCGTGAAGTTAGGCTGCGGGTTTTGTTGTCAACCAGTCGTCGGCGTTGATGATGTGTATGGTCACGTGGGCTGGTTGGGTTGGTCCGTGGGGTTTGGTGGCGCGGGCCTGAAACTTTGACATGGCTCGTTTGACGGTTCTTGGGCCGGTGCGGAGCCTGCGTGGGGGCAGGAGGTTGGCCAGGAGGTGCTCTCCGATTCGTCCGGCCAGCCCGTGCCAGCCCCGCCCGGGGTGGGCCTGTGGTGGTGCTCCGGTGATGACCGTGTCCCTGGCCGTGGTCAGTGCGATGGTGAAACTGGCCCGGTCCGCATCCAGGCCGGGGACCGCGTTGGTGGCCTCGCTCATCACGGTGCGCAGCAGCTGATCAGCGATGAGCAGGGCATAGATTTCCTGCTCGACCAATTGAACGGTGCGTGAGCGCAGGACCCTGCCGCCGAGCATCGTGGACTTGATCTCACTGAAGGCCGTTTCGACTTCCCAACGCTCGTGGTAAAGGCGCATCAAGGCCTTGGCGGTGCCCTGGGCCGGGTCGGTAAGGTTCGTGACGAGCCGGTACGTTTCGGTGCGTTCCTCCCCGTCGGCGGTCTGCAGGGCAAGGGTTGCGGTGATGACCCTGATCTTCCTGCCGGCCAGCACCGAGTGGTAGGACCCGTCGGCCAGGGCCTGGTGCACGGGGAGGTGTTACGCGTCGCAGTGGATGCCTGTGAGTGGCCGCGTTGCCTGACGATGGGGCGTGGTTTCCCTGGTTTTTCTTTTTGCCTCTTGACCTTCTTCGTTGGCGGCGTCAGGCTGACGACAGACCCTGACCTTGGATTTTGGTTCAAGGTTTAACGACGAACGAGACCGGTGCCAGTTTCTAAGGCCGCACCAGTCTCGTTCTGACGCGAAATGAGTCGCGCTGTGCTTACCGTAAGCCACGATCCAGACACTGTCGAATTCCAGCTTCTGGGACGGGAGCTGGCCTGTCCGCTCTGTCCTGGCCGGCTGCGGCCCTGGGGGTTCGGGGTGGGGCGTGTGATCCGGTGTGGGGTGCCGGTGGTGGGCCGGCTGTTCACCCCGCGCCGGGCCCGCTGCAGCGACTGCGCAGCGACCCATATCCTGCTCCCGCCGGGGCTGGCCGCCCGCCGGGCCGATCATGCGGGGGTGATCGCCGAGGCCGTGGAGCTGAACATCGTGCAGGGTGCCGGGCACCGGAAGATCGCTGCGGTCCTCGGCCGCCCGGAGACCACCGTCCGGGATTGGCTGCGGACCTTCAGCGCCAACGCCCCGGCGGTCATGGCAGCATTCGCGCTCCGGGTGCACCGGGGCACTGCCGAGGCGTTGGGGTTCTGGCCGGCACCTGCCGCCACGTGGAAATCCAACGCCTTGGGCATGGTGATGGCCCATGCCCGGGTGCTGGCCCATCTGCACCGCGCCGTTGCCCAGTCCGTGGTCACGGTGCCGTGGCAGTATGCTGCCTTGTTTGCTCATGGGCCGTGGTTCTTTAGCAGGGTTGGATGGCCCGATGGGTGCAACACCAGCCCGCCCTGCCGCTAGTGCGGTAAATGGGCCAAGGTGGGGTTCACGTGCCATTTCCGCTGTGCCGGCGGTGGTGCGGTCCTTGTGTTTGACCCCACTGGAAGGAAATTTTTACTTGATGAGTGCTTCAGCCCAGCTGCCCGATCGGTTTGACCCTGCCCTGGTGCCGCCGGGAGCCGCAATACCGCTGGTTTCGGCGGTGCCGGCGAATCCGGCACCGCGGGCCACCACACCGTTGATGCGCAAGGAACATCGGGACAATATTGCGTTGTTCCGTTACCAGGTGATCCGGGGCGTGGCGGATCCGTCGTTGAGCACCCGCCAGCGTGGGCCGTTGGTGCGGGCGTTGGCGGCCGTGGATCATCCGTGGCCGTTTGGCGGGACCCGCCGCTACTCCAGGGAGACCCTGGACCGGTGGGTCAAGGCCTGGCACGAGGGCGGGTTCGACGGGCTGAAACCCGAAGAACGCGCCACCACGGGCGGGACTGATCCGACCGTGCTCGTCCTGGCCGAGTCGCTCAAGCGTGAGAAACCGAACCGGACCGCGGCCCAGGTCAAGCGGATCATCACCGAGACCCTGGGCCAGGCCCCCTCGGAGACGACCCTGCTGCGCCACTTTAGGGCGAGGAACATTTCCACCGGTGCCCGGCCGGTGGCCACCGGCCGCTTCGAAACGGCGGTCTCGAATGAAATTTGGGTTGGTGACGCCCTCCACGGCCCCCGCATCGGGGGCAGGAAAACGTATCTGTTCGCGTTCCTGGATGATCATTCCCGCATGGTCACGACCGCCCGCTGGGCCTGGGCCGAGGACGCCATCCGACTCTCAGCGGTGTTGCGCCCGGCCCTGCAAACCCACGGAATCCCCGACGTCGCCTACCTCGACAACGGGGCCGCGATGAGTGACAAATCCCTGGCCAGGACCTGCGCGAAGCTCGGGATCCGGCTCGTTCACTCGGCCCCGTACCGGCCCCAGGGACGCGGAAAAATCGAGCGCTTCTTGTGCGCCACGAGGCGCGCTGCTATATCCCCGGTGCAGCCGGGACAAACTCGAAGGGAGGTTTGTGGGTCTGATGGCTTACCCGGATACCGAAAGGTAATGGGGACCGTAGCATGCCAGTAAATCGGCGACCGTGCCCAGGTGTTAGGGGCGGGGCGTCGGGAAGGCCCGCGTGACATGGCGAAGGCTTGATTGCTTGAATCCCAATCTCCAGAAGATGCAAGTTCACATCCACCGGAAATGACACCCGTCGCCGGTGCCGGTCCTGCCAAGGGGAGGAAAAATACTGCGGCAACCTTCGGGATCAGGAGCGATGCCCAATGAGGGCATTTAAGGAGATGAGTGGGGCGCCTAAATCATGCTCGATACGTATAGCAGCGACGAACGTGGGATCACCTACCGGGCGCGAGCCCCATGGTGACGGAGGCCTCGTAGTAGTCGCCGGAGTCACGACCGGCCAAGGAGGACGGGAAAGCCGTCCGCAGGGCGAAGGGGGCCAGATGATGAAAGATGACCGGCAGAAATGAGGTATGCGAAATGCAGAACGCCGAAGCAGTTCTGGGCATCTTGCGTGAACGCGGCAAACGCGGTTTGCCGTGCAATGAGCTATATCGACAACTATTCAACCCAGCGTTCTATCTGTTGGCCTACGGGCGCATCTACTCCAACAAGGGGGCGATGACTCCGGGGGTCACAGCGGAAACGGTGGATGGCATGTCTATGGGCAAGATCGAGGCCATCATTGAGGCCATGCGTCACGAACGCTACCGATTCAAGCCCTCACGGCGGATTCTCATTCCCAAAAAGAACGGGAAGACCCGCCCTCTGGGCCTGCCAACATGGTCAGACAAACTCGTCGGCGAAGTCGTGCGCCTGCTTCTTGAGGCATACTACGAGCCGACGTTTTCCGACCGTTCCCACGGGTTCCGGCCCGGACGGGGCTGCCATACCGCGTTGCGGGAGGTAGACGCTGTCTGGAAGGGAACCACATGGTTCATCGAGGGAGATATTGCCGACTGTTTCGGATCGCTCGATCACGAAGTGTTGATCAGCATCTTGTCGGAAAAGATTCAGGACGGGCGTTTCTTGGCCCTGATATCGGGCATGCTCAGTGCCGGGTATTTGGAGGACTGGAAATTGGGTGCAACGTTTTCCGGTGCACCCCAAGGCGGTATCGCCTCGCCGGTCCTGTCAAATATCTACCTGCATAAGTTGGATGAATTTGTTGAGAACACGCTCATTCCGGAATACACCCGGGGCCGGTTGCGGAAACGAAATCCCGTATACCGGTCGGTGGAAGCAAAGATACTGAGGGCAAGGCGGCGCGGTGACACTCCAGCAATCAGGGAACTTCGCCGCCAGCAACACGCCCTGCCGAGCCAGGATCCGCAAGATCCTGACTATCGGCGTCTGCGCTACATCCGTTATGCGGATGACCACCTGCTCGGGTTCGCCGGGCCAAAGGCTGAAGCCGAGGCCATCAAGGAGCGTTTGGGGGTGTTCCTGCGTGAAGAACTCAAGCTGGAACTATCTCCGGAAAAGACGCTGGTCACCCACGCCCGCACGGGCGCGGCACGATTCCTCGGCTATGACATCCATGTTGGGCACAATCAGCATTATCAGCGCAAGGGACGTCGTTCCCTGAACGGTGAGATCCAGCTGTCCGTGCCCGATACGGTGATCAAATCGGCTGCGTCCCCGTACCTGTCTAAGGGGAAACCCGGACGCCGCCCCGCCTGGATGGCACTCGATGATTACACCATCGTGGCCAACTTTGGGGCGAAGTATCGGGGTATCGCCCAGTACTACATGCTTGCCGTTGACATCCGCAAGATGCACCGGCTGCGTTGGGTCATGGAAACGTCCATGCTCAAAACCCTGGCAGGGAAACATGGCTCCTCGGTGACGAAGATGGCGGCACGCTACAAAGCCAAAATCAACACATCCGGGGGCCTGCGGACCTGTTTCGAGGCCACCCTCGAACGCGAAGGCATGAAGCCACTGCTGGCACGGTTCGGCGGTTTTCCGCTTGCACGACAGAAAAGGGCGTTCTTGAATGATCGCCTGATTACAGGACCGGCATACCCGCACAAGGAGCTGATTATCAGGCTCCGGCACGGTGTATGTGAGATCTGTGGAAGCCGCGACGGGGTGCGAGTGCACCACATCAAGGCTCTCGCCGATCTCGACCGATCCGCAACCGCACCGCCATGGGCGCAGATCATGGCCGCACGACAACGAAAAACACTCATTGTCTGCGGCAGCTGTTACGACCTCACCCACCCGTAACCACTTCGGGAATGGCGTTCACGTTAACATCATTGGAGAGCCGGATGCCGGGAAACTGGCACGTCCGGTTCGGAGGGAGGCCACGCGGAAAAGGACCCCATCAGGGGCACCTCGCCGCGTGGCCGACCCTACCCAACACCGTCACCAGCCAGTTCCTGGGCGAAATCACCGTCACCGACACCCCCATGCTCCCGGGCACCGGCCCGGAGGCCGGCTCGCAGATCAGCTCCCTTCAAGAGCTGAACACGCTCTTTACCGCGTGGGTGAACATGGTCTACCACCACACCGTGCACACCAGCACCGGGCAAACACCGCTGGCCCGGTGGGAAGCGTCCTGGGAACACCGGGAACCGGTCCGCAAACCCCTGGACGAGATCCGACAGGCGTTCCTGTGGTCAGACACCCGCAGGGTGAGCAAGACCGGGACGGTGTCCCTGCACTCGAACAGCTATGAAGTGGACCCGCTGCTGGCCGGCACCACAGTCGAGCTGGTCTACGACCCCTTCGACCTCGACGGGGACATCACGGTCAACAACCACCAAGGACTCCCGGCGGGGACAGCGAAACCCCTCGACATTGGCCGGCACGTGCATGCCAAGGTCACCAACGCCGTGAAGGACAACGACAATGCTGCGAACATCAGCACCGGCATCAATTACCTGGACCTGGTCGCGACCCGGCACCGGCAATCACTGACCGGGGCGCCGATCAGCTTCGCCGACCTCCACGAACAAAACACCCAAAACCAGGCCGCCATCAAGGAGGAGTCCCGTTGAGCCAGATCGATACCCTGCAATCCTATTTTGGCTTTACCCGCATGCCCTTTGGCCGTGACATCCCCCCGGCAGCCCTGAACCAGCACCCCGGGCACCGGGAAGCCGTCGCACGCATCTCCTGGTGCATCGAGCAGCGCCGCATGGGAGTGATCGCCGGGGAAGTCGGGGCCGGGAAAACCGTCGCGGCCCGCGCCGCCCTGGCCCACCTGGAACCCTCACGGCACCAAATCATCTACATCCCGGACCCGACCATCGGGATCCGGGGAATCCGCTCGAGCATCGTCACCGCCCTCGGAGCCACACCCTCGTTCTTCGCCGGGGCCCTGGCCGCCCAGGCCGCGTCCCTGCTCGCCGGGGAACTCGATGAACGCTCCCGCCTTCCCGTCATTCTCATCGACGAGGCACACCTGCTCAGCAATGACGACCTCGAAGCACTCAGGATGCTCAGCAACGTCAGCATGGATACCGAGTCACACTTCGCACTGCTGCTCATCGGCCAACCCACCCTGCGCAGACGGTTGAAGCTAGCGGTCATGGCCGCCCTGGACCAGCGCATCGGCACCCGGTTCACCATCGGCGGCATGAACCTGGAAGACACCGGCGCCTACATCAAGGGACACCTCGGCTTCGCCGGACGATCCGATCCGCTCTTCTCCGAGGACGCCATCACCGTCATCCACCAAGCCTCCCGAGGCTACCCACGCACCATCAACAACCTCGCCCTCGCCGCACTCATGGCCACCCGCTCAGCAAAAAGCGCGATCGTGGACCAATCCGCAGCACAATCAGCAGTCAGTGAATTCAGCGAATAACCCACCGGCAGCCATGACGACCACGCCGCCACCATGACAACGAACGCCCCGCCAGGACCAACCCGGCGGGGCGTTCCCACACCCGGACCATCGTCAAACCCGGTGGCGGCCCCATCGTCAAACAACGCGACGGTCAACAGGAGGTTGCGGGCGTTCTTTACCCGCACCAGGTAGTGCGCCCCGGTATCGCTGATCCGGTGCAGCAGGGCTGCGGCGGCAAAGTTCCGGTCAGCCAACACGATCATCCCCGGCCCCATGCTCGGCAGCAGGGCCGGGGTTTGGGTTGTTTCCCCGTCACGGGTCGGCCCGAACACGGCATCAATGATGCTGCGGGTGCCGCAGGCAACCAGCGCCACCACACGGGCCTGCGGGTACCCGGTGCCGCCATGGAGCCCGGCCTGCTTGCTGTACTTGGCCAGGATGTGCCCGGTGTCGGGCAGGGACAGGATCGTGCCGTCCAGGGCACAGACCCGCAACGCCCCGAACCAGGACCCATCCCCGGTAATCGTCGGGGCAGGACCGCGCAGTATCTCGAAGATCCACCGCAGCGGCCCCACCCCGACCCGCCGCCGTGCCTGGCTCAACGCACTGGCACTAACGCCCGCCAGCACCCCGGAGCCCAGGCACAGCTTGCCCAGCACCGACCTGTACCCCAGCTCGGGGAACAAGGCCAGGGCCAGCACGAAATACACGACCACGCGCGAGGGCAGGGACCGGATGCGTCGTTCGCGGGCCAGGGTCGCGGTCAGGGCCTCATCCACCAGCTCAGCAGGCAGGTGCACGGTCAACTCACCCAAATGCGCCGGGTCCCAGACAGACACCGCCCGGGCAGCACGTGGTGTTGCCGGCGCGTGGCCAGGGGTGGATTCGTCATGAGAGGCCAAGGAATGAGACGATGGCATGCAGGAACTCCTGTGCAACATGTGGGCTTGAACATTCACATGTTTAACAGGGGTTCCGCCTCGTTAGCAGGACGTCTCACATCTTAAGACAAGACAGCGTGCAGAACCCCACCGCACCCCGGAGGCCATGCCCCGACCACGCTCCAAGGCACTCAATACCGCGCAGCGATACGGGCTTGCCCCCGGCACCGCCCGCCTAACTTCACGGCATTGGGGCTAGCCGCCCAATGGGTCAACCTTGTCGCCCCCATCCCGCGATCACTGGCCATTCCCTTAGTCGAGTCGCTCCAGCATGATTGCGTCATGAAAAACCGCGACATTGACACTGTGATTCCCCGCCCAAGGAACGGATTGACCGGGTATCGGCGGGCTGTCTTGCTGGCGTAGGCCAAAATGCTTGCACACACCGTGGAAACCACCTGGGTCACGGCACACGGCCTCGAAGCACCGGCCGACCCGCTCCCGTCAGACCCGCAATGGGCCGGCCATACGGTGTACGCCGACGTTCGCCAGCGGGAATCGACGGCCGGACCGGAAAACGCCTTCACGGTGATCCAAGGAATAGGCGGGGACACCGGCTACTACTCCCTGCCAGGGGCATGGGCCCTGCGGGGAATCATGGACAAACTCGTCGGCGGGGTCGGGTGGCGCCGTCGACGGCGCAGCCGGGGAAAACTGGCGCTCGGCGACGTCCTCGACTGGTGGAGGGTGAGGATATAGTGCCCAACCAACTGCTCAGGCTTCGAGCGGAGATGCGTGCCCCGGGCCGGTCCTGGCTCGAGTTCTACGTTGAACGCACAGAGTCGGGCAGCCACTAGACGCAACGTGCCGTCGTCCTTCCCCACGGGATTGCCGGGCGGCTGTACTGGCTGGCTATATTTCCGTTTGACGGCCGGATTTTCTCCTCCATGTCCAAACGCATCACCACCGCTGTGGCGGAGATCGAGGGCGGACAGCGCGACCCATAGCGTGAATCCACTTGGCAATGCCGGTCTGCGGCTGACCGCTCCTGCCGCATTCAGCGGCCGGAGTTATGGTGCCGTGTCGGAAAGCCAGTCACTTACGGCCCTTCATCGCCGACGGCCCAGGAAGGCGCCTCAGGCTTGGGCAACCTGCCCAGGCAGCACGAAACTGAGCACGCACCGCTGCCAGGAGCCAGCGCGCCTTCCTCCGTCACCGCCGGCGAATCAACAGGCTCGCCCCTGTATTGGGCTGCGCGTTCCAACGCCGCGTCGACGAGGCCGGCCACAAAGGAAGGGTCGGTGCCCACGGACTCAGCCCGCAAAAAGTCCATGCCCAATCCTGCAGCGGTCTGGGCAGCCTCCGTGTCGAGATCATATTTGACCTCCATGTGATCTGAAACAAAACCCAACGGCACAACAATGACACCGTCAATGCCTTCAGCCTTGAGCTCTTCCAAGCGGTCGTTGATATCCGGTTCCAGCCACGGCACATGAGGGGCACCCGAGCGGGAACAGAACACCAGCTCCGAATCCAGGTGCAGTCCAAGGCCGAGTTTCGCTTCGAGCCAGGACATCAGCTGTTCATGCTGCCCACGATATCCGGCCGTCCATCGCTCCGACGCCGCCTGCATGCTTTGCGGAATGGAGTGGGTGACGTACAACAGGCGGTGGCGGCGCGAATCAAGACCCCCGACCTGCTGTGCAAAGGCATCGACGGCCCGACGCACGCAGCCCAGCTCTGCATCGGCAAAACCCGGGTGGTTGTAATACTGGCGGATCTTCTCAAACGTTACAGGCATGCCCTCGGCAGCCAAGACATCAAGGGTCTGGGCGAAGTCTTCCCTGTACTGCCGGCAGGAGGAGTATGAGGAATAGGCGGAGGTGTCGATGGCCAGAAATTTGGTGCCCCCTGTTTCTGCCACAAAATCCCGAGCAACATCGGTCAGGAAAGGAGCCCAGTTGCGGTTGCCCCACAAAACCGGGGTTTCCAGGCCGCGTCGTGCCAGCTCCCGACGCAGTGATTCGAGAAGCTTCTGGTTCTGCTCGTTGATCGGCGACTTCCCGCCGAAACCGTAGTAATGTTCACCGACCTCGACCAGCCGTTCGTCAGGTATGCCCCGGCCGCGGGTCACGTTTTGCAAGAAGGGAAGAACATCAGCGTTCTTTTCCGGGCCTCCAAACGACATCAGAACGAGCGCATCGAAAGGTTCAAGATTCACATCGGTCATACGAGCAGTGTACAGATAATGCAACCCGGGCAGAGACATCGCCCGGCACGGATGCGCATTACTGTCGACCGCCGAGACCTGCACGCATGGACCAGGACTTCACCGTTGAACAGCGCTGGACAATACACCGGACAAAACGGGGCCCGGCGGCCGGGCGGGAATAAGCTTGGGCAATGCGCTTGGCGGGCTTGGGGGCGATCTTGTTGGCGGTGGCGGGGTTCACTGTCGTCGCCCGCCTTCTTCCATGAGTCGGCGTGGTGGCGTTGCTGGTGCGGGTGGCGCCGATCCTGTCGTTCGTGGCATCGATGACGGTGGTGACTGCGCTGGCTGGCGAGGCTGGGATTTTTCGGTGGGTGGCCGCGGTTTTCAGTTTTGGGGGGGCGCGGTCGGCATTTTTGGTGTGCCTGGTCGTGGCGATGGTCGCGGTGGTGTGCACGGTTTTCCTGTCCTTGGATGCGACGGCGGTTCTGCTGACTCGTGTGGTGGTTGGTACGGCGCGGCAGGCAGGGTTTTCGGTCCTGCCCCTTGCCCTGATGACGGTGTGGCTGGCCAACACCGCCAGCCTCCTGCTGCCGATGTCGAACCTGACCAACCTGCTGGCCCAAAACACCTTGGCTGGGATCATCCCGGCACGGTTTGCGGCCATGACGTGGGCCCCGGCACTTGTTCTTGCCGGTTGCGCTGCCGGGCATCGGTCTTATTTTCCGGGTGGACCTGGCCGGGCGCTCTGGCAGGAATCCGGCCGGCACGATCCGCCCAGGCAAGGTGGGCAGCGGTGGCGGCCCGGCCATGGGAGGAAGCGGGGCAGCGTCCGGTCGGCCGGCTCCCGACCACGCCTTCCTGGCGGCCAGCTCCGCTGTCCTGGCCGTCCTGCTGCCCGTCCTGGTTTCCGGGATTCAGTTGTGGATCCCGTCCACTGCCGCCGCCGTGGAGTTGGCAGCACTCTTTGCCGTGGGGTGCCGCCAGGCACTCACCATGGCATTGCTCCCGTGGCCGCTGCTGGTGCTCGCGTCGGGGCTGTTCCCGGCCATGGAGGCAGTCCGGGGCCTGGGCACATCACTGATCCTGGGACAGCCGGCGGGGCAGTGCAACGGACTGTGGGACCTGTTGCGGCTGGCAGCCACCGGCGCGGTCGGTGCCAACATCAAGGTCAACAACTTGCCTGCGTACCTGCTCATCGAACTCGCGGCGGGGACGCCGCAACGGCTGGCAGCCCTGCTCATCGGCGTCAATGCCGGGGCCCTGGTGACACCCTGGGCGTCCCCGGCAACACTGCTGTGGCACGGCCGGCACAAGCGCATGAATGTGGTGGCCCCTGGGAAGTGTACGTGCTGTGCGAGGTTGTGGCAGCTCCACTGACGGTGGCGGCCGCCGTGCGGGCCCTGGCTCTGGTGTCCAGGTGAGGCCCATGGGTGGGCTCCTTGCCGCCACGGAACTCCTGACGCCGGGGAACGAGCCGTTGGTGCGGAGCAGGCCCGGCCACAACATCGAAGGAAAGGTGCCCGGAAATTGTCACAGTGCGTTCCAGAATCCGCCGCCTGGCCGGGGCCGTGATAAACCTGATGGAGTGGTCAGCGGATATTCCTGCGACAGGTCACTGGTGCAGCCGCCGTCGGCCGCGCCGGCTGGGTGAAGCACCCGGCAGAATCGGCCATCCGGGTCGGAATCCCGGCCACTTGTCAATACATCCATTGTTACGAAAGGCACACCAGCATGGCAGGCGAAGACCACGGAAACACCCACCCGGGGACCCCGGCCCAGGCTTGGGCCAGGCTCATGGAGGGAAATCGGCGGTTCGTTGAGAGTGTCGCGTCCCACCCCAACCAGGATGCCGCCCGCCGGTCGTCCCTGGCGGGCGGGCAGCACCCGTTTGTGACGATTTTTGGCTGTTCGGACTCGCGCCTGGCGGCCGAGATCATTTTTGATATGGGCCTGGGCGACGCCTTCGTGGTCCGTACCGCGGGACATGTCATCGACAACACCGCACTGGGCTCGATCGAGTTCGGCGAGGATTTCCTGGACGTGCCGCTGATCGTGGTGCTGGGCCATGACAGCTGTGGCGCTGTGACGGCCACGAAGGGTTCCGTTGAGACGGGGGCCATGCCGGCCGGGCACGTCCGGGGCATCGTGGAGCTCATCACCCCGTCCGTGCTGGCTGCCCTGCGCATTGACAGTGCCAGCAGCATTGATTCGATGGTGGCCGAGCACGTGAAGCAGACCGCCGCGCGACTGCTGGAGGAATCGCCCATTATCGCCGAGGGCGTCGCCAGCCAAAAAACCGCCGTGGTCGGTCTGACGTACCACCTCAACGACGGGCGCGCCGAACTGGTCTACAGCAACGGTCCCATCACCGCCTGAACCGTCCGCAGCGACGGCCCGGCCACCGCAAAGACCGGCACGACGGCGGACCACGGGTGCCGCCGTCGTCCCCGC
>NZ_JAAKZI010000043.1 GCF_011045165.1 Arthrobacter silviterrae
AATGTCCCAGGAAAATACTTGTCCGGGTCCGGTCGCGACCAGCTCCGGGACGGCCCGGGCCGGATGGCGTGCCTGTCGGCGGCGTTCCTTGACCTGGCAGTTCTCATCCAGGACACGGTAAAACGTGGAGATTGAGCACAAATAGGTGCCCTCATCCAGGAGTCGGGCGTAGATCTGCACCGGCGGCAGATCCACGAACTGTGCCGAGTTCACGGTCGCCAGAATGTGCGCGCGTTCAGCCTCTGAGAGCTTATTTGCCGGCGCCGGGGCGGGCGCTGGGTCTTCGACCGGCCGGCGTGGTTTACGGGTTGCTGTGGCCCTGGAGACCCCGGCGATCACGGCCGCGTCCCGGGTCGGGATGTCCGCCTCCGTCAGGGCGGTGTAGGCGCCCATCAGGGTTTCTTGTACCAGGGCTGCTGCTCCGCGCTTTCGGAGATATCCTCCAAAAGCAGTCGTGCTTTTTCCATTATCGACAACGCCGCCTCGGTCCGTGCCAGCTTGCGTTCACTCACCTCCAACTGCCGACGTAGACGCCCGATTTCCGCCTGTTCAGCAGTGGGCTTGCCGACCTTCTCGCCAGGCTTTTTGCCCTCAAGGACGCCGGCGTCACGGAGCTTGCGCCACTCGGTGATCTGGGAGGAATAGATACCCTCGCGGCGCAGGTAGGCCCCGCACCCCGCACCGTCATCTCGAGCGGTCTCGTAGGCACTGAGATGGGCAAGTTTTTGTGCCGGGGAATACGACCTTCGCGGGGTCGGTCCACCAGCCCGGGGGCCGAGATTACTCATGGACCCATTCTCCCGCTTCGGGGAAATAGTCGAGACAGACATTAGTGATGATCCTGATTCTCGCCCTACGAATTAGACGAAGTTGCTATGAGGTACTGGCCTTACCCAACCCTGACACGTAGGGACGCGCCGGCCTCTTATCGGGCTCTTCAGCAACCTGTCTAAAACAGTTCGTTAGTGGTCGCAGCCGCCCTCATCAAGCGCCGCACGTGCCCGGGTGGTGTCGTGAAGGTCGGACAAGAACGTTTCCTGTTTCTCGATCTGACGGCGGTAATAGTCCTGCGCACCTTGCTTGGTGATCCCGAGGGCATCACCGATTGCTTCCCACGTTGCCCCTGCCTCGCGTGCTTCTTCCATGACGTACCAGCGGCGGCCGACGAGCAGATCGACTGCTGCCCTATTTGCTTTGAGCGCGTCGAGCGCGCTTGCATCAGGGAGCTCGGAGAGGGCGTGGAGCGCAATGGCCTCGTTCCCGCCCCGGGCGATTACGCGCCCCCACACAGCGCGCTGTTGGTAGGTGGACCAGACGCCAATGTACTCAGGGAGGTCCGGCGGCATCTGGAGTGGATTGTTCTCAGTCATAAACGTCAAGCTATCTTGACTTGTCCTAGCGCGTCAAGTACTCATGACACCAGAGCCGGTCGTGTTAGACGACGGAGGCGAGACAGCTTTTGCCGGCCATCAGGTCGATAGAATGAAGCCCATGACCGATTCCGGCGACCTTGCCATTCCCGACGACTACGGCCTCCTCCTCGATTCCCTCAAGGAACGGGTGCGGTCGGCACAGGCGCAGGCACGCCGGACTGTTAATACACAGCTGATCAGCCTGTACTGGTCCATCGGACAGGACATCCTCACCCGCCAGGAACAGGACGGTTGGGGCAGTGGTGTCATTGGCCGCCTGGCCCAGGACCTGCACACGGAATTCCCTGACATGAAGGGCCTCTCCCGTTCCAACCTGTTCTACATGCGCGGGTTTGCCGCGGCCTGGCCGGAGCCAATTGTCCAACAGGCTGTTGGACAATTGCCGTGGGGCCACATCACGGTGCTACTGGACAAGAAGCTCGGCCATGACGCGCGCAACTGGTACGCGGCGGCCGCGGTCGAGCACGGATGGTCCCGCAACGTGCTCATGAACATGATCATGAACAAAACGCTTGAGCGATCCGGTGCCGCGCCGTCAAACTTTGCCCGGCAGCTCGTCGCACCCGATTCCGAACTGGCCCAACAAATCGCCAAGGACCCCTACAATTTTGAATTCCTCGGCCTCTCGGGTGAAGTAGCCGAACGCGACCTGGAACAGCGGCTCATGGACCGCATGGTCGAAACCCTGCGCGAGCTCGGACCCGGGTTCGCCTTCGTCGGCCGCCAAGTACATTTCGACGTCGACGGCGACGACTTCTACCTGGACTTGCTCTTCTTCCATGTCGAGCAGCTGCGCTATGTCGTGATCGAGCTCAAAACCGGCAAGTTCAAGCCGGACCACATCGGTTATGCACAGCCGGACGTTATGCCTGCGGCGGCGTGATCGGTGGTGCTGCGGCGTTGGCGATGGTGGTAAATGCATTGCATAACGTTCCAGTCTTGAGTGGTGGTGCACAAGCGCCGCGACTCAAGTCTGGAGGGCTGTTGTGGAGAACAAGATTGACACGGTCGCCGATCTCGTGGGGGCGATCATCGCTGAAATGGAGCGGCTGAACTATAAGCCGTCCGTCATCAAGCAGTACCGCATCGTGTGGGACAAGCTGTGCGCGCACTCAGGCGCGATGCCTGTGGGTGCCTTCAGCATCGAGCACGGCATGGAGTTCTTGGAGGACGTGCTCCACATCCGCTCCCACCCGCTGAGCGAGGCGACTTCGCATCGGTGGATGAAGGCGATCTACTTGCTGAGCGACTTCAACCGGACCGGCGTCCTGACGCTTCGCAAGCCCGGGCGGGAGTTCGTGTTCAACGGCGCGGCCGCCGCCCCGTTTCAGGCGTATGTGGCCAGCATGGCAGCGAAGGGCATGTCGGCGGCGCACATCCGCAACTCGAGCGTCTATCTGGAGAGGCTGGCGACGTTCTTGGATCACGCTGGCCTAGAGGATATCTCCGGGCTGGAGCCGGTTCATGTTAACGGCTTCGTCGAGAGCCTGGCGGTCTACGAACTGCCGACGATCTACCACACGGTATGCGCCCTGCGCAGTGTGCTGGGCTATTTGCGAGGGGAAGGCATGAGCCCGCTGGTGCCCAGGATCCGCTACACGAAGAAGGCCCGGATCCCCTCGGCCTACTCCCGAGAGGAGGTGGAGCAGATGGTCGCTGCCATCGACCGGGGCAGCCCCCGAGGAAAGCGTGATCTGGTGCTCATCCTGCTGGCGGCAAGGCTCGGGCTGCGAGCCTCCGACATCGCCGGACTGCAGTTCTCGAACCTCAGATGGGAGCAAGACGCCATCGAGATCATCCAGCACAAGACCAGCCGGGTACTGGCGCTGCCCCTGCTCAACGACGTTGGCGAAGCCATCATCGATTACCTGCACAACGCCAGGCCGCACTCGGACTCCGAGTACGTATTCCTCAAATTGCACGGCCCGTGCGAGCCGATGCAGCCGACGACGATCCACGCCGTGGTCCACACCCGATTGAAGGCGGCAGGTGTCGCAATCCCGCAGGGAAAGAAGCACGGGCCGCACGCACTCCGGCATTCGCTTGCCTCGGCCCTGCTGGAGAAGAAGGTGCCACTGCCGGCGATCGCGGAGGCGCTCGGGCACGCCGACACCGACTCGACCGCGGGCTACCTGAAGATCGATCTGGGACAGCTGCGAGGCTGCGCGCTGGACGTGCCCGGCCTCTACCAGGGGTACCTCGACAGCCTGGGCGGTGGCGGCCATGAGGTTTGATGAGCAGGCGTCGTACTACGAGTCCGTCTTCGCCGCCCACATGGCCGGCTTCATCCGCTACAAGCGTGCACAAGGCCTGAGCTACGCCGACGTGCCCTGGTCGTTGCGGGCGCTGTCCAGGTTCATCGCCTCCACGGGCCTCACCGACCTGGCGATCAGTCAGGAGCTGGTTGACCAGTGGTGCTGCAGGCGGCCCAACGAGCGTCGCAGCACCCAGCACGGACGGGTCGTGCGCACCAACCAGTTCCTGATCTATCTGGCTGCACTGGGCCTCCCCGTGGCGTTCCCGCAGTCCCCGAACTGCCGGGGCGATCGAGAATCGTTCACCCCATATGTTTTCACCCGACGCGAGCTGGACCAGCTCTTCGCCGCCTGCGACCGGCTCAAGGCCAAAGCACCCTCGGTCATGCCGGTCCTGCTGCCGGTCTTGTTCAGGCTCCTGTATGGGTGCGGCCTGCGGGTCTCCGAGGCGCTGAACCTGACCCGCGGTGATGTCGATCTCAACAACGGGTGCCTGACCGTCCGCCATGCGAAGTTCGATCAGGACCGCCTTGTCCCGCTCTCATCGTCGATGGCCGACATCATGCGCCGCTACGACGCCACCGCACCGCGGCTCTTCACCGCCGAGCGCGACACCCGGTTTCTCACCCATAAGGACGGCCGGCCGGTCACTTCCGACAGCATCTACAGGTGGTTCAGGAAGACCTTGTGGGCGGCGGGCATCTCGCACGGCGGCCGTGGTCATGGCCCCCGTGTCCATGACCTGAGACATGCGTTCGCCGTCTACTCGCTCAAAGCCATGGTTGATCAGGGCGCCGATGTCTACTGGGCGCTGCCGGCTCTGGCCACCTACCTCGGCCACGCCTCGGTCGCGGCAACCGGCCAGTACGTCCGCCTGATCCCGGACATGTTCCCCGAGGTCACCGCCGCTGTGAGCGCCATCGCCTCGCGCGCGATCCCAGGTGGCGGATCCGAATGACCACCCACGACTTCCAGCACTACCTCTCCGAGTTCCTCGCCCGGTTCCTGCCGGGTGAGGTCGGCTCAGCGACGAACACCATCAAGTCCTACCGAGACACATTCACCTTGTTCCTGAGGTATTGCAAGGCCCACGAGGACATCACCCCCGAGCACATGACGTGCGGGCTGTTGACCAAAGAGCTCGTGGAGCGATTCCTGGCCTGGCTGGAGGCCGAGCGGGGCTGCTGCCCAGCGACCCGCAACCAGCGACTGGCCGCGATCCGATCGTTCTGCCGCTACCTGCAGGTCCGAGACGTCGAACGGATCGGGCAGTACCAGCGTGTCTTGGCGATACCAAAGAAGAAAACCACCACCGCCCCACCCCGCCACGTCTCGGTCGACGGGATCCGGATGATCCTCGACCAGCCCGATACCAGCAGGCCCTCTGGGCGGCGCGATCTCGCACTGCTGGCGCTGATGTACGACAGCGGCGCCAGGGTCCAGGAGATCGCCGACCTGACCTTTGGCGACCTGCGGGCCGATCCGCCCGCAACAGTCAAACTCACTGGCAAGGGCAACAAGACCAGGATCGTGCCGCTGATGGCCCCGACAGCCGCCTTGGTCCAGCGTTACGCCGACGGTGCCGGCCTCACCGGCCCCGCCAGCAGGTCCCGGCCCTTGTTCCCCAACCGCGCAGGGAACAAGATGACCCGCACCGGCATCGCCTACATCCTCGACAAGCACGTAACCGCCGCGAGGGAAGGCGACCCCGCGGCGTTGCCCGACACGATATCGCCACACACCTTCAGGCACAGCAAGGCCATGCACCTGCTTCAAGCAGGGGTCAACCTCGTCTACATACGGGACATCCTCGGCCACGCCGACCTTAAGACCACCGAAATCTACGCCCGCATCGACGGCGAGATGAAGAGACGAGCACTCCAGAGCGCCTTCACCAACCTCGCCCCATCCGATGCCATGCCCTTGTGGCACCAGGACAAGGACATGCTCACCTGGCTGACCAACCTCGGACACTGACCCCCACCACAGCGGGGCGTTATGCCAAGAACCCCTTCAGCGACTGCCGTCAACACGCCAGCGCGAACGAAGACTTCGGCATAACGTCCGGCTGTGCATAACCGGCGTTATGCGCAGCTGCGCATAATATCGGGCAGCTTCAGTTCTACATCGCCCTGGTCGAGGACCGACTCCGCAGGGAAGCCCATGCCCCTACCGTGGGCATCCTCGTCTGAGGCAGCCACAAGGACCACACCGTCCGCTACGCACTCAACCAGGCCGGCTCCCCCATGGCCGTCTCGAGCTACACCTACGAGACACTCCCCTCCAACGAAAAAGCAGCCCTGCCCAGCGAGGACGACCTGAGCACAGCACTGGATTGGGCCCAGAACCCAGCTTCCCAGGACTGACTGCGATTGCAGGAAACGGCCGACTGCCCGCGCCGTCCTGCTGACAAAACCAGTCCCTGACCGAATTTCCACCGCGGGTGGTTTGGATGTTGTCCCGGGGTGAAATCCTCCAGGCCTGGGTCCGCGAGGACGGCTTTACTTCTTCCCTCCGTCGTTGGCCTGCGGTTCAATCCGGGCAATGAGCGCGTCCTGGGTTTGTTGCAGAGTGGCGACGGTGGCCCGGGCCTCGGCGAGCTGGCTCTTGAGCTCCGCAATATCTTCGGCGTGCTTTCGATCTGCAAGGGCCAGCTGCTCGCGGGCCTCGGCCGCGGCGGCTGCGTTGTCGCGGGCTGCCTGGTTGCTTTCTTCGACCTGGGCCTTTAGTTCCTTGACGTTCTCCTGGTGGGTGCGGGCGGCAGTGTCGAGGTCGGCGGCGAGTTCGTTGATTTCACGGTCTTTGTGGGCCTTTTCGTCCCGCCAGGCCTTTTCGATGATGTCGTGCTCGGCCGTGGCGGTACGGACGGCTTCCGCCCAGACGGTGCCGGCGAGGCGCAGGGCCTGTTCGGTGATGGTGGCCGGGGTGGCGGCGATCTTGGAGCCGGCGCTGTCGCGCTCGGCCCGCCATTCCTTCAGGTACCTGGTGGCGTCGGCGTTGGACACGCCGGCAGCTTCGCGCACGGTGGCGACCGTGGGGTTCTTCTCCGCGCTAATGCGCTCGGCGGCGGCGTAAACGCGATCCTTGACTGACTGCTCGGCCATGGCGGCCCTCCCTTGGTAGTAATCGTAGTAGTAATACTACTACGATTACTACCAAATGAACACGACTCCACCACATGAATTCGAGGACTCCCCCGGCGTCCGCCGTGCCAGTGCAGGACATCCGCTGCGGCGGCTGCCGCAGCCTGCTTAGCGGGTTCCCATGGCCAGGGTGGGCGTCCCGTCAGCGGTCGCGAGCTGGTGGAGGCCACGGCGGGCATAGATGGTTTTGTGGCTGACACTGCGTGCTTCGGCGTACAGCGGCGCGCCGGCCGGGACGGCACGGTCTATGGCCGCCCTGGCAAAGGCCAGGCCTTCGCCGGTTTGCGGGTACAGGGCAAGGTAGGAAACCTTGTACGCCTCCCGACCGGGCAGGACCCGTCTCCAGTGCCGGATGGCGGCCGTGTTCCGTACGGAACGGCGGGGGTGCATCTCCCGCAGCGCGGGGATGACGGCCAGCAGCAGCAGGAGAAGGACCACGGTCCCGACTCCCCCGCCGGCCGTCATGACCGCCAGCAGGGCCTGGAGCGCGGCCCTGTCTGCCGTGGAGATCCACGCCACCAGCGCGATGGACGCCACCGCACAGACGCCGGCCAGTGCGAGCCGCCTCCACAGGATTGGTGGTTTCTTGTGCTCGATGGCGATGAGAGCCTTCTTTTCCCAATGCCACAGCCGGCCGCCGCAGGCCAGCAGGGCAAGGGAGTAAAGGTGCATCAGATAGAGTCCCCGGGCGCGGCGGCGAATCCGGCTCTTGCTTGAGTCGGCGGCGAAGGCTTGTGCGGCTGTCCAGGCCAGGGCGGGTGTGTCCCGCAGGCGGGCCCGCTCAATCTTCACGGCCTGCCCTGGTGCTCGGTGGTCTGTTCGGCCCGGGTGCGCTGTCCCGGGCGCAGGCTGCCCGGGCCGGCCCCGTCCCAGGGCCGCCCGTGGTTGTGCCTGCGCTGCAGCCGCCTCACTTCCTTCAAGGTGGCCGCCTCGATCAACTCGGAGATGGAAGCGTAGCCTTCGAGCTGGCCGGCGGCCAGGAAGGCTGCCCGGACCTGGTCCGCATCACTGGTGGTGAAGTAGGGCGCGAACGACGATGGTTTCCTTTTACTCATGACCATCCCTGTCCCAGGCAACTACGCCACCGGCATAGTTGCCAACACGGGTGTGTTCCCTGGCTCGGCGGACCTGAGCCATGGTCATCGTGTTGGCCAGCTCCGCCCTGATCTCCTCCCGGCAGTGTTCCAGGACCAGCTGCCGGCGCGCCACCAGGTCTGCCAGGTCTTCCATGCCGGCCCTCTCATCCTGGTGTCCCTGGGCCAGGCCGGTTTCGTAGCCGCTCATCCAGATGCGCCAGGCCAACGGGTCGCGGGTGATGAATCCAGCCAGCTCTTCCTCGTCCATGCCACTCCCCTACTCTCCCCGCCCGGCGGCGCCCGCCAGGCTGCCGGCGTGAAGGGCCGCAGCTTCGTCGATGAGGTCGGGACGCAGGCCGGACCAGTGGAAATGGTCATCCACCACGGGGCTTGGGAGTAGCCGAGTTCTTCGGTGACGTACTCCAGGGCGGCCGGCGTAGCGGTCAGGTCGACTTCCTGGAAGGGGACACCCAGGGCGGTGAACTTCTCGGCCGTCTTGCGGCATCCGAAGCATCCGGGCTTGGAATAGAGGGTGATGGTCAGCATGGTCAGTACCTGGTTTCGTATGGTCAAAAGTTTCGTTCGTCTGTGCTGCTGCATATAGTCAATTATACGCTTCATTCATATGGATGAATAGATGTTCTTGCCCTGGATTTCGCGGAAGTTAGCCACTATTTGAACCAGTTTCGGTATCGTTTCTGGCGTGCGCGGCGCCTGCCCTTCCCCGCCGGCCCAATATGCCGTCCATGCTGCCTTTAACCGGTTTGAATCGTCCTGCCCTTAAAAGACGAAGTGGCCAGCCGTATTGGAGGATCGGCTGGCCACTTCATCGAAAAGTCTACGGGATGCCCTCACCATTGCACCGCAATGCCGCCGTCACCGAGTCTTGGCCAGGGACGCCACCTTGCCAAAACTTGTCAAGGTAGGGCGGGCGGGCCTTTGTTCATTGCAGCCCGGTGCTTCCGTCCGGTGATCTACCAGTGCAGAATGGGCTCATGTGTGGACGATACGTGGTGGCGCGGGGAGTAGGCATTATTGCAGTTGCCGCAACTGGACTCCACTTCAGTGGGTGCTTGGGGCCGATTTTCCGGTGATGGCTCATGATCCTAGTTCCAATCTTTGATCGCCGGAGACAGTACCAGCTCTAGCTAGGACGCGAATGTCAGCCAGGAAATATGATCCGGCAGTGTCATCGTGAAAAGGTGGCCTATCCTGGGGCAGCAAAGAGTGTGTCGTTTCTTCTGAAGACGACCGCCGATGGACAGGAAAGAACACGCTCTACATCTGGGACGTTCACGACCACTCTGACCGGAACATCGGCATTGAGTGCCTTTGGTGTTGGGTGTTTGAATGGGCGCATGGGTGATCGCAGTGTGCTGGTCTCAGGCGGCGGCGTTGCCGGCTCGACCGTTGCGTTCTGGCTGGCGATGTCCGGCTGGTCCGTCACCATCGTGGAACGGTCCGCCGGCACACTTTCCAGTGGCAGCCCTGTCGACGTGCGGGGGTCCGCCGGCGCCATTGCGAGGGGGTTGGGTATTTGGCCGGACCTTCAGGGGGCTGCCACTGGTGTTGAACGGCTGGTTTTCGTTGACGCCGGCGGGCGGCCCCTGGCATCAATCAGGACGCAAAAACGCGGCGACCACCATAATGAGGTGGAGGTTTCACGGAATGTACTCATCGGCCTGCTGCTCGGCAAGGCCCGGGAGAACGGCCGCATCATCGAGGGCGACTCGGTCACCTCCTTGCACCAAGACGGCGGCGGGGTGGACGTCGAGTTCCGGCGGACCCCTTCCCGGCGCTTCGACCTGGTGGTGGGGGCAGACGGCATCCACTCCACCGTCCGGGCGCTCGCTTTCGGTCCCGAGGATCGATTCGCCCGCCCCTTTGGCATGTTTGTGGGCACGGTGCGCTCCCACGTGCCGATCGAGGATCCGCACACGGTGCTTATGTACAACGAACCGGGAACCTCCCTGGCCATCCATCCGGCCGGCGGGAAGCCCGGATTCGCTTTCATCTTCCGCGGCCAGCACGACGTCGACTACCGCGACGCCGACCAGGGCAGGCGCCTCGTCGAGTCCACCTACGCCGGCGGAGGGTGGCTCACCACAAAAGCACTCCAGGAATGGGGCGGGACCGGGGAGAGGTACTTCGACGCCGTCACCCGCGTTGATGTGCCGCAGTGGAGCGCAGGACGGGTGGTTTTGCTCGGGGACGCGGCCGGTTGCATATCCTTGTTCGGAGAAGGCTCCAGCAGCGCGATCGTCGGAGCCAAGACCCTTGCCGAGGCGATCGCCAGGCACCCCTGCGACCCCTCGAGTGCCTTCGCCGACTATGAATACTCCCACCGCAAATACGTCCGGCCGCTGCAACGCGGTGCCGGCATCGCATCTCGCCTCCTCGTGCCCAAGACGCGATCTGGCATCACGATCCGCAATGCAGCCTTGAACGCGCTCCCCTTTCCGAACAAGCGGTGAATCTGCCCCTGGGGGTAGGCGTTGACGGGACCCCCTGTTGCGGAATCCGGGCCGGGCGTCTGGCACCCCTTGCCTTGCGCTGAACACGTGTTTAGTATTTTGAGTATGAGTTCAGCAACGGATGGGCGGGACCTCACCGCCCGGGCAACGATCCGCAATGCAGCGCTGCGCCTGTTCGCCCACCGGGGGCACGACACGGTGACGGTGCGTGAGATTGCCGCCGCCGCGGGGGTGTCGCCGGCACTTGTGCTTCACCACTTCGGGAGCAAGGACGGGCTGCGGGCCGCCGTCGACGCCCACGCGGCCGAGTCGCTCGACACGATTTTTGCCGAGTTGGGCGGTGAGGAACTCGCCGGGATGCTCGCCCGGGGTGAGGCGACGACGTCGGTGGCCGAGTCATTTGTCCAGGTTTTCCCGCCCGGATCCCCGCTGCCGGCGTACCTGCGCCGGCTGCTGCTCACCAACGACCCTGCCGGGGCTGCCCTGTTTGCCAGGTGGTATGCCACGACCCGTGGCGTATTGGAGGCCATGGTTGAGAACGGAATCGCCGCTCCCACCGGCGACCCGGCCGTACGCGCGGCGTTCCTGCTGGTCAACGACCTCGCGGTGATCTTGCTGCGCGAACAGATCACCACCGCCATTGGTGATGATCCACTGACGCCCGCGGGCCTCACCCGGTGGACCAAGGACGTCACCGCCGTCTACACCGGGGGCGCATTCGCGGACCCGGGAAAGGAACCTCCGCCATGACAACCGCCGACTTTGTGATCCGCACCGAGGGGCTGAGGAAAGTCTTTGGAAAGGTTCGGGCGCTTGACGGCCTGGACCTCGCAATCCGCCAAGGGGAGGTCCATGGCTTCCTCGGTCCGAACGGTTCCGGCAAGTCCACGACGATCCGGGTCCTGCTCGGGCTGATGAAGGCCACCTCGGGCCGCGCCGAACTTTTCGGCCGCGACCCGTGGGCGAACGCCGCGCTCCTGCACCACCGCCTGGCCTATGTCGCCGGTGACGTTGCCCTCTGGCCGGCGCTGACCGGGGGCCAGTGCCTGGACGTCCTGGGCGCTACACACAGCGGGGTCAACAAGCGACGGCGGGCGGACCTGATCCAGCGATTCGACCTCGATCCCACCAAGCGGGTGCGCGACTATTCCAAGGGAAACCGGCAGAAGGTGGCCCTAATCGCCGCCCTGGCCGCCGACGCGGAACTGCTGGTCCTGGACGAGCCGACCTCGGGCCTGGACCCTCTCATGGAGCAGGCATTCCAGGAATGCGTCCGTGGCCGCCGCCAGGATGGCGCGACCGTGTTGCTGTCCAGCCACATCATGGGCGAGGTGGAGGCGCTGGCGGACCGGGTGAGCATCATCCGTCGGGGCCGCACCGTCACCAGCGGCACCCTGGCCGAGCTGCGCAGCCGCACGCGCAGCACCGTCCACGCCGTCACGGCGCGCGAGCCCGACGGTCTGGCCGGGGCCGAGGGTGTCGCCGACCATCACACGGAGCGGCTCGACGGGCATGTGGACTCCCGGTTTACCATTGACACCGGGCATTTGGATGCCGTCATCGGGCGCCTCCATGCGGCCGGCATCCACACGCTCACGGTCACGCCCCCCAGCCTGGACGCCCTGTTCCTGAGAAACTACGAAAAGTCACCCACCCCGGACGAAGCGGACGGCGACGTGGTGGCCGCGGAGGCTGCATCATGAGCACCGGAGCCCATGGTGCACCGGATCATGCGGGCGGGCTGGCCACCATGCTAGGCATCACGGCTCGCATTCAGCGGCGCAACGCACTCTTGTGGGTGCTTGTGCTGGGCGCATCCATGGTCGGCACCGCAGCCGGCGTGGCCTCCCTCTATGACACTCCTGCCAAGATCTACAGCTACGCCGCGGCAGTCACCACAGGCAATGCCCTGCTGGCCATCAATGGCAAGGTCGAGGGTATCGATTCCCTTGGCGGCGTCATCCAGGACGAGTTCGGTTTCATGGCCTCCTTCCTGCTGCCTTTGCTGGGCATCGCCCTGGTGGCACGGGCGACGCGCCGTGAGGAAGAAGCCGGCCGGCTTGAACTGCTCCTGGGAGGGCGCATCGCCCGCCACGAACCTACACTTGCCGCGCTTCTTGTGGCCACGGCCACGATCACAGTGACGGCCGTGCTGTTCGCCGTCGGGCTGGCGGTCTCTGGCGTCGCGGTGGCGGGTTCGATCCTCTACGCATCCTCCCTGGGCGCACTGGCCTTCGTCTTTGCCGGGCTCGCAGCCCTGCTGGCGCAGCTCACACGGCACGCCCGGGACGTCTACCTCTGGTGCGTGATGGCCCTGGCGGCATCGTATGTGCTGCGCGGCGTCGGCGACACGACCCGGACGTGGGTGGGCTGGCTATCTCCGCTCGGATGGGCCGAAAAGGCCGCACCGTTTGGGGCCCAGCGGTGGTGGACGCTGGCAATCCCGGTGGCCGTGGGACTCGCTTTCGGGGGCGCGGCAGTGGCGCTGGCTGCCCGGCGCGACCTCGGCAGCGCCCTGGCCGGCGGCGGCGTCGGCCCCCAGCACGCTTCCCCTGCGCTGCGAAGCCCGTTCGGATTCGCGGCCTGGCTCCACCGCCCCGCCATCCTCGGCTGGCTCGCCGGCGGCGTCCTGCTCGGAGGGATGATGGGGGCACTCTCCAAGCAGCTTCTCGGCGCAATGGCCGGCAATCCCGCCCTTGCCCAGGCCATGGGCATCGCCGGCGGCCAGCCCCTTGACGGGTTCGTCGCCGCCACCCAGCTCTACCTTGCAGTCATTGCCGCCGGGTATGTCGTCCAGGCCTTCGGCACCCTGCGGGCCGAGGAAGCAGACGGACGCCTGGAGACGCGGCTTTCCGGCACGTTGACCAGAATCCGCTGGCTCGCCACGCACACATTGGTGGTGCTAGGCGGGCTCATTATTGTGGTGCTGGTGTCCTCCCTGGTGCTGGGCCTGGCGACCGCAGTCTCGGTCGGCAACTTGGCAGAACTCGGCCCCACCCTGGCCTCCGGGCTGGCCTACCTTCCTGCCGAGCTCGTGTTCGCCGGCCTGGCGCTGGCGCTTTACGGCTGGCGCCCCCGCTTGTTCTTCATCGCCTGGGCCGGATACGCCGTGGCCACGTTCATCGCTTTCCTGGGGCCCGGCCTGAAGTTCCGCCAGTGGGTGCTCGACGTCGCACCGACCACCCATGTGGGAAACCCCCCGCTGGGGACGGCCCAACCCGCCGCTCTCATCGTGATGGCTGTCATCGCCCTGGTCCTCGCTGCGGTCGGCTGTGCAGCCTTCCGCGGGCGCGGGGTGCCCCAGGGCTGATCTCCCACTGGCAGTCTTTCATCGACGTACCAAAGGCCGGCCGTCGCAGTGGATTTGGCAGATCCCTGTACCGCCCCCAATGCCCCGTGCCGGTGGCCCGCCCGATGACCGGGCGAACTACCGGCACCGTTTTTGAACCAGCCGCCGTCGACTGCGACGCCCCGGCCGAACGGGCGTGGCCGCCGCAGATCGCCGGCGGTGAAGACGGCTTGCGGTTTCCTTACCGGGGGGCGCGAGAGAGCAGCCGGAGCACCGCTTCCTGGCTGAGCCACCCTTTCAACACGCCGCTTTCGGTGACGGGCAGCCCGCCGCCCGCCGGGGAGTCCAGCACCAGCTCCACCACGGAGTCCAGGGAGGCCGAGGGCCCGACCGTGGCGACATCCTCGGCCAGGCCCGCCAGGGAACGGCCGCCGGGATCCGCGGTCCCGCCCAGTTCCGTGGAGAGCATCTTGAGTGTGACGACCCCGAGCAGACGGCCGTCGGCGTCGGTGACGGGCAGGCTGTGTTTGCCGGAGGCTAGCAGCAGCCGGGAGCCCTCGGCGGCGCTGAGGCTGCCGTCCAGGGCCCGGTGGCTTCGGTCCATGACGGCGCCGACACGGGTGGCCTGCAACAGCTCGGTGCCGGGGTGCCGGGTCAGGTCCACGCCGCGGCGGCTGAGCTTGAGCGTGTAAATGGTGTCCGGGGACAACAGCTTGGACACCCCGGTGGCCACCACGATGGCGAGCATGATCGGCAGGATGATCGAATATTCGCCCGTGAGCTCAAAGAGGATAATGACAGCGGTGATGGGCGCACGGGCCGCCCCGGCGAAAACGGCGCCCATGCCCACCAGTGCGAAGGTCCCCACCTGGCCGTGGAGCCCGGGATCGATTGCTCCGACGACTTCCCCGAAGGCCGCCCCAAGCATGGCCCCGATGAACAGGGACGGGGCAAAGACGCCGCCCGAACCGCCGATCCCGATGGTCAGGCTCGTGGCCACGATCTTGCCCACCAGCAGCACCAGCAAGAAACCCACGGCATAGCGCCCGTCCACACCGGCCTGCAGGACGGGGTAGCCCACCCCGTACATCTGTGGCAGCGCCAGCAGCAGCAGCCCCAGCAACAGCCCACCCACAGCGGGGCGAAGCCAGTTGGGCAGGCGCCAGAGATAATCGCACAGGTCCTCGATGGCATACAGGACCCGGGTAAATCCGACCCCGGCAAGACCCGCGAACAAGCCCAGCAGGAGAAACAGCGGGAATTCCCATCCACTGCCGAGGTGGAAGGGGGGCAGTTGCAGGAAGGCCTGGTCGCCCAGGAACGTCCGCCCCACCACGGAGGCGGCCACGGAGGCCAGGACCACGGCACCAAAGGAGCCAGCCTCGAAGTCCGCCAGCAACAGCTCCAGGGCAAAAAAGACTCCCGCAATGGGCGCATTGAACGTCGCGGCAATGCCACCGGCCGCGCCGCACGCCACCAGCGTCCGGACCCTGGAATCGGGCATCCTGAACACCCTGGCCAGCCACGACCCCAGGGCCGAGCCGATCTGCACGATCGGCCCCTCCCTGCCCACGGATCCGCCGGCACCGATGCAGATCGCCGAGGCCAGGGCCTTCACCACCGCGACCCGGCCCTTGATCCGCCCGCCTCGCCGGCTGACCGCGTACATGACCTCCGGGACACCGTGGCCGCGCGCTTCGGGGGCAAAACGGTGGACGAGCGGTCCGTAGACCAGCCCGCCCACGGCCGGGGCCAGGACCACGAAGAACGGCCCCAGCGACCCAAGCCACGGGTGCGCCGGGTGGCCCTGGACTGCCGAATAGTCCACCTGTCCGGAGAAGAAGATGGTGGCGGCGGAGATCATCCAGCGAAACGCAACGGCGGCGAATCCTGCCCCGGCCCCCACCACCAGGGCCACGGCGATCAGCTGGTATCCGCCTTCCGCAGCGGGTTTCCAGATGCCCTGCCACAGGGCCGCCAGACCGCGCCTCGGTGCGCCGATGGTTGCGGGCATGCAGGGATCCTCACGTCTGGGCTTGCGCCATAATTTTATGCACTCATGCAATATATGCCATACTGCAATCATGAATCCTAGCACCCCGGCCGCGGTGACCGGCGACGCCATCGTTGAAACCCTGACGGCCTCACGCGCCCTGCTGGGCGTCATTGCCAGGTCGCTGGCCACCGTCATGGACACCGTGACACTGCCCCAGTTCAGGGTGCTGGTCGTGCTCTCCGACTTTGGCCCGCTGCGCATGGGCGAGCTCTCCGAAAAGCTCGGCGCCAACCAGTCCAGCTTCAGCCGGTTCGCGGACCGCATGGTGACAGCCGGCCTGATTTCCCGGCAGGTGGGCACCACCAACCGCCGGGAAGTGATTATTTCCCTCACCAACCATGGCAGGGACATCCACGACACGGTCACCGAGGCCCGCCGGGCCGAGATCGCGGCCCTGCTGGGGACCTTGTCGCCGGCGGAGCGGGAGGCCGTGAAGACCGGATTTGAAATCTTTGCCGGGGCCGCCGGGGAACCGCCAGCTGCGGACTTGATGATTGTGGGGCTGTGAGCGTGCGCCTTTCCGGCATGCCGCCGATGCCCGGCCTGGGCAACCCGCACGCTGTCATGTCCGGGCCCATGTGGATGCCCACTGCACCTCCCACCGTTGCCAACGTGCTGGCCTGGCATCCGCAGCCGATCCCCGTGATGCCGGCCCTGGCCGTGGCACTGCTGTTTGGCTACGCGGCAGGGCTGCTGGTGCTGCGGCGCCGAGGCGCCGCATGGCCGGTGGGGCGCACCATCATGTGGATCGTTGGCGTGGGGAGCATCCTGTTTGTCACCGGCACCGGGATCGACGGTTACGGCATGGAGCTTTTCAGCGTCCACATGATCCAGCACATGGCGCTGAACATGCTCTGCCCCGTCTTTTTGGTCCTCGGAGCCCCCGTGACCCTGGTGCTGCGGGTGCTCCCGGCCGGCCACGGCCGCGCCGGGAAGGCGCGCCGGGGCGTGCTTGGTGTCCTGCACTCGGTTCCCGCCTCCATCCTCACCCACCCCGTGGTAACTTTTGCACTGTTCGTGATGAGCCTGTACGGGCTGTACTTCACCCCACTCTTTGACGGGCTGATGGGCACGTGGTGGGGGCACAACCTCATGCTGCTGCACTTCCTGCTGATCGGTTTCCTGTACTTTTGGGGGATCCTGGGCGTGGACCCTTCCCCGCGCCAAACCGGCCGGGGACTGCGGTCCATTTCCGGGGAGGTGCTGCCGGTGCTCGAACTTGCCGCGACCACCCCGTTCCACGCCTTTTTCGGCGTGGTCGTCATGATGTCCACCACCTTGCTGGTGCACTTTTACGCCACGCCCATGCCGGGCTGGAACATCATGCCGCTGGCGGACCAGGGCGTTGGCGGCGGCATCGCCTGGGGCTTCACCGAGTTCCCCACGCTGCTGGTGCTAGGGGTCCTGGTGTCCAAGTGGCAGCGCTCCGACGTACGCAAGGCAGCGGCCGCCGAACGCCGGGCGGCCCGTGTAGGGGACGTGGACCTGGATGACTACAACAGCTACCTGGAGGGCCTGGCGTCCCGGGACGGGACCCGGCCATGAGCCCCTTGGCGGTTGCTGCGGCAACGAGTTACGCCTTCACCCTGGGGCTGGTGGCAGCCATCAATCCGTGCGGGTTCCCCCTGCTGCCGGCCTACCTGGCCCTGTTCACCGGGGGGACCGACGGACGACGCGCGGCCAGGACGGCCAAGGGGCTCGTCTCCGGCGCCGGCGTCACCTGCGGTTTCGTGGCCGTCTTTGGCACGCTCGGCCTTCTCCTGGTCTCCGGGGCTGCCCTGGCCTCGGGATGGCTGCCGTGGTTCATGGTCGCGGCCGGGTTCCTGATGGCGGCACTGGGCCTTTCGACTCTGTGCAGGCATCCGCTTTACCTGCGGCTGCCCACGCCCAGAATCGCGCCGGGAGGGCGGACGTTTGCCGCGACGTTCGTCTTCGGCATCGCCTACGCCATCGGATCGCTGAGCTGCGCCCTGCCGCTGTTCCTGGCCGCCGTGGGCGGCTCGTTCACCCGCCTGGGGTTCTGGGCGGGCCTGGCCTGCTACCTTTCCTACGCCCTGGGCATGGGCCTTTTTGTGACGGGCGCAGCCGTCGCGACGGCCATCGCGGGAAGCGGGCTGCTGCGCCAATTCCGCAAAGCCGGGCGCGTCCTGCCAGCGGTCTCCGGTGCGGTGCTGGCGGCATCCGGACTCTACCTCTCCTATTACTGGGCCGCGGACCTTCTCCACTTCCCGATGGCCGCCGGCCCGTTTGGCGCCGTGGGCGCCGTGCAGGGCGCAGTGACGTCCTTCATCGCAGGCCACATGGCAACCACCGCAGCGGTCCTGCTGACCGCGGTACTGGCAGGCATCGCCGTCGTCACACTCAAAACCCGGACAAGCCCCGGAGACACCCGGGAGGCTGACCATTCGGAAGGAAAAACCCATGCCTGAAACACCCACACCGGACCCCACACCAATCCCCCGGGGCAGGGCGCTGTTGTGGGGCGGGGCGGGAACCCTGCTCCTGATGGCCGTGGTCGTGGTGCTGCTCGCCTCGGGGATGGTGCCAAGCACCCGCGGCAACCCGGCAGCCCAGGGAAGCACCGCCGTCGAGCCCGGCATCAACGCCGCCGCCTCCACCCTGCTCCAGCTGGACCCGCAGTCCGCGCCCCAGCTGACGGCCCCGGCCCTCTCGCTGACAGACCAGGCAGGCAGACACGTCACGCTCGCCCAATTCCGCGGCAAGTCCGTGGTGCTCTCCTTCAACGACGACAAGTGCGAGGACCTGTGCACGCTCCTGGCCCAGGACGTGGTCGCCGCCAACAAGGACCTGGGCGCGAACGCCAAGGACGTGGTGTTCCTCTCCATCAACGCCAACCCTTACTACCCCTCCCCATCAGCTGTCAAGGAATGGACGGACAGCCACGGGCTGGCCGGGGACACCAATTGGGTGTTTGGCACCGGCAGCCCGAAGCAGCTGGCCGCCGACGCCGCCGCCTACGGCGTGCCGATCGAGCTGGACCCCAAGACCAAATCAGTCGTCCACGGAACGGAAATCTTCTACATCGACCCGGCCGGCAAAGAAGCGGCCCTGGGCCAGTTCGGCACCGCATCCGCCAACACCGAGCTGTACGCCCATGCCATGGCCCAGGCCGCGGTGGACCTGCTGCCCAATGCCGCCTCAATCCACGTCGCCGGACCGTCGCCGGCCGCGACGGCCAGCCAGGCAGGAGCCTCGATCAACGCCGCCGCACCCGCGATCACACTGCCGCGGCTATCCCACCCCAACAGCACCACCTCGTTGGGCGCGTTCAAGGGCAAGGTCACCGTGGTCAACTTCTGGGCCAGCACCTGCACCGCCTGCGTGGCCGAGATGCCCGCCATCGAACAGGCCCACAAGAACCTGGGCAAAAGCACCAACTTTGTCGGAATCGACGTCGCCGACAACCCCCGCGATGCGGCCGCCTTCGCAGCCAGATACGGCACCACGTACCCCCTGCTCAGCGACCCCGCCGGGACCGCCTCCGGCGCCTACCAGATTCCCGGCCTGCCGTTCACCGCAGTCATCGGCCCGGACGGAACCATGCTGGTGCGCCACCCCGGGGCCATGACCGCCGAACAGCTGGAGTACGTCCTCCACAGCCTTGCCCAAGGAGGAAGCTGAGGTTGGGCCGGATGAGCTGACCCGGCCCAAATGCCGCTGCCTGCCACGAGCCACCACATTCCCGATCCCGCTAATTACCCTTTCTTCAGACTTACCACCCGCCACGATGCCGCAACTCGAACAACCCGCACCTGTCTCCCCAAGCCCCGCCCATCGCCGGGCCGATCGTGAAAGGCCCACAGACTGATGAAATCAATAAGAAGGCCCGTTGTCACCACAACAAGCACCCTGGGCAGGCTGCTGCTCCTGATGATCGTCAGCATCGCCTGCGGGGCCTTGGTTGCGGGCCTGTTCACCCCGGCGACCGCGTTGGCTGCCACGGTAGCCAATAACTCCATCAACATGTTCAATCAACTCCCGGAAACCCTGGACGTTGACCCGCCCGCCCAGACCACCAAGGTCCTCGCCAGTGATGGTTCCGTGATCGCTCGGTTCTATGCCGAGGACCGGCACGATGTAACCCTGGCGAACATGTCGCCCTACATCAAGAACGGCATCGTCGCCATTGAGGACGCCCGGTTCTACCAGCACGGCGGCATCGACCCCACCGGCATCCTGCGCGCCGTTGTCGCCACGGTCCAGGGCGGGCGCGAGGGCGCCTCCACGATCACCCAGCAGTACGTGAACAACGTGATCATCCAAAACCTGGTCTCCAAGGGAGACACAAGCCAGGTCAAGCTCGGCGCCCAAAAGACCGTGGGCGACAAGCTCAAGGAAATGCGCATGGCCATCGCCATGGAGAAAAAGTACTCCAAGGACCAGATCCTCCAGGGCTACCTGAACCTCATCTACTTCGGCAACGGCGCCTACGGCATCCAGGCCGCCGCCAAACTGTACTTCAACACCGATGCCAAGAACCTGACCCTGCCCCAGGCTGCCGCCCTGGCCGGGGTGGTCAACAGCCCCTCGGTCTACGATCCGGTGGCGCACCCGGACAACGTGGTCACACGCCGCAACGAGGTGCTGGGCAAGATGCTGGCCCAGAAGAAGATCACCCAAAAGCAGTACGGTGCCGCCGTGAAGGCGACGCTGACCGTCCACCTGAACAAGCCGTCCCAGGGCTGCGTTGCCGCGGCCATGGCACCGTACTTCTGTGACTATGTCCAGCAGCTGGTGCTCAATGATCCCGCCTTTGGCGCCACGCAGGACGAACGCAGCAAGTTCCTCTACCAGGGCGGGCTGACCATCAAGACCACCCTGGACCCGAAACTGCAGCAGGTGGCCCAGGACCAGGTGAATGCCACCATTTCCGCAACCGACCCGCTCCAGCGCGGGGCCGCAGTGGTCAGTGTGCAGCCGGGCACCGGCAAGGTCCTGACCATGGCGCAAAACACCGTCTACAACCCGGCATCCAAGCCGGGGAACTACATGGGCAACTTCGCTCTGCCGCTCAATGACGCCAAGGGCAATTCCCTGCACGGGGCCGGCGGCTTCCAGATCGGCTCCACCTTCAAGCCCATTGTGTACGCCGAATGGCTCAACTCCGGCCATTCCATGATGACCATGGTCAACGGTGCGGTGCGGGACTATCCGGTGGGCTACAACTGGAAGAACAGCTGCGGGAAAACCACGGGCAGCTATGACCCGGCGTCCGGGACAAAGCTGCTGCCCAACGACGACCCCAACCACTACTACCCCATGACGGCCCTGGAAGGGCTGTACAACTCCATCAACACCATCACCTTCCAGACGGCTGCCGCCCTGGACTTTTGCAACATCCAAAAGATGGCGACGGCGGCCGGCCTTGCCGACGGCGCCACGAACAAGCCCTACGATGTTTCAAAGATCTCCAACCTGATCGGCAGCGAGAACGTGGCCCCCATCAACATGGCCACCATGATGGCCACGTTTGCCAGCGGCGGCGTGCGCTGCGACCCGATCGCCCTCACCTCCATCACGGACAACACGGGCAAGAGCTACCCGGTGCCGGGCGCCAACTGCCAGCAGACCATCTCCAAGGACGTGGCGAACGGTGTGAAGTACACGCTGCAGCAAATGCTGGTCAGGGGCTCGGGCTACCTGATCCCGCTCAACGACAAGGCCACCGCGTTTGCCAAGACCGGCACCACGGACGGCAACACCAACACCTGGACCATCGGCGCCAACTCCGGCATTTCCACGGCCTCCTGGTTCGGCAGCTACAAGGGCATTGGGCCGTTCTGGGTCAACCAGGACATCACCATCAACGGCCATTACTGGGTGGGCGTGGACGGCGCCAACCTGGCCGGCACCCAGTGGGCCGGCGTCATGAACGCCGCGGCCGGCATTCCGGCCTACGCCGCCCAGCCCCTGGAAAAGCCCCCGGCAACCATGCTGGCCACCACCGCACCCCTGGTGGTGGGCGTCAACGACCCCAAGGGCACCGACGCCCCCGTCCAGCCGGTGCCGCCCGCACCGAACCAAGCCCCCGCCACGACGAAGCCCGGCAGCCACAAGAAGAAGTAGTCAGGAAGAAGGGCCACTCAAGAATCAAGTCCAGCCATGCCCGGCTTGGTAGGTGTCGTTGTTGTCGGCCGTGATGTCCTGGGAGCCCGGCGCCGCCTGACGCTGGGCGCCCGCGGCGAAGAGTGCAGGCTGCCAACCTCGTCATTACCATGGGGGTGGAATGACTGGCGCCAGATCTAGCAGGGCAAGCTGTCCCTTGACAGGACGATTGAGAACCCATCCCAGGTGGTCCCTGCCGGGGCCCGGCAACGAGATTGGCCGGCCCGTCCGGGAGTTCCTTTCCGAATCCACCGTCGCCACCAAAGATCACAGAAAGCAGTCCTCATGAGTGAGTCAGCAGGAATTGCACGGTTTACCGGTTCCCCCGTCATCGCCGGCATCATCCCGGGACAGAACCCGGCGGTGTGGACTCGGGCCTTGGAACTGGCTGAAAGCCTTTCCGCTCCGCTCATCGCAGCATTCGTGGATCCAGCCAGCTACCTCATCGAATGGGCCCCGGGCAATGAGGTTCTGCCGATCTCCCTGGATCCAGTCCTTGATCCGGACGATGACACCGCCATTGCAGCGGCCCGACTAAAAGAATCCCTCGGTGACGTTGCCGCTGACTACTCCACGACATGGGCCATGCGGATCATCGGCGGAGACCCCGCCTTGGCATTGGGGCGCCTGGCCCAGACCGTCGGGGCGTCCACCATCGTCATCGGCGCCCGTCGCCCGTCGCCCGGGAATCATGGCCAAAGTCGACGAACTCGTCTCCGGCTCCCTGATGCACCGACTGCTCACCACACAACCCGTCCCCGTACTGGGCATCCCCTCCCACGACGTGAAACACCATTTCCACTCCCACGGGTGAACCAGGACGGCTTCTACGCATCACGGCATCTGCCATCAAGCCAGCCAACAACAGATTTCAGGGAACAGAATATTCACGTCCACATGCGCGATGTAATCACTCGAGGGCATCAACGCCGGCCCGTGCGGCTCAGCCGTCCGGATACGCACCACTCCACCACCCTCGCCCGAAGAGCAGCCGCTTAGAGGTGGTGCAGGGCCAGGGTGGCCGTGCCCCAAATCTGCAGGGACGCCAGCTCCGCAACCTTAATGTCCGGGTACTCCGGGTTCTCCGCCTGCAACACCACCCCGCCCTTGGCGATCCGCAGCCGCTTCACGGTCAGCTCCCCGTCCAGGACCGCGACGACGACGGACCCGTCCTTGGGTTCCAGCGCCCGGTTCACGATCAGCTCATCCCCGTCGCTGATGCCCGCACCGTCCATGGAATGCCCCGACACGCGCACCAGGTACGTGCTCGTCACATCCTTGATCATTCTCTGTAGAAAGTGCCTGTTCTGCCCAAGCTGTCCCAAGGCTGCCAAACATTCTTCTTTGCGACTTTTCGGCCGGCCACGGGAGGACACATGTTGCTATGGACCGCTGCAGAACACGGAATACGTACACTTTGGGTCTTCGGAGACAGGGGTTCACCGAGTCAACTCACGATGACGAAGGAGAGATCGGCTATTTGCGACGTCATCACGTCGTTGAGTGACCGTAAGCCAAATGGTGTGCGGGACGGTTGACGCGGGCCCAATGCCATTGCCGGAGGTAGGTGCTTGGCCCTGTGATGGTGTTGGGTGGTGTCATTGCCCGGGTTCGTTGCGGGACTTGGCGGGGTGGCGGATGATTCTTCCGGCGAGGCTGAGGCTTTGCCGGAAGGATACTTTGGGCAGGTAGGCCTTGCCGATGGCGTTGGCGATGCTGGGAAGTGCTGCGGCGTCGGGGTAGAGCATGAAGAGGGGCTCGTAGCGTGGTTGGAATTTTGATTTGAACTGTAGCAGTGATGTGAATCCGTAGACGGGTTCCAGGAGGGTTCCGAGGCGGTTGAGGAGCTGGTCCAGTGCGGCCATTTGCTGGTTGGGGATTTTTGATGCGTTGTCTGTGCCTTCTTGCTTGATCCGTGCCAGGGGCGCGCCGGAGAGGCTGAGGAATTCATAGCCGTCGTCTTTGAAGGACAGGGCTGCTGAGGAGATGAGGAATTCGATGCTGGCCCGGAAACCGGTGCTGCGTCGGCGCATGAAGTCAAGGGTCCAGCCGACGACGGCCCCGTCCCGGTAGACGGGCAGCCAGGAGGCGAGGGCGTGGATGGTGTGTTGGTCATCGATGGCTAGCAGGCATCGTACTTCCGGGTCGTTGATCTCCTCGAGACCGCCGAGGGTGAAGCCCATTTCGGGCATCTTTTTGTCGGCGACCCATTCTTCTGAGATGGCGTGGATTTGATCGGCGATGGCCAGGGGGGCTTCTGGGTAGGAGACCCATTGGGTGTGGATGCCTTCTTTGGCGGCTTTGTTCAGTGCTGTGCGGATGTCTTGGAATTTTTTGCCGGTAAAGGAGAGGGTCGCGAGGTCCAGGATGGTTTCCTGGGCTACCTGTACAGCACCCCATCCGAGGTCTTCTGCAGCGTCTTTGATGTTCCCGGGGACGGAGTAGAAGCAGGGGGTCCAGCCTTGATCCGCTGCATGGTGGACGAATTCGTTGATGGTGGTATGCAGTTCCGCTGGGGGGCCCACGGGCGGGCCGAGGGTCAGTGCGATGCCCGAAATCGACCGGTAGGCGATGAAGCTGTTGCCGGAGCTGGAGAACCAGTAGCTGTTCCCGTGCCATTGGGTCATCCAGGACAGTGAGGACCCCTCCGTGGTCTTGAGGATGTTCCGGGCGCGGTTGGAATCCGTGCCGTGGATGTTGTGGGCTGGGCGCAAAAAGGATCGGAGGATCAGGACCGCGGTGATGGTCCAAAAGGTGATGCCGATGCTTTCATAGAGTACGACGGTGGCGCTTCCTTGCGGGAAGAACGCCGGGGACAGATCGAAAAGGTAGCCCAAGGGGAGGAACCGGTCAGGCAGGTCGGCGAGCAGATCCGGCAGGCCCGGGACTGGCGTGAATTCGCGGGCCAAGGCTAGGCCCGCCAGGACGTAGACGGTGGAGAGGAGGACTGCGGTGATCAGCACGGCCTTGACCAAATGGCGGTAGGTTTTCGGTGGTGCACTGACGAGAAAAAGTCTCCTGGTGATTAGGAGCAGGACCACCAGCAGTGTTGGCAACAGCAGTGGCAGGATCAGGCTCAACGGGTGGTGGTAGGCGGATACGTCAATGGCCCCCAGGCCCTCGTTGGGGGAATGGTTTGGCGCGGCAGGCATCAGTGCTGCGGCAATGTAGGTGCCTGCAAGAAGTGCCAGTGCGCCTTGGATGATCAATGCCGAGTACCATGCGAAGCGGCGGCCACGGCGCAGCCCGTCGGCGACCACCAACAGCAACACCGAGGGCAGAATCGCCATGAATATTCCGCCGGCACCGGCACGCAGTTGCAGCTGGGCGGACGCACAGTCCCTGACCTGGGAGGGGTCGGCACACAGGGATTGAAGGGTCAGCGGGTCAACGGCTTGGATGTTGGTGAAGAGGAAACGGAGCACAGACAGGGGACCGACGGCATGGGGCAGCAGGCCCGCGAGGACGGGCCCTACCGCGGAAGCGGCCACGATGAGCGCGATCAGGACCCTGGCTTCCCTGCCGGAGGTGACCGGGACGCTCAAACGCGGGGCGCGGCCGCATAGCACTGGTCCCAGGAACACTCCCGCGGTGGCAGCTGTGAGCCTGACTAGGTCGGGGAAGGAGCCGCTGTAGAGGACCAGAAGAATCAACAGCGTAAAGGTCAGGAGCCGCAGGCGCCGGCGCCATAGTGTCTCCAAGGTCGCGGTCGCAGCCAGCGCCGCACCCAGCACCCATGCCGAAGGTCCGAGATAGGAGTGGGTCACCAACTGTGCGGACCAGCTGCCCATCAGGTTCCGTCCCGCGTGGACCATGCCGATCACGGTAATGACGCCCGCAACTTGGGCTGCCAGTCCGGCGACCGCGAAGCGCAGGCTGCCCAATTTGCGTTCAGTTGGACTACCTACCGCGAGCAACAACGCGGTTCCGAGCAGATATCCGCCAAGTCCCCGTTCCCAGAACGCTCCGGTCACGATTACCCACCAGTGCGCCGGGAGTGAGGAGACGGTGACTACAGCCATATGACGCAACGACCCGTGAAGTCCGGTCAGAACAGTGCCGGTCAGCAGCCCGGGCACCCACAAGAACACCAGAAGAAGCCATGTTACTGGGGCCTTCTTGACGGCCTTGAGCCACCCGGGCATGCGGCGCCCAATCACGAAGTTCCGGATACGAGACGAGGAGTGTCCAGTCGCGTTCATGGATTTTCCTTGGATTCCCCGATGGGTGGTGTCCGCTCCTGGATCTGGCAGTCTCTGCTGGTGGGGCCATCGTCCCGGCCGTCCGCGTGCAGGGCGGCTTCGCCAGTCTGCTCGACGCGGCCGGTCCGGCCCTGGGTCCGGGAAGACGGGGACAGGCGGGCCTGCTTGGTGAACTGGGGCGCGATCAGATGGTTCCAAACGGGCAGCCAGGCCACTATGGCGGCACCGGCTATGAAGACAGAGGCGAGGACGTCACTGGGGTAATGCACGCCCAGATAGAGCCGGGAGAAGGCGACCAGCGCCACGAACACGGCCCCGGCGGCCATGGACACCGCCTTCGCCCGCCGGCTGCGGGGCACCACGAGGACGAAAGCACAGGCCAGGGCGAGTGCGAAGGCAGTGTGTCCGGAGGGATAACTGGTCAGGCCCTGTTCGTGGACCAGCGCGTGCACGGTGTCGGAAGGGGGCCGCATCCGTGCCACGAGGTATTTGGCAATGGCCGAGGCTAGCCAGCCCACACCAACGACTGATCCGAAGGCCAGGGCGCCGTTCACACTGCGCCGGACCAGGATCAGGCAGGCTAAGACGAGGATGATGACGGCACCGAGGGGTCCCAGGCCGTAGTGGATGGCCAGCGAGAGCGCACTCAGGACCGGGTTGCGGTCCTGTGCCAGGGCGATATCCACGCCAAGCTCGGCCGGCTTGGGTCCGGAGGCCTTGATGGCCAGCCCGATGGCAACAGTGGCCGCGAAGACGAGGGCACCGAGCCCTGACCACCACCACGAACGAAGATGCGGCCAGAGCCGCTCCGGTGTCGTTGGTGTTTGGGGCTTGTTGTGGATCATGGGCTTCCTGAGCTGGCGCGGACGATTGGTGCCAGCATGCCACGCGTTTGCTGAGAGGTGCCTGTGGATTCCTTTTTCTCAGTCGCCTCTCAGGGTCGGCCAGTCATACTGCTGGTACGAGGGAAGGACTCAGATGCGAATCCTATTGGTGGAAGACGAGACGTTGTTGGCCGAGACGGTCCGGCGCGGCTTGACGAATGAAGGCTTCATTGTGGAAGTGGTCCATGACGGGGTCAGCGGCCTGTGGGCTGCTACGGAGAATCCCTATGACGTGATCCTTTTGGATTTGATGCTGCCGATGAAGAACGGCTACGACGTGCTCAAGGAGCTGCGGGAGCGCATGATCTGGACACCGGTGATGATGCTCACGGCTAAGGACGGCGAATACGACCAAACCGATGCCTTTGACCTGGGCGCCGATGACTACCTGACCAAACCGTTCAGCTTCCTCGTCCTAGTCGCCAGGCTGCGGGCCTTGATCCGGCGCGGCGCCCCGGAACGGCCGGTGGTGATGGAGTTGGGGACATTGCGGTTGGACCCCATGAACCGCAGCGTCCACCGCGGCGAGAGTGCCATTGCCCTCACAGCCCGCGAGTACGGGCTGTTGCAATTCTTGATGCGCCGGCACGACCAAGTGGTCTCCAAAGCCGAAATCCTGGACAACGTCTGGGACCCCGCCTTTGAAGGCGGTGACAACGTGGTGGAAGTATATGTCGGCTACCTGCGCCGCAAAATAGACGCCCCGTTCAACCTGTCCACACTCACCACCGTCCGAGGCATGGGCTACCTGCTTGGCGCAGACCGGGAAGCAACCCACTAAAGCAATCCCTGCATTGATTTCTCTGGGCATTGAACCGGACCGATCCGAGCCATCGCCTCACCGCCAATAATCCTCAACCATGCGCGAAGATCCCAAGGCGGGACCACACGATTCGGTGAAGGCACACACCACAACCATGGCCCAGTGCGTCCGAACCGATATTTACCCATGCATGTAATCAAGGTGCTGTGTTGTCAGGGTGGAGTGGTTGCCGAAACTTCGGAAAGCGAAGGATTGCGGGTCCTCCCCCGATGGGGTCTCCCAGCAGCGCTGTTGAAATCAAATGGCCGCATCCCGCTGACCTTGGTGGCTTGAACGCTTCACTGTCTTCGGTATTACGACAGGCCTGGTCGGATGCCCGGGTGACAGTGAAAGAGGCTGGTGACGGCCGTGCCGGTGGCATCTCCGGACCGTGTGGCTGGCAGGTAGGCCGATGGTGGTACTGGCGTGCAGTGTTGGTGGACCCATTGGGCGATGGCATCGAAGTGGGGTGTGGTGTGTCCGGATTTGGCGCCGTCGCCGGTCAGCACGATAAACGGCAGGGACCCGGCGGCGGCGAGGTTCCTGATTTCCTTCGCAGTTGGTGAGGGCACCCTGGAGCTGTAGCCGGCAATGGGCAGCACCCTTTGCCCTCCTCCGCTAAGAATCAGGGGCGCCGCGCTGCGCCAACTGTCGGTGGCCATCGCGTAGCCCGCACTGGTGCTGTGGGCGGTGGCGTACCGATACATTTCGGCCTCGGCGGCCGCCGTTTCGCGCACGGCACGGTTGGAGGCCAGACCGATCCCGTAGTTCCCGTCGTTGAGGGTTGCACTCATGCGCTGGCTCGCGTCGGCGGTGGCCAGGTACGGGCCGGCATGGGCGTCGTTGGCTGTCCCCGCGTACGTCGGGTTGAGGGTGGACACGGACCAGGCCACCGGTCCTGCAAGCACGACGCATAACGCCAAGCCCGGTCCCATGTAGCGATACCGCAGCCGGCTTCGCTTCCAGGGTGTGGAGGCCGTGTTTCGCACGGCAGCTGAAAGGACGGCGGCGGCCGCGGCGCCGAGAACGATGATCGTGGGCACAAACCAGGG
>NZ_JAAKZI010000044.1 GCF_011045165.1 Arthrobacter silviterrae
CGTGCTGGAAGTTTGATGGTGGCGAATTTATAATGTAGGGCACCACTTCCTGACCAGGTATCCGCTGTCTGTCATGAAAAGGGTGAGCTGAAATGGACAAGCAACTCTCTCCAAAAGTTGATCGGGATCTTTTGGAGGCGGTGCAGGAATCCCCTGCCGAGCGTATTTGGTGTGAAGCGTGTGGAACGGACGAGTTTGTTCTTGTTGAACGGGCCCGGTGGCGCAGGCGCCATGGAGAGGGTTTTTGGGACGTTGACTACGTCTGTACGCGGTGCGATCGATTCTATGGCCATGTTGTCCGGGATGAAGATCTCACCCCAGCGGTCCTGGCGGCGATGGCAGCCGTTACCGCTGGGTCTGCGAACGGCCGGGTTGAGGCCCCACAGGGGACGGTTGCACCAGTTGATGGTGCCCGCCCTGTGGAGGAAACGCCTCAGTAGGCCCTCGACGTCATAGAGTGCTCGTCAAAGGATGTTCCATGAGTGGCGACGTGGCCCATCCCTTGGCCAGGATTCCCTCGCCACCGGCACCTGCCCCTGTCGTCAACCCGGAAATGGCCACGTGTGGCACCTTGTGGTGGACAGGTGTCGGCCTTTTCATTGGGCGGAGGGGTCGGGGGCGTCCTGGAGGTGAAGGTCGTGGTCGGGTTCTGTTGCCGGGTCCGTGTCGCTGCCGTGGGGGTCGTCCAGGAGCACTGGGCGGTCGCTGTCCAGGCCGGTGTCGGTGTCGAAGCCGTTGACGGGGTCCTCGACGGGTCGTGCGTTGTCGGGGGTGATGATCCCTTCGGTGACGGCGACGGTGTCGGACGGATCCAGCGGTTCACTATCTTCACCCATGACCTGCCTCCTGGTCGATGCGGTTCCAGTGGTGGGATTCCAAGATAGGACAGGGACGCCAGCAATTCAAGCGTCGGAATCCAAGCCGGCTGCCAGGGCGCGGGGTTCGGGAAGGCTGCCTGTCCGCCCGGGCTGCTGCGTACGACTCCGGTCTGACACGTACAACGGTTCGTGCTGGTTTTAGGGCCGTTGTGGGCCTGTTGCCTCAGTGTCGGGGCGGGCCCGGGTGGGTTTTCGTGTTCCGGTTCGTGAGGGGCCGTGTGCGAGCTGGTTTTTCAGGGCCGTGTTTTCGGCTTCCAGGGCCAGGACGAGGCGGATGCCGGTGAGGTTCAGGCCCTGGGTGAGGAGCTCGGTGATGCGTTGGAGGGTCACGAGGTCGTTGTCGCTGTAGCGGCGTGTGCCGCCTTCTGTGCGCCTGGGCTCGAGCAGTCCCTTGCGTTCGTAGAGGCGGAGGTTCTGTTGGCCCGTGCCGGTCAGTTCTGCTGCGACGGAGATCGCGTACACCGCTTGTGCTTTTGGGTCTCGTGTCGCCATCCGGGGCCTCCTTCCACCATCTTCCATGGTCTGCCCTCCAGTCTCTGCCGGTCCTTGGCCTTGGCCTGCTGCGTCCTGGTGTTCCGTGAAAAGGCCTCTTGCACCAGTGTGCCAGTGGTGTTATAAAAAATCTATACCAGCCGCAACAGGTCGTGGTTGGTGGTTGAGAAGTGAAAAACGACATTAGGCAACACGTAGGATCATGTGGCGTTGTGAAGGAGTGAGAAAGCCATGTTGATGCGTACAGACCCGTTCCGTGAACTTGACCGGCTCGCCCAGCAGGTGTTGGGGACCGCTGCCCGTCCGGCAGCGATGCCGATGGACGCCTGGCGTGAGGGGGACATTTTTGAGGTGGAGTTTGACCTTCCGGGGGTGTCTCCTGAGTCGATCGGCCTGGATGTGGAACGCAATGTCGTCACGGTCCGGGCCGAACGCCCGGACCTGGATGGGAACAAGGAGATGCTCGCCGCCGAACGGCCCCGGGGCGTGTTCAGCCGCCAGCTGGTGTTGGGGGAGAACCTGGACACGGAGCACATCGAGGCCAGTTACGACGCCGGGGTGCTGACCCTGCGCATCCCGGTGGCCGAGCAGGCCAAGCCGCGCAAGATCGCGATCACCACCAAGGAAGGAGACCGCCAAGCCATCACCCAGGACGGCCAGCGCGAGCACAGCAACGCCTGAGCCCTTCGCTACGTAGAAGAATTTTCCCGGACCAGGAGGGCAGGCCGGGGGCCGCGAGGGAATATAGCGGGCGATCGCCGAACGGCACGCCACCGCACCTCAAGCGCATCAGCCATCGGCCCCCGTGGTCCTGCCTCCCGCACATGCGGCCCCCGGTTCCCCCAGCCGGGGGCCGCCCATACAGTTGGCCATCGCCGTGGTGGTTCCGGCAAAGGTGGCGGTCCTAGGCGCCCGGGGAGATTGAATTGAGAGGACGGGTGATCAAACATGGTGGGCTCACCGGATTTCTATGCCGTGCTGGGCCTGGAGCCGGACGCCACTGGTGCAGAGATTCGCCGCGCGTACAGGTCCCTGCTGCGCAGCCATCACCCGGACACCCGCCCGGTGCCGGCCACGGCCGCGCAGGCTTCCCAAGAGCGTGGGCTGCTTGCGCAGATCACGGACGCCCACGCCGTCCTGGCGGACCCGGTGCAGCGGGCCCGCTACGACCACAGGAGCACGGGCCACCAGCCCAGGGAACGGCCAGCGACGGGGGAGGGCCCAAGCCACGGTCACGGGCCAACAGACGGATCCGCCACCACTGGCGCGTCCGGCGTGTCCTGGCCCGTTCCACCACGCTACCCGCCGCCCATCGTGGTCGGCCCGTTGCGGTGGGAACCGCCCCACCAGGGCCCAACCCCAGAGGAACCCACGAGGAAGGTGTAGTTGGATGAGTGCCTGGCATCGTTACGACTCACCCTTGCTGCCGGCTTTCCATGAACGCTTCGAGCAGCGTTGGGGCGAGGGGACCGCCCCGTTCCTGGATCCTGAACTCCACGAAGAACCCCTGCCGCGGGCCCAGTGGGTCAACCCCGACACGGGTGCCGCGCTGGCCGTCGTCCCGGTCTGGGCCGACGACGATGACACGCACCGTTCCTTCGCCGTGTTCTACCTCCCACCGGCCGGAGACATCTGGCTGCTGCGCCCCGGCATCACCGGCTACATCCAGTCCCCGGCACGGGAACACATCAGCCTGCGCAACGACGCCTTCAAAAAAGCCGTCGACCACGCCGAAGCCTTCCTCCACGGCCCCGACACCCACTAAAACGCGGCAGCCACCTACGGCCCTGACAACCACCACAAGGCGCGAACAAGGTGGGTGGGCCGTCGGAGTCCTTCGACGTTGCTGGACGCCGAGACGCCTCGCCCGCCATGGCGGGCGTTTCCGTCGGACCCGACTTCGTCCCTGCCCCGACCACCCACCCTCGGTCGCCGCGGTGGCGGGCCTTCCCTTCGCGCCCGACAATATCCCTGCTGCGATCGTCCACAGTTCCTTCACTGTGGCGCGCCACACCCCTTCAAGCCCTTGGTGCGGTGTTCTTGGACCCCTCGGCGCCGCCACCCGTGGGCCAGCAGTCGGTGAGAGAGGGTGGGCGCTGCTTCACATGCCGGTGGCCCGGGTTCCCGGGCGGTGCTGAATCCCTTGGGTGGTGCCGGTTTCCCTGGCAGTGCTGGGCGTGTGGTCTATTGCGCACCGGGGAGCAGGGGCGCCTTGGCCCGGGCTGCGGTGCGGGCCGGCGTGGGTGTTTCACCCGGACCCTGCGGGGCCTTGTCGGTGACTGCGGGGCTGGCCCGGCGTGCGCTGAGGTGGGCCAGGACCGTGGGCCGCCCGCATTGCGGGCATATCGTTTCACCCGGGCCGGTGGGATCCGGGCACGGCAGCCCGTCGCGAAAGAAGTAGTCCCGCGCGTGCCCGTGCCCGTCCTCGACATGCTGGGCGTCATAGTCAACGACCCAGGCATGCCCGCAACCGGTGCAGGTGAAAATGAACCGCTCGACTGAGACTTCCTTAAGAATCATCACCCTCTCCTTCCGTTCTGCCCGGGGGCACAACATCCCTGAGAGAAACTGCCCGGGCCGCTGCACCGGCTGCGGCGTCGGCTGCCTGGATGCCGCGCCACGCCATGCCGGTCCCCACCCCCATAATGCCACGATAAATACAACAAATCTATACTGATCACCATAGATAGTGCTTCTATCGGACTGACAGGAGGGGGCCCGGCCAATCCAACAAGCGGAGACGGGTGGGGTCGTGGCATCCCTCGTTGCCGGATGACGAAGTGGGGCGCTGGAAGCGTTGCCGGGGTCGGTGGTGGGGGTGAAAAGGCCTCTTGACCGGGTGGCCAATCAGGGGTAGACCGGAAATTGTAAGTGACGTATTTGAGGAGGGCGAGTTTGATGAAGGCGTGGACCAAATGGCAGAACTGGGTGGCTGTGGCCGCTGGTTTGTATGCTGCCTTGGCGACGATCTGGACGACGACCGATGCGAAGACAACAACGACGCTGATCGTGCTGGGGGTTCTGACGATCATTGCCGGACTGATCAACCTGTCGGCGCCGCGGCTGGAGTCGGTGGAAACGGCGCAGGGAATTCTGGGCATCCTGCTCTTTATCTCCCCGTGGGTGCTTCTCTTCACCGGCATGACCGGAATTGCAATCACTGCCTGGGTTTGCGGTGCCGTCACGATCGTCGTGACCGCATGGGCAATGCCCTCGGTGATGAAGATGCGCGAAGGCCAGCACCAGCACCATCGGCCCTCGGCCGCATGACACCAATGCCGGCACGGCCCCGGCCCCTCGGGGCCGGGTGTCGTGCCAACAAGGGATGCTGTCTAAGTTGAGGGGTCCGGGTTCGTCCGGCCCCTCAAACCCTTACCGGAACAATGGAGGTCACTGTGAACGCGGAACACGGGCCCGAATGTGCTGTGATCCGCGGTGATGCCAGGGCCCTGATCCTGGATTCGGCCGAGGAGCTCTTCGCAGAACACGGGTTCAATGGCACTTCCACCGCCTTGATTGCGAAGTCCGCCGGCGTTGCCAAGGGCCTGCTGTTCTATTATTTTCCCGCCAAGTCCGACCTGCTGGCGGCCTTGATGGCCGAGCGGCTCCCCGCCACGGCGTTGGATACCGACCAGCTCGCCATGCCGGGAGACCCCGCAGCCGGGCTGATCGGCACGCTGCATGCATTGAACCTCAGCAACCACAAATCCGCCGTGCTCCGTGTGATCCTCTGGCGCGAGGCCGACACCCATGCGAACGTGCGTGCCCAACTGCGCAGATTCCAGACCGGCCTGGAACGCGATACTGCGGCGGTGCTGCGCAAATGCCTACCCGACATCGTGGACGCCGAACGAATCAAGGCCTGCGCCACCGCCTGGGTCAGCGCCATTTTTTCCTCCGCCACCGAAGACCGGCTGTCCGACCTCGACGGACTGCCCCGGCGCGGCATGGAACAGCTCAAGGCCATCGCCAACCTCCTCGCCGCCAGCCTCCGAGGCCCCGCCACCGCCTTGGCCTCCTGAGCCCGGGGCGCCCCGGCCCGCCGATCGCCCACGTTCATGAACGCCGCCACCGCGGCCACATCCAGCACATGCCCAACTACGCCTGAGATCCGCCCGGCCGGCGCACGGACCTGCACGTGGTGGACCCCGGTGAGGCTGATGTCGGGACAGCAACACCGTTTGCCTCCATGGTGTTCACGACGATGGCCACCCTCGTGCCCATGGAACATGAGATCAATCGTGAACATGTCATCGATTCCACCGGCCAGCGCAGGGAAGCCCGAAAGGACCTTGGCGATCGACGCACCGGTCCACGGGAAGGTAGAAGCAAGGCACTGTCCGCCTGGTCGAGGACGGCGAGCCCGCTAAGGAGCATGCCCGCGACCTGGACATGTCCCGCCCCCGACGCGCCCATCCCCATACAACGTGTTAGCTACGAGATGCAGCCCAGTGACCCTGACAATCATCCAACTCAAGTTTCCCTGCGGCCGCACACTGTCCATCAGGGTGTACCCGGACGAACAGGTTGGTATTGCTGCGAGGGTGTGTCAATCGGGGTCTTTGTCATCTATGATTGGACACAACTGATGGAGGGTTATAGAAGTGGCTGGACACAAGGGGCAGGTGGTTGGCTACGTGCGGGTGAGTGCCGCCGACCAGAACGAGGCGCGGCAGCTCGAAGCGCTGGGCACAGTGGACAGGCTGTTCCGTGAGAAGGTCAGCGGCAAGAACACCAGCGACCGGGCCAAGCTCCAGGAGATGCTCATCTACGTCCGCGACGGGGACACGGTCCGCGTGAAGTCGCCGGACCGTCTGGCACGGTCCACGACGGACCTTCTCGCCCTCGTCGGGCAACTCAAGGCCAAGGGCGTCGCGCTGGAGTTCATCGACAACCCGGCACTGAACACTGACACGCCGCAGGGGGAGTTCATGCTCACGGTCCTGGCCGCCATCGCGCAGCTGGAGCGCAAGACCATCCGTGAACGTCAGGCCGAGGGCATTGCCATTGCCAAGCGGAACGGCGTCTACGACCGGATCCCGAAGCTCGCACCGGAACAGATCCAGCTCGCACGGGGACGGATTGCCCAGGGTGTGCCCAAAGCCAAGGTGGCCCGGGATCTCGGCGTTTCGCGGCAGACACTGTACGCTGCCCTCACTGGAAGCGGGAAATACGCTCAGGTGAGCTCGTGAACGAGGCTGATTGCGGTGCGTTCGATCCCGCTGACGAGAGTTCAGGAAGCTGATCCTGGTTTGGCCTATAAAACGAACGTTTCTTGGGTGTGGCTGCTTCGTGTCCAAAGATCTGGCACCTGAAGGATGAGCAATGAATCCGCTGATGGATGCATTCGAGCGTGGTGTCTGAACAATTCAGGCGAGCAAGTCGATCTCTGTCAGGACGGGTAGGAGGGACAGCTTGGGATGGCCCTCGTCGACGCCGTGTATTCAAAGCAAATGCTGTACAGGACCAAGGGTGGGAAAGGACTTTTCCGCGGTCACCGTCGTACCGTGGCTCGCCCACGATTTGTCTTCTTTTACCTTGACTTACCTTGACGGTAGGTGAAAGGATTGAGGGGACAGAAAAGAGGTAGTCACTATGAGTGAGGTCATTGATCGACCGCAGAGTGATACGTCGACCGCTGAAAACTGGCGCGAGCGGGTACTTGATGGTGTTGGGCGTCGGCTTGATCAGATGGTTGCTTCGAACGAGGTAAACGATTTTTCAGGCGAGTCTGAGCGCGCTACCGTCAACGCGATGGCAGACGCTGTCCTGGCAACCAACAGAATCAACGATCGTCTCGGGGCTTTTTACACGACGGATCGAGTGCGGAAGGTTCTGGGTGGTGTTTCGCGCCAAGCAGTGAGTGAACGGGTCAAGAATGATCGTCTTTTGCGGGTGAAAACTGCCGATGGAGTATTCCTTTTCCCTGCATTTCAATTCGCCAACGGGGCGGTAGTGCCGGGGCTCCAGAAGTTGTTGGAGGTTCTGCTTGGCACCGGGGTGGATGACTGGACCGTCGCCTACTGGCTGACTGCACGCATGGCCCAACTGGGTGAGACGACGGCTCTGGAAGTTTTGGCTTCGGGCGATAGCGATCGGATCGCTGAGCTGGAGAAGCTGGCAGCTGATGATGCAGTGGGTTGGCACGCTGCTGCATGAGTAGGGCTTCGAGTACACTTCGGTCTCCGGACCCGGCAAGAAACTACGCAGGATTTCCCGCCTACCACCACCGTGCACGCGTGTGCCGCTACCGCGCTCACGGTCTGCACAGCCCGTGGTACTTCTCTCACGGCGTCGGTCGCTTCAACTTAGAGGCGCCGAAGGGAACGCTAAACTCTGCGTCGTCGGAGGAAGTCGCTGTGCGCGAGTTCTTGGGTGTGGCTTTCGTGGGTGACCCTGCTATTCCGGCATCTATGATTGCCGACCGGTGGATTTCTCATCTGGAGATTCCTGGAATCAAGGCTGCTGATTTCACCTCGGGTGCAGCGTCGGCGTTTGGGATTGTTCCCGGTGACATCACTGCCCCCATGAATGATGACTATGTGATGACACGTGCCTGGGCCGCGACCATGGAAGCTGCCGGCTTTGAGGGGATTCAATCTCGTTCCCGATTCGGTGCGGGGACCAATCCCACCTGCCTATACGTCTTTGGGCCTGCAGGGGAAAACGAAATCGGTGCCACCAACGCAAAAGTTACGATGCGCTCAGTGATCGAGAAAATGCCGGGCTATACGATCGACAGCATTCCTACCTCCGACGTTCTCGTAGTGGACCCCTAACGATGCCCAAGTCGAAGGCCTGGTCCAAGGTCCGCCTTCAGTTGGGACGAAATTCGATAGAAAATGACGCCACCGCGCGGCATGAGTCTTCCTTCCCGGCATCCCCGCAAAGGGTAATCACCTATGATGATGAGAATGTCAGGGTGAGACACATTGTTGGGACTTTTAGGGATCGACACGAGTCGCGTAGATCCGGCGGGTTTCGCCGGGACCTACCGGGGGAGGGGAGTGGCTGAGGGCTGTCTTGTTAATGGTTCCATTGATGGGACGGGCGGCGTCCCCGCTCCGACGACTGGTTTTCCTGCCCCGTCCCAGTCTTTGACAGACCGCCAAACGACGGCGCCGCGCCATGTATCACGGTTCCCTGTGCGGGACACCCGTGTCCCCCCAATAGTCTCTGATTTCCTTGCACACCTGTTCCCCTGCCCCGTACATTGGGGAACATGGACGACGGTGTCCGTGGCCGTCACTGATCTGGCGGTGAACCAAGGTCTTGTGAAGGAACGCAGTCATGGCTACTGGCACAGTTAAATGGTTCAACGCGGAGAAGGGCTTTGGCTTCATTGCCCCCGACGACGGGTCGGCAGACGTTTTTGTCCATTACAGCGCCATCGACGCCGGCGGCTACCGTTCCCTGGAGGAGAACCAAAAAGTCCAGTTTAACCCTGTCCAGGGCGCCAAGGGCCCCCAGGCCGAGAACGTCCGCCCGTTGTGAGCGCCGCATCCCCTGCCGGTAATTGCTGCTTCCCCTTCTGGGGCCGGCCCGTTACAGGGATTTCCCTTTGAAACCTGCCCTTGCAGTGGAACACGCTGCTTCTTCCCCAGCGCGGCAAGCCGGTCGACTCACCTTATGGAGGGTTTCCGCTCCCCTGTGTGGTGGAAAGTTGATACTTACGTCCGGCCCTTGTGGACGTCATGTGGGAGAAACTTCATGACCATGTTGCCAGCTGCGAATCTTCCCGGGGAAATAGACAACCCTGGCCCGCCGGCTTTGATCTGCACCAGGTGCGGTAGCGCCAATGACTTAATCATCGAGGCCATCGAAGCCACCATTCCTGCGGTTCCTGGCCATGTCTGCCTCGAGTACTCATGTTTGTCTTGTGGCACCTTCTACGGCCATGACGCCAGCGTCCGGCAGGTGGCCGCGTTGCTCAACGCAGGTGCCACAGCGCCGGGAGTCCTGCATTTCGGCCACCACTTCATCCATTGCGGTGAACCGATGGAGGCCATCGGGGAAGGAATCTCATGTCTCGACGGCCCCGTGGGCAGCCTAAGCGGTCCGTCTGCCACGATTTCGATTCGAGCCCGCCTGCTCAAGTGCCACTGCGGATTTCAGCTCGACGTACCACTATGAGCCATTCCGGCAGTGCCTCCGTCTCCACCACGACACTGAAGATGTTCGTTCCGTCTTCGAGCATCGGCACCCGACCGTGGACCGTGCGAAAAGGGGGCAGCTGCGGGGTCGAGTTGGCAAAGGCTTTCCGACCACGAGAAGATTCCTCACAAAAGAACCGGCACTTGACCCACCCCACCGGCACCGGCACGAGGATGTCCCGCACCAGGTTGGCCCCGCCGCGAATGCACGCGTATGGGGATCACGTGGCGGCTGCGCATTCAGAAGCGAAACCCCAAGCGAGGACCCTGAGCACGCGAATGCCCTCACCTTCCATCCGCCATGGCGACGACGGCCCGGTATTCGGGCAAACTGACCAGAGTCGTGGCCGCATTCTGACACGACTGCATCACCTGATTCAGGGCTCGTACTTCCTAACCTGGAAAGAATGCTTTGACACAGCGATCCCAACAGCGCCACACATCTCGGATTCACCATCAACGGCAAAGAACCCCGCCGTAGGCCTTGATGCCTGAGCACGAACCAGACGGCGGACCGTGGGGACGCAATTGATATAAGGCACCGGCGCCAGGTATTGGTCAACTACACAACCATGGATTGAAGAGCAGACAAAAGATGACTGGACGAATCAAACTGCATCAGGGGATCGACGGCGTCTACCATGTAGAAGTGGTCGATGATCACGGGAAAACCATCGCCGCAACCTTTGGATTTCTGTCGGAAAAGGCCGCGCTGGAGGGCGTATTTACCCTTCGGGAAATCGCCGGCACGGCCAACGTCAGTCTCAGCACCATACGTGACACCCCACTTATCACATCGGGACCGGTGGCCGACACCGCGACAGTCCTGTTGCCCCGACTCCGATTGGGCCTCCGGGATGGGGACTGTTATACGTTTCTAAGCCTGAACCGCGTTCTTGACCCGGCACGAATAGCCTCGCCAACGGCCGGGCGGGAGGAAGCAAGAGCCAACCTTGCGCCGGTGTAGCGTGCAGCTTTGAAGGCACAGCACGGAACAGGTGACGCATGGTTCGCGGCGGCGTAGCATGTGCAGTATCAGCCCGTCATGGAAGGGTTGCGCTGGATCAAGGTGGTAAATAACATGGCTGTCCATCCCGTGCCGAACCCTTCCACGGGGCGCACCCCGACGACGCATTCGGCGAAGAATCAGGGGCCATCTAAACCGAAGTTCCCGCTCAAGAAGCCCGTGCATCCCAAAGCCGAGGAAGTGACGCGGGCCGGGGTGGTTTGGGTGGCCGTAAGTGCGGGGCTGGTCATTTTGGTGTTGCTCATCATCTTCATCCTGCAGAACCAGGAACGGGTGACCGTGAACTATCTTGGCGCGACCGGCGAGCTTTCGTTGGGCATGGCGCTGTTCATCGCGGCGGTGACGGGCGGACTCCTGGTAGCGATCGCCGGGGCGGCGCGGATCCTTCAGCTCAGAAGCCAACGCCGGCACCCGAAGGACGATTCGTCGGGGCCCGGCACCGCCGGGGGGAAGGAACACTGAGGGGAGCGCCTTTCGGGCGTCCATATAAAAGTTCCAAAGTTCGATCAGCGTCGCTGATGGCGCTCGGGGACCAGTTTTTGTACTCGAGGATGCTGGGTTAAGATGATGAGCACCGAACAGAAAGGCCCCGGCCCGCACGAGTCCCGGCAGACCCGCTCCGGCACCGTCCTGGCCGCCACCGCAGTCTCCTCATCCCGGCCCCTCAGCATTGCCCCGCTCGTGGTGGCGGCTCTCGTGGGTGTCGGCCTTGTGCTGGCCGGCTGCAGCCCGTCGACACCGCCCGCCCCCACCCCGACGGCCGCGGTCACCACCGCCCCGGAGACCACCGCCCCCGAGGCGACCACGGGAGCACCGGCACCCACGGCGGCCGGGACCACGCCATCGACCGAGACAGCCGCGCCAACCACCTCCGCCCCCACCGCCCAGCCCACCACTGCCCAGCCGGCCCTGTGCACTGCGGCCTCGCTCAACGGATCCCTCGATGACACCGGCGGCGGGGCGGCTGGCAGCATCTACATGAAGCTGATCCTAAAGAACACCTCCGCCGCATCCTGCATCCTCAACGGCTACCCGGGCGTCTCGCTCGTGACGACGCCTGCCGATTCGCCCATCGGAGTCCCTGCGGACTGGACCGTGAGCCTGCCGTCGAAGGGGCCCATCACCCTTACACCCGGGCAAAGTTCGGCCGCCCAGCTGCAGTACACGCAGGCCGCCAACTACCCCAACTGCACGAAGGTCCGCGCCACATCCGTCATGGTCTACCCGCCCAGCGCAACGGACCGGCTGCTCATCGCCCACCCGCTGACGGCCTGCAGCAATACCGACATCGTGCTGTTGCACATCGGTGCCTTCCAGCCGTGACCGCACTTCCGGCCGGGCCCGAGCGGCTGCCGGAGATGGTGCGGGCCGCTGCCGGGCATCTCGTGTTGTGTCTCGCCCCCGAGCCCGCACGGCAGTACCGCTTTGAATACGCCCTCATGGGGTCGCCGCAGAAAATGGAACAAATCGTACGCTAAGCCTTGATCCACCGATAAAGTTCGGGGGATGCTCGGCGTTTTAAACACGAAACACGAAATGTCCGTCTTCGGTCAAAACAAACTGCAGCCATCGGTCAATTCAAAGTTGCAGACAGACCTTGGCGGCTCCCGATATATCGGCGTCAATGTAGGTGGATTCCACCCTCGGAGCTCTTACCTGACCGATGACCAACACCCGTACACGAAGCCTCGGTTTCCATCGTAGGCCTACGGTCAAATTTGGGCACTCTCGACGCAAACTCGGGGATCCCAACAATGGAACCATTAACGCTACAACAAGCAGTCGCCTTCACAGCCGTTGAGGTGTGCAGCCATGGGAGGTTCGCTTCTCAAAATTCGGTTCGGAGCCTTGGCGCGACTGCACCGTTTCGAGAACTATTTGTGAGAACCACGGGCCGGCCGCCCGTCACGTTTTCGGAGTGCCGCTTTCCGCGACAGGACCCCGCACTGCCGCGGAAAGCGGCGCGCCCCATGGATTCTCGATTCGATGCATTCTTGAAATCCTTCGTATTCGAGAATGCCGGGCAGCTCGCAGTGCGCCACGCGGTGACGCCCTCCGGGCATCGCGAACCATCTCCAACAGGCCGCGCTGGTGTCAGAGGGTCGAGGTCTTTTATTCATCGTCATGCCTGTGCATGCTGTCTTGCGGGGAACCTCGATGAGTGCCTTCGCTCCGTGGGAACGATCAGCCAGCGGCAAGCGTTGTGCCCAGTCGGGAGCTTGGCTTATGCCTGTGAACGAAAAGTCGGCAGGAGGTACGAGATGGCTCCGGCCAAAGTTCACCTGGCCAGAGTGCAGCGTATGCCTGCTTCTTCATTCCCCGTACATGAGAGTGGCCAGGAAGTGCTCGAGATCATTGTTTATGACCCCTGTTTCGTCATCTTCGGTCCCGGCAGGCGGTGTTCCGTCGTTGATCAGGTACAGGCCTTCCCATGGGGAGCACATCATTGTTGCGGCGCATCCGAATGGCTGCGGTTCAGGCGCCGTAGTGGCCGTCGGGGTGGCGGGCGCCTGTTGGCTGGCGGGCCGGCGGGCGAGGTGGCTTGAGATTGCACGGTAGGTCATGGACATGGTGGCTTCCCCTCTGGGTTCTGTCTGGCAACGGTGATTTCGTGTACTGCCCTGCGGGTTTGGGGCCGCACGTCAGGTCCGCGCAGGTAATCGAAATGGGCATTCTCAGAACTGAACGTCATGTTCAATCCTTGAACGTATTATAGTAATCATGACATAGATCACACGGCGGCTCAAGTGTTTGGAGGCGGAATGTTTTGGCCGTTGACGCGGGCGCGGTGGCGTATGAAAATGAACACACAGTTTGCTTGTTGAACGTTAAGCGTGGTGTGGTCCGGCGGCGGGTCGTGAAGGCCGTGGCGGGGGCCTGTCTGCACCATTCCAAGGAAAAGGGGCTTGTGGTGGTTGTCAGGGAACAGCGGAGGTTGGTGGCGCCTGTCCATTACCGGTCGGCGTTGAAGGTCCTGCCCACCCCCGTGGTTGCGGTATGTGCCCTGGATTCGGGGACGGGGGAGCCGCACGGCATGCTTGTGGGCAGTTTTCGCGCCCTGTCCTCGTCCCCGCCCCTGGTGTCGTTCAACGTGGGGCGCAGTTCGCGGACCTGGGCGCGGGTGTCATCGGCTGGCCGCTTGGGCGTGAGTGTGCTGGCCTCGGACCAGCGGATGGTGAGCCGGTCGTTTGAGTCTCGGGGTGATGACAAATTTCGATGGGTGCGCTGGCATGTTTCAGGGACGGGAGTTCCGCGCCTGGACGGGGCAGTGTCCTGGATGGATGTCGATATTCGACGGGTCCTGGGTGTGGGGGACCATCTGATGGTGATTGCCGCCCCCGTGGCCCTTGCCGAGGGCGCGGGTGTGCCCTTGGTGGCGCGGTCGGGGGGGCTGTTTGCGTACCGTGCCCGGACTCCTGGGGCAGCCGTGTCCGTGGGGACGGGTGGGTTTCTAGATCATGGACTTGCAGATGGCGGAGGCTGACTCCTTTAGCTGCTCGACCATGGCGGGCAGGCGGCCGGTCTTCATGCGCTGGGTGGGCCCGTTCGCGGTCAGGACGCCTATGAGCTCGCCGGTGACGTCGCGTACGGGGCAGCCAACGGCGAACAGGCCGTCCTCGAGCTCGTTGTCCAGTGTGGAATAGCCCTGCTGGCGGACCTCGTGGAGGTCGAGGATGAGTTCTGCCCTGCTATCAATGCTCTGTCGGGTGAAGGTTTGGAGCTTCTCCGGCAGGATGGTTTCGATTTTTTCGTCGGTTAGCTCGGCGAGGAGCAGTTTCCCGGTGGCGCTGGCATGGAGCGGGTACTGTTGGCCGATGTATTGCTGTGAGACGTTGAGCATGTGGGATCCGGAGGCTTCGGCGATCAGGTCGTATTCGAGCTCTCCCTTGACGACGGCGAAGTCAATGGTCTCGTTGAGTTTGGCGGCGAGTACGTCCAGGATCGGCTGGACCCTGGCGGCCAAGCCGGTGTGCGGGTCCGCCAACCGGCCGAGACGGGCGACTTCCCAACCGAGCATGTAGCGGTTGTCAATGCGGTCCACGAAACCTGCTTGCTCGAGGCTGAGCAGGAGCCTGAATGCGGTGGGGCGGCTCATCCCTACGGCCTGGGCAAGTTCGGTCACGGTAATCCCGTGTGGGTGGCGTCCGAGTTGTCGCAAGAGGACTGTTGCCTTGATGACGGACTTGTTGGTCAGGTCAGGGGTTTCCTGTAGTTGGTCTGTCTGTGTCTCGGTGTTCACTTCGTGGATACTTCCCCTCGGCATGAATTCGGACCGCCCTCCGGGCGGAGGGCGGTCCGATCGTTCCATTCAGTCTAGGTCATGGCCTTGATCTTGAACACGGTGTTCATATCCAGTCCGGGGATTTGGCCGGGGGCGCCTGCCTGGCTGTGCGCCATCCAGGCAGGCAGGCGTTGTCCTGTGGCACAGTACAGCACACTTTCGCTCGGTCGGCCGGGTTTGGGCGGGCAGCATGGGTCGCAGTGCCCCCGACCGTACCCGGATGCCGGCACGGTGTTGTGGCGGGCAATGGATTGGATGGTTTACAAGGGGGCGGATGCGGCGTTCAGGCTCAGGCCCTTCGTTTCGGGGGCGAGGCGTTGGGATACCAGGGCTCCGATGATGCAGATGACTGCGGCGATGATCATGGTCGCTCCGATGCCCAGTCCGCTGAGGGAGAGGGGGATGAGGAAAGTTCCGGCTGCTGCGCCGACCCGGGATATGGCGGTGGCGAAGCCGACGCCGGCACCGCGGATTTCCGTGGGGAACACTTCTCCCGGGAAGACGCCGGTCAGGGCGGTGGAGACGGCGTTGGCGAAGGAGAAGATGATGAAGCAGGCCAGGATGATCACGGGGGAGACGTGGGCGAACAGGCCGATGATGACCAGGGCCCCTGCGCCAATCCACAGGGGCGGGATGGCGAGTTTGCGCCGTCCGACCTTTTCGATGAGGAACATGGACGTCACGGCGCCGATGACGACGACGCCGTTCAGGGCCAGGGCCCCGGTCAGGCCGTCCTTGATGCCGGTGCTCTCCAGGACGATGGGCGCAAAGGTGGCGATGGCGAAGTAGGGGGTGACGTTGCAGACCCAATAGACGCAGACAAAGATTGTGGCTTTGCGGTATTGGGGTGAAAAAAGCCGGAAAATGCTGGTGCTGCCGCGGGTTTCCGTGTGGACGTCGTCAAGTTCGGATTCTTCCATGTACATGGCGGCAACGGCGCGGCCTTCTTCCACGCGGCCCTTGCTGATAAGCCAGCGGGGCGATTCTGGGCTGCCCAGCCTGAGCAGGAAGACGATGACGGAGGGAATGGTGCTCATGCCCAAAATGATGCGCCAGTCGGCATTGAAGACGGTGGACATGTAGTAGCCGACCGCGAAGGCCACCAGGTAGCCGATGTACCAGGCCACTTCCTGGAAGGCGAGGAGCTTCCCGCGCAGCCGGGCGGGGGAGAACTCGGCCAGCAGGGGCCAGCCGATGGCGTAGTCGGCCCCGATCGCCATTCCCATGACCAGCCGGATGGCAAACAACTGCCACGCTTCGGTGACGAAGAATTGGGAGGCGGAACCGAGGAGGAAGATGGCCAGGTCGATGGTGAAAAGCGGCTTGCGGCCGAATTTGTCGGCTAGGTATCCGCCCAGCGGACCGCCGACGAAGATCCCGATCAGGGCGGACGCGCCGATCAGGCCCTGCCAGGCGAAGGAGAGGCCAAGATCCTTGGTCATCGCGGGCATGACCAGACCGATCCCGCCCAGGATGAAGCCGTCGATGAACATGCCGCCGGCGATGAGCCCGCTGAGCTTGATCAGGAACCTGCGCTTGCGCGGATCGGACAGGACAGGGGGGCGGACCGCCGGCATGGGCTGCTTCCCGGTAAGTATATTCACGTGACTTCCTTGTCTTCGTTCAGGATACGGCTGCCCGGACACGGGCGAAATGGGGTGGGGGAGGACTGATCGTCCCGAGTGTTCATTTAATGAACGTCACGATCAAAAATATGACACAAGACACAGCCGCCGTCAAGGGCCCAGGACATCTTGATGAATCCGGCGCCGGCCTCTTGACGGTGACGTGCCTAACACTTATATTTGAACAAGACGTTCAGAATGTGAACGATCTTTTCAAATTATCCGTGTCGCTCCGGCGGCCGCACCGGGACAAGGAAGTGCCGCAGAAATGAAAAACCAGCCGCTGAGCCTTTTTGCTTTTGACATACTGGCCCCCGCCCACCTGACTTCGGGGTCCTGGCGCAATGAGGGGGACCAGGGCCACCGCTACACCGATTTGGGGTACTGGACGGGCGTGGCCAAAATGCTGGAGGACGCCCATTTTGACGGGATCTTTTTTGCCGACACGCTCGGCTACCACGACGTCTACGAGGGCTCCGCCGACGCGGCGCTGCGCGACGCCGCCCAGTTCCCGGTGGATGACCCCACCCTGCTCATCAGCGGCATGGCGGCCGTGACGAAGCACCTGACGTTCGGGGTGACCTGTTCGCTGACCTACGACCAGCCCTACCTCATGGCCCGCAAGTTCAGCACCCTGGACCACCTCACCGGCGGGAGGGTGGGCTGGAACATCGTCACCTCGTACTCCGAATCCGCAGCCCGCAACCTGGGCTACACGCAGCAGCTGTCCCATGACGAGCGCTACGACTTGGCGGAGGAGTACATGGAGGTTTGCTACAAGCTGTGGGAGTCCTCCTTCGACGAGGACGCCGTGGTCCGTGATTCCGCCGCGGCCACGTATGTGGACCCGTCCAAGGTCCACCCCATCAACCACAGCGGAAAGTACTTTTCCGTGCCCGGCTTCCACCTTTGTGAGCCCTCCCCGCAGCGCACGCCCGTGCTGTTCCAGGCCGGAGCCTCTCCCAAGGGGATGGCGTTCGCCGGCAAACATGCCGAATCGGTCTTCATCAACACCACCTCCGCCGAACAGGCCGGGCGCAGCGCGCAGAAAATCAGGCAGGCAGCAACGGAGGCGGGCCGGGACCCGGAGGGCATCAAGATTGTTGCCCTGATCACGGTGATCGTCGCGCCCACGGACGAGGAAGCAGCGGTCAAGCACGAGCAGTACCGGGCGAACACGACCGTTGAGGGCGCGCTGGCGCGTTTCGGGGGGTGGACCGGCATCGACTTGTCCGTCTATGACCTGGACATGCCGCTGAAGTCCATCGAAACCCGGGGCATCCAGTCGATCGTTGACATGTTCTCCAAGGCGGACCCGGACCGGGAATGGACGCCCCGGCAGGTTGCGGACTTCCTGGCCATTGGAGGGACCGGATCGACCATTGTTGGCTCCCCCGCAACGGTGGCCGCCGAGCTGCGCCGCTGGCGCGATGTCGGAGACATTGATGGCATCAACCTCAGCTACACCACCAAGCCCGGTGGCTGGGAGCAGTTCATTGAACTTGCCCTGCCCGAGCTGCGTCGCGAAGGGCTCGTCTCCGGGCGCCGCGCCGAGGACCAGGCACCGTTGACCCTGCGGGAGAAGCTCTACGGCCCCGGACACCAGCGCACCCTCCAGGGGCATCCGGCCACCCGGCAGCGCGAGCAGCAGCTCTCCGAAGCCACGATCCCGGCCTGACCGGCAGAACCCGAGACCAGAGACTGCAGGAGAGACAGCAGATGAGTGAAACAACAGACATCGTGGTCATTGGGGCCGGAATTGCCGGGCTCATCACCGCACGGGAATTGACCCGGCACGGCCACAGGGTCGTCGTCCTGGAGGCGCGGGACCGCATCGGCGGGCGCACCTGGACGGACCACCGGCTGGGGCGAAACCTGGAGATCGGCGGGACCTGGCTGCACTGGGTCCAGCCGCACTCCTGGGCCGAAGTCACCCGCTACGGCCTGTCCGTGACCCGCGGGCCCCGGTCCGAGGAAACCTACTGGCTCGCCGGCAACGAGGTCCGCCGGGGAAACCTGGAGGACTTCATGGCCCTGATCAACCCGGGCATGACCCGGTTGCTGGAAGACACCATGAAATGGATTCCACGCCCCGACACCCCGCTGTCCGTCCCCGGCATCGCGGAAGTGGACCAATTCAACCTCCAGGAAATGCTGGATGAGCTGGACCTCTCCGTCGATGAGAAGAATGCCAACGAAGCAGCCTGGGTCGGGCACTTCAACGCACCCCTGATCCACTGTGCGTACACCAACGCCATGCGCTGGACCGCGGCAACGGCCGGCTCCTGGCACCTGATGCACGAGGCCTCCGCGATCTACCGCCTCACCGACGGGACCCAGGCCCTGGTCGGGGCCATCGCCGCCGACTCGGGAGCGGACATCCGCACCGATTCCCCCGTCAGCGCCATCCGCCACACCAGCGACGGGGCAACCGTCACCTACGGCGGCGGCCAGGAAATCACCGCCCGCAGGGTCGTGGTCACCGTCCCCCAAAACCTTCTCCACAAACTGGACATCACCCCGGCACTGCCGGCCGGGAAGATCACCCCGAGCCTTGAAAAGGCCGCTTCACGGGGGGTCAAGGCCTGGATCCGGGTCAGGGGCCCCATCAAACCCTTCTTCGCCTATTCCTCACAGCACCACCCGCTCTCGGTGGTCCGCACCGAATACCTGGGTGAGAACGACGCCGTGCTGGTCGCCTTCGGAGCCGACGCCTCCCGCATCGACGTCAACAACCTCGAACAGGTCACCGAGGCCCTGAAGGTCTGGCGCGATGACCTGGAGGTCCTGGAAGTCACCGGCCACGACTGGATGTCCGATGAGTATTCCGAGGAAACCTGGCTCATCCAGCAGCCCGGACAGCTAACGAATTACCTCCAGGCACAACAAGCCAGCGAAGGGGTCCTGCACTTCGCCAGCGGCGACTACGCCAACATTTGGGCCGGCTTCATCGACGGCGCCATCGAAAGCGGCACCAACACCGCACGGAACATCCACACCGGCCTGCAGGAGCAGGCCACCGCACCGGCACTCCAGGAGCAGTCATGATCACCAGCACCGTCCTTCGACCCGTCGACCCGGCCCACTTCCGAGCCGTCATGCGCCACCTGCCCACCGGGGTCGTGGCCATCTGTGCCACCGACCCCGTCACCGGCACCCCCAGCGGGCTGGTCGTGGGCTCCTTCCAATCCCTGTCCCTGGAACCGGCTCTGGTCACCTTCAGCGTCACCCACACCTCCACCAGCTGGCCCAAGATCTCCCGCGCCCAACAATTCAGCGTCAACCTGCTCGCTGAAGACCAGCAATCCGTCTGTGGGGCGCTCTCCAGCAAAAGCGAGGACAAATTCGCCTCCATCAACTGGCACGAATCCAGTTACGGATCCCCCCACATCACGGGCTCACTGGGCTGGATCGATTGCCGCGTTGAACAGGAAATCGTTGCCGGGGACCACCTGATCGTCATTGCGGCGGTGCAGGAAATGACCGCCAGCGACGGAGGGGACCCGCTCGTCTTTCATGGCGGCCAACTCGGCGGCTTCCGCCAAAGACTGGCCGCATGAGCGGCACGCCCCCAGGGACACCACTGATCACATCCGCCCCGACAAGACCCCCCGCCATGGGGTGACAACCCCCTGCCATGGGGGCGATAAGGAAGAACCCGCATGCTCGGCGCTGCAATTGAAGTTATTGGATGGCTCGGGGCACTGACCGTTACGGCAGCCTACCTGCTGTTTTCGACCCACCGGATACCCAACGGGTACCTTTTCCAGACAGGGAACCTGGCCGGCGCCGCCGGCATGCTCGCCAACAGCGTCTACCACTCGGCCTGGCCGTCGGCGACCACGAGCATCATCTGGTGCGGGATTGCTCTCTGGGCACTGACACGGCTGAAACAGCAGCACCAGGACACAACAACAGAGCCGATCCCGGCGGCGCTCGGCGATGGCTTCCTGCCGCCCCCGGGCCCGCCGGTCACGACCGGGGAAATCCCCTGCCAGGGGCACCCCGTGGAACACCACCACCCACCCGACTGTGCCGGCCAGCCTGCGAGAACACCAGCCCCGGCGCCCCACCCCTGAAAGGCCACTGCAATGGACACAACCCTATCCACCGAAATCACCCCGGCGCACTACCGCAAGGTCCTGGGGCGCCTGCCCACCGGGGTCGTCGCCATCACCGGCGTCAACAACGAGGACGAGCAGCTCGGACTCATCGTGGGGACCTTCCAGTCATTGTCCCTGGACCCGCCACTGGTGATGTTCTGCGTGGACAAGTCCTCCTCGACCTGGCCGAAATTGCGGAACCTGCAAAACTTCACCGCCAATATTCTCTCCGAAGGCCAAGTGGAGGTGTGCCGGGCGTTGTCCCGGAAAGGACCGAAGAAATTCGAGGGCCTGCCATACACCCCCGGGCCCCTGGGAACCCCCCGGCTGGACGGGGCATCGGCCTGGATCGACTGTGTCGTCACGGCCGAAGTCGCCGTCGGGGACCACTACATGGTCGTCGGGGCAGTCAGCGCCATGGAAGAAGGCAGCGGCGACGCGCTGCTCTTCAAGGGTGGTGCGTTCGGCCAATACCTGGGACATCCCGTCCTCATCCCCGCAACCACCACGGAGAAGTAAATGAATACCCGACAGGAGGCCGTCCTCCAGGCCTGGAACCTCGCCTGGGGACGCGGCGACATCGCCGCCTTCGAACGCCTCATCTCCCCGTCCTACATCCGCCGGTCCAAGACCGGATCGGAGGACTTTGGCCAGCTGCGCCAGACCATAGAAGCCACCCATGGGGCCTTCCCCGACTTCAGCACCCGGATCCTGCACATCGTCGAAGACGGGCCCTCCGCTGCCATCCACTGGGAAAGCACGGGAACACACCTGGGCACCTTCATGGACGTGCCGGCAACAGGACGCAACATTACCGTCACCGGGGCATCCTTTCTCAGGTTTGAAGACGGACTGCTGGCCGAGGAATCAGTCACATGGGATCCCAGGGAACTCCTGACAGCCCTTGGCATCTGGCATTTGGGGCCCGGCGGCCTGACGCCGAAGTCCTAGGCCGAAGCCGACCCCAGGGACGCCTTGTACCGGTCTCGCCCGTCAGGAACGTTCGACACACGCGGCGGCCACACACTTGAGGACACGAACAAAGTGGGAGCCATGTCCACCAACCACCGACCACCACAGCAACACACCTGCCCGCCGGAACCGGTCCAAGACTGGACCGAGCTCCACGGCAGCGACCAAGTGGACGTGCGACAGGACGGAAACCTTGTCTCCTCTGGAGAAATTGACCTGTGCACCGCAGACGGGAGCGTTTTCTGGCTCCTGCCGGACAACGCAGGGGAGCGAACAATGATCAGCAAAAGCGAGGGACTCTGCGTATACAGGAGAATCCCTGCCCGGAAAGGCCCCAAAGCCCAGACCGGGCGGGTGCCGGGCACTGCACACACGAGAGACACTGATTCCCACCCCACCGACCCCTAGGAGCAACACCGTGACACTCACCGGACATTCACACATCGCCGGGCAATCCGTCCCCGGAGACAATGGCACCATCCACGGCCTCAACCCCGCCAGTAACGAACGGCTCGAGCCCGGGTACACGCTCCTGTCCGAGGAGCAGCTCAAGGCCGCCACCGCCGCTGCGGCAGATGCCCATGCCTCCTTCAGCACCTTGGACCCTGAAACACACGCCCGCTTCCTGGAATCCATCGCGGAGAACATCGAATCCCTGGGCGAGGAACTGATCGTCCGGGCCGGCCAGGAGACCGGGCTTCCACCAGCCCGCCTGCAGGGCGAGCGGGCCCGCACCACCGGCCAGCTGCGCCTCTTTGCCGCCGTGGTACGCCAGGGCGATTTCCGTGGTGTACGGATTGACCCGGCACTGCCCGAGCGCACACCAGCGCCGCGCGTGGATGTCCGCCAACGCCAAATCCCGCTCGGCCCGGTCGCCGTCTTCGGCGCCAGCAACTTCCCCCTGGCTTTCTCCACAGCCGGGGGCGACACCGCCTCAGCCCTCGCGGCCGGCTGCCCCGTTGTCTTCAAGGCCCACAACGCCCACCCCGGCACCAGCGACCTCGTCGCCCAGGCCATCGCCCGGGCCGTCAAGGATGCCGGGATACATCCCGGTGTTTTCTCCCTCGTTTACGGGCCCGGGGCCAGTATCGGACAGGCGCTCGTCGCGGACCCCGCGATCAAGGCGGTCGGGTTCACCGGGTCCCAGGCGGCAGGCATTTCGCTCATGCGCACCGCCGCCGCCCGGCCCGAGCCCATCCCCGTCTATGCGGAAATGTCCTCACTGAACCCGGTCTTCGTCTTCCCCGGCGCCCTGAGGGCCGACGTGGAGGCGCTGGCACAGCAATACGTCGCGGCCGTCACGGGCAGCTCCGGACAGCTGTGCACCTCCCCGGGCCTGCTGTTCACCCCGGCCGGGAAGGACGGGGACCGGCTGGTGGCCGCCATCGGACGGGCAATCGCCGGGTGCACGGGACAGACCATGCTCACCGAAGGGATCGCCGGTGCCTGGGATTCCGGGACCGGTGCGCTCGGAGACGCCGAGAACGTCAGCGTCATCGGCCACGGCATCGCGGGCCCCACCGAAAACGCGCCAGCCCCGACCATCTTCGGCGCCGGCATTGAGGACCTCGTGGCCAACCCGGTCCTTCACGCAGAAATCTTCGGCGCAGCCAGCCTCATCATCCGTTACAGCGGCCTGGATGAACTGGTCGATGCCACCAACAGGCTCGAAGGCCAGCTGACCGCGTCGCTGCAGCTCACCGAGGAGGACTACCCGGCAGCAGCCCCGCTCCTGCCGGTGTTGGAGCAAAAAGTTGGCAGGATCATCGTCAACGGCTGGCCCACCGGCGTCGAAGTCGGCCACGCCATGGTCCATGGAGGTCCCTTCCCGGCCACCTCTGACACCCGCACCACCTCCGTTGGGACCTTGGCCATCAACCGCTTCCTGCGCCCGGTCGCCTACCAAAACCTGCCCCAGGACCTGCTGCCGGCGCCCCTGCAGGACGCCAACCCGTGGCACCTGAACCGCCAAATCAACGGCACCAGCGAGACAGCCCTCCTGGACGCCTGAAACACCCGGAACACCCCACCTGGCGCTGTTGCCCGCCCACGTCCGTAACGGCGCCAGGCAGGGGCAACAACCAGCCAGAATATTCCTTTCGGCCGAGGTGACCGTGGCACAAGGTTCCTGGCCGGGCACCGCTTGACGAGCCAGGACACAATGACCAGAAACGACGATCGCACCGGCCACGGGATCTACCAAGGACTGACCGACTACGGCGATGCCGGATTCGCCCGCTACCTGCGGCGCACCTTTGCCCACTCCACGGGCCGCTCCATCGAGCTGCTCGAACAACCCGTCGTGGGCATCGCCACCTCCACCAGCGACTTCAACACCTGCCACAGGTTGCAGCCCGGACTTGTCGAGGCCGTCAAGCGCGGTGTCCTGGCAGCAGGGGGCCTGCCCCTGGAGTTCCCCACCATCTCCCTTGGTGAGGGATTCCTCAGCCCCACGTCCATGATGTTTAGGAACCTCATGGCCATGGATGTCGAGGAAATGATCCGGGCTCAGCCCATGGACGCCGTCGTCCTCGTGGGCGGCTGCGATAAAACCGTTCCCGCCCAGCTCATGGGCGCCTTCTCCGCTATCCGTCCGGCTATACAACTGGTGACCGGGCCGATGATGACCGGTAGGTTTCAAGGCGAACGCCTCGGAGCCTGCACGGACTGCCGCCGATTCTGGGGCAAATACCGTGGCGCGGAGATCTCGGGAAAAACCATCGACCAGGTGGAGAAAAACCTTGCAACCACTGCAGGAACATGCGCCGTCATGGGCACTGCCAGCACCATGGCCAGCATCGCCGAAGCCCTCGGCATCGCCCTGCCGGGCAGTGCCACAGCGCCGGCCGTGCACGCCGACAGGCTCCGAATTGGTGAGGCCACCGGGCGGGCAGCGTTCCAGCTGGCCCTGAGCGGTAAAACACCCTCCCACATCGTCACCCGCGGCTCGCTCCACAACGCACTGCGGGTGCTACTGGCCATCGGTGGCTCCACCAACGCCCTGATCCACCTCACAGCCATGGCAGGCCGGCTGGGGCTGTCCATCAACCCGGCCGAACTAAACGAACTCTCCGACACCACACCCGTACTCGTGGACCTCAAGCCCACAGGCGAGCACTACATGGAAGACCTTCACGCTGCCGGGGGCATCCCCGCCGTCATGAACGAGATCCGGCACCTCCTTGACCTTGACGTGGCCACCGTGACCGGGCGAAACCTGCGAGAAACCTTGAACGAATTTGACCAAGCAGGCCACGACAGCGTGGTGCAGCCTTTTGCCGAACCGGTCCGCACCGAAGGGGGCCTCCTCTGGCTCACGGGGTCCCTGGCGCCGGGAGGCGCCCTGATCAAACGATCCGCAGCCAGCCCCGAACTCTTCGAAAAGACCGGCCGCGCCGTGGTATTCACCTCCCTGGAAGATCTCGCCCAACGCATCGACGACCCAAACCTGGACGTTGAGGAGGACGACTTTCTGGTGCTTCAAAACGCGGGACCACGTGCGGCAGGCATGCCCGAGGCCGGCTACCTGCCCATCCCCCGCAAACTAGCCGAACACGGTGTTAAGGACATGGTGCGCCTCTCCGACGCCCGGATGAGCGGCACGGCCTACGGCACCATCGTGCTGCACATCTCTCCCGAAACGGCCCTCGGAGGACCCCTGGCCCTGGTCAAAAATGGGGACCGGATTGCACTCTCCGTCAAACATGCTTCCCTGGAACTGCTCGTCCCGCCGGATGAACTGGACCGCCGCAGAGCACTATTGCTGGCCCCTGCGCCTGCCGCCGGTATCACCGGTTACCGTCGGCTGTTCCACGACCACGTACTCCAAGCCGAAAAAGGCTGCGACTTCGACTTCTCCCTGCCGGTCCCTACGGCAGGGACGATGGAGACCATGATAGGCCGGGGACGAATGCCTTTACCTGATAAACAGTCCGGCTGATCCGTATCCCAAGAGCCAGGTGCTCGTCCTGGGGTCCGGCACGGGTCACTTCGGTCTTATGGTTTTGTAAGGCCGGTTGTTAGGAGTCTCTTTAGACATGACTGAACGTAATAAGTATTTGCAGAAGTACAAGGATGGTGCCGCGGGGTTGGTCCTGTCTTCAGGCCGGCCGATTGCCCAAGTGGGCGTTGACGTTGGCGTGAACGAGGGGACCTTGGGGAACTGGTTGCGTCAGTATCGGAAGGCACGTCCGGAGAAGTTTGCGGCCCAGGAGAAGCGACCGGTTTCGTTGGAAGATCATCAGCGGGTCTTGGCCGAGATCGCGAAGCAGCTGAAGCAGCATGTTGAATTTGGGGAAAGTCAGCGCCTTCTTTGGAGCGTAGCAACGGTAGAGGACGTCTACGAGTTCATCGAAGCAGAGAAGGCGAACTATCCGATTGCCTAGTTGTGCCGGCTGCGCAAGGTTGCCCAATGTCGAGATTGTCCATATCAACATTTGATTACAGCGTTTGCTATGAACGCGTGCGACCACCGTCTTATGAATAAGAGATCAAGCGGACCTCAGCTTAGGCTGACGATAGGAGACGCAGCCGTGACTGAGATGAAGCAGGGCGCAAGGCTGCGGGCGAAGTCGGTGGATGAACGTCAACGGCATCCGACCGAAGTTCGCCGGCGGCTGGTCATTGAATCAGCACGTGATCTCATCGCGGACAAGGGACTTTTCAACGTCCAGATCCGCGACATTTCCCGGGTCTGCGGAGTCTCGCCCGGAACCATAACCTACCATTTCCGGAGCTTGGACGAAGTGCTGTGGGAGGTGATCAAGGCTGAAACAGTGGAATTCAACGAGCTGCTGCGCGAGGCCGTGGCAAACGGCGAAACAGACAAGTCGACCAAACTGCTGTCCCTTTTGGAGGGCATGTTCCGCTCGGATCCGAACACGAGGCGGCACTGGCTACTCCGCATGGACCTTTGGTCAGCGGCCACACGCGACGATGCCTATGGGGAATGGATGAACACCCACTATGAGGCGTGGTGGCAGGTCCTGCGGGACATCATCGATGCCGGTGTCGAGGATGGGGAGTTTAAGTGTCCGGACCCCTGGGCATTCGCAGTCTCCATCAGCTCCACAGTCGACGGGCTCGCCATCCAATGCTATTCGCGGTCGGCCCGCATCAGCGTCGTCCAGGCACGGCACCACCTTCTGTGCCATGTGCGGGCAGGCCTGGGAATCGTGGACGCCGATTAGGTGACTACTGCGTACCCGGTTTGCTCAAGTGTAGTTTGAGTTGTGGCACGGCCGGACTTTCCGCGGCCGATTCGGGAGTTTCAGGCACGGTTCTGTGATGAACAGGCCTGGGTTGGGGTCAGCCTGTTTTCGTGGACACGGTGGTTAGCGGGATCGTGGGATTCCGCGGGAAGGTTTCATCCAGGATGTCTCCGAGGTGTCGGTTCAATGAGGCGATGGATTCGGCGGCCGTCAGGTCGATCCAGGGGGTGGGCTCGTTGATCTTCAGCGTGTACATCAGGCGTCCGTTCCGCCAGTTCGCCGGCAACCAGCCCGGGACCATGTTCCCGTTCCGGGTCCAATCGTCTTGGACCATGGTCCAGGCACGCTCCAACGGCAGGCCGAATTGCTCGGCGGCAAAAGCCACAGCGTCACGGCCATCGCCAGCGTCTCGGCATAGGCGGTGCGCATATCGCCGGCCAGGTACACCGTCGATCCCGGAGTGTCGAACGGCGACCACGACGATCTATCCGCGGACCCTGCAGCCCGCGGCAACGGACTCAGCGGCCCGTAGGACGATTTTGCAATCCGATACCCAGTAACCGGGCCATCCAGGTAGGCCAGGCCAGTTGTGGCACAAACCTTGATCACCCGGAGAACCGGTCCTCGGTCATGGCCAGGGCGGCGGCCATGACATCCTTGGCACGCATCTCCTTGATGGCCTCGATCGGGGACACTTCGCCCAGCCAGGGGTGGCGCCGACGAACCACAACCGGGCGACGTGTTCACCTTCCACACTGGATACCGCCGTCCAGGCGCGGTGGGCCAATTGGAGCCGGGCCTGGGCCTCGGGCCGCGGCACCGCCCCGTCGGTGCGGGCCCAACGATAGCTAATCTTCGGATCCTTGCTCCCTGCCAGGGCGGCGACCAGTGTTGCACCAAGGGCCCTGTTGAGCTGGCGGACAATCTCGCGGATGCCCAGCCGGGCCGTGCCGCCATGGGCCGTTCCGACGTCAATGGAAATACTCATGATCGGCAGCACTCCTCTCCTGTCGCCTGCCAGGAGGATGGGACCGCTGTAGCCCGTTTTTTGCCACCTTCATGGGACCACCTGTTTAGCCAGTCATGGGACCGTCCGGCGTGTTGCGCCGGGGAGTC
>NZ_JAAKZI010000045.1 GCF_011045165.1 Arthrobacter silviterrae
TCTTGCCCGGGCCCGCGGGGACACGCCCCGCGGGCCCGGAAGCAAGGCATCCCTAGCGGATGCCTTGCTTGGCGTAGGTGAGGACGGCGGGGGCGTTGGTCTTGTCGATGATGGCGGGGCCGGTCAGCACGGGGAGCCCGCCGCCCACCTTGAAGCCGCCGCGGTTGTACTGCCACAGCGCGTCGATGGAGTCGTAGCCCTGGAGCCAGGGCTGCTGGTCCACCGTGAACTCCACCTTGCCGTCGATGATCGACTGGATGAGCTCACCGCTGAGGTCGAAGGAGGCAATTTTGATCTTGCCTGTCAGGCTCAGCGACGCCACGGCCTTGACGATGGTGGCGGTGAAGGGCGCACCCAGCCCGATGATGGCATCGGCGCTCGGGGTGGACTGCAGCTTCGCCGTGACGGTGGAGGAGACCTGGGTCATGTCGGTGCCCTGCACGTACAGGATTTCCGTGCCGGGAACCTTCGTCTTGACACCGGCGCAGCGGGCCTCGAGGGCCACATTGCCCTGTTCCTGGATCACGCAGATGGGGTGCTTCACGCCGTCGGCGGCAAGCCGGGTTCCGACGGCGGCACCGGCAATGTTTTCATCCGAGCCAAAGTGGGTGAAGGCGCCGACGCTCTTGAACACGTCCTCCCCGGAGTTGAGGCTGACCACGGGAATCCCGGCTGCCTCAGCCTTCTTCAGCACATCCTTGAGTGCGTCGGGCTTGGCCAGTGTCACGGCGATGCCGGCCACTTTCTGGTCGATGGCCTGCTGGACCAGCTGGGCCTGCCGTCCGCCGTCGGGATCGGAAGTGTAGAGCAGGGTGACGTTGTCCTTGGTCGCCGCCTCCTGGGCACCCTTGCGGACAATGTCCCAGAAAGTGTCGCCGGGGGCCGCGTGGGTGATCAGGGCAATCTTGATGTTCGGCGTGGTGGCAACCTGCCCGCCGCCTCCGCTGCCGGCGGTCTCGGCGGGCCGGCCGCCGGTGCTCGAACAGGCGCTCAGTGCGAGCATGGGAACCACAGTGGCAACTACCGCCAGCTTCCGCCAGGAATACTTCTTCATTTGCAGTCTCCTTACAAATTGCGACTTCGTCCGGAGCATCATTGCCCGGTCCTTAAACTCCGCTACATAGATCATCGTGACGCCCATCACTAAAGTCAAGACTTTGTCCTGACATTAGGATGTTTTTACGTAAAGATGTGACCCAAACGTGATTGTTATGGGTCACATGCCGCGGTCATCCGGAGGGAATGTTAAAGGGCGTGGCCACGCTGAAGGGCGACGGCGTGACCCCGCCCTGCCCGGGCAGCGCACCGTGCGCCTGCATGAAGATCCGTGCGCAGCGCTGCACGTCGGCCCGCAGTTCATGGTGCAGCACGGCATGGAGGCGGCCGGCGCGCAGCAGGGCGGCATTGTCGGCGTTGATGTCGTGGCCGATGAAGGCCTGCAGCTCACGGCCGGCGCCGTCGAACGCGGCCGCGATTCCGGCATTGCCGCCGCCAACGGAGTAGACGGCCGAAAGGAGCGGGTCACCGGCCAGCGCACGGGCAAAGATTGCCTCGGCCGTCGCGTCCAGTCCATCGCTGCCGGGCAGGTAGGCCACCGCGCGGCCGGGGTCAAGGGCCCGCATGGTGGCGCGGAAGCCCATTTCCCGCTCCTCCTCGCCCCGGAAGAAGTCGCTGCTGACGGCCACAGCCACAGTGCCCGGCCGCCCCCGCATCCACTGGCTCATCAGGTAGGCGGCCGTGGATCCGGCGGAGCGGTTGTCCATGCCCACATAGGCGAGGCGGGCACTGGCCGGAAGGTCCGTCACCAGGGTCACCACGGGTATCCTCCGGGCGGCGACGGCGTCCACGGCCGCCGCGATTTCCGGCAGGTCGGGCGCCTTGAGGATCACGCCATGGCTGCCGCGGCGAGCTATCCGTTCCAGTCCCCGGACGCAGTCCGCCGCATTCCACCTCTCGTGCAGTTGGAACCGGGCCCGGAACACGGCCGGGCGCAGAAACGGCAGCTCGGCCTCCAGCGCCTGGCGCACAGCCTCATGGAACCGCACCGGCGCATCCACCACCACGTCGATCATGAAGTGCCGCCCGGAAAGGGCCAGCTGGGCGCGCTGCCCCTCCAGCTCGCGGACGGCCTGGCGAACCTGGTCCTCGGTGCTGCGGCGCACGCCGGGACGTCCATGAATCACCCTGTCCACCGTGGCGTCACTGACACCGGCCTGGCGGGCGATCTCCCGGACGGTAAATTGATGGGCCATGATGTCCCCTTGCGCGGATGGAGTGATGCTCCCATCATGCCACCGCGTGGACCAGCACTGAGGTAGTTCTGATGGTTTTTTGATGGATTCATGCCTTGCCCGAAGGTGCCGGGAGCCGCCATGCTGGAATCAAGTTCCTGTACGTGACTGGCTCCGCCGCCCGCACCTCACCCTGTTCCACCCACCCGAAAGAGGACAATCCCATGACCACTACCCGCACCGGCCAGGAGTGGCTCAGCGACTCCGATTGCAGCCTGGACGACTTCGCCGCCGTTGTCGGTGAGACCACCCGGCTCGAGGACTACCCCCACGCCGACGCCGTCGAAGGCAACGTCGTGATCTACGGCCCGGGCCTCCACGGCCGCGTGGCGGAGCCGGCCGGGCGGGCCGATGTGCAGGCTGAGCTCATCCGGGCGCTCACCACGGGTCCGGGGATTGTCGTGTTCAAGGGTGCGTTCCCGGACACGGGCGTTGTGGACCGCGCCACGGATTCCTTCCGCCAGCTCATCGCCGCCCAGAAGGCTGCGGGGGCCGGCGGCGGCGACCACTTTGCCAAGCCGGGCGCCAACGACAGGGTCTGGGGGGCGCTGGACAAGCTGGCGCTGGCCCATCCGGACACCTTTGCCGAGTACTACGCCAATGACATCCTCGCCGTGGTTTCGGAAGCCTGGCTGGGGCCGAACTACCAGGTAACATCGCAGGTCAATGTGGTCAACCCCGGCGGCGCGGCACAAACGGCCCACCGCGACTACCACCTGGGCTTCATGTCCGCCGCGGAGGCCGCCCGGTATCCGGCACATGCCCACCAGCTCACCCCGGCGCTGACGCTGCAGGGCGCCGTGGCCCATTGCGACATGCCGCTGGAATCCGGCCCCACACTTTACCTGCCGCATTCCCACAAGTACCGGGCCGGCTACCTGGCATTTCACCGCCCCGAGTTCACTGCCTATTTTGAGGCGAACCGTGTCCAACTGCCGCTGGCCAAGGGCGACGCCGCGTTTTTCAACCCGGCCCTGTTCCACGGCGCCGGCCACAACGTGTCTGCGGATATCCACCGCATGGCCAACCTGCTCCAGGTTTCCTCCGCGTTTGGCCGGGCCATGGAGACGGTGGACCGCACGGCCATGTGCCTTGCCCTCTACCCCGTACTATCCGCGCTCAAATCCGCCGGCACCCCGGAGCGGTCCTTGCGAAATGTCATTGCCGCGTCCGCCGAGGGCTACGGTTTCCCGACCAACCTGGACCTGGACCAGCCGATTGGCGGCCTCGCCCCGGAAACGCAGGCCCAATTCGTGTGGCGGGCGCTGGAATCGGGCCTTCCACCGGCTGATTTTGCGGCCGGGCTCGACGCCGCTGCCACCCGCCGCCGCAGCCTGGCACACTGACGGCTGCTTCCCCCGCGCCAACTGTACGGCCGGGGCTCCTTCGCCCGGCTGTTTGGCCGCATTTTCACCCACGACGGCGGTCCCGCGCCTGCGCGCGCAGGAGGCGCCGCCGTCGTGCCTCACCGGAGGAACCAGCCGGGGATGCCGAAATGGACCATTGAGCCTGAATTATCAGCCTCAATGGTCCATTTCTGCATCCCCCCGGCCAAAGCACGCCCCACCCCGTGAATTCACCCGGCGGCCAGTGCTGGTTAACCCTGCGGCAACGAGGTGACATCCACGCGCTCCTAGTCTGGTGGCGGCGCTCAACGCGCCAGCCAAAAGAAGAAGACCGAATCACTCGATACTTTTCAGGAGCAATCAATGCAGCGCAAAAACACTGCGTTTGCCGCCACATCAGTCGTCCTGGCCTTGGGGGCCGCCTTGTTGGGTGGCGTCACTGCGGCGCAGGCCGCACCGGGGAACGACGGCGGCAGCGGCAACAACGGGGAAATCAAGAATGTCATCTACCTGCTGGGCGACGGCATGGGGCGCACCCACGTCACCGCCGGCCGGGAGCGCTTTTACGGGGCCGCGGGCAAGCTGAACATGGAAACCCTGCCCGCGCACGGCTACGTCAGCACCTACGCCGTGCAGAAGAAGTCCGGCCAGCCCGGCAGCGCCGACTTCGCACCGAACCTGGTCACGGACTCCGCCTCCGCGGCAACCGCGTGGGCCTCAGGCGTCAAGACCTACAACGCGGCGCTCGGGGTGGATGCCAAGGGCACGCTGGTTCCCACCGCCATGGAAATGGCCAAGCAGGCCGGCTACCGCACAGGAAACGTCTCCACGGCTGAAATCACCGACGCCACGCCGGCCGCCCAAATGAGCCATGCTCTGGCCCGCGGCTGCCAGGGCCCGGTCTACTCCGCGTCCTCCTGCCAGGACACGCAGGTGACGGGCTCCGCACTCCCCACCAGCGACGTTCGCGTCACCCCGATCGCCAAGCAGATTGCCCGCAACGGCACGGCAGACGTGATCCTCGGCGGCGGGCTGAGCCGCTTCGACGCAGCCGATGAAACCGCCCTCAAAGCGCAGGGCTACAGCGTGATCAGCTCCCCCGCCACGCAAATCGCGGCCACCAAGACGGACCTCGCCGCGGCACAGGGCCAGAAGGTGTTTGGCCTGTTCAACTCCGGCAACCTGACGGTGGAAAAGACCAAGCAGGACAACCCGTCCTCGGCCGCGGCACAGGAACCCACCGTGGCCGACATGACAAACAAGGCCATCAGCCTGCTCAGCACCAAGAACAAGGGCAGCAAGGGCTTCTACCTCCAGGTTGAGGGCGCGCTCATCGACAAGCGCTCCCACGCCAATGACGCCTCCCAGACGCTGGAGGAGATCAAGGCGTTCGACGACGCCGTCAAGGTCGCCCTGGACTTCGCGAAGAAGGACGGCCACACCCTGGTGATTGTCACGGCCGACCACGAATGCGCCGGCTTCAACATCATTGAAAAGGGCAGCTACACCAACGCCGAGGCCGCCGCACCGCCCACAAACGTGGATGGCGGCAACACCGCAAACAACTCCAAACCCAGCCGGGCCAGCGGCAACGTCAAGGACTCCACCCGCTCCACCGGCATTGTCAACGGTGCCGGTTCCGCGGATCCGAAGAACTTTGCCCCGGCCACGTTCCGCACCCCGGACGACGGCGCCGCCATCAAGGACGGCTCACCCGACGCCAGCCTGTGGCTGACCTACCTGTCCGGCAACCACACCGGCGCCGACGTGCCGGTCTACTCCTATGGAGCCGGCTCGGAAAAGCTGCAGGGCACGGTGGACAACACCGACCTCTTCGGCCTGGTCACCAAGGCCATAGGCCTGACGAAGTAGCCCACGCCCAACCCAGTTGGTGGGGCCTGCGGCCGGCCCGCAGGCCCCACCGCCATTTTGAGGAATTTCCATGAAACTGCCCATCCGTTCCATCCTGGCCGCGGGCGCCCTGGCCGCAGCCCTGCTCGGCACCTCTGCGTGCTCGGGGACCACAGAGACCACAGGGACCACCGCAGGGCACGGCGCCCAGGCAGCGGTGGTAGTGCAAACCTCCTTCCCCGGACTGCCTGCCGCCGCCGGCGAACCAACACTCGCCAGCCTCAAGCAGGCAAGGCCGAAGCCGGGCACAGTGGTGCAAGCCTCCGGCCCCTTTGACAACCGCTTCAAACTGGACCGGCCCGCCTTGAAGGACGGCGCCGTCACGGGAACCATCACCGTCACCAGCGATGTCAGCGACCTGCTTGAACTGGAGGTCGTTGCCGGCTTTTACGACAAGGACCGCACACTGCTGGGCACGGGCCGGTTCGTCCACCATGCGGGTGCGGACGGCCACGCCCACTCGGGACCGCCCAGCGAAACCGAGGAATTCAGCGTCAGGGTGCCGAAGGACCTGGCAGACAAGACCGTGTCCGCCGCCGTCGGCGTGCCCGTGCTGGTCAACGAATAGCGCAAAAAAGCGCGGCCGCCGCACCGAAAACCGGTGCAGCGGCCGCGCTTTTGCGTGCGGAACAACTACAGCGCCGCGTAAACCTCGCGCAGCAGCGAAGCAGTCTCGGACGGCGTCTTGCCGACCTTGACGCCGGCAGCCTCGAGGGCTTCCTTCTTGGCCTGGGCCGTGCCCGCGGAGCCGGAGACAATGGCGCCTGCGTGGCCCATGGTCTTGCCCTCGGGTGCGGTGAAGCCTGCAACGTAGCCGACAACCGGCTTGGTGACATGGGCCTTGATGTACTCGGCTGCGCGCTCTTCAGCATCGCCGCCGATCTCGCCGATCATCACGATGGCCTTGGTCTCCGGGTCCGCCTCGAACGCAGCCAGGGCGTCGATGTGGGTGGTGCCGATGACGGGGTCGCCACCGATGCCGATCGCGGAGGAGAAGCCCAGGTCGCGCAGTTCGTACATCATTTGGTAGGTCAGCGTGCCGGACTTGGAGACCAGGCCGATGGGGCCCTTGCCGGTGATGTTGTTCGGCGTGATGCCGACCAGCGCCTCGCCGGGGGTGATGATGCCGGGGCAGTTCGGCCCGATGATCCGGGTGACCTGCTTGCCGTCGGCGTCAACCTTGGACTGGGCCAGGGCCCAGAACTCGGCGGAATCCTGCACGGGCACGCCTTCGGTGATGACAACCACCAGCGGCACGGAGGCCTCGATGGCCTCAACCACGGCGTCCTTGGTGAACGCCGGGGGGACGAACACAATCGAGACGTCGGCGCCGGTCTCGGCAACGGCTTCCTTCACGGTGCCGTACACGGGCAGCTCGACGGCGCCGTGGACCACGGTGGTGCCGGCCTTGCGTGCGTTCACGCCGCCCACAACCTGGGTGCCGGCCTTGAGCATCAGTGCGGTGTGCTTGGTGCCTTCGCCGCCGGTGATGCCCTGGACGATGACCTTTGAATCTTTGTTCAAGAAGATAGACATAAGTTTCTAAACCTCTACTTTGCAGCGTGGGCGAGTTCGGCGGCCTTGTCGGCGCCCTCGTCCATCGTGGCGGCCAGGGTGACCAGCGGGTGGTTGGCGTCGTTGAGGATGCGGCGGCCCTCTTCAACGTTGTTGCCGTCGAGGCGGACCACCAGCGGCTTATTGGCGGCGGAGCCCAGCTCGGCGAGTGCGCCGACAATGCCCTTGGCAACAGCGTCGCAGGCGGTGATGCCGCCGAAGACGTTCACAAAAACGCTCTTGACCTGGGGGTCGTTGAGGATGACGTCCAGGCCGTTGGCCATGACCTCGGCGGAGGCTCCACCGCCAATGTCCAGGAAGTTGGCGGGCTTGACGCCGCCGTGGTTTTCGCCTGCGTAGGCCACAACGTCCAGCGTGGACATGACCAGGCCGGCGCCGTTGCCGATGACGCCAACTTCGCCGTCGAGCTTGACGTAGTTCAGGCCGGCGGCCTTGGCCTTGGCCTCGAGCGGGTCGGCCGAGGCGGCGTCTTCCAGCTCGGCGTGGTGCGGGTTGCGGAAGTCGGCGTTCTCGTCGATCGAGACCTTGCCGTCCAGGGCCACAATGTCGCCGGCTCCGGTGCGGACCAGCGGGTTGACCTCTACCAGGGTGGCGTCTTCCTTCTTGAAGACGTCCCACAGCTTCAGGATGGCGGCGGCCACCTTCGGGGCGATTTCGGCGGGGAAGCCGGCAGTGGCGACAATTTCGTCAGCCTTGGCTGCATCGATGCCGACGGCGGGGTCAACGGCCACGCGGGCCAGGGCCTCGGGACGCTCCACGGCCAGTTCCTCGATCTCCATGCCGCCTTCCACCGAGCACATGGCAAGGTAGTTGCGGTTGGCGCGGTCCAGCAGCACCGAGAAGTAGAACTCCTCGGCGATGTCGGCACCCTGGGCGATCATGACCGTGTTGACGGTGTGGCCCTTGATGTCCATGCCGAGAATGGCTGAAGCGTGCTCGAACGCCTCGTCAGCGGTCTTGGCTACCTTGACGCCGCCGGCCTTGCCGCGGCCACCGACCTTCACCTGCGCCTTGACGACGGTCACGCCGCCAATTTTTTCGGCTGCTGCCTTTGCTTCTTCAGGGGTGTGCGCCACGATGCCGGCCAACACGGGAACGCCGTGAGCCTCAAACATGTCGCGCGCCTGGTATTCAAACAGGTCCACGGGTTTGTGTCCTTCTACGTCGAAGTAGTGATCTTTAAAGGGATCGAAACCCCGTTCACACACTACCGCCTTGCCGCGCAAGCACATATTTGTTCATGGCACCACCGCCTATCGCGGTTATTCCGCTCACATATCACCGCTGCGCGCTTGTTCCAGGCACGACGCCGGAGCCCGGGCCGGGTGCCTCAGCCCGCCGGTGCGGTGGTTGGCTTGGGCGGTGCAGCCGTGGCAGCTGCGTGGCCGGGGCCAAACAAGCTGTATTTTTCGGCGGCAACAAAGAAGCCCAGCCCGCTGGACAGATTCGCGCAGGCTACGCCGTCGTCCATGGGGGCACAGCGGTAGCCCTGCGCTTCCATGGCGGCGCCGTCGGCCAAGACGGGGAGCTGGGCCATGGCGTCGCTGACGGTGCCCGCCGGGCTGAAGGCAGCCTCAACGGCCGTCACCCCGGCGCGGCAACTACCGTAGCTGACCTTGTCCGGGGCCAGGAGCGCGGTTCCCCCGAGGTAGCCCTTGAACGTGCCGGCGCAGGTGTCCTGCACGTCAGCCTGGGCGGGTTCCGGGTAGTTGGCCAGTTCGCAATTCACCACGGGAATGAGGGGGCTGGCGGCGTTGGCGCTGTCGGAGAAGTTGTTGGGTTCCCATGGCTGGTTCAGGTTTCCGTTGCGGGAGGACGTAAAAACACACGCCACATTGCGCGATTCCGTCACAAACTGGGGCAGCTCCGCGGCCGCTGCGGTGTCCGTGGGCTTGGCCACGGGCGTTGCCTTGAGCCGGTCAAGGTAGCTGTGCGGCCCGGATGGCGCAACAGCAGCCGTGGTGGGCGATCCAGTGGGAATGCTGATGCAGCCGGACAAGGCCAGGCACATGAAGGCGCCCAGCAGCGCGGCAGGCGTGGCTGCCCGGACCCGGGCGCGTGCCACGAATCGCCCCGATGGCCGCGTGCGGCCGGCGCCTGCGCCGCTCAGGATTCCACCTTCGTCAGCGGCGCATACCGGAGCAGGAGCCGTTTTTCGCCGATGCTGAACAGCACCGTGGCGACAGTCTTGTCCCCGGCGCCCTGCACTGCCACCACGGAGCCTTCGCCGAACGAGGTGTGGTTGACCCTGTCCCCCACCGTGACGGAGATGACTTCCTTTTGCGGCTGGACGCGGCCGGCGGCGGCGCGGGCTGAAATGCTCGGCGGCAGCTGCCCCGTGTCCCGGCCGCCCACGGCAGTCCCGGCACCCCAGGAGGAGCCCGAGTAGCGGCTGCTGCCAAAGCCCCCGGCAACTGGCGCCACGCGGGATGTCCCCTCGCGCTTCCACTCAATCAGCTCCGCCGGAACCTCCTCGATGAACTGGCTGGCCGGGTTGAACTGGCTCTGCCCCCACAGGCTGCGCATCTCGGAGCGCGTCAGGTAGAGCCGCTCCCGGGCCCTGGTGAGACCCACATAGGCCAGGCGCCGTTCTTCGGCGAGTTCCTTCGGGTCCGTGGCGGAGCGGGCATGCGGGAACAGCCCGTGCTCCATGCCGGTCAGGAACACCACCGGGAATTCGAGCCCCTTGGCCGTGTGCAGCGTCATCAGCGTGACCACGCCGAGCCTCTTGGCCTCCGCCACGGCTGCCGCGGCCTCCGCCTCGGAACCACCCGGCGCGTCCGGGATCTGGTCGGCGTCCGCCACCAGGGACACCTGCTCCAGGAACGCCCCCAAAGTTCCCTCCGGGTTGTCCTTCTCAAACTCCCGCACGACCGCGACCAGCTCGGCCAGGTTCTCCACGCGCGATTCATCCTGGGTGTCCGTTGAGGAACGCAGTGCCGCCAGGTAGCCGGACTGCTCCAGCACGGCCTCCAGGGAGGTGGCGGGCCCGGCCGTGGCAGCCACTTCGCCCAAATCGGCCATCATTTTGGCAAAGGCGTTCACTGCGTTGAGTGAGCGGGAGGCAATGCCGGGGGCCTCCCCCGCCCGGGCCAGGGCTGCGGAGAAGGAGATCCGTTCCCGCTCGGCCAGGGCCGCGACTGCGCCTTCGGCCCTGTCGCCGATGCCGCGCTTGGGCTCGTTGAGAATCCTGCGCAGATTGACGTCGTCGTCCGGGTTGACCAGGGCACGCAGGTAGGCGAGCGCGTCCTTGATTTCCTTGCGTTCGTAGAAGCGGGTGCCACCCACCACCCGGTAGGGCAGGCCAACTCGGACCAGGATGTCCTCAATGGCGCGCGACTGGGCGTTGGTGCGGTAGAAGATGGCCACATCCCCCGGCCGGAGGTCGGTTTCATCCTGCAGGCGGTCGATCTCCTGCGCAATGAAGCGTGCTTCCTCGTGTTCGGATTCAGCCACGTAGCCGATGATCTTTTCGCCGTCGCCCTCCGCCGTCCACAACCGCTTTTCCCGGCGGTTGGGGTTGCGTGAGATCACCGCATTGGCGGCGCTGAGGATGTTCTGCGTGGAGCGGTAGTTTTGCTCCAGCTTGATGGTGGCGGCGTTGGGGTAGTCCTTTTCAAATTCCACAATGTTGCGGATGTCCGCCCCGCGGAAGGCGTAGATGGACTGGTCCGAATCGCCCACCACAGTTAGCTCAGCGGGTTCAAGCCCGGTGGAGTCCGGGACCCCCACGACCTCCTTCACCAGCGCATATTGGGCATGGTTGGTGTCCTGGTATTCGTCCACCAGCACGTGGCGGAAGCGCCGCCGGTAGGACTCCGCCACGCCCGGGAAAGCCCGGAACATGTACACCACCTGCGCAATGAGGTCGTCAAAGTCCATGGCGTTGGCCTGGCGCAGGCGCTGGGTGTACCCCTTGTAGACCTCGGCCACTGCGGCGGCGAAGGGGTCCTTGAAGTTGGTGTTCATGGAGTTTTCATCGTCGTCGATGAGCTCATTTTTCAGCGCCGAAATCTTGTGCATGATGGCCTTGGGCGCAAACTTCTTCGGGTCCAGGTCCAGCCCCTTGGCCACCAGGGTGATCAGCCGGAGGGAATCGGCGGAGTCGTAGATGGAGAAATTGGTGTTCAGCCCGATGGTCTTGGCCTCGCGGCGCAAAATTCGCACGCAGGAGGAGTGGAAGGTGGAAATCCACATGGACTTGGCGGCGTCGCCAATGAGTGCGTGGATGCGTTCGCGCATCTCGGCCGCGGCCTTGTTGGTGAACGTGATGGCCAGGATTTCCCCGGGATGGGCCCGGCCGGTGGCCAGCAGGTAGGCGATGCGGTGGCTGAGCACGCGGGTCTTGCCCGAACCGGCCCCGGCGACGATCAACAGGGGCCCGCCGGCATGGACCACGGCGGCCTCCTGCTGGGGATTCATGCCCTCGAGCAGTCCGTCGGGCTCGGGCCAGCGCCGCTGCGGTGCAGTCTCGTGGCGTTCCCAGGCCGGCGCGGCAGCCGTGAACTCCGGCATGTCCGAGCCGGGGTCTTCCTGGTCAAAGGGCTGCCACGCGGGCAGCCCGGCACCTGCGCCGGGGGTTGGCTTGGGCTTTTGGGGGTAAGGGTCAAACAACATGTCCATGGTGGAATCAAGTCTAGTTCGCCGGGCCGACACCGGGGGCGGGCAGGCCGCCGCTGTGGACAACGCCCTGATTTACTCCCGTTCCAGGCCGCCCGGCCCCAGACTGCCGCTTTCCAGCGCTGCCCGAATGGCCCGGACGCCCTCCGCCGGCCCGGCCACAAACCAGTCCAGACCGTTGACCGGCACGACGGCGGTGTCCCCGCCGGCCGCGCGCACGATCCCCTTCCCGGGGAGCCAGTCCCAAGCGGGGCAGCTGTGCTGGAACCAGACGCCCAGTTCCGCCTGCGCCACGCGGCCCAGGTCACAGGACCCGGATCCGAACATGCGCAGGGTTGCCGGCAGCTGGGCGGCCCGCTGCCATGGAGTGCCTGCCTGGGGCTCGCCAAGCCATTTGGGGTGGATGTACGTGCCGGCGGAGAGCTGGCCAATGTGGCGGCGCGAATCCACGGCTATCGGCGCCCCATTCAAGGTGGCCGGCTGCCCGGACCCGCCCAGCCACAGCCTGTCCTCCTGCGGCTGAAAGATGGCGCCCAGCAGCACGTCCGCGTCACCCAGCGGGGACCCGGCCACCGCCCCGGTGACGGGGGCACTTGCCGGTGCGCCGCCGTCGTGCGCGTATATGGCCAGCGCCAGGGCCGAGCACCAGTAGGAGGAGCCGCTGTAAAAGTTGTAGGTGCCGTCAACCGGGTCGATGACCCAGCTGCGGCCGCTGTTCCCGCTGAATCCGGCGCCCTCCTCGCCGACGATCGAGTCGGCCGGACGGCAGTGGCGCAACTGCTCAAATATGTAGCTTTCCGCGGCCAGGTCCGCGGCGGTGACGACGTCGGCAACATTGGTTTTTTCCGCCGCCGTCCCGCGCAGTTCCTCAAGGCCGCGTTGCCGCATGGCCAGCGCCAGGGCACCCGCGTTGCGCACCAGGGCTGCGGCGAGATCGGCGTCGTTCAGGCTGGGTTCCAGGTTGGTGGGCATGGTGGTGGGCATGGTCCCAGCCTATTCCGTGGGGTCCGCGGATCTGCGCCATAATGGGTTCATGGCTAAAACACCTGCCCAGCGCGCCGCCCTGTACGGCCCGCAGGCAACTCCCCCGCGCGCCGGCGTGGTCAATTCCAGCACTGCCCGCTCACCGCAGAAGGCACAGGGCAACGCCAATTTGATCCTGATTGCCGGCTCCGTGGCAAGCCTGTTCCTCTTTTGGTACTTCCACCTGCTGACGCTCATCCAAATGACGGATCTTTCCGGCGGCCTGGCCATGCCCGATTCCATGGTGTTCGGCTTCGGCAGCGCCCATGTTGAGGCACTGCGCGCGGCCATGAATTCCGACGCCCTGGGCCAGCTGCAGTTTGTCCACAAGACGGCCGGCATGCTGTTCCCGTTGGTCTTTGGGCTCTCTGCCGTGACGCTGATCGCCATGAACGTGGCCAAAAAGTCCCTCCGGTGGGTGCTGTGGGCCTTTCCTGTGCTCTTCGCCGGGATCCAGATCTGGGCCAATGTGGCCATCGACAACATGCTGGGCGGTGCCAAGCTCGACGCCGGTTTGGTCACCCTGGCCTCGGTGCTGGTGGTTGCGTCGTGGTCACTGCTGGTGCTGTCCCTGGCCGGACTTGGCGTGGCCTTGTTCCTGGGGCGCCGGCGCAGGCGGGTGCCGCCGAAGTCCCCCGCGTCCTGACGTTTCCCTTTGTTTTCGTCTCCGTTTTCGTCTCTCGGCCGCGCGGTTTTTTGCTTGATAAGGCATTCCGCTAGGCTGGAGGACGCGCCTCTGTAGTCCAATGGATAAGACGGCCCTCTCCTAAAGGGCAAATCCGGGTTCGATCCCCGGCGGGGGCACTTTTTTTATTTCCCCTACCTGTCGGCGGCCGGGCCGGGGCATTCGCTTCGATTCAAGGTTTGCTTCATGGGCACTGGCATGGGTTCGGGCACGGGGCCTGCTGCGGGTGCCGGTTCCGGGCGCGGTGTGGCCGCGTCCGTCACGGCGTCGGCTCTTTTCGCCGTCATCTTTCTGATTGCCGGATCCCTGCCGGGCTGGGGCTCGGGGGAAATCTTTGGCTGGCGCGTGGTGCTGACGCTGGCCACGCTTGCGCTGGTCCTGCCGTTTGTGGCCTGGGGGCGCGCGGAAATCCGGTCCATGCTGCTGCGGGTCCGCCGCCGCCCGGTCCTGCTGCTTCCCGGCGCCTGCGCGGCCGCCATAGTGGGCGTGCAGCTGTGGCTTTTCATGTGGGCGCCGCTGAACGGCATGGCGCTTTCCGTGGCGTTTGGGTACTTCCTGCTGCCGCTGACAATGGTGGTGTCGGGCAGGCTGTTCTTCCGCGACAGGCTGAGCCTCCTGCGGAAGTTCGCCGTAGCTGCCGCGGCCGTAGGTGTGCTGCACCAGTCCCTGTCCGGCGGCCTGGCGTGGCCCACCCTGGTGGTGTGCCTGGGGTATCCCGTTTATTTTGTGTTGCGCCGCAAGGCCGGGTTCGACCACCTTGGTGCGTTTGCCGCCGAACTCGTGGTGCTGCTGCCCGTTGGGGTCCTTGCCATTGCTGGCGGGCCGCACGGCCTTCACGGGGTCTCCGGCCTCCCCGGCCGATCGGCCTGGGCCTCCGGACTCGTGGCCGTCTGGGCCATCGGGGTGCTGGGCGGGGTGGCCATGGTGCTGTACCTGCTGGCCAGCAAGTGGCTTCCGCTCTCATTGTTTGGGCTGCTCGGTTACGTGGAGCCGGTGCTGCTGGTGGGCGTTTCCGTGCTGTTGGGTGCGGCGCTGGGGTGGTCCGCCCTCTTGACGTACGGGCCCATCCTGGCGGCGCTGCTGTTCCTGGCCCTCGACGGCCGCAGCAGCACCCCCTGACCGCCGCTCCCCCACCGACGCTCCATCACCTTTCGTGGTCTCCCGGCCGACGCTCCATCACCTTTCGTGGTCTCCCGGCCGACGCTCCATCACCTTTCGTGGTCTCCCGGCCGACGCTCCATCACCTTTCGTGGTCTGCCGGCCGACGCTCCATCACCTCCCTTTCGGGGTCTTCCGGCCGGGGTGGTTTATGTGGTGATCCGGTAAATAGGTTGCGGACTTTGCTGTGGGGCAAAACCCAATCAGAGTTGCGCCCCGGGTGCACCGGGGGCAGAACCCGGCTTGAGTTTTGCCCCAGCGGAAGTGCGGCTGAGCGCAAGCGGTAGATCGCTGAGCGCAAGCGGGCGGCCCGGACACCCCGGAGGGCGCCCCCGCTCAGAAGGTGATAGAGCGTCCGCACAAAGACAGCAGAAAGTGATGGAGCGTCCGGGGGGAGCACACCCGGACTGTCCGGGCCGGGCCTCCATCACGCCATGGCTAGTATTTTCACCATGAACACCCCACTGGAAATGAATCTCTTCTTCCCTATCGACGAAGACGGCTTTATTGCCTTGGTCTGCCCCGACAGCTACAGCAGCTTCGTGGCCGACAACTGGACCTTGACACAAGTTTCGGACCACTTCGTCGAGCAGATGAACTTGGGCAATGCCTTCATTGCCTGCCCGGGTGATGAGGCGGCCGATGAGGTGTTTGCCCTTGTTCGCCGGCGGGACGGTGGCCGGGTCATCCGTGAGGCGTCAGGAACTGTCCGGGTTGGCGATGCGGGCCTGTGGTTGACCAGCTACCTCCAGCTCTCCACGGCGGCACAATTTAAGGACCAACTGGCAGCCGACCCCAGAAACAGCCTGCGCATGCCCTGCGCGCCCGGCCTGTTCCGGGTCACCGTGCGGGAACTCGCCGGCGTCGAGCCGCCCTTTGAGCTGGAGATTCGGCCGGATGACACTTCTGGGACCGTGCACCACGATGCCGTCCCCTGGTTTGACCTCTGAGTTTCAGGGGCGGCATCAGATTGAAGCACCTGGACGCATGAGCGGCTGATTCGAGACGGCACGCAGTTGCGCCAGGTGAACACTTCCCCACAAAACGCTGCTCCCAGCGGCGAATACTCAAGCTTTGACCGGGCCCGTTCCACGGCGTCGCCAGGTATTTTCAAGTGGCCGAAAGCCAGGCGGTGCTCGCCGGCAAAAACGTCCCTGACCGGATACCAGCCGGCGGCCTCAGCGTCGCCGTCGTCCGCCAAGACGGACTCGTGGCCAGCCCCGCGAAGTACCTCAGCGGCCGGGGCCCGCTGGCTGGCCGTGCCATCCGGCGCCCAGGGCTGCCAGGAACTGACAATGGTTTCGGCCCGGCCCGACGACGGCCAGGAGCTCTGCGCCCTCAATGAAATCTTCGTCGGGCATACATCGCACCAATCCGCCCGCCATGAACTTACGACGCCGGAGGGGCGGCTTGAGAGCCAATCGTCCTCCGGGCTGGTTGTCGCCACCGGGACGGGCGCCACCGGCTGGTGTGCGTCGATTGCCCTGGAGCGCGGAGGGCGGGCTCTTCCTGCACTCTCCGATCCGCGGCTGGCCTGGTTCGTCCGCGAGGCCTGGCCGTCGCCTGCTACTGGAGTTTCACTGACCGAAGGCTTGCTGGATTCCGGGCAAGCTCTGCGGATCAGGGTCGCTTCGGACCAGCTCGTCATCTTTGGCGACGGCATGGAGGACGACCGGATCATGGCGTCGTGGGGCCAGGAAATCACGGTTCAGCTCGGCAGCCGGCCGTTGCGCCTGGTTCAATGAAGTTTCGGTCCCCACATCCTTCAAGGGATGATGGGGCCATGAGCATCGCCAGAACCATTATCTTGTTCGCCCTTGCCGCCGTGGCTGAAATCGGCGGCGCCTGGCTGGTCTGGCAGGCTGTGCGGGAGGGCAAGGCATGGTGGTGGGCCGGGTTGGGCGTGGTGGCCCTGGGCGCGTACGGTTTCATTGCAGCGATGCAGTCCGACGCCAACTTTGGCAGGGTTCTCGCTGCGTACGGCGGGGTCTTCATTACCGGTTCACTGATCTGGGGCATGATCGTCGACAAATTCACGCCCGACCGCTGGGACGTCATCGGGGCGCTGGTCTGCCTCTTTGGGGTATCCATCATCATGTTCGCCCCGCGCCCGGCTTGAATTCGCGCACTCCTCCCCCCCCTGGGCCCCCGGCCGAACGGGCACTTAACGTGGATGTTTCAGCGCAACATGCCCGTTAAATGCCCGCTCGGCGGGAGGCGGGGTGGGCAGTTCGGCGGAGGTGGGGTGGGCAGTTCGGCGGGAGGCCTTGGCTAGGATCGAAGTCATGAACAATGTGCTGAAGGTGTCTGCAGTCTGCCTCTACGATTTGAACGGGCGCCTGCTGACAGTCCGCAAACATGGCACCAGCAAGTTCATGCACCCAGGCGGCAAGCCCGAGGCAGGCGAAAGCGCCGCGCAGGCCGGCTCGCGTGAATTAGCCGAAGAAATCGGTGTCCGTGTAGACGCCACCAGCCTTGAACTCATGGGCGTTTGGACAGGGACCGCCGCCAACGAATCCAATACCGACATTGAGGCCACGGTCTTCACTGCGCCGGGGACATGGGACGCCAGCGGCATCGAAGCAGCTGCCGAAATCGCGGAGTTGCGGTGGATGGACGTGGCTGATGCCAGCAACTTTGACGACCTCGCACCGCTTCTCACCGAGTACGTCCTTCCCCGGCTGGGCCGCTGACCCGGGTCTCGACGCGCTCGCAGAGCTCGCTGCTCGACCACCGGAAACCAGCCCGTCAGGCCTCTCCGGGCACCGCCGCGTCGGAAACAGCCGCCACTGCCTGGGCAAACTGGGTGTCGTGCAGCTCGGCGTAACGCCCCCCGCGGGCCATGAGCTCGTCGTGGGTGCCCCGCTCCACGATCTGCCCGGCCTCAACCACCAGGATGGCGTCGGCGGAGCGGATGGTGGAAAGCCGGTGGGCAATAACCAGCGCGGTGCGGCCCTCCAAGGCCTCGCCCAGGGCAGCCTGCACGGCGGCCTCGTTCGTGGAGTCCAGGGCCGCCGTCGCCTCATCCAAAATCACCACGGCAGGCTGGACCAGCAGCAGCCGGGCAATGGTCAGGCGCTGGCGTTCACCGCCTGAAAGCCGGTAGCCGCGCTCCCCCACCACGGTGTCCAGGCCGTCCGGCAGCGCTTCCGCAAATGCCGAAAGCCGCGCCCGCTTCAGCACGTCCCACAGCTCGGCATCCGTGGCCGTCGGCTTGGCCAGGCGCAGGTTCGAACGGATGGATTCGTGGAACAGATGCCCGTCCTGGGTCACCATGCCCACGCCCGCGCGCAGCCCGTCAAAGGTCAGGTCCCGCACGTCCACGCCGCCAATGGAAACCGACCCGGAGTCGACGTCGTACAGGCGTGAAAGCAGCTGCGCAATGGTGGACTTCCCCGCACCGGAGGAACCGACCAGCGCCACAGTCTGCCCGGGTTCGGCGCGGAAGGAGATGCCGTGGAGCACCTGCTCGCCGCCGCGGGTGTCCAGCACGGCCACGTCCTCCAGGGATGCCAGGGAAACCTTGTCGGCGGAGGGGTAGGCGAACTTCACGTCGGAAAATTCAATGGCCAGCGGCCCGGCCGGCACCGAAACCGCGGAGGGCTTCTCCGCAATCAACGGCTTCAAATCGAGGATCTCAAACACGCGGTCAAAGGAGACCAGCGCGCTCATGATGTCCACGCGGGCGTTGGCCAGGGCGGTGAGCGGGGCATAAAGGCGGGTCAAAAGCAGGGCCAACACGACGACGTCGCCCGGCTTCAGAGAGCCGCCGATGGCCAGGGTGCCGCCCAGGCCGTACACCAGCGCCAGGGCCAGGGAGGACACCAGCATGAGCGCGGTAAAGAACACGAACTGCATGATGGCGGTCCGCACGCCGATGTCGCGGACCCGGCTGGCCCGGGAGGCGAATTCGCGCGACTCCTCCGCGGGCCGGCCAAAGAGCTTGACCAGGGTGGCGCCCGGGGCGGAGAAGCGCTCCGTCATCTGGGTGCTCATGTCCGCGTTCAGGTCCGCTGCTTCGCGGCGCAGCCCGGCCAGCCGGCGGCCAAAGCGGCGGGCGGGCATGAGGAAGATCGGCAACAGGACCAGGGCCAGCAGCGTCACGATCCAGGACGTGTTCAGCATGACAATCAGGGTCAGCACCAGCTGCACGGAGTTGGAGACGATGCCTGAAAGCGTGCCGGAAAATGCCTGCTGCGCACCAATGACGTCATTGTTCAGCCGGCTGACCAGCGCGCCCGTGCGGGTTCGGGTGAAGAACGCAATGGGCATGCGCTGCACGTGATCAAACACGGCGGTGCGCAGGTCCAGGATGACGCCCTCGCCCAGATTCGCGGAAATCCAGCGGATCACCAGCGACAGCCCCGCATCCAGCACGGCCACCAGCGCAATGAGCAGCGCCAGGTTGACCACCACGTCCACGGCGGTCTTCGCCACGATCGCGTCAACCACCTTCCCGGCCAGCACCGGCGTGGCCACGGCGAGCGCTGCCGAGACCACCGACAGCACCACGAACACCAGCAGCTTGCGGCCGTACGGCTTGGCAAAGCTGACCGTCCGGCGGAAGGTGTCCTTCGAAATGCCGCTGTTGCTCTTGTCCGAGCGCATGGTGCTCCACAGCGAGCTCCAGGCGGCGCCTTCCATACTCATTCGCGTGCTTCCTTAATACTTGGCGGGCAAGCTACCAGCCTAATCGCCCCGCGGCCTCCGGGGAATTCCGGGCAGCCCATTCCGCTGCAGGCACGACGCCGGGCTGCCGCGGCCCGGGCGGGCACCGTCGCCCCGGGGTGGTGTGCCTAGCGCAGCTGGAACCCGTGAGTCAAATCACGCTCCGCCAAGGGACGTAACCTGCGGAAATATTACCTCTTGCTTTGCCGTTCCACAGTGGTAGCGTCACAGGACGGGCGGCGTGCGGAACTTCGCAGCGCCTTCGCACTTTTTCACAGTTAGGGACCCCCCATGAATCGTCGTACTTTCGGACTTGTTGGCATGCTTGCAGCGGCATCGATCGCCCTTGCCGCGTGCGGCGGCACGGGCGCGGGTGCCGGCACTGGCGGTTCGTCCTCCAACGCCTCCGGCGGCGACACGTCCCTGAGCAGCGTCAAGGCAGCAGGCCAGATCGTGTTTGCCACGGAGGGGACCTACAAGCCGTTCAGCTACCACCAGGGCGGCGCGGGTGACCTGACGGGCTACGACGTCGAGGTGGCCACGGCGGTTGCCGCCAAGCTGGGCGTGAAGGCGAAGTTTGAGGAAACCCAGTGGGACTCCATCTTCGCGGGCCTGGAAGCCAGGCGCTTTGACGCCATCTCCAACCAGGTCACCTCCACCCCGGAACGCCAGGCCAAGTACGAGCTCTCCACGCCGTACACCGTGTCCCAGGGCGTCATTGTCACGAAGGCGGACAACACCTCCATCAACTCCTTCGCCGACCTCAAGGGCAAGTCCACCGCGCAGTCCCTGACCAGCAACTGGTACACGCTCGCCAAGGACAGCGGCGCCACGGTGCAGGCGGTGGAAGGCTGGGCCCAGTCCGTGTCGCTGCTCAAGGACGGCCGCGTCGACGCGATCGTCAATGACAAGCTCACCTTCCTCGACTACCAGGTCACGAACCCGAACTCCGGCCTGAAAATTGCGGCCACCACGAAGGATTCCTCGGACTCCGTCTTCGCCTTCCACAAGGGCTCCAAGGCCCTGGACGCGGCAGTGAACACTGCCCTGAAGGAACTCGCAGCGGATGGCACGCTGACCAAGCTGAGCGAAAAGTACTTCGGCCAGGACGTCTCCAAATAGGCCCCGGAAAAGCACCCGGGCGCTAAGGTTCAGCCATGGACTTATTTTGGAGTTCGCTCGGGCCAATGCTCCTGGGCGCCGTCAAGGGCACCATCCCGCTGGCGTTGGCATCCTTTGCCATCGGGCTGGTGCTGGCCCTCCTGGTGGCCATGCTGCGGATCAGCCGCAGCCGGATCGCCAACGGGGTGGGCCGGTTCTACGTCTCGGTGATCCGCGGCACGCCCCTGCTGGTGCAGCTGTTCGTGATTTTCTACGGGCTGCCGGCAGTGGGCGTGAAACTGGACCCCTGGCCCAGCGCCATCATCGCGTTCTCGATCAATGTGGGCGGCTATGCGGCGGAAGTGATCCGCGCCGCGATCCTCTCCGTCCCCCAGGGGCAGTGGGAGGCCGGGCACATGATCGGCATGTCCCGCGGACAGACCCTGCTGCGCATCATCTTGCCGCAGGCCGCCCGCGTGTCCGTCCCGCCGCTGTCCAACACCTTCATTTCGCTGGTCAAGGACACTTCGCTGGCATCCCTGATCCTGGTCACCGAGATGTTCCGGGTGGCCCAGCAGGTGGCGGCGTTCAGCCAGGAATTCATGCTGCTCTACCTTGAGGCTGCACTCATTTACTGGGTCATCTGCCTGGTGCTGTCCACGGCGCAGACCCAGCTGGAAAAGAGGTTGGACCGCTATGTCGCCCACTGAACCCGTCCTGCAGGTCCGGGGCCTGAGCAAGTCCTTTGGCGCCAACACGGTGCTGCGCGGAATCGACCTGGACGTCCCCCGCGGCAAGGTGGTGGCGCTCATCGGCCCCTCCGGTTCCGGCAAGACCACCATTCTGCGCTCCCTCAACGGCCTGGAGACGCCCGACGCCGGTTCGGTCACCGTGGGTGCCCGCGGCACCTCCGCGGATGGTGCGGCAGGCGCGGCCGGCGGGCCGGGCAGCGAAGGGGGCACCGGCGTCGAGCCTGTCCTGCCGGCGCTGACGCTGGACTTTGGGGCGAAGGTGACCCCCAGGGAGGTTGCTGCGCTGCGCGACCGCAGCGCCATGGTGTTCCAGCACTACAACCTTTTCCCGCACCTGACGGTGTTGCAAAACGTCATTGAAGGGCCGGTGCGCGTGCAAAAGCGGCCCCGTGCCGAGGTGGTGGCGGAGGCCGAAAAGCTGCTGGACCGGGTGGGGCTGCTGGAGAAGAAGGACGCCCACCCCTTTGAACTGTCCGGCGGGCAGCAACAGCGCGTGGGCATTGTGCGTGCCCTTGCGCTCAAGCCGCAGCTGCTGCTTTTCGACGAGCCCACGTCCGCGCTGGACCCTGAGCTGGTGGATGACGTGCTGGAGGTCATCAAGGAACTCGCCGAGGAAGGCTGGACCATGGTGATTGTCACGCACGAGCTCGCCTTCGCCCGGCAGACCGCGGATGAGGTGGTGTTCATGGCCGGCGGCGTGGTGGTGGAGCGCGGCCCGGCCAGCCAGGTGCTGCGCAACCCGCAGGAGGAGCGCACCCAGGCGTTCGTGCGCAGGCTGCTGCACGAAATTTAGTTCCGGCAGTCCCGGTGGTCGAGCAGCGAGCTCTGCGAGCGCGTCGAGGCCCCGGACTCCACACCCGGTGGTCGAGCAGCGAGCCCTGCGAGCGCGTCGAGACCAGGCGCGTCGAGACCAAGGATTTCGACAAGCTCAATCACCGGCAGATGGGCAGTGCACCCCATCGCGGACCGGCGCGCCGTCGCGTAGCTTGGTACTCAGTTGATGGCATTGCCGGCTTCCACGGCAATCACACCTTGCACCGGGGGAAATAAATGACCGATCCAGCCACGCCGCGCCCAGTAATTCTGCGCCGGCTCGAGCTCAGCCTCGCCGCCTGGCAGCTGCTGGCGGAAACCGCGCAAACGGCACTGAAACTGCCGCAGCCAACGGACCAGCCCAAGGGGCAGGAAGCAGGGCAGTCCAACGGACAAGCAGCCGTGCCGCTCACCGAAGAAGCCGCCGCCGCGGCGTGGGCCGAGCTCGCCGGGCTGGGACTTTCCCCGGCGGCCGGCGAGGTGCAGCGGGAGTGGCTGGCCGCCGTCGCACTTCTCTTCGCCGCACCCCTGACCGTGGCTGCCCGGGCAACGTACCAGGGCACCAGCACCACCAGCGCCATCGGGCTGCGGGGCGGCCGCGGCATTGCCGTCCACCAGCGCCAGCTTTCCGAAGCCACGGGCGCCGGCACCGTGGTGACCGGCAGCGAGGACCTGGTGGAGGTGACGCTGTTTGACGAGGACAAGCTGTGGCCGGCCCTCCGGCGGCTGCTCCCGCCGCTTGATGCGGTTCGCGCTCCCGCGAAGGCTGCCCCGTTGGGTTCGACGCCGGCAGCCGTGCTGGGCGCCGACACGGACTTGAACGCCCTGCCAGAACCGGCAGACGGCCTGGTGCGCAGCGAGGACGCCAACGTCACGCTGAGCGTCACAGCCGCTCCCGAGGGCGGGCCGGCGCACGTTTGGGCGGGCATGTGGAGCGCCAAGGATGGCCATTTGTATTCCGTCCGCACACGGACGGCTGGCACCCCGGATGGGACGAGCCCCGACGGGACGTCCACGGAAGCCGTGATTACGGAAGTTCCGGCCGGACACATTGCGCACGAACTGATTTTCGCCGTGGTGGGCGGGCACGATGTCCTCAGTGCAGCCCGGGCGGAGGCGGCACGATGAGCGAAACGATGCTGGGCCTGGACCCCAAGGACTGCCTTGACCTGGTGAAGCTGCTCAAGGATTCCGCGCACCGGTTGGAACAGAGCAGTTCGCAGCTGAACCAGTCGGTGGCCCGGACGGGCTGGCAGGGGCCGGACAGCCAGCGCTTCCGCGCGCAGTGGCCCGGCCAGCGCGCCCAAATGCTGCAAACCGCCTCGGCCCTGGGCGATCTCGCCTCCGTGGTGCTGCGCAATGTTGCCGAGCAGGAACGCGCCAGCGCCGCCGAGGAAGGGGGCGGGGGCCTGCTGGACAAATTGTTCGACGGCGCCCACGGCCTATGGGACGACCTCACCACAGGGGCCGGCCACATTGTCACTGAGGTTGAGAACGGCGTCGGCTGGCTCATCGAGCGGGGCCCGGGCGCAGCTTTCGCCAAGTCGGGACTGAACTTCCTGGACCAGCTGAACCACCTGGGCGTGATGGGTGCCGACGCCCTTGCCGGAAAACCGCCGTCAATGGCCGGGCTGGTTTCCCAGCTGGCACTGGCGGCGGGCACCGGCCTGAGTGCAGGCGTGCTCGGCCTGAGCGGCGGCACCATCAACCTGAACCTGTTCGACGACGGGTCACCCAAGGTGGGCGAACCCGTGCCGGTTGGCAACAATTCCGAGCGGCGGGTGCGCCTGCCCAGCTCCCTCAGTGAAATCTTGGGGGGCGTGGACGACGCCTACGCCATGAATGGCACAGCTGTGAGCCCTGACGGGGACATCCGTATTGTCAAGATCAAACAGGACGACGGTTCATCCGCCTACATCGTCAACATCCCCGGCACGGAAAACTGGGGCATCAATGGCAACAGCAATGCCCGGGACCTTACCGGCAACCTGATGCTCGTGGCGGGCCAGTCCACTACGGCCTGCCAGGACGTGGCCCTTGCCATGCACAAGGCGGGGATCCCGCCCGGGGCACCTGTCATGATGGTGGGGCACAGCCAGGGAGGCATGATAGCCGGCCAGCTGGCCTCCGATCCCGCCTTCACCTCACAGTTCAATGTCACGAATATCCTGACGGCCGGCTCGCCCATCGACAATGACGCCATTGCACCAGGCATCCAGGTGCTCGGCGCCCAGCACCACGGCGACATTGTGCCGAAACTTGACCTGGGCGGCATGGGCGCAGACCTCGGCATGCCGGGACCGCAGCCCAACGTCACGCTGGTCACCATGGACGATCCGCCGCGGGACACCCTGGGGAACATCCTCCACTATGCGCCGTCGCCCGTTGGAAACCTGATTCAGGATGTCCGGGACATTGGGAGCAACCACGCCAACGGCAGCTACCAGTCAGACCTGGCCAATACGTCCAAGTACCCGCCTGTCGGTGCCTACGAACAAAGTCCGTCCATGAGGCCGTTTCTCAGTGCCGACCCTTCGAAGGTCACCGCTGTAGACGTGCCCGTGGGCCGGAAATGATAGGGGACGGGCCATCATGACACGCAGATTTAGTATCGTTTTACTCATGGGACTCATCGCCGCAATCCTCGCCGCCTGCAGTGGAAGCTCCGGAGTGGTCAAGGACGTCGACGCCGCAATCAACCAGGTGCCCGGCGTTGTCGCGACGACAACGACATACAAGAACACTGCAGGCATGACCACCACCATGGGGGTGCGGGTCACGGCAGACTCCGGCGCCGATCTCAAAACCATCCTGGACGGAGCGCTGCGCGCCTTTGCGAAGTCATCCGCTTCGGTCGACGGCTCGGTTTCGGTCGCCTTCTATGTTTTCCCTTCCGGTGCCGAGAACGACGGCATCGGACCCGAAGTGTACGGCATGAGCGTCTCCCCCAGCGTGGACCAAATCCGCCAGTACGCCGGTTCAAACAATTGATTCAGCGCACCGTCCCTGAATTCATCGAATGGGCCGGCTCCGCGGGCTAGCTTCAGTCGCCGATCCGCCCGCCATGCGTGTATACGTTCAAGGTGTCACCGCGGCTAAAGCCCACCAGCGTCACCCCGGACTCCCGGGCCAGCTCCACGGACAGGGACGACGGCGCACTCACGGCCGCGAGCAGCGGCACCCCCGCCATCGCGGCCTTTTGGACGAGCTCGAAGGACGCCCTCCCGGAAACCTGCAGGATGGTGTTTGCCAGGGGCAGCTGGCGCTCCCGGAACGCCGCACCCACCACCTTGTCGACGGCGTTGTGGCGGCCCACGTCCTCGCGCAGGATCAACAGCTCGCCATCCGGGGCAAACAGTCCTGCGGCATGCACACCGCCTGTCTTTTCAAACAGTTTCTGCTGTTCACGCAGGATCCCCGGCAGCGATGCGAGCACTTCCGCCTTGACCAGCGGCTGGTCCACCGGGGCGGTGATGGCGTAATGCGAGGATTTCCGCACTGCGTCGATGGAGGCGGTGCCGCAGATTCCGCAGGCACTGGTGGTGGTCACATTGCGCTGCGCGGCCAATGATGGCAGGACCACGTCCGGGCGCAACTGGGCCTCCACCACGTTGAACGTCTGCTGCCCGTTCTCATCCTCGCCCGCACAAAACCGCAGGGAGATGAGTTCATCGGGCTCATAAATGATCCCCTCGGAAACCAGGAATCCCGCCACCAGGTCAAAGTCGTCCCCGGGCGTGCGCATGCTCACCGTGAACGGTTCGTGGCCCAGCCGAATCTCCAGAGGTTCCTCTGCGGCGAGGGCCTCCTCGCGCACCACGCGCCGGTGGCCTGCAATGTCCAGTTTTGTTGCCTTTACTCTAAGAATCAGGCGTCCCATGGGTCCTCCAATTGACTGTGCCCCTCCTTCCAAGGGTAGATCGTTCCCGGGAAAGTCACAGCGCCGTCCGGTAGGCCTGAATTCGGCCATGGAGGGATAGGCTGGCCGGAACGACTTTTCACCGGCAACGAGGGATGCAGAAATGGCGGGCAAGCTGCCACAGGAAAACATTGACGAACAGCAGCTCACCGTGGGCCCGGTGAAGCACAGGGCCGTGGGCATCCCCGGCATCCTGCACTCCATGGAGGTCTCCCTGAACCAGATGGGCCCGCTGCGCACCGCCCAAACCCTGCTGCGAATCAACCAGAAGGACGGCTTTGACTGCCCCGGCTGCGCCTGGCCCGAGGGCGAGACGCGCCACGCGGCCGAGTTTTGCGAAAACGGGGCCAAGGCGGTGGCCGAGGAAGCCACGAAAAGGCGCGTGCCGCCGTCGTTCTTTGCCGAACACAGCGTCAGCGAACTGCGGGAATGGGACGACTTCCGGCTGGGGCAGCAAGGCCGGCTGACGGAGCCGATGTTCCTGGCCGAGGGGAGCGAGCACTATGTGCCCGTCTCCTGGGAGCAGGCCCTGGGCATGCTGGCCGAGGAACTCACGGCGCTAGCGG
>NZ_JAAKZI010000046.1 GCF_011045165.1 Arthrobacter silviterrae
TGCGGCGATTTCCTTGAGCACGTCGATGGGCTTTTCGTCGTAGATGCAGGTGGGGCCGGAATGGAACACCCATTTGGGCGGCTTGGCTACTCTGGGCGATTGGTACCACCAGACAGCCACGCCGCCTTTCGCGGCCGTGCAGGATGGCAGATTGGCGGCACAATTGGGGTAAATGGCTTGATCAGTTGCCGTGCAGGCAGGCCTGTACTCGTAGACTAACGGGTCGAGGGCGCCGGCGGACGGATTCTTGCCGTACCGGCCTTCTGGCCCCGGCAGTGGATCCCAGGCGCTCACGTCAATTCCTGGAGCGTTCCAGTTGGTATCGACGGTTGGATCATCGGCCATACCGGGAATCGGGTTCAGGTACGAAAAAATGATCCCCAGTAACATGATGGACGCTAGTTTCAGCGTCGTCACTTGTGGACCTTTTTGGGGCATCACTTCTTGCTGCCTTGAAGATGTTCAACGGTGATTGCGATCCAGTGATCGTTATTGTATTTGCCGACCACTATGTCTGCGATGGGCGCGGTGACGCCTAAATCGTTCCTTACTGTTCGGTCGGCGTTGTAGTACTTCACGCGTTCCTGGCGAACCATGGTGATTGCCTGATAAGTCCCATCGTCGATCAGTGCGAATGGGCTATCGACTGACAGAATGTTCATTTGCCCGCCTTCAATCCACCTCCCTTCCTTGTGGCCTGCAGCAACCGTTTTTTCCATTGCCTGGCAGGTTTTGCATTCTGGGTCGCTGATGGCGAGCATGGGGCCGGCGTCTCCGGTTTCGAAGGCGTAGCCGAGGGTGGAGTACCAGTAGGTGGCGAAGGCTTCCAGGCCCTCCTTGGAGAATTCCTTGGCTTTGGCCGGCAGCACGGGGACGGGAACGTTTTGTGCCGGGCCGGCCGCCGTGGCCGGCTTGTACGCCGGCGCTGGGACGGTGGTCGGCGGATTGGTTTGCGCAGCACTTGCGGCGGCGGTGGCCGTTGCGGGAGCAGACTGCCCGGGGGACCCGCTTCCGGTCACTGGTGGGGCGGGGGATGAGCACCCGGCCAGCAACACGGCACCCAGCACCGTGGCCGCCAGGCGGAGACGGTGCCGCCCGGCCCCGGGGGAACCTCCGGAAATGGGCCTGGCATGCCCCGCCAATGACGGTTCCCCACGCGTTGTCAATGGTGGCCCTGCACGCCCTGCCACAGCCTGAATTGAGCGCCCAATGGTGAGCAAGTCCGTTGTCATAAGAGCCCCCGCCCAAGTCCCCCCGGGGCCGCCTCCTTGCGGTCCCCCGGCCTAGCTATATTCCAAGCTAGCCGACTTGACCAATCCCCGCCAGAAGTTATCCACAGCTTTGGCGGACAAAGGAGGTGAGAGTTCAATAACTCGTACTGGATGGATTGGGCGATGCGGCGCTGATCGGCTGGGCGAACTCAATGGAACTACTTGGCCGGTTCGTCGAGGCCCTGCAAGGCCAAGTCGCAGGTAACTGTCCATTCGCACAGCGCAAGGCCGTTTGAGGCTACGGGAGCCAAGAACACTTTGGACGTCCCCTCGAACAACCTCGTGATAGGCCGCGGTGAGGCCAACCGTCGGCTTCGCCTGGCCGATCGCTTTCTGCCCACAACCAACCCCCTGACACTTGTTACCATGCCACCCGCCCAGCCCATCCTTGGAGCTGCCTTCTTTTCCGGGGACGTGGGCACGGAACAGGCACTCGCCGTATCCCGATTCGCGGACGATGCCAGGTGCCTCGCCGACAATGGACGGATCACCGCAACGAAGGCGCGTGAACTCGAGGAGGCCCTGACGGGTGAAGCGGCCGGACCGGCACCCCCTGCCTTTCTGTTGACCAACCGCGTATGGTTTTTAGTGTCAGTAGCTCGTATGTCCAGGAGGTCCGCGATGTCTGTTTCAACCCACCCGAACGGCAATTTGAGCAGGGAGTCGCGGGACGCATCGCTCAAGTACTTGCAGGCCACCACGGAACCTGGCAAGGAACTGGACATTTTGGTGGTGGGTGGCGGCGTAGTCGGCGCAGGCGCAGCCCTGGACGCGGTGACACGAGGCCTAAACGTGGGGCTGGTGGAGGCCAACGACTGGGCCGCAGGGACGTCGTCGAGGTCCTCGAAGTTGATCCACGGCGGCCTGCGCTACCTTGAAATGCTGGACTTCGCGCTGGTCCAGGAGGCCCTTCAGGAGCGGGGCCTGCTCATCCAGCGGATCGCCCCACACCTGGTCCGTCCCGTGCCGTTCCTGTACCCGTTGACCAAACGGTGGGTTGAGCGGCCCTACGTTGGCGCAGGCATCATGCTCTACGACACCCTGGGCCTGACCAGCGGCAACAGCCGCGGCGTCCCCATGCACAAGCACCTCTCCCACAAGGGCACCATGCGGGCGGCACCCAGCCTGAAAGATGACGCCATGATCGGCTCCATCCGCTACTACGACGCTCAGGTGGACGACGCACGGCTCGTGGCCAACGTGATGCGGACGGCAGCCAGTTTTGGCGCCCACGTTGTCAACCAGACCAAGGTTATTGACTTCCTGCGGGAGGGCGAGCGCGTGGTCGGCGCCAAGGTCCAAAACCAGGAGGACGGCACGGAATTCGAAATTCGCGCCAAGCAGGTCATCAACGCGACCGGCGTCTGGACGGATGAAACCCAGGCCCTGGTCACCGACCGCGGGCAACTCAAGGTGCGGGCCTCCAAGGGCATCCACCTGGTTGTCCCCCGCGACAGGTTCCAATCCACGGTTGGCCTGATCCTGCGGACGGAGAAGTCGGTCCTGTTTGTCATTCCGTGGGGGCGGCACTGGATTATCGGCACCACCGACACGGATTGGAAGCTGGACAAGGCACATCCTGCAGCGTCCAGCGCCGACATCGACTACCTGCTGGGCCACGTCAACAAGGTCCTCAAGCGCCCCTTGAGCCGGGAAGATGTCGAGGGGGTGTACGCAGGTCTGCGTCCCCTGCTGGCGGGCGAAAACGACTCGACGGCCAAGCTGTCCCGGGAACACGTCGTCGCCCATCCCGTGCCTGGGCTGGTGGTGGTGGCCGGCGGCAAGTTCACCACCTACCGCGTTATGGGCAAGGATGCAGTCGATGAAGCCACCCGGGCCCTGGATGAAAAGGTGCCCGAAAGCTGCACCGAAACCATCCCGCTGCTGGGCGCCACCGGCTTCAAGGCAGCCTGGAACCGCAGGAACCGCACGGCTGACGAATCAGGTGTCCATGTGGCCCGGGTGGAACACCTGCTCAACCGCTACGGCTCCCTGACCCAGGAAGTGCTGGACCTCATGGCTGAGTCCCCGGAGCTGGCCGAGCCACTGCCCGGCGCGGACGACTACCTTGCCGCCGAGGTGGTTTACGCCACCACGCATGAAGGCGCCCTGCACCTCAACGATGTCCTCACGCGCCGCACCCGCATTTCCATCGAGGCGTGGGACAGGGGGGTTTCGGCCGCGCCAGTCGCCGCTAGACTCATGGGAGACGTGCTGGGGTGGAGCGACACCCAGCGGGACAACGAGATTGCCAATTACCTTGCGAGGGTGGAGGCCGAGAGGCTGAGCCAGCAGCAGCCCGACGACGTCACCGCCGATGCCGCCAGGATTGGCGCCCCCGGAATTGTCCCGCTCACCTAAGCCATGGAACCGCCGCAGCACCACAAAGCCCTGAAAGGCAGTCAATGACAGCAGGTTCGCTCGAGCGCTATGACACGGAACTGACCAACCCTGGCCTGGTGATCTTGGAAATGGAGGCCACGTCCAAGGAAGACGCCACGGCGCAGCTGGCGGCGAAGCTTTTTGAACAGGGCCGCGTCAGCGATTTGGAGGGCTTCCTGCGCCACGTCAATGCCCGTGAACACCAGATGGCGACGGGGCTTCCCGGCGGCATCGGCCTGCCCCACGCGCGCAGCGACTACGTCACGGAAACGTCCATCGCCGTAGGCATAACGAGGTTCGGCTACAGCCTGGATTTTGGTGCCGTTGACGGGCCCGCCAGCGTGATCTTGCTCATCGCCACGCCCGCCAGCTCGTTCTCCGAACACCTCGAGGTGCTGGCCACCCTGGCCCGTTCACTGTTCAAGGAAAACTTTCGGGAGTCACTGCGCCGCGCCCACGACCAGGAAGTCATCGCCGAGCTCATCAACTCCACCTTGGTTTTCTTCGACCATTAAACGCGGACGACGGCGGGACCCCGCCTGCCGCCGTCCGTCACCTTGGTGCCCCCTTGCCTGGGCTGCCATTCGCTGTTCTACACGCATACGAAGTACCGTTAGAGGGTGTTGAAAACTGCCCTCAAGCCCAAGTGGATCGCAGCCCTGGTGTTTGCGCTCGCCGTGGCTGCCGTGTTTGTCCTGCTCAGCCAATGGCAGTTCAACCGTTCCCTGCAAACGAATGTGCCACCGCCTTCCGTCACGGAAAAGGTGGCGCCCCTGCTCGACACCCTCCAGCCCGGCCAGCCCCTCCTGAGCAATGCCGAGGGCCAGCTGGTCACGGCCACCGGACATTACGATGCCTCCAAACAGGTGATCGTCGAGTCCCGCATGCAGGACGGAAAGCACGGCTACTGGGTGGTCACGGCACTGGTAGTTGACGGAGCGCCCGTCCTAAAGGGCGCAGGCGCCACGAAGGCAGCAGTCATTCCCGTGGCCCGCGGCTGGATAGCCGATCCGGCCAGCGCCCAGGCACCGCCGTCGGGGACGGTCAAGGTGGAAGGCCGCCTGCTCAACTCCGAGGGCCCCATCCTCGCCCAAAACCTGCCCTCCGGACACGTGAGCGCACTGTCGTCGGCAGAACTGACCAACATTTGGAACACCACCACCTATGCGGCGTTCATGGTGGCCCATGACCAGGTGGTTAACGGCGTGGACGTAGGAGCGGTGGGCACGAACACGAACATGGTGGCCATCACCGTCACGGCCACGGACCAAAATGGCAAGGTCAATTGGCTGAACATCTTCTATTCCATCGAATGGGTGGTCTTCGCCGGATTCGCCGTGTTCCTGTGGTGGCGCCTGGTGGCCGACGACTACCGGCGGGAGCAGGACGAACTTTTTGACCTCAACCATGAGGACGACATTGAACCAAACCCAGATCTAGGAGCTACTGCACAGTGACTGAAACCAATCCCGCGGACCGCACCAAGGCAGCGCCCAAGCGGCGGTTCGGCGGAACCCCGGCCCAGATTCTGAGCTCCCTGAAGTTTTACAAGGTGCTGGCCTACGCAACTGGCACCATGCTGCTGCTGCTCACCGCCGAGCTGGTGGTCCGCTACGGCTTCGGCAGCGTGCTGATGGCTGGCGGCACCAACGCCGTGACCGGTGAATCCCACGGCTTCGGTTTTGTTGCCATCAACGCCGTCTCCGGCGGGGTGAACCTGTCCACAACGGTGCTGATTGTCCATGGCTGGATGTATGTGGTGTACCTCATCGCCGACTTCCGCCTGTGGTCCCTGATGCGCTGGCGTTTCCCGAAATTCATCCTTATCGCCTTGGGTGGCGTGATTCCGTTCCTGTCCTTCATTGTCGAGGGCAGGATCCACAAGCAGGTCCTTGCCGAGGTCGCCGCCAACCCGCAGGCGCCCAAGCGGTACTGACCGCGGCCCGGTACGGCGTGGGTTAAGATTGAACCGTGACTAATCCCGCTACGGCCCAGACTTCCCAGAAGCCCGTCCTGGTTGTGGACTACGGAGCCCAGTACGCCCAGCTGATTGCGCGCCGTGTGCGTGAGGCGAATGTGTACTCGGAAATCGTGCCGCATACCTACACCACTGCGCAGTTGCTGGCCAAGAACCCAGCTGCCATCATCCTCTCCGGCGGACCCTCCAGTGTCTACGCCGAGGGCGCACCCAATGTTGGTGCAGACTTGTTCGAAGCCGGCGTCCCGGTCCTGGGCATCTGCTACGGCTTCCAGGCCATGGCGGCAGCCCTTGGCGGCACCGTGGCGGAAACGGGGCAGCGTGAATACGGTGCCACCGCGGTGAACCTGGACGGTGCAGGCCGCTCCATCCTCGCCGGCACCCCGGCGACCCAAAGCACCTGGATGAGCCACGGCGACAGTGTCCAGAGGGCCCCGGAGGGGTTTGACGTTCTTGCCTCCTCCGCCGGCGCACCGGTGGCCGCCTTTGCCAATGAGGAAAAGTGCTTGTTCGGGGTCCAGTGGCACCCTGAAGTCAAGCACTCCGAGTTCGGCCAAAAGGTGCTCGAAAACTTCCTGTTCAACGGCGCCAAGCTGGAGAAGAACTGGACGGCCAGCAGCATCCTGGACGACCAGATTGAGCTCATCCGCCAGCAAATTGGATCCGCCAAGGTCATTTGCGGCCTCTCGGGAGGCGTTGATTCCGCCGTTGCCGCAGCACTTGTCCAGCGCGCAGTAGGCGATCAGCTCACGTGCGTTTTCGTCAACCACGGCCTGCTCCGCCAGGGCGAGGCCGAACAGGTGGAGCACGACTTCGTGGCCTCCACCGGGGCCAAGCTGTACGTGGCCAACGAGCAGGACCGCTTCCTGAATGCATTGTCGGGCGTCTCCGACCCGGAGACCAAGCGCAAGATCATCGGCCGCGAATTCATCCGCGCCTTCGAAGAGGCCGAACGCGCCATCATGGCCGACGCCGCATCCGCAGGCGAAGAGATCAAGTTCCTGGTACAAGGGACGCTGTACCCCGACGTCGTCGAATCCGGCGGCGGCGAAGGCGCGGCGAACATCAAGAGCCACCACAACGTGGGCGGCCTTCCTGAGGACCTGCGTTTTGAGTTGGTTGAGCCGCTGCGCGCACTGTTCAAGGATGAAGTCCGGGCCGTGGGCGCCGAGCTGGGCCTGCCAGCCGAAATTGTGGGCCGCCAGCCCTTCCCGGGTCCCGGCCTGGGGATCCGCATTGTCGGTGAAATCACCGGCGAACGGCTGGAGCTGCTGCGCAAGGCCGACGCCATTGCCCGTGCCGAGCTGACAGCCGCCGGCCTGGACAATGAGGTGTGGCAGATGCCGGTGGTGCTCCTCGCCGACGTCCGCAGTGTCGGCGTCATGGGCGACGGCCGCACCTACGGCCACCCGATCGTATTGCGCCCGGTGTCCTCCGAGGACGCCATGACGGCGGACTGGTCGCGACTCCCGTACGATCTGCTGGCACGGATCTCCAACAGGATCACCAATGAAGTGGAGGGGGTCAACCGGGTTGTCCTGGACGTCACCTCCAAGCCGCCGGGAACCATTGAGTGGGAGTAATCCCGAGGGGCCCTGGAGGGCCCAACGGCCTAATTTTGGCCGAATTTGGAGCCCTCCAGTGTGCCGAACAGGTATTGGGGTGCAAGGGGCGATAGCCTAAAGTGCATGTCAGTATGGTCAAGACCGTTCCGCTCGAATGCAGAGAAGAAGGCACCCGTGTCCGAATTCGCAAGGCCCGATGAGAGCTCCACGGAGCTCCAGACCTGGCTTGCAGGATTGGATTCGTACGCGGGACCGGACACGGCGCTGGCTTTTGCCAAGACGGAATCCGGCTGCATCGATCTCAGCCATGCCCACCCCTCCGGCCTTGCCCAGCTGTTGGCGGGCCGCAAGACCCGCCTGTCCACGCTGATTCGCGAACCGGACCGCTACGCCTCCGCCAAGCGTGCAGCGGGGGCGCTGCGCGCCAAGATTTTCGAGCTGAGCACCGATCGGGGGATTGACGTCGGCTACCTCGCCGCCGGCCTGGCCCGGTGGTCCGCCGTCGGTGGACAGAACAGCGGCGAGGTATGCGCACCCGTGCTGCTGGCCGCCGTCGCACTTACCGTGCGGCCCGGCCAGGACGACTACGAACTTCAGCTCATGGAACAGGCACAGGTCAACCCTGCCCTGGTGCACCGGCTTGAAACGCAGGCCGGCATCTCCATCGATGCGCCGGGCCTGGGCCGCCTGGCCTACAGCACTGCACGCTTCGACCCGGCACCTGTGCTCGACAAGATGCGCAGCCTCCTGGCGCCCGTGGACGGCGCCACCGTGGACCATGACCTGCTGGTGTCCACGTTTGCCTTCCTCGCCGACAACCTCAGCGATCCGGCACTGCTGGAGGGCACCGAGCTCCTGACCCGGCTCCGCAACCACAGCAGCGACGACATCCTGCCCGTTGAACTGGAATCCGACTTTGGCCGGTTCACGCCCCTGGACGAGCGTGAACCATCCGCTGAAATCCTGGTCCGCGACGCCGATCCGCAGCAGCAATACGTGCTGGACTTGATCCGTGCAGGCGAATCCGTGCTGGTGTCAACGCCTCCCGGCACCGGCCAGACCCAGACGGCCATCAACGCGGTCGCGCAGCTGGTCCATGACGGCAAGAGCGTGCTGGTGGTGGGGGAGCGCCGGAGCACGCTCAACGAACTGGCCCAGGCCCTGGGTGAGATGGACCTGGACTCGCTGCTGCTCCAGCTCAGCGCCCAGACCGGGCCGCAGCAGATCAAGACCCAGCTGATTCGCTCCATCACCCGCAACGAAAAAGCCGTGCAACCCCAGCTGGCCAATTTGCACAAAACGCTGGTGGACCACCGCCACCAGCTGGTGGACCACGTGGCCAGCCTCCACAATGTCCGCGAACGCTGGGGTTGCTCCCCCTACCAGGCCATGCAGTCGCTGGCCGAGCTGACGTCCATCCACCCGGCACCGGCCACCACCGTGCGGCTCAAGCGAAGCGTGCTTGACAGCATCAAGGTGCGCGGGGACCTTGCCGGCCGGCTGCGCCGGGCGGCCGAACTGGGTGCCTTCAGCGAGGCCGCCGTCGGGAGTGCCTGGCACGGGGCCCGGCTGGTCACCCGCAGGGAGACCGAGGCAGCGTATGCCCTGGCAGGGCAGCTCTTCGAGCAAGTGCCGGCATTTGCCGCCAAAATGAACCAGGTGGCCGAATTCAGCCAGATCCGCCACGGGAACACGTTCGCAGAGTGGGGCCGCCAGCTGGACATGCTGGTGGCAGTCCGGGAGAGCCTGGACAAGTTCACGTCGGTCGTCTTTGACTGGCCCATCGACAACATGATCGCAGCCACAGCCACCGCGGCCTGGCGGAGGGACCACGGCGTGGACATGCCGGCCCTGCAGCGTGCACGCTTTCGCCGCGGCGCCAAGGACCTGGTGCGCCCGGGTGTGCACGTGGCGGACCTCCATGAATCCCTGGTGCTCGTCAACGGGCAGCGGGACCTGTGGGAGGAAGTTGCCACGAGCAAGCGCCACCCCACTGTTCCGTCCGGGTTGGCGGAGCTCAGCCGCAGCTACGGCGAGCTCAGTCTCAAGCTCAAGACGCTGGGCAATTCCCTGGAACACACGGTCGACGGCGGCGACCTCCTCAACTGCAACGCCGGGGAGCTGGTGGGGCGCCTGGACGCCCTGGTCCAGGACAAGGCGTCGCTGGAGACCCTGCCGGAACGCACGCTGACGCTGGAAAGCATGCGTGAGCAAGGATTGGGCGAACTTTTGGATGACCTGGCCCAGCGCGAGGTGGGCGCCGAACAAACCGGTGCGGAGCTGGAATTGGCGTGGTGGCAGTCCGCGCTCGAGGCGATGATCAGCGGGGACGACTACCTGGCCATGTCCGACGGCGACAACCTCCGCCGCGTCGAAGCCGAGTTCCGCCTGGCGGACCAGGCCCATGTGGCGGCCGGTCCCGGGCGGATTCGGTGGAAGCTCGCCGAAGAGTGGCGCCGTGTGCTTGAAGGGCGGAACCGCCAGGGCGAAATGCTCCGCAACGTCCTCAAGGACGGGAGGGTGTCCCTGGAGGCCCTTGCCTTCCAGGCTCCGGACCTGTTGAAGAACCTGGTCCCGGTGTTCACGGCGAGCCCCCTCGTGGTGCCGTCGGTCATCCCGGCGGCCTACCGCTTCGACGCCGTCGTCATTCTGGACGCTGAATCAACCTCGCTGCAGTCGGCGCTGCCTTCGCTGGCACGGGCCGAACAGGTCATTGCCTTTGGCGACGAACAGACCGCCTGCCCGCGCAGCTTTACTGTGGCCGTGGGTGACCCCGCCAACCCTGCCGTGGACCAGCATCCGCTGGAGAGTGTCTTGGGCGCTTTGTCCCGGGTATTGCCGCGGCACCGACTGACAGTCGCCTACCGTGCGGTGGACGAAGATTTGGTCCGCCAGCTCAGCAGCAGCTTCTACGATTCACAATTGGAACGCCTGCCCGACGGACGCCCCGTCACGGGCCTGGACCGTGCCCTGACGGTTGACTACCTGCCTGACGGCAAGGGCCTGCCGGGAGCCGGCACCGGGGGAATCGAATCCGTGGTTGCGGAAGTGAACCGGGTGGTGGATCTGGTGTTTGAACATGCCCGTGTCCGCCCGCGCGAATCGCTTGCAGTCATCACTGCCAGCGATAGGCACGCCGTGCGGGTGGCCCAGGCCATCCGATTGCAGATGGCCAACCACCCGCTGCTGGCCGCATTCTTTGAATCAGGCCCCGAATCATTCCGGGTGGTGACCGTGGACCGTGCAGCCGGGCTGGTCCGGGACCGTGTCATCTTCTCCCTGGGCTATGGCCGCACGCCCCACGGCCGGGCACTGCACGAATTTGGGCCGCTGTCCGCACCGGACGGGCGGGCCAAGTTTGCCCTGGCCATGACACGGGCGCGGCACCACCTGCACCTGGTCACGTGTTTCCGCCCGGAGGACCTGGACGAGCAGCGGCTCAGCCATGGGGCCGTGGACTTCTTCGAACTCCTGGACCGCGAACTGGCCGGCAACTCGATGCTGGGGACCCCGGCCACCCGTGCCCAGGACAGTGAGAAAGCCACCGGCGAGGACCCGCTGGTCGCCGACCTGGCCGACAGGCTGCGGGCCCGCGGGGCCCGCGTCTGGCACCACTTCGACGGAGCCCTCGACATCGTGGCCGCGCCCGACACCAAGAGCCTGCTGGGCCGCGACGACCGCGAGATCCCGGTTCCTGTGGCCGTGGAATCCGACGGCACCGCAAAGTACAGGCACATGAGTGTGCGCGAACGCAGCCGGCTCCGACCGCAGATGCTTGAGCGGCTGGGCTGGCGGTACATGCCACTGTGGACCATTGAGGTCTTCACCGACCCGTCCAGCTGCGCCGACCAAATTGGCCGGTACCTTGGCTTGCCCACGTTGCTGGGGGACACCGAGCTGGAATCACTCATGGGAACGTCCGGGGAAGGGGATCCGTCGGTGACTGCAGTCATCGATTCCCCCAGGTCCCGCCGCCGGAACCACCATGGGGGGAAGCCCGGGAACGGTACGCCAGCCCCGGACGGCAAGCCACAGGAAAGCCATGCCGAAGCCGGCCGTGCAGCGGATGGCCAGGTGGAGGACGCCCCGGCCGGGGACGGGCAAACCACGTCCGGCAAGCCAGTGGACGCCGAGACCCGAGCAGGGAACACCAAAGTCGCCGAGGTCGCAGAGAACGCGCAGGCGGGGGCAGGGAAATCCGAGGCTGCTGCCGGGGATAAAATGGAAGGCGGACAGGGCGCTCCAACCACTGCCGCTGTCCCATCACCCCACGAAGCAGCAGAAAGTGTGACAACGGTGAGCCAGCCGTCCAACCATTCCTCGGAAGATTCCGCCAAAACAGAATCTGCCAAGGACGCCGGGCGCGTCCCGGTCTCCCAGGCGCAAGATGCGGCAATCCTGCCAAAGGTGGCGCCCCACGATGACGCCCATACGTGGGGAGACGACCGCCGCGACCGAGGCCACGACGAATGGCTGCGGGAGAACAAGCCGCCGCACTGGGGTTAGCAGCAATGCCCGTTCGGGAAACCGGCCGTTCGTGAAATGGGCCTTTCCTGAAACTGCCTTTCTTGAAGCCTTCCTTTCTTGTAGCGGCTGGCTTCACGAAACCAGGACGAGGAAGATCTTTCCCCGGGCCGAGGCGCCCGCCAGCAGCACGGCCTGCTCCGCCGTAGCAGCCACCACCACCAGCCCGTCCGTTTCCTGGCTGGGCAACAACCCGCCGCCGGACTTGGCCAAGGCCGGTGTCCACACCACGGGGACTGACGTAGCCAGGACCTGGTTGCTGGTGGGGCCGTCCAGTCCCTTGCTGGAACTGAGCACCACATTGACCAGCTGGCCCTGGCGCAGCAATTGCACCGTGGAAGGGTCTGTCAGCCGGAGCGGCACGGCCTGGCTGCCCGCCGGTGCCCCGATGAGCAACTCGGTGCCGAGCAGGGACGCGTCCGTCATGACCTGTCCCCGCCTGGCCGGCCCGGACATTTGGCGCCCCAGCCATGCCATGCCCGTGTCGAGGACCCCGTCCGGAACCATTGAAGGGCTCACGGCTGCGGCAACAAGGTCTGCCGGCCCCAACGAGTGGCCCGCGGGGAGGTCCCTGGCGGCCACCAGGACGCTGGTAGTGGCCGGGGCACCGGGAGTGAGCTGCTGGACGGCAAGGGCGGCTGCGGCACAGAGCAGGAGTGCCGCAAGCAGCCTGCGGCGGCGCAGAACCCACCGCAACAGTCGTTCGGGACGGGTGGCCGGCCTGGTCCGGAACGTCCAGGGCGGTGCCCGCCACCCGGATCCGGGAGGGGCGGTCGATGCGGAACGGTTGCTGGAGTGCTTCATGTCTCCACGCTAGGACCGGCCGGGAACCGAGTCACTGGGGCGGGCCCCAACTGTGGACGGCCGGCTGCCACGCCCTGCCTGTGGAGGGGCCAAGGGCAGAAAAAGGGCAGAAGAGGGGTAGAAAAAGGGCAGCAAAAATGGCCGGCAGTCCCAACAGCCGGCCATTCGGAATTTTCGGAGCTAGCTGCCGACGGTGGCTGGGGTCTTGCTGGGGCTCGGTGCGGCGCCGGACGCCGGGCTGGTGCTAGGGGCGGACGCGGACGCCGGGCTGCCGGACTCGGAGGAAACGGCTGAGGAAGCGCCCGCCTTGGGCGCTGCAGCCACAGTGCTGCCCGCACCCGATCGGGAGTCGGTGCGGTAGAAACCTGAGCCCTTGAACACCACGCCCACGGAGTTGAACTTCTTGCGCAATGCACCCCGGCATTCCGGGCAGACCGTCAGCGTGTCGTCGCTGAAGGACTGGTGGATGTCGAATGCGTGGCCGCAGTCCTTGCAAGCGTAAGCGTAAGTGGGCACTGAAATTCCTCCTGGATACATGCGTCAGGGCCTTGCCAGCGTGACTTGCTTAGCAGTCCAAGGCCCCGAGTGCCAATTCTACCATCGCTGCCTATAACACATGGACGGAGGTCAATATTTCCTCAGGAGCCAATTTCCGGCCCGCCTGCACCGATTTTGTGGAACCCCGCTGGGGTGACCACCCAGTCCACAGGCTGGTCCAGCGTGTCGTGGGGGAGTGAACCTGCTGCGAGCAGTTCATTTTCATAGACGACGCCGGCCCTCGCCACCGCGGATTCCGCGCCTTCGCTGCCGAGAGTGTGGGAGGGGGCGGCCCCGAGCGTGGCAAGAAACCTGTCGTAGTACCCGCCGCCCTGCCCCAGTCGCACCCCGGCGGTGTCCACTGCTAGTGCGGGCACCAGCACCCCGGCAACGGGCCCCAGGCGAGCAAAGGGAAGCCGTTCGCCCACGGGCTCCATGACGGGTGCAAGAAGGCTGCGGGCCATGGCCACCCCCGGTGTCCAGGCGGTCCAGGCCAGCTGGTGGCCTTCGACGCAAATCGGCACAAATACGCTGTGCCCCGCACTGTGCAAGGCGGCCAGCAGGGCGCCCGTGGGAGGCTCGTGGCCCATGGAGATGTACGCACAAATAGTGGACGTTCCCGCAGCCCCGGCCACCAGCCCCGCCCACTCCAGCCCCGCAGTGGCGAGGCCGGCGGCGGCGAGGCCGGCAGCGGCACTGTTGGGGCCGCCGTCGTCCATGGAACGGCGGGCGGCCCGCAGGCGGGACCGCCAGGCCGATTTTAGGGTGGAAGTCATGGTCAGGACCTCTGAAGTGGGCAGTGTTAAGACCAATGTAGCAACTGTGTTCCGCAAAGGGGGCCGTGCGTCGGATAGCCTAGGACCATGACTCTTGCTCGACGCGTACGTAAAGCCGTTATTCCTGCGGCCGGTTTGGGGACCCGATTCCTGCCGGCGACCAAAGCCATGCCGAAGGAAATGCTGCCGGTGGTGGACAAACCTGCCATCCAGTACGTGGTCCAGGAAGCTGTCAGCGCGGGCCTGACGGACGTGCTGATGATTACCGGGCGCAACAAGCGCGCCCTGGAAGACCATTTTGACCGGGTGCCCTCCACGGAGGCGCTGCTGGAGGCCAAGGGCGACGCCGGCAAGCTGGCCGCGATCCAGCACGCCACCGACCTGGGCGAGATCCACTATGTGCGCCAGGGTGATCCGAAGGGGCTGGGACACGCGGTGCTGCGCGCCCGCACCCATGTCGGGGACGAGCCCTTCGCCGTGCTGCTCGGCGATGACCTGATCGACGAACGCGACGAGCTGCTGACCACCATGATCGACGTCCAGGCGCGCACGGGCGGGTCGGTGATCGCGCTGATCGAGGTGCCGAAGGAGCAGATTTCCGCGTACGGCTGTGCAGACATGACCGTGGTGGAGGGCGAAAACTACGTCAAGATCAACCACCTGGTGGAGAAGCCGGCGGTGGAGGACGCGCCGTCGAACCTGGCCGTGATTGGCCGCTACGTGCTCCATCCGGCAGTCTTTGACGTGCTGGAGAACACGCCGCCGGGGCGCGGGGATGAAATCCAGCTCACCGACGCCCTGCAGACCCTCGCGGTCCGGGAAGGCGAGGGTGGCGGCGTGTACGGCGTGGTGTTCCGCGGCCGGCGGTATGACACGGGGGACAAGCTCAGCTACCTCAAGGCCGTGGTGACCCTGGCCTGCGAAAGCGAGGACCTCGGCCCCGGGCTGCGCGACTGGCTCGGTAAGTTCGCCGCCGACCTCAAGAAATAGCCTCCAAATGTGGGGCCAGGCCATTTGGCCGGTGACGCTGGAGTCCGGGGACCTGATCCTGCGCCCCATCCGGTTGCGCGACAAGGCCGAGTGGACCATGGTCCGTGCCCGCAACGCGGCCTGGCTGCAGCCCTGGGAAGCGAGCAACCCCACCGGACAGGGGGACCTGCCCACGTATGGCAGCATGGTCCGCGCCCTAACCGCGCAGGCCCGGGCCGCTTCGGCGCTGCCGTTTGTCATTGCCGAACGGGTGCCCGGGCAGTCCAGGCCGGTGATCGTGGGCCAGCTGACTGTCTCTTCCATCCTGTGGGGATCGGCCATGATGGCCACGCTGGGGTACTGGGTGGACCAGGACAGGGCGGGCCGCGGGATTGCGCCAACCGCCGTGGCCATGGCAACCGACCACTGCTTCCGCACATTGGGGCTGCACCGGATGGAGATCAACATCCGTCCGGAAAACGGCCCCAGCCTGCGGGTGGTGGAAAAGCTGGGATTCCGCGATGAGGGCCTGCGCCCGCGCTATTTGCACATCAACGGCGACTGGGCCGACCACCGCTGCTTTGCCCTGAACGCGGAGGAAGTGCCCGGCGGGATTCTCAACCGCTGGCTGGCAAGCCGCCACTAATTCTGCGGCCACCTTGCGACACACCGCCAGTAATGCCAGTTGGGACATATTTCCCCTCTAGGGTTGAAACGTGGAAGCGCCCACCCGGCGCACCCCCGATTTGGTGGTTGTCACGACTGCCATGCCGCAGCCGGCACGCCAGACCAGCAGTTGCAGGAGACGTCAATGGAACACAGTACTTCCGACGCCCACATTCCAGTGGAGCCGGAACAGTCATCCGTTATGCCCGCAGCACACTCGGCACCCTTCACCATCCGCTGGGACCGCATGGCCTTTGCCGTGGTGGGGGTATTTGCGCTGCTGATGGCAGGCATTTCCGGGGCATTGAACGTGTTCAACATGGGGTCCACGGCGCTGTCCTGGGCCGGCGTGGGAATCTTCGTGGCTGTCCTGGCCGGCTTGCGCGCCGTTGCCGTGCGAGACGCCAACAGGCGCCGCTTTGCGGCTGCAACCCAGCAAAGTTCGACGCCGGACGCCCCTTCCGCCGTTCCGTCCGGTGCCGCCGTGGTGCAGCGGGAGACGGTGCTCTTTGACAGGGTTGACGGGGCCGAGAAGGCGCCCGCGCAAAAGCCGCTGACGGCGGCGGAACTCCGCAACGCGGCATTGCGCGTGGCGGCCAAGGGCGCCGAGGATGCCAAGGTGGCCCACACGCAGACTTTGGCAGAGGGCGAGCTGGAAGCCGAGACGTGGGAGCCCGTGGAGGTTCCGAAGCCCGGATACGTGACGGCTGCCCGCGCGGCGCAGGCCACTGCCGGACCCCTGCAGCTTCCCGAAGCGCCCAAGTCCGCCGGCACCTCGATCAAGGCCGACCAGGCCGGCATCGGCGTGCCCGCTCCCGGAGACGTCCCCGTGGCCGTTGCAGGACCGGTTGAAGGGGCTCCGGAAGGGGCTGGGGAGGACGCTGGCACGGCTGCCGGCGGGCCCGCCGCAACTGCATTCGCGTCCGCTGCGAAGCCGGCGAAGGTTGCCCACGCCCTGACCAACCTGGACGTAGTCCTGCAGCGCCGCCGCGCATAACATTCCCCACGCGGCTGCATGCGCGTGCCGGCTATCCGGTGAGTATGAAGCGATGGCGGCTTAGCGCTGGTCTTAGTCGCCATCGCTGCGAACTCGAGGGGTAGGCGCCCGGGCCAAGTGCCGGCGTCGTGCCTGTTTCAGCGGCCGGGCACGTTGTCGCCTACTTTTCCTCCGGTTCCGGGGGTAGCCTCAAGCCATGGTGCTTATTGCTGTTGCGGGAGGGACCGGCACGGCCGGCCGGGCGGTTGTTGCCGAAGCTGTGGCCAGGGGACATGCGGTCCGCGCCATCAGCCGACATCTCCCTGATGCCGGTGATCCCCGGCGGGTCCCCGGCGCGTCCTATGTGACGGCCGACTTCCGGACCGGGAACGGCGTGGCGGCGGCCTTCGACGGCGCCCATGCGGTGGTTGAAACATTGGACGCGCGCACGGGTGCTGCGTTGAAGGCGCTTCCGGCTACGTCTGTTGCCGTGCTGGCGGCGGCCTCGCGTGCCGGCGTCGGGCGTGGCGTGCTGCTGACCATCGTCAACGCTGCCGAATGTTCCATGGGGTACTACCAGGTGCAGGCGTCGCGGGCGCGCAGTTATGCGTCAGCGGGGATGCCGACGTCGGTGGTGTACGCCACCCAGTTCCACGACTTGGTGGCGGGGGTGTTCTCGGCCGGCGCCAGGGTGGGGCTCATCCCCGCATTTCCGGGTGTTTCCTTCCAGCCGATTTCGACGGCGGATGTGGCGCGGGTGCTGGTGGATGAGGCTGTGGCGGGCCTAGACGGGGCGGGGCACCACTCTGTCCGCGCCGGGGGACCCTCGGTCTGGACCATGAAGGCGCTGGCGGAACAATGGAAGTCGGCCACGGGGAGGCGCGGGATAGTCACGTCCATGCCGCTCCCGGGGGCTTTCGGAACGTTCCTGCGGGCCGGGCGGAACCTGGTGCCGGAGGCCGCCGTCGGGCGTGAGGAGTTTGGCGACTGGCTGGCGGGGCGCAGTTAGCCCCGCTGCCCGGTGACTTACGGTTCCTTGGGTGCGAACAGCTCCAGTGCAATGTTGTCGGGGTCGCGGAATTCGAGGATGAAGCCGTTGCCGATGTCCTTGACGCCGCCATGGGGGATGCCCTGTTCATCGAGGAGTGCGACGGCCGAGGTGAGTTCGGCGGGTCCTTGGAGGGCCAGGCTGAGGTGGTCCAGGCCGGTGCGGTTTTCGTCGAAGGTGTCTGTTGAAACCGGCCGCAGGCCCAGCAGCGAGTGACCGATGTTATAGATGACGCCGCCGTAGAGGAAACCGTAGCGGCCCTGCTCCTCGGGTGGGGTGCCAGCGGGCATTTCAATGGCGACGGGCCAGTTGAAGAGGCCTTCGTAGAATGCCCGGGAGCGATCGATGTCGGTGACGGTGAGGCGGATGTGGTTGATGGATTTCGTCATAATGGGCATAATCGAATCCTCCCACCCGGACGCACGGTTCGCCAGCGGGGCCGGATGGGACCATTTGCTGGGTCGGTTTGGCATCTGGCCGGTTCTGGGCATACGCTAGAAAAGCTGACGGCGTAACAGCCGTCACGGGGCTATGGCGCAGTTGGTAGCGCGCCTCGTTCGCATCGAGGAGGTCAGGAGTTCGAATCTCCTTAGCTCCACCCCGAAAGCCCCCTGACCTGCGGAAACGCTGGGTTGGGGGGCTTTGCTTTTGGCGAAAATGGCTCCAACCCGACGTTTACCCGACGATTTGAACGCAAACTACTGTGAATCTTTGACTACTGTCATATTCGTCGAACACGGTCTTTTGCGCATGAGAGGGTCCCCGCCGGTAAGCGAAACTGCGGTTCCAAATCGTCGCCGAAGAGTTGCTTGCACTCATGTTGTCGGCCGGATTGACGGGTGCCTATTCCTCGCCGAATTGTTCCAGGGCATCTGTGACGTCGGGTGTTTCGGACGCCTTGGCTATGTAGTGCTTTTCCGTTATGCCCGGCCCGGAATGTCCAAGTTGGGCGGCCGCCTGTTTGGAGCTGTATTCACGGTCAATCAGCGTGGCGACGGATTTCCGGAAAACGTGCGGGGTGACCCATTCAAAGCCGGACCCCGAGCGAGCATCCCGCCATTGTCTGCGAAAATTATGGGGGCTGCGGACGGTGCCGGTGGAAGAAGGGAAAAGCATATCTTCGGGCTTGGGATGCTCCGAGCCTTGTTTGCGGAGAAGTGTCTTGGTCGCAAAGGGTGGTAGCTTGACGGTCCGGAAGCCGGCCTTGGTTTTTGGGTGGTCCTGGCGGTAGGTGCCGCGTCCTTTCTCCATGACCACGGTCCCTGAGATGGTGATGGTTGGGGGCTTCGCGTTGAGGTCGATGTCCTGCCAGCGGATTGCCAGGACTTCGCCGATGCGCGCACCCGTGGCCAGGAAGATGTCCAGTACGTCGATGAGGTCGGATGCCCGTGGGCGGCCTTGGTGGTCGGGGTCGTCCTGCCATTTGCGGACGATGGTTCTTAGCTTCTTGACCTCGATGGGCGACAGTGCCCTAACGTCTTTTGTGGCGAGCTTGATCGCGCCCACATCACGAATGGGATTGCTGCGGAGGGCATCCTGCCGAACGGCGAGCCCGAGAATGCCAGTGAGCACGATTTTGGCATGTCGGGCGGTTGTTGCATGATCGAGGGCAACATTCTTCAGGAAACGGTCCAGTCGGCCCGTTGTCATTTCGTTGAGACGAACGCCTGCCAAAGCGGGCGCAATGGCGCGGTTGTAGGTGTCTTTGTATCCGTCGATCGTGCGCCGCCCTGCGCGACCGTTATTTTCGATTTCGTCGAACCACAGGGTACTGAGTTCGGACAGTCGCATGCTGGGAGTTATGTCGGACTCCACATGGGCCTGCCGGTCCTTGAGCACTGTAATGAGGGCACGCTCCGCAGCAGCGCCTGTATCGCCCCAGGCCTCAACTGCACGCGTTTTGCCGTCGGTGTCCCTGTAGCGGGCAGTTGCATGCCACCTACCGCTCTTCACGCGTTGGCGGCGGATTCTCCCCCAGGAGCCCAGTGGCAAGGGTGGCCGCGGAGTCATTATGCCTCCAAATGCTCGGCGATCCAGGTCTCGAAGTCGCTGCGAATGACGCGCACATGCCTGCCGACTTTGTGGGCACGGGGACCTTGGTGGTTGACGCGCCATTGGTAGAAGGTTTGTTCCGGGATGTGCAGAATATTGCAAATTTCCCGTGGGGACAACCATTCCTCGGCGGTCGGGTCCTGGGAGTGATCGGGAACTGTATTGGCTAACATGCTTCCCCTCAGTGTTCTGGGGAACCGAAGGTGTGGCCGGCTTCAACGTGGGACTGCAGCCATTCATCGAAGTCGCGGCGATCAATGCGCAAGTGCCTGCCAAAACGGTAGGCACGCGGTCCAATTCCCTTGACCCGCCACTGGTAGAACGTCTGCAGCGGAATCTGCAGTTCATGGCAGATGTCGGTTGGTGACAGCCATCGGTTCGTGTCGGAATCGATGCGGTTCTCTGGATCAGTGTAGATCGTCATCGGGGTGCCTTTCCTATGGGGCTGCCGACTGATTGACGGTGGCCAATTGTGTTCGTACCACTCTCATAGTTAGGGAAGCGGTGAACAATATGACTGAAAACCAGTCAGGCTGGAAGGCTGCTCAAAACTTGAGTCCAAGGAATTGGTACGCCCGTGCCATTTCCTGGAAAATCTCGGGGACGCCCGCAGCAAAGTGCGGGTCAATGCGCCCGTGGGTGGGCACAATACGGGTTACGACGCCACGGTCAACAAGGAACGTGATCTCGCGGAGAGTGACCCTCTTGGACAGGCCCAGGGCGGAGGCGATGTGCGCCACCGAGCATGGACCCTCGGTCACCAGCATGTGTAGGATTCGGCTCCGCGTGAGATTCATTAAGATTGAGGGTTCCATGGGTAACACTCCTGCGCCGCGCAGGCGGGTCATATTGGACCCGTCCATTCTGAACAATTTACTCTCACCAGTCCATGGTGTAAACGGCCTTAAACAACATGACTAAATGCAAATTGGCATGGCAAAGTGCCTTGCGGTTCGCTATCGTGCCGAAGAGGCCAATGGGCATACCGCACCCTCTCATGGGTCCCAGTGGCGCGTGTGTGAAATAGTTTTTCGTTTGGCTTCCGCGAGTATGTGCAGCGATGCCCGATGATAGTGAAATGAGTACTCTCTGGGACATCGTGACGAACGGACTTCCGCTCCTGGGAGCTCTTGTGGCTGCACGTGCAATTTGGGTTGGTACAGCACGATGGTATCTTCACGGCTGGGGGAGCCGCCACCATTGGCGTCAGAAGCTCGACGAGCTGGCTAATGGAGCTACAGACGAATACATGAAGGACTTGATGGGGACACCCGTGTTTCGGGAACGGAAGCATGCAACAGACGATTCGAGTGAGTCGCCTGTGACGTGGGTAGATCACACGTACTCAACACCGCACGCGTGGGTGGTGACTCGAAGCATTGAGGAGCGAGTGGTTTCATGGTCGGTTACGATTACTGATCCAAAGTTCTGGTGGGGTCTCAAAGTTACAACGTTTGGTCAGAATGATGTTCGCCTGGGTCGAGTTACTTTTACTGATGCCGTACCGCAGTCCACCGGCCAACTCGTGGTGATTGGTGCGAGCAACTACGTGCACGCAGAGTCAACGTCGTATGGGAATCCAGGCGGTTACCAGAATTTTCTCTACGTGTATGACCAAGAAGGTATCGGCTCGTGCAAATATGTTTCAAGAGAAGATGACCAGATATCAAATGGTGATTTTTGCAAGTACACCGATCGGCCTAAGTGGAATAGACCAGTTCCAGCCGACGTCCGTGCGGGTACAACGGTCAACACTCTCGTCGTAACTATGTACGATGATTCCCCAAGCCGATTGGTCTGGCAAGACTGGCCGGTCGCATACAGGGAAAAGATGCGTCTGTTGCATCATTATCAAAAACGTCGCGGCTGGCGTGGTCGTCGCTAAATAAGAAGCGCTGTTATCTGGCTCAATGTCGCGTTTTAATTGACCCTCAAAGGTACCCGATCTTTGGAGTGGGTTTCGTTAGATGAGCCAAGAGGTCGGACGAATACCTTTGTGTCTATTATATCAATTTTAACGGATAAGTAGAAGCAACATATTAACCTATTCAACAATCTGACAATCGAGCTACTATTTGATGAATGAGTGAACGAGCCGAGCACAAGGCATGGGCAGCGATGGCCCTAGACGCCAAAAAGTACGCCGTAGACCGTGGCAGCCAAAACATGAACGCAACCACCTGACCGTCTGGCCTACGACAGGCTCATGCAGGGCGTCCAGGAGGCTCCGGAGGGGCATGACTTAGTGCGTGACGAGAAAGAGCCATGAGTGAGTGATCTTATCCATCGGCGTTGGTAGGCTTGCGTGATCATCATCGCGAGCTAGGGGAACGTTTTGAAAGTCTTTATTAGTTGGTCAGGGGATAGTAAGGGAGTCGCACAGGCTATCCACAAGGGATTAAAGTCAGTGTTTGACGTTGCAGAGCCCTGGATTAGCACAGAGAACAAGGCTGGCACCCTATGGTTACCTGAAATTGATAAATCACTCAGCGACACGGATTTTGGAATCGTATGTGTCTCAAAATCGAATCAGCATGCACCCTGGCTCAACTTTGAGGCAGGTGCGCTATCGAGGAAAGTTGCGGGCAAGCGAGAACTCATGCCTGTCCTGCTGATAGATTTCGAGAAGACCGGCGAGGTCAATGGACCCGTGACGTCGTTCCAAATGAAGTTTGCCAACCAAGATGGCTTTTTGGAAATAATGGAGGCGCTCAATTCGTCCGAACGGGGTCCGAAGATCGACTCAGCAATCTTGGCTGAACGTGTTGGTCATCTATGGCCTTCGATTGAGGCAGAAGTAGCGAAAGTCAAAGCGGGCATCGAGTCGAAAAATGTCGCTGAACGGAGCGACTCGGACAAAATCGACGAACTCCTTGAAGTCGTTAGGGGCTTGGCGGAGGAGCAGCCGGTAAGTAGGAAAGTATTTCCTCTCACTGTTCAACGCCGATTTGATCGGATCGTCGCAGATATAGTCTCAAATGACTATTATGCCAAGAACCCGCAGATAAGCTGGTCCGAAGGATCGGAAGTTATAACCATCTCAACTCAGGGTAGCCTTTCATCGATGTCCAAGAATCAGATTCTTGGACACCTTAATGATCCTGCTTTGGATGGATTTCGTCTGCGTTTCGTCGACATCGACCACGGCTTCCTGAGCCCAAAAGATCAGCTTGCTGAGGAAGAGTATGCTGCCGAAAAAGACCTTGAAGCCTATGAAGCTAGCGATCGCTACGACGATAAGATGAATGAAGGCGAATAGTGTAGTTTCGGCCAAATCTTCCATTGACAATTAGCTGTAATCACTTATATCCAACGGCACGTGTAGGCGCAAAACTCAGGGCTCCGGATATAACGTCCCTGCTGGTTTGGCAGTTCCTTGATTTTCCGGGGTTTCCGGTGGCTTGCGGGCTTCTTGCGGTGCTGAAAGCCGGCGACAATACTGGAGGGAACGCGACGGAGCCGGGGAATCTGGATCCGTCCAAACTTGGATTGTGAGGAGCCGGGCATGACCGCTGGACCTAGGGGGACGCCGGAGCCGCTGTCGCCCCAGGTGGCTCTGGCCAGGCGCCTAAACCTGCTGTTGGACGCGGCGGCTGAAAAGCGCGGCGAGGCGGTCACTTTCCGTGAGGTCAAGGAAAAGCTTGCCAAGCATGGGGTTGGCATGTCGCGGGCACGGTGGTTCTACATGAAAGATGGCACTGGTGCCTTGGTTCGGGACAAGAGGGTCCTGACGGCACTTTGCGAGATGTTCGACGTCGACCCGTCGTTTCTGCTGGACATGGACTCAGATGAACTTCCCGAGAGCATCCAGGCCCGCCTTGATTTTGTGAAGGCATTGCGGGCCTCGCGGGTGCAGGCCTTTGCCCTACGTGTCAGGGTTGGGTAAGGCCAGCACCTCATAGCAACTTCGTCTAATTCGTAGGGCGAGAATCAGGATCACCACTAATGTCTGTCTCTACTATTTCCCCGCCGCGGGAGAATGGGTCCATGAGTAATATTGGCCCCAGGTCCGGTGGCCCGACCCCTCGCAGGTCGTTCACGCCGGCACAGAAATTGGCGTACTTGGCTGCGTAC
>NZ_JAAKZI010000047.1 GCF_011045165.1 Arthrobacter silviterrae
TTCACAAACTTATCTGATCTGCTTTCTAAAAGCAAATCCGACAACCAGATTCATTTATTCCGCAATTGATAACCAACTCACGAGTAAACACACATCATTACACCTATTTTCTAGGCCGATGATGTGGTCTGGTTCCATGCCGGGCTGTTCGCCCGGCGGGGTACTTACTCTAACACCTGCCGGCGGCAAAAGCCAAACCAACGGCAGGTGTTAGATCGGGACTGCCCAGCTACCCCTTGGAGCGGACCAGGTAGACGGCGCCAAGGGGCGGAATCCGTAGGCCCACGGAGTACTTTTGCCCGTCCCACGGCCGGTCTTCCCCGGGGAGTGGCGCCGCGTTGACCACATTGGATCCGCCATATTCGGCACTGTCCGTGTTAAGCACTTCTTCCCACTTCCCGGCGGAAGGCACTCCAACGCGGAAGTCTTCATAGGCAACGCCCGCAAAGTTGACGACACACACCAGGGGGTTGCCGGCCCCGTCCCAACGAATGAAGGAAACCACATTGTGCGTGGTGTCACCCCCGTTGATCCAGCTAAAGCCTTCGGGCTTGTTGTCCTGTTCCGAGAGGGCGGGAGTGGTGGAATAGACCTGGTTCAGCTTCTTGACCAGCAATTGGATGCCTCGGTGCGGCGGGTTCTCCGCCAGCCACCAATCAAGTCCGTGCTGTTCGCTCCATTCGGCTTCCTGGCCAAATTCAGTGCCCATAAAGATCAGCTGCTTGCCGGGGTGCGCCCACTGAAACGCCAGGAAGGCACGAAGGTTTGCCAGCTGCTGCCACCTGTCCCCCGGCATCTTGCGCAGCAGCGAGCCCTTGCCGTGGACAACCTCGTCGTGGCTGATGGGCAGCAGGAAGTTTTCCGTAAACGCGTAGACCAGGGAGAAGGTGATTTGGTTGTGGTGCCACCCGCGGTTGACGGGATCCTCCTCCATATAGCTCAGGGAGTCATGCATCCAGCCCATGTTCCACTTGATGCCGAAGCCCAGCCCGCCGGCGCTGGTCGGCGCGGTCACGCCCGGAAATGCCGTGGATTCTTCGGCAATGGTCACGGCACCGGCGTTGCGACGGTAGACGGTTGCGTTCATTTCCTGCAGGAAGCTGATGGCCTCCAGGTTCTCCCGCCCGCCGAATCGGTTGGGGCTCCACTGCCCTTCCTCGCGGGAATAGTCGAGGTAGAGCATGGAGGCGACGGCGTCCACCCGCAGCCCGTCGATGTGGAACTCTTCCATCCAGTAGAGGGCATTTGCCACCAGGAAATTGCGGACTTCGTTGCGGCCAAAGTCAAAGATGAGCGTTCCCCAGTCGGGATGCTCGCCAAGCCGGGGATCGGCGTGTTCGTACTGGGCCGAGCCGTTGAAATTGGCGAGCGCCCATTCGTCCTTGGGAAAATGGGCCGGCACCCAGTCCATGATGACGCCGATGCCGGCCTGGTGCAGCGCATCGACCAGGAAGCGAAATTCGTCGGGGTGGCCAAACCGCGAGGTGGGCGCAAAGTAGGACGTCACCTGGTAACCCCACGAGCCGCCAAACGGATGCTCCGAGACGGGCATGAACTCAACATGGGTGAAACCGAGCCACTTGACGTAGTCCACCAGATCCGTGGCAAGCTCACGGTAGCCCAGCCCCTGCCTCCACGAGCCGAGATGGACCTCATACACGCTCATGGGTGAGTTGTGGGGATCCCGAGCGGCGCGGGCCGCCATCCAGGCCGAGTCCTGAAACGCATAGGTGGACTCCACCACGCGCGAAGCCGTCAGCGGCGGCACCTCCGTGCCGTACGCCATGGGATCAGCCTTTTCCAGCCACTGCCCGTGCTCGGTGAGAATTTCAAACTTGTAGCGTGCACCTGGCTCCACCTCGGGAACGAACAACTCCCAGATCCCGCTTGTCCCCAAACTGCGCATGGCATGCGACCTACCATCCCAGCCATTGAACTCGCCAATGACGCGCACGGCCCGGACCCCCGGAGCCCAGACGGCGAAACTGACGCCGGCGACGTCTCCCATGGCGGAGTGGTAGCGCCGGACATGGGCGCCCAGCACAGTCCACAACGTTTCATGCCGCCCCTCTGCCATGAGGTGCAGGTCAAGTTCGCCAACGGTGGGAAGGTAGCGGTAGGGGTCATCAACCCTGTGCAAACCATCGGCATACCGCACTTCCAGGCGATAATCCGGCACATGCCCGGTTTCCTCCACGGGCACCACGGCAACCCAGATCCCGCCGTGCTCGTGCACCATGGGGAAGCTGCCGCTGCCGGTCACCACCGTCACCGACTCCGCCAAGTGCCGCAAGGTGCGGATGGTTGCCGAACCGTCCTCGCCCAGATGGGCGCCGAGCACGGAATGTGGCGCATAGTGCGTTCCGTCCGAAACACTGGCCAGGATACCCGCATCCACTGCGAGTCTGGCGGCTTTCTTCAGTCCCATGTCCACGCTACTTTCCCTTGATTCAAACAAATTCCGAACGGCCTGCACCGGCACGCCCACCCACTCGGGCCGGTTGTGCAATTCATAAACAACTTCATAAAGTGCCTTGTCCAGCAACAATGCCCGGTAGAGGACGGAGGTCTTCTCCACACTGTTGGGCCACCCGCCCTGGTACCCCTCAATGAACGCCTCGCTGCACGCGTCCGACCAGGCGGAGCCGAATTCGGCGCTGGCCAGGCCCTGCCTGACGGCCTGTGCACCCGCGTAGTCGAAGGAGCGGACCATGCCCACGACGTCGCGCAGCGCCACGTCCGGCTTTCTGCGTTCTGCCAGCGGCCGCAGCGGCTCCCCCTCGAAGTCAAGGAAGTACCAGCGGCTGTTCCCTGGAGTGGGCACATGGATCAGCTGGCCCAGGTGGAGGTCACCGTGGATGTGCTGGACGGGCGGCAGCTCCCGCAAGTGGCGCAGTTGTGCCATGATGTGGTTGAGCTGGCGGTCATAAGGCCCGACGGCGGCCGCCGCGAGCTCCCAGGACCACGCCAGCCGGGCGATGATCGCCTCGACAAACGCCGCGACTTCCTCCCCGGTGCAGCTGAGCTCCCCCAGCGAACTGCGCAGGCTGCCGTGCACGCGGGCCAGCGCCGACCCGATGGCATGGGCCTCCGCGGTAAAGCCTCGGCCGCCCGAAACGGCAGCCAGTGCACTCTCCCAACCGTCCTGCCCGCCTGGAATGAAGGTGTGAATGACAAGAAGCGTGGTCTGGCCGACGCCCTGGCCCGGTTTCGAAACGAGCGGCGGCACCAGTTCCGCCGTGGCGGCGGCACAAAGGGCCGGGACAAAGGCATTGCCGGCCGTCAGGAGCGCCCGGCCCAACTCCACTTCCGGATGCAGGCCGGATTGCAGGACCCGGAAAAACTTTGCGATAAGCGGCCGTCCGCCCAGTTCGAACACGACCGAGCTGTTGGACTGCTCACTGGACATCACACGGACGGACGGCAGCGGCGCGTCGAACCCTTCAACTGATATGGCATCACTGTGCCACGTCGCCACGGCGTCCACTTTCGTGGCACCGGTCAACACCGACAGCCAGGCGTCCATGAATCCAGGGTCGAAAAGGGCGTCGTAAATCCATTCGCCGTCTTCGGTGGTCCCGATCAGGGATGCGTCGGGGAGGTCGCCCTGCCTTCCCTGGTGGACGCCCACGGGGACCTGCAGCGTGACCGGAGTGCCGGCGTCGTCCGTGTCTGCGGACCTGTCCGCGACAGCCGGAGCCGCGGCAGCGAGGTCGATGACCAGCACGCGGTAGGCCGTGCCGGGACGGGCGGACGGGACATCCAACGCCTGGCGCAGGCGCGGGGCCGCCGGGGCACCGTCCTTGAGGGGGTACCAGCGCTGCTGTGGGAGCCAGGGTGACAGCAGGGCGAGGATGTCTGGGCTCATGGGCACCGCTAGCGCCGCACGTGCAGGATGTGGGCCGGTTCCAGGTGCGCATCCAGGCGGAAGTAGTTTTGCCGGCCCCAGTTCCAGGTGGCGCCGGTGATGAGCTCGTCCACGATGAAGGTGCCGTCCGGGGCAAGCCCGTCCAGCTCCAGCGCCTCCAGGTCAAGGGTGACCTGGCCTTCGCGCATGCTGTGGGGGTCCACATTGATGACCACGATGATCGTGTCCTTGCGGGCCGGCTCATCCTTCGTGGCCGCAATGGTCTTGTGCTTGCTGAAAACCAGCGTGGAAGGGTCGGAGCTTCGGTGCAGGGTCAGGTTTTCCAGGTCCAGCAGCGACGGGTGGGCGCGGCGGATCTTGTTCAGCAGCGTGACAAAGGGCGCCAGGGACTTTCCGGCAGCCTCCGCCCCGGCAAAGTCCCTGTCCTTGTACTGGTATTTTTCGTTGTCAATGTTTTCCTCGGAGCCGGGCCGGGCCACGTGCTCAAACAACTCGTAGCCGGCGTACATGCCCCACAACGGGCTGCCCATGGCCGCCAGGATGGCCCGGATCTTGAAGGCGGCCGGCCCCCCGTACTGCAGGAATTCCGTGAGGATGTCAGGGGTGTTGACGAAGAAATTCGGGCGGAAGTAGCCGGCGGATTCGCGGCTGACATGGACCAGGTATTCCTCCAGCTCCTCCTTGGTGTTGCGCCACGTGAAGTAGCTGTAGGACTGCTGGAATCCTGCCCGGCCCAGCGCCGCCATCATGGCCGGGCGCGTGAAAGCCTCCGCCAGGAACACCACGTCAGGGTTTTCGGCGTTGACCGTGCCGATGAGCCATTCCCAGAACCAGACGGGCTTCGTGTGGGGATTGTCGACCCGGAAGATCTTCACGCCGTGGCCGATCCACAACCGCACAATGCGCAGGATTTCCGCGGAAAGCCCGGCCGGATCGTTGTCAAAGTTCAGCGGGTAGATGTCCTGGTACTTTTTCGGCGGGTTTTCCGCGTAGGCGATGGTCCCGTCCACCCGGGTGGTGAACCATTCCGGGTGGGCCGTGGCCCACGGGTGGTCCGGGGCGCACTGCAGAGCCAGGTCCAGCGCCACTTCCAGGCCAAGTTCGTTGGCGGCGGCCACAAACGCGTCAAAGTCGCCAAACGTGCCCAGGTCCGGGTGGATGGAGTCGTGCCCGCCGGCCGCGGAGCCGATGGCCCAGGGCGAGCCGGGATCCGCCGGCCCCGCCACCAGGGTGTTGTTCGGGCCCTTGCGGTTGATGGTGCCGATGGGGTGGATGGGGGGCAGGTACACAACGTCAAAGCCCATGGCGGCGACCGCTGGAAGGCGACGGGCCGCCGTCGTGAATGTCCCGCTGCTCCACAGGCCAGTGGTGGGATCGCGTCGTGCGCCCTCTGAACGGGGGAAGAACTCATACCAGGCGCCACGGCCGGCGGCGTCGCGCTCCACCTGAAGCGGGTAGCGCCGGCTCCGGGTCACCAGGTCCCGCAGCGGGAAGCGCCCGACGGCGGCGCGGACGGCGGGACCGGTGCCGGCGGCCAGGCGGTCGTTGGTGTTGAGGGAGTCATCGGCGAGCGCCTTGGCGGCCTGCTTGAAAACCTTGGCGTCCGCGGGGGCGGGGCATGCCTTGGCCGCCCTGGACAAAAGCTGGCGGCCCTCGGCGAGCATGACATCCACGTCCACGCCGGCGTTGATTTTCACCTGCGCATTGTGGGTCCAGGTGGCGTAGAGGTCCGTCCAGCCCTCCACGGCAAACGACCACTCCCCCACGGTGGCTGGCGTCAGCACGCCGCCCCACGCATCGCTCCCCTTGCCCAGCGGCTTGAGGCGGGTGCGCTGGGCCTCGGCGCCACTGGGGTCGAACAGGACCGCCGTCACGCCAACGGCGTCGTGCCCTTCCCGGAATACGACGGCGCGCACCTGGATGTCGCCGCCGCGCACAGCCTTGGCCGGGAACTTTCCATCCTCAATGACGGGCTGGATGTTGGTGATGGGGATTCTGCCAAAGCGCAGGCCTTCCGTGGGCGACGGCGCTGGCGACGGTTCCGAGGCCGGGTGGGCCGTCGGGGCGGATGCGTGGCGTGCTGGCTTGGAAGTAGTCACAGAGACGACGTTAGCGACTTCGCCCAAATATTCCTAAGGTCTACGGCAAAGTTGGGCGATTCGTCCAGCATGCAGGCAAATTCGGGTGCAGCGCAGGATTCATGACGTCACGAAATCGCTTTTGTGTCCCCGCGAAGCGTTGCGTAAACATTCATGGGTTAGGGTGACCGGCATGAAGGCAAATCGTAGATTCACTGTCCGCACCGTTGTCCCCGAGGAGATTGGTGCCCTGTCCCGCCTGGCAACGAACCTGCGCTGGTCATGGCACCTGCCGACGCGGAGGCTCTTTGAGTCGCTTGATCCGAAATTGTGGGACGAGGTGCGGCACGACCCCCTGGCAATGCTGGCCGCCATCACCCGCGAACAGCTGCTGGCACTGGCTGCCGATCCGGCGGTGGTGGCCGGCGTGGCGGAGGCCGCCCGCAGCCTGGACCAGTACCTCAACGAGCCACGCTGGTACCAGGGCCTGGGCACGGATGCTCCGGCTGCGATCGCCTACTTCTCACCCGAGTTCGGCATCACGGAGGTGCTGCCGCAATATTCCGGCGGCCTGGGCATCCTGGCCGGGGACCACCTCAAGTCCGCCTCCGACCTGGGCGTGCCGCTCATCGGCGTGGGGCTGCTCTACCAGGCCGGCTACTTCAAGCAGTCCCTGTCCAAGGACGCCTGGCAGCAGGAGACGTACCCCCTGCTGGACCCTGACTCGCTGCCGCTGACTCTGCTGCGCGAGGATGACGGGACGCCCGTGCGGATTTCCCTGCCGCTGCCGGACGGCCGGGTGCTGCTGGCCAATGTATGGCGTGCGGATGTGGGCCGGGTGCCCCTGCTGCTGCTGGATTCCAATGTTGCCGAGAACGACGACGCCGCACGGGGCGTGACCGACCGCCTGTACGGCGGGGGCGGGGACCACCGGCTGGCCCAGGAACTGCTGCTGGGCATGGGCGGGGTCAAGGCGCTGCGTGCCTACGCCCGCCTCACCGGCACCCCGGCGCCGGAGGTGTTCCACACCAATGAGGGGCACGCCGGCTTCCTCGGCATTGAGCGCATCCGCGAACTCATGGATGCGTCGGTCACGGAACGCCCGCTGAGCTTTGGCGAGGCACTGGCCGCGGGCAGGGCATCGACGGTGTTCACCACCCACACGCCCGTTCCTGCGGGAATTGACCGCTTCCCGCGCAGCATGATCGAACACTTCTTTGCCGGTGAACTGGCGCCAGGCGTCCCCGTGGCCGAAATCCTGGCGCTGGGCGCCGAGAACTACGACGGCGGCAATCCGGATGTGTTCAACATGGCCGTCATGGGGCTGCGCCTGGCACAGCGGGCCAACGGCGTGGCGAAGCTCCACGGTGTGGTGTCGCGGGAAATGTTTGCCGGGCTCTGGCAGGGCTTCGACCACGACGACGTCCCCATCACGTCCGTGACCAACGGCGTGCACGTGCCCACCTGGGTGGACCCTGCCCTCGCCGAGCTGGCCCGCGAAAAGTTTGGCGCCGACGTGCTCAACGGCCCGGACTGGTCCAAGGTGTACGACGTCAGCGACGCAGACGTCTGGGCCCTGCGCCGCCGCCTGCGCACAGCCCTGGTTGAGGACGCACGGGCCCGCCTGCGGGCCTCGTGGAAGAAGAGGGGCGCCGCGGACGCCCAGCTGGCCTGGACCGATGCCGCCCTGGATCCGGACGTGCTGACCATCGGTTTTGCCCGGCGCGTGCCCACGTACAAGCGCCTGACGCTGATGCTGCGCGACCCCGCCCGGCTCAAGGCCCTGCTGCTGCACCCTGAGCATCCCATCCAGATCATCATCGCCGGCAAGTCCCACCCGGCCGACGACGCAGGCAAGAAGATGATCCAGGACCTGGTCCAGTTCACCGACGACCCGGAAGTCCGCCACCGGATTGTGTTCCTGCCCAACTACGACATCGCCATGGCCCGCACATTGTTCCCCGGCTGCGACGTCTGGTTGAACAACCCCCTCCGCCCGCTGGAGGCCTGCGGAACCTCCGGCATGAAGGCCGCCATCAACGGCTCCCTGAACCTGTCCGTCATGGACGGCTGGTGGGATGAGCTGTACGACGGCGAAAACGGCTGGGCAATCCCCACGGCCAACCAGGGGACCAGCGAGAAGGAACGCGACGACATCGAATCCGCGGCCCTGTACGAACTCCTGGAAACACAGGTGGCGCCGCGCTTCTACGGCGACCTGGTGTCCGCAGGCGCGGGGGCGGCCGGTCCGTCGCAGCCCAGCGGCGACGGGCTGCCGTCGCATTGGATCTCCATGATCAAGCACACCCTGGCCCACCTGGGCCCGGCCGTCTCCGCCGGGCGCATGGTGTCCGAATACGTCCAGCGCCTGTACCAGCCGGCCGCCGAGGCCGGCCGTGCCGCCCGGGCCGACGGCTATGCCGCCACGAAGGAATTCGCGGCCTGGACCGAGAAGGTGCGCGCCGAGTGGGGCGGCCTCCACATAGAGCATGTGGACTCCCACGGCATTTCCGATGAGCCCCAGATCGGGGAAACCATCCAGGTGCGGGCCAACGTGAACCTGGGCGGGCTGAGCCCGGACGATGTCAGTGTCCAGGTGGCCTACGGCCGCGTGGGTGACTCCGACGAACTCAGCGACACCCGCATCCTCACGCTGGATGGCGTCTCAGAGTTGGGTGAGGGCCGCTTCCAATTCACCGCCGACCTGGTCATTGACCGGTCCGGCAGCTTTGGCTACGGCGTCAAGGTGCTGCCCCGCCATGCCGCAATGGCCAATTCCGCCGAGCTGGGACTCATCGCGACGGCCTAGCGCGGCCCGCGCGCCGGGTCAGCGCGGGGCCAGGTCGTTGCGGTAGATCTGCACCGTGTTGGCCTCGACGGGGACGGCGTCCCCTGCCGGGACGCGCGGAACGGAACGGGGCAGCCGGAAGGTGGGTTCGCCGTCGCGGTCCGTCCCCGCGGCGGCGGTGGTCATGCGCAACATGAATGGGCCCGGCTCCGCGGCGGGATCCGTGGCGTAGCGGGGGTTGGCGGGCAGCGTGACCATTTCATCGGTGATGCCGGTGTTGAAGACCACCAGCCCGTCCACCAGGCCGTGGGGCGAACCGATGAGCATGGTCAGGACGCGTTCATGCGGGTTGGTCCATCGTTCAGGCGTCATGGGGAGGCCGTCCGCGCCAAACCAGTGGATAAACGATTCGCCGCCGCGCATGGGGTAGCTGCTGGGCTGCTCTGCGAGGAAGTCCTTGCGGATCTGCAGGAGGCGCCGGGTGGCCGAGAGCATGGTCTTCGCGTCGTCGTCCATGCTCCAGTCCAGCCAGGCGATTTCATTGTCCTGGCAGTAGGCGTTGTTGTTTCCGCCCTGGCTCCGTCCCAGCTCGTCGCCGGCCGTGATCATGGGCACGCCCAGGGCCAGCAGCAGGGTGGCCATCAGGTTCCGGGCAGTGCGGGACCGCTCGGCCAGGATGGCGGGATCGTTGCTGATGCCCTCGACCCCGTGGTTCCAGCTGCGGTTGTGGTCGTGGCCGTCGCGGTTGCCTTCCTGGTTGTCCTCATTGTGCTTGTGGTTGTACGCGGTGAGGTCGGCCAGGGTGAACCCGTCATGGGCCGTCAGCAGGTTGATGGACGCCATGGGGCTGCGACCGGACTGCGCGAACAGCCCTGCCGAGCCGCCAAGGGCGTCTCCCAGCTTGCCCAGGCTTCCGTGGTGGTGCCCGTCCAGCTGGGATGCGCGGTCGGTGAGCCACACGCTGCGGACGTTGTCCCGGAACGAGTCGTTCCAGTCGGACCAGCCGGTGGGGAAGTTGCCCGTCTGCCAGCCGTCGATTCCCATGTCCCAGGGCTCGGCAATGAGCTTGGTGGCAGCCAGGACCCCGTCCGTGGCTGCGGCCAGGAGGAACGGGTGCTGGCTGCTGAACTCATGCGTCCCGTTGCGCGCCAGTGACACGGCCAGGTCAAACCTGAAGCCGTCGACGTGAAATTCCTCCACCCAGTACCGCAGCGAGTCCATGGCCATTCTGATGACATGGGGATTGCCGAAGTTCAGGGAGTTGCCGCAGCCGGTGGTGTCGACGTAGCCGCCGTCGTGCATGCGGTAGTACTGTTCCTCGGCCAGGCCGCGCCAGCTCAGCGCAGGTCCGCCCTGCCCGCCCTCAGCGGTGTGGTTGTAGACCACGTCCAGGATTACTTCAATCCCGGCCATGTGGAGCAGCTTCACCATGCCCTTCAGTTCCGCCTGGACGGCTTCCGGGCCGCGGCGGCGTGCGTCGGCGCTGGCATAGTCCACCTGGGGCGCAAAGAAGCCCAGGGAGTTGTAGCCCCAGTAGTTGCGCATGCCCGTGCCGTGCAGGTGTGGCTCGTCAATGTGGAAGTGGATGGGCAGCAATTGCACGGCGGTCACCCCGAGCTCCTGCAGGTGCTTGATCATCACGGGGTGCGCCATGCCCGCATAGGTGCCCCTGATGTCTTCGGGGATGCCCGGGTGCAGCATGGTCTGGCCGCGCACATGTGCCTCATAGAGCACCGTGTTGCGGCGCGGCGTGTTGGGCCGGACGACATTGCCCCAGTCGAAGTCCGATTGCATGCGCACCGAGACGTATCGCGCCGTGCCGTCCGCGGCCTCGTGTTCGTCAATGTAGCGCCCGTACGGATCCAGCAGCAGCTGGACGGATTCGGGATCCACCTGCAGCAGCTGGCCGGAATCGCTGTCGAACCCCGTGTAGAAGCCGTACCGGCTGCCCACCGGCATGTCGGCAATCAGGCCGTGGTGGACGCCGTCGGTCACGTCAGGCAGCAGGACTGCCTTCCAGGGCCCCCCGGGAGCCTGGTGGCACAGTGCCACCCGGCGGCGGGCAGGCGCATACACGGCAACATTGACGGCATCCGGACCATGCTTTTGGGCCAGGGTGCTCACGCCAAGGGGGAACCGGCGCGACAATCCCATCCCGAGGGTTCCAACGGTTTCGACATCAGTTACCGGCACAGTTAGGCCTGGGTGCTGCGCTGTTTTGAAACCTCGTAGAGGCTGATGCCCACGGCCATGGAAGCGTTCAGGGATTCCATGGCCGAGTTGATCGGGATGGAGACAATCTGGTCGCAGTTTTCACGCACCAGGCGGGAGAGCCCCTTGCCTTCCGAGCCCACCACCAGGCAGATCGGATCCTTGGCCAGGCCAAGGTCGGGCAGGGATACATCGCCTTCGCCGTCCAGGCCCAGCACAAAGTAACCCATCTTCTGGAAGGCGCCGATGGCGCGGTTCAGGTTGGGGGCCTTGGCAACTGGGACGCGCACGGCTGCCCCAGCACTGGTCTTCCAGGCGGCGGCCGTGACTCCGGCACTGCGGCGCTCGGGAATGATCACGGCGTGGCCCGAGAATGCGGACACGCTGCGGATGATGGCGCCCAGGTTGCGGGTGTCCGTGATTCCGTCCAGCGCGACGATGAGCGGGGCATTGGCAATGTGGCCCTTTTTCCACTTGGCCATGACGTCGCTGGCCATGTCCACGGCGTCTTCGTACTCATACGGCGGAATCTGCAGGACGAGGCCCTGGTGGATGGCGTCTTCGGTGAGGCGGTCCAGTTCCGGCTTGTGGGCCTCAAGCAGGGGGATGCCGCGCTCGTTGGCCAGCTTGATGGATTCGCGCACGCGCTCGTCCATGTCCACGCGCACGGCAACGTACAGCGCCTTCGCGGGGATGCCGGCGCGCAGTGCCTCCACCACGGAGTTGCGGCCCGTGACCAGCTCTTCGGTGGCCCGGCCCTTCGGCCCGCTGCTGCGCCGGTTGCTGGTGTGGCCGCCGGCGCCGGCGCTGTGCTTGGCCGCTGAACGCTCGGCAAGCTGCTTGTTCTTGTACGCCTTGTGATAGGTGCGTTCTTCGGCCTTCGGGGTGGGACCCTTGCCCTCAAGTGCCTTGCGGCCCAGTCCGCCCGTGCCCTTGAGGGGACCCTTCTTCAATTTGCGGACGGCGCCGGAGCGGGGATTGTTGGCCATGGTAAAACCCTTACGATTGGTGCGGTGCCGGTTTTTTCAAGGCCCCGAAGTCGTCAAACAAGTATGCCCGCACTCGCATTTTAGGCGCACGGGAGAACGGGATAGTGGACACCCGTAGCTAATAGCTTACGGCCTAGACGCCAATTTCCCGATACGCGGGCCCAAAAGTGCCCTTTCTCACGCCCCGCCCTATCCGGACGCTCGGTTGCAATCGGGGCATTTTTTGGCAACGCTCCCGCAGCCATTGAGGGAGCGTTCGCCAATTTCCACCCACTTGCAACCGAGCGTCGGGGAAAAGTGGCCCGTTTGGAACCGAGGGTCGGTGGGGGTGGGGGGTTAGCGCTTCAGGGACCAGGTGGAGCCGGTTGCCGAGTCGGCCACTTCCACTCCCGCTTCGGCCAGGAGGTCGCGGATCCTGTCCGATTCTGCCCAGTTCTTCTCCGCCCGGGCCCGGGCCCTGGCCTCCAGCTGCGCCGCGACCAGCACGTCCAGGGCGCCCAGCTCGGCCGCCGAGCCGCTCCCCTGCCGCCACTGTGCATCCAAGGGGTTGATTCCCAGCGCCTCAGTCATTCCCATGACAGCCAGGAACGCATCCTGGACTGCGTCCGCATCCCCTGCCGCCAGGGCAGTGTTGCCCGCCCGGACTGTTTCATGGAGCACGGCGAGGGCTGCGGGGATGTTGAGGTCGTCATCCATGGCGGACCGGAAGGCGTCCGGGCGCGTTGCGATGTAGCCAAAATCGTTGCCGGGGAAGAGCAACCCGAGGGCCGCTTTCGCAAACGTCTCAATGCGTTCGACGGCGGCCGCGGCCTCCGTGAGCGAGCCGGGCCGGTAGTCCAGCACCGAGCGGTAGTGCGCCTGGCCCAGGTAGTAGCGGACCACCAACGGCCGGGCGAGTTCCAGCATTTCGCGCGGGTTGATGGTGTTGCCGATGGACTTGGACATTTTTTCACCCTCATAGGTGACCATGCCGTTGTGCATCCAGAAGCTGGCGAAGCCATGGCCGGCCGCCTGCGACTGCGCCATCTCATTTTCGTGGTGCGGGAAGCGCAGGTCCAGCCCGCCGCCGTGGATGTCGAACTCCGTGCCAAGGTACTTCGTGACCATGGCGGAGCATTCCAGGTGCCAGCCGGGGCGGCCGGCACCCCAGGGGGATTCCCAGCGGGCCGTCTCGGGCTCGCCATCCTTGTACCCCTTCCACAGCGCAAAGTCGCGGGAATCTCGCTTGCCCCGGGGGTCGGCGTCGGGCGCGGCCTGCATGTCGTCAATGTTCTGGTGCGTCAGCGAGCCGTACTTGGCCCAGGAGCGCACGTCGAAGTACACGTCGCCGGAATCGTCCAAGGCCGGGTAGGCATGGCCGCGCTCGATGAGCCGGGCAATGAGCGCGTGCATTTCCGGGATGTGGCCGGTGGCGCGGGGCTCGTACGTGGGTTTGAGAATGCCGAGGGCGTCATAGGCGTCCTCGAAGGCCTGCTCAAAGCGGTAGGCGAGGGCCCACCAGGGCTCGCCATTTTCGGCGGCCTTGACCAGGATCTTGTCGTCAATGTCCGTCACATTGCGCACCACGGTGACTTCGTAGCCGGTGGTCTGCAACCAGCGGGTCAGCTGGTCAAAGGCCAGTGCGGAGCGGACGTGCCCGATGTGCGGTTCGCCCTGGACGGTGGCGCCGCAGTAGTACAGCGAAACCCGGCCCTCCCGGAGCGGCGTGAAGTCGCGGACGGCGGCGGTGGCGGAATCATAAAAGCGCAGGGTCACGGCTCTAGGGTATCCTCTCGGGCGGCGGCTTGGGTGGCGGGCTGGTGTTGGCCGCGGCGGTTTACGGTGCCGCCTTGATGACCAGGGCGGTGGCGACGGCCGTGATGCCCTCGCCGCGGCCTGTGAAACCCAGTGCATCCGAGGTGGTGGCACTGACGGAGACCGGCGCACCGGCCGCGGCACCCAGCACGGCTTCGGCTTCGGCCCGGCGCGGGCTGAACTTGGGCCGGTTTCCGATGAACTGGACGGCAATGTTGCCGATCTCAAATCCTGCCGCGCGGACAATGCGCGCGGCCTCGGCCAGCAGTGTTGCACCGCTGGCACCCTTCCATTCGGGGCGGTCCGTGCCAAAGTGCGTGCCCAGATCCCCCACCCCGGCGGCGGAAAACAAGGCGTCAGCGGCGGCGTGGGCCACTGCGTCGCCATCGGAATGGCCGGACAGGCCCGGCTCGCCTTCCCACAGCAGGCCCGCCAGCCACAGCGGGACCTTCGTGCCGGCGTCGTCCATTTCCGGGGCAAAGGCATGGACGTCGACGCCTATCCCGGTGCGGGGCAGCCCGCTCCACCCGCCGGCCATCGCCTAGCCCTCCACCCAGCGCGGGCGGAGCGGGCCCTGCAGCATGGCCTCGGCCAGCAAAAGGTCCGTGGGGGTGGTGATTTTCAGGCTGTGCGCTGAGCCCTGGACCACGTAGACGTCCTCGCCGATGGCCTCCACCAGCATGGCGTCATCGGTGACCTGGGCGGCGGCTGCGGCATCGAGGGTGAGCGCATGCGCATGGGCGCGGCGCAGGGTCTCCAGCTCAAATCCCTGCGGCGTCTGCACGGCGCGGAGCCGGCTGCGGGGCGGGGTGCCGGACACCTTTTCCACACCGGCCCCCGTGGCAGGAAGCTCGGTTGGCACCACGGTCTTGATGGTGTCCACCACGGCCAGGGCCGGGATCACTGCCCTCGCGCCGTCGCGCAGCGCGGCCGTGACCCGTTCAAACACGCCCGACGGCGTCAGCGGGCGCGCGCCGTCGTGGACCAGGACCGTGGTGATGCCCTCCGCCATGACGGCCAGCGCGGCCCGCACGGATTCGGACCTGTCCGCACCGCCTTCGACGACGGACCACAGGATTCCGGGGCCGGCCTGTTCCTGGAGATCGGCACAGATGCCAGCCATTTCCGGATCGCCCGGAGGGATGGCAATGCAAATCTGGGCTGCGATGCCAGCGTTGACCACCCCAAGGACGGCGTGGGCCAGCATGGGCTCCCCGCCCAGCGGCACCCTGGCCTTGGGGACCCCGAATCCCAGCCGCTGCCCGGAACCGGCAGCAACGATCACGACGGCGCAGCTGCCGTTTAGTTCATCACTCATGTCTCCACAGTAGCGCCGGGATGCAAGGAACCCCGGCACCGTGTGGTGCCGGGGTTCCTTGTTAGTGCGTGGGGCATTGCCTCAACTATGAGGCCAGGACCTCGTCAAGAACTTCTGCTGCGCGGTCCTCGTCAGTCTTTTCCGCCAGGGCAAGCTCGGAAATGAGGATCTGACGGGCCTTGGCCAGCATGCGCTTCTCGCCTGCTGAAAGGCCACGGTCGTGGTCGCGGCGCCAGAGGTCGCGGACAACTTCTGCAACTTTGATGACGTCACCGGATGCAAGCTTCTCCAGGTTGGCCTTGTAGCGGCGGGACCAGTTGGTGGGCTCCTCCGTAAACTCGGCACGAAGAACTTCAAAGACGTGCTGCAAGCCTTCCTTGCCCACAACGTCGCGGACCCCGACAAGGTCGACGTTTTCTGCGGGCACTTCGATGGTTAGATCCCCCTGGGCCACCTTGAGCTTGAGATACATCTTCTCTTCACCCTTGATGGTGCGCATCTTGATCTCTTCGATCTTTGCTGCGCCGTGGTGTGGGTAAACTACTGTCTCGCCGACCTCAAAAAGCATGTGGATTCTCCCTTTCCAATAGTCCTAGTTTACCACGAATAAAGGGCCGCTCCCTTGAGTTTCCGCAGGTCAGGGCGCATTGGGGATACGCTGAAGGCACAATTGTTCCAACAATTGGAGATTCCCTTGGGCCTTGACTAAACGCCGCGAAGGTGCAGTGCAGTGAACCGCGGCAGCCCCAGCAGCTTCATGTGGCCGGCCCAAAAGCGGGCTTTTGCCGCCAATGCGGATAAGCTGGTCCGAGATAATTGTTCTTTCCATGAGGAGTTACTGACGTGAGAACCGCTGCCGGCATCCCCGGTGCCAAACGAGTACAGCGCCTTGGCCTGATTGCCGCCATTGGCGTCGGGGCCCTTGCGTTTACCGGTTGCAGTGCCATCAACCAGCAAAGCACCACCATCGTCTACTCCGCCTCCGACGGCGTGCGCATGGACATGGGCCACCTGGAATTGCGCAACGTCATGATTGTCTCCAACGGCAATGACGCCCCCGGCCACGTCGCCGGCACGTTCTACAACACCTCCACCTCCGACATCACCCTGACCTTCAGCGGCGACCAGGGCTCCCAGACCGAAGTGACCGTCAAGCCCGGCATTCCCCTGGTCCTGAACGCGGCGAACGACAAGGCCACGCTCAGCACCGTCAAGGCTGCAGCAGGCGCCATGGAGGTCCTCCAGCTGCGCCAGTCCGGCGGCGCTTCCGAAACGGGCCAGCTGAACGTGCCCGTGCTGAACGGGACCCTGAACGAATACAAGGACCTGCTGCCCACCGCGACCGCGGTTGCCGCGCCGTAAGGACTGTTTTCCAGTTGTAAAACAGGAAGGCCGGCCACCCCATGGGGGTGGCCGGCCTTCCTGTTCTGCTTAGTTGCTTGCTGCAGAGCTGCACACGTGGTGGACGTTGCAGCTGCCTCCGGCGACGTCCACGGTGGCGGTGCCCAAAACGGCCCCGGACACGGCATCCCTCACCGTGGCAATAATCGTGTAGTTGCCCTTCTTCGCGTAACTGTGGACGGCGCTGAACGCACCCCCAGCCACGGGGACGGCCACGGGGGCGCTGCCGTCGCCGAATTCGAGGGTGGCGGAGGTGAGCGCTCCGTTGCCCAGCGGGGCCAGGGCCACAGTGCCGCTGGCGGCAATGGTCACCCCTGGTCCCTGGGCGGGAGAGGTTTCCACGGCTTGGGCACTGACGACGGCGGCCTGGTAGCCGGGTGCCGCGTTCAGCGGGGAGGGGACGCCGCCCAGGCTGGTGCCGCGGTCCACCAGGGTGAATGAATCCGGACCCTGGGCGTCCCGTTCGGTGGTTAGCGCCACGGCCAGGGTGTTTTTCCCGTTGGCGTTCAGGAAGCCGCGGGGGATGGTGAACGTGTCCTGCGGTCCCACATTGCCCACCCAAGTGCCGATGTTCCACCCGTTGACGTAGATCACGGCGCGGGCATAGTCCTGGCGGCCGGCGTCGAACTTGGCGTCGTTGACCTTAAGGGCCATCGCGGTGTCGGTCCCGGCAGGGATGTTGAGGTCGAAGTTGGTGCGGTACCAGGTGATTCCTGCCTTGGCGGGCTTGAAGGAGCTGGCATCGGCCCACGCGCTGTCCGGATAGCCGGGCAGGTACCAGCCGGCACGCTCACCGTACAGTCCGCCGGTGTTGTACATGGTCCGGGCCGTGTCCACAGGGGCGGCCTTGTCCTTGGCGCCCTGCAGTTTCCAGGTCACGGCACCGGTGCTCGGCAGGATGGCGTCGTACAGGCCGCGGTTCTGGCGCGAGAGCCCGTCGTCGGACCAGTCAAGGTTTTGCCCGTTGTTGCGGACCACGGTGGATACCACCGTGTCCTGGCCGGCCTTGATGACCCCTGCGGGCACCGTGAAGGTCTTCATGCCGCCGTCGGCACCGGCCGCTCCCACGTAGCTTCCGTTGACCCAGACCAGCATATCCGCGGCGTTGCCGCCCTGGCCCTTCAGCTGGATGCTGGTGGCATTGGAGGAGGCTGTGAAGCGGGCCCGGTACCAGGTGTCGCCTTCGTAGTAGCCGTAGAATGCGGTGTCCAGGACCTTGCCCTGGTTGGGGCCGGGACCCTGGCGGGTGTTGGCCGCAGTGGTGGCGTTGGCCTCCTGCCAGGCGGAGTCGTCAAACGCGACGGCGGATTCGGGGTTTTCGCCCGAAACCTTCCAGTTGGCCAGCGCCGGAAGCGCGGATGCAACCGGTCCGCCCAGTTGTGCCACGAGCTGGCCGTCGGCGCCCTGGGTGGTGGCCAGCGGCTGCCCGTTCCACGTTGCCTTGGTGATGCCGGCGGGAACGTAAATGTTGGCGGTGCGTGCCGTGGTGGTGTCGCCAACCAGGTTGACGGTGTCGCCGTCGAACTGGGCAGTGCGGAGCAGGTCGACGCCGGTGGCCAGGACTGTCTTGTTGCCGCCGGTCCCCTGTGCGACGCCGTCGAGCATCCATTGCCGGCCGGTCTGGGTGCGGTCGGTGGTCAGGATGGTCAGCTGGGGCGCGCCGCCGCCTGTGATCTTGACGGCCGTGTTGTTGCCGTGCACATAGTTCAGGCGCAGCGTCTTGCCGCCGGCGTCCCAAGTCGATTCAACCGGGGTGCCGCTGAGGGTGGTGACCTGCGGTTCGGAGGCGTACTGCAGGACGGTCTCGCCGTCGTCGCCCTTGGAGCCGTTGAGGGTCAGGAGGGTGCCGCCCGCCACGGGCATCTTGGCAAACAATTCCGAGGTGCTGTACATCAGCTTCTGCCCGTCAAAGGCGTAGTCGGCAATGACCATGCTGGCGTCGCGGCCGTGCATGCTCATGAAGGTGCCGGCCTTCTGCGGGATGCGGGGGAAGGTGATGGAATCGTCGGCTGGCGGCGTGGTGCCGTCCGAGGCCCTGATGACGTCAAAGGCGTCGACACTGACGAAGGTGCCCTGGCTGTTGGGGTCCTTCTGGCCGGTCACCACAATCTTGATGGTGTGCTGGACGGAAGGGTCCAGGCCGTCCTTTTGGAAGCCCACCACTTGGGAGGAGGCGTTTTGTGCCCCGTAGGTGTTGAACGTGCCGGCCTTCACGCCGTCGATGTAGACGTCGCCGATGCCGTGGTTGCTGGCCTCGGGGGCGATGACGCGAATGCCGGGGCCGGTGAACGTGTACTCCAGGTAGTCCCCGGTGGTGTTGCTGAACGTCTCGGTGTCCTGGTAGTCGCCGGCGGTCCAGGACTGGCCGCTGGCGTGTGTCCAGGAGCCCGTGTACTTGATGGCCGTGGTGTCGGTGTCATCGGTGGTGTAGCTGGCCGCGACCACATCCTTGCGCGGGGAGAGGGTAAGCGGGAAGGAGTATTTCAGCTCTGCCGTGCTGTTGCTGTCACCTTGGCGGAAGCCCAGGAAGCGGGCGCCGTTGCCGGTGACGGACGCGGCGGCTTGGTCCTCCGTGGCGATGCGCTGGTAGGACTTGATGGTGCCGGCGCCGCCATCCACAGTGACTGGGACGGCCGCCTGGGGGACCATGTTGGAGATCGGTGCAAAGTCCTGCTGGAAGTATCCAAGCTCCTTTTGCACCGTCGCCTTGGGGGTCAGCTGGCGGTTTTCATTGATGGCCGCACCATAGTCGTAGGACGTGAAGCCCGACGACGGCGATCCGGTCCAGCCCCAATTGGTGCCGCCGTATTCCATGTAGTAGTTGAACATGTTGGTCCCGTTGCTGAGGTTGTTTACCCCGTATTGGCGGGTGAAGGCAGGGTCCACGAAGTCCGCACACTTGTTCGTGTTGAAGCTGGCGCCCCAGGGGGTGAAGGCGCCGCCCTGGCCTTCGGCGATGAACAGGGGGCTGGTGGCGGTCAGGGCCCGCAGGCGTGATTCCATGTCAGGGACCTGGCCGCGGCCGGACGAGCACGTGAAGCCGAGCGGGTAGTTGTCAAAGGCGTAGTAGTCCAGCCCCACGTTTCCGCCGGCCTTCCCGCTGCCGGGCACGTATGCCCCGTTGGCGCCGTAGTCGTTGTGGAAAAGCGGGACGGTAATGCCGTCACCCTTGATCTTTGTCACCAGCGCCTTCATGTACGCCGGGCGGTCCCCGCCTTCATTCAGCAGCTCGTTTTCCGCCTGGTAGGTGACTATGGAGCCGCCGCCGTCGGTGACCTGGTGCTTCTTGGCGATCTTGTCGAAGGCATCGATCCACGACAGCGATTCCTTGAGCACGGCAGGGTCGGTGCTGCGCAGGGAACCCGCGCCGCTCTTGGTCAGGTAGGCAGGGAGGCCGCCCATGGAGATTTCGGCATTGACATAGGGGCCCGGGCGGGCAATGACATACAGGCCCTCCTCCTGGGCCATGGTCAGGAGGAGATTGATGTCCTTGATGCCGGTGAAGTCAAACTTGCCGGGCTCCGTGGAATGCAGTCCCCAGAAAAAGTACAAGGACACCGCGTTGAAGCCGCTGGCGCGCATTTTTTGGAAGACGTCCCGCCAGTCGCCGGGGCTGGGAAGGCGCCAATAATGGAACTCGCCGGAGAACACATTGAGCCGCTTGCCGTCCACCATCATCGACTTGGAATCGGTGGTGACTTTGTGGGGCTTGCCGTCGTTGCCCGGGAAGATGACCTTGGGTGAATCGGCGGACACGGCGGCCCCCGCGGCTGGCTGCTGGCCGGGGGCGGTCCCCGCAGCCCCGGTGGCGTGCGCCGGGCCGGAGACTGCCATCAACCCCATGGCAGCGGTGGCGAGGATGGCTGCGAATTGCACGCCCTTTCCCCGGCCTGGCGCGTGTGATGATCGAACATTCATGGTGGTGGATCCCTTTGTTATGGCGACCCCCAGGCCGCGGCAAAGTGTTATCCAAATCACAGTAAAAGTTTCGACGGTCAATTACAACCAAAATCAAACACTACTTCCCACATTTCGTGGGTGTTTTTGTTTGAGACGGAGCTGAGCGTTTACGGCTCGAACTTGTACCCGAGCCCGCGCACCGTCACCAGGAACCTCGGCGCCGCCGGATCCGGCTCGATCTTGCCGCGGATGCGCTTCACGTGGACGTCAAGGGTTTTGGTGTCCCCCACATAATCGGCCCCCCACACCCTGTCGATCAGCTGGCCCCGCGTCAGCACCCGGCCGGCATTGCGCAACAGCATCTCCAGCAGTTCAAATTCCTTCAGCGGAAAGGAGACGCCTTCCCCGTGCACCGTCACCACGTGGCGTTCCACATCCATGCGCACCGGACCGGCGTGGACGGTGGAGCTGACTAGTTCCTCCGGCTCCCCCTGGCGGCGCAGCACGGCCCGGATCCGGGCAATGAGCTCCCGGGAGGAATACGGCTTCGTGACATAGTCGTCCGCGCCCAGCTCGAGGCCCACCACCTTGTCGATCTCGGAGTCCTTGGCGGTGAGCATGATGATCGGGACGGTGGAGCGCTGGCGCAGGTGCTTGCACACCTCGGTGCCGCTCATGCCCGGCAGCTGCAGGTCGAGCAGCACCAGGTCGGCGCCGCCGCGCTCAAACGCCACCAGCGCGTCCAGGCCGTTGTCGGCCACCTCAACCTCATACCCCTCCTTTGACAACAGGAACGACAGGGGATCGCTGATGGACTCTTCGTCTTCAACAATCAAAATTCTGCTCAAGCTCGTCGTGCTCCTTGGTTTGGCTTGGTGTGGTCTTTGCGAAGATCCCCCGCCTGGCGGTGAATCAGCCTTGGTTCCGGGCAGCGGGAAGTCCCCCGCCGGCTTCGTTGGCCACAAAGGTCATTTGCGGCAGGCGCACCGTGAACGTGGACCCCGTCTTGGGCGCCGACCAGAGCGTCACCTCGCCGCCGTGGTTGCCCACAATGTGCTTGACGATGCTCAGCCCCAGCCCCGTCCCGCCGGTATGCCGGGACCGCGCCGCATCCACGCGGTAGAAACGTTCAAACACGCGGTCCTGGTCTTCGGGGCTCATGCCGTCACCCTGGTCGGACACGCTGACGTTCACCACGCCGTCCCCCACCGACAACCCGATCCCCACCTGGGTGTTTTCCGGGGAATACCGCACGGCGTTGTCGATCAGGTTGCGCAGCGCGGTCACCAGTTGGCTTTGGTCCCCATGAACGACGGCGGCCACTTTGGGGCCCACCGCAATCGTGATGTTCTTGCTCTGCGCCGGCAGGCGGGTCCTGTCCACGGCCTCGGCGATCACGGCGTTCATGTCCACGGCCGTGACCGCCTGGTTGATGTCCTTGCTTTGCAGCCGCGACAGCTCGATGATGTCCTGCACCAGGGCCGCGAGCCGGGCCGATTCGGTCATCATGCGGGACGCGAAGCGGCGCACTGCTGCCTCGTCGTCCGGGGATGATTCCATTGCCTCGGCCAGCAGGGAAATGGCGCCGACGGGAGTCTTGAGTTCGTGGGACACATTGGCCACAAAATCGTTCCGGACGGCCTCCGTGCGCGCAATTTCGGTGCGGTCGTCGGCCAGCAGCAGGATGTACTCCTCGCCCAGCGGGGCCACCCGGACCTGGATCACCAGGGAACCCTGCGCGGGGGCGCTGCCCGGCACGGCTTCCGAGACCTGCGCGGCCGCGACCGGGGCACCCTGCCCGGGCGCCGGTGCGGCGCCTGGCACTGCGGCGGCAGCCGGCAGCACCAGCCGCGGCAGGACCAGGTCGCGTTCTTCGATCACGCCGTCGCGGCGCACCCGGTGGGCCAGTTCCAGCAGCTGCTGGTGGACCACGGTGTGGCCCCTGACCAGCCCAAAGGCGTAGGCGCCGGGGCTGGCCCGCACCACGCCGTCCACTATGTCAATGACAATGAACGCCTTGCCCACCACGGACAGGACCTCGGCGGAACCGTCGGGCAGGGCCGGTTCACGCACGTCCACGGTCTGGCGGCGGGACCGTTCACTGGCGCTGAAGGCGAGCATGCCAAACACGCCCAGGGCCAGGCCGATCAGCCCGGCGGCAACTCCAGTCAGCAAAGGGTTCACAGACCAAGACTATGCGCAGATGCACCCCCAATACCGCAAAGTTTGCCCGGCCGCCCTCCCGTTCAACTAACGTTCACCTTGCGGTGCCGCCTTGTTCATCCAAGGATGGGAGGGTGGGTCATGATCGAGCCCACCTGTAGGCTGGGCTGTCCACGAAAGGAAACACGCGTGCGTAAAGTTTTTCAGGCCGAACTCCACCAAATTGGGGAGGGCTTGATTGAAATCTCATCGCTGGTGAATGACGCCATCGAGAAGTCCACCGCAGCTTTCGCCGCGGCCGACTTGCAGGCTGCCCAGGAGGTCATTGCAGCCGACGCCCGCATCGACTTCCTGCAAAATGACCTTGACGAGCGCGCCATTGACGTCCTCGCGCTGCAGGGCCCGGTGGCCAGCGACCTGCGCATGATCGTGGGCTCGCTGCGCATGAGCGCCTCCCTGGAACGCATGGGCGACCTGGCCCGGCACATCTCCCAGCTGACCCGGCTGCGCTACCCGAACCCCGTGATTCCGGCGGCGCTCGTGGAGACGTTTGCCGAAATGGCCCGCCAGGACATCGTCATCGCCCAGAAGGTGTCCGAGCTGCTGGATCTGCGTGACCTAGAACTGGTCAGCGACATCCTGGCCGCAAAGGCCGCCATCAACAAGCTCCACAAGACCGTCTTCTCCACCATGGCAGCCCCGGAGTGGACCGAATCCCCCGCCACGACGGTGGACGTCACCCTGGCCAGCCGCTACTTCGAGCGGTTTGGCGACCATGGCGTCTCCGTGGCCCGCAAGGTGTCCTACCTGGTCACCGGCGAATGGCAGCCCGAGGACTTCCTGGCCGGCTGATCTGCTGCTTGGGCGCCCCGAACTCTTGGGGCTCGATGCTCGCAGAGCTCGCTGCTCGACCACCGGCACGACGGCGGGCGGGGGGC
>NZ_JAAKZI010000048.1 GCF_011045165.1 Arthrobacter silviterrae
CAACTATTTTTTGGCCAAACAGCACCCCTCAGCCGGCGTCGACCATGCCCTCGGAAGCGGACTCCGGGGCGCTACCTGCCTCCCTCGATGTTCCGGCTGCGCTGCTCCTCTGCCTTTGGCCCGTAGGGGTACACGCCCACCTGAGGCCGGCTGGCGTCACTGAGCTGCCGAACCTCGTCCGACGATAGTTCCAGCCGAGATGCAGCCAGGTTGTCCTCCAGCTGGGCAACGGTCCGCGCACCCAGGATCACTGACGTTACTCCGGGACGGCCGGCCAGCCAGGACAGGGACACCTGGGCCGGCCCCACGCCGCGGGCCCTGGCCACGGACTCCACCGCCCCGATCACGTCCCAGGTGTGCGGATTGTCATTGCGCGCCTGCCAAGCCTCCATGCCGCGCTGGGGGTTCTCGCCCAGGCGCGTGGCACCCGTGGGCGGCACGTCACGCGTGTATTTTCCGGACAGCCAGCCGCCGCCCAGCGGCGACCACGGCAGCAGGCCCACCCCCGAGTCCAAGGCGGAAGGAACCACCTCCAGTTCAATGTCGCGGACCAGCAGGCTGTATTGCGGCTGCAGGGTGACGGGAGTATTCCACCCGTGGGCCCGGGCCACATGGACGGCCTTTGTCAGCTGCCAGCCCAGGAAGTTGGAGAAGCCGTAGTAAGCGATCTTGCCCTGGCTCACGGCGTCGTGCAGGAAGCGCAGGGTTTCCTCCAGCGGCGTGATGGGGTCCCAGGCGTGCATTTGGTACAGGTCAATCTGCTCCACACCCAGGCGGCGCAGGGAGGCATCCAAGGCACGCGTCAAGTGGCGGCGAGAGGTGCCGACGTCGTTCGGGGCCGTGCCGGTGGGGAAGCGGCCCTTGGTCGCGACCACCAGCTGGTCCCGCACGCCGGGGCGGGCCGCCAGCCAGCGGCCAATGATCTCCTCGGAAGCTCCGGCCGTGTAGACGTCCGCGGTGTCGATGAAGTTTCCGCCGGCGTCAACATAGCCGTCAAGGATGTCGTGCGAGGTTTCCTCCGAGGCCTCGGCCCCAAAGGTCATGGTGCCCAGCGCGTAGTGTGAAACCACGGCGCCGCTGGTGCCCAGCGTGCGGTACTGCATGGTGTCTCCTTAGTTGTCAGTGGTTGAAGGACGGTCCGGCCGGTGGTCCCGCCAGCTGTGTTCGGGCTCGAATCCCAACAGGCGCCGGGCCTTGTCGATGGATAGCATGGTCTCGTGTTCGCCCAGTTCCCGGGTGACGGCAACCTTCGGAAACACCTCGGCGGCCAGGTCCGCGCTGCTGCGCTCCATGACGGTGTCGGCGTTGGCAACAATGAACGCCTCAAAGCCGGGCTTGCCGTTTTCCAGGGCCCTGGCCACTGCCTGTGCGCCGTCGCGCCCGTCAATGTAGCCCCAGAGGTTCCATTTGCGGGCCAAAGGGTCGGCGTCGAAGGACGGGAAGGCCGCATAGTCCTGGACGTCCATGACGTTGGAGAACCGCAGCGCCACGATGCTCAGCTCCGGGTCCCAGCGGGTGAGTTCCCGGGCCATCTGCTCCTCCAGGTGCTTGACGAGCGAATACGTGCTTTCCGGCCGGGCAGGGTACTCCTCATCGACCGGGATATAGGGCGGGTCGACGTCGAACGGCAGTCCCAGCACCGTCTCGCTGGAGGCGTACACCACCTTCTTGATGCCGGCCCGCCGGGCGGCCTGGAACACGTTGTAGGTGGAGAGCATGTTGTTTTCGAAGGTGGCGGCGTCCGGGATGATGCCCGGTGCCGGTATGGCCCCCAGATGGACGACGGCGTCGAAACCGCTGTGCCTGTCATCCAGTCCCAGGAGAACGTCCACCACCTGGCCGTAGTTGCGCAGGTCCACGACGGCGAGCTGGGGGCTCCGCTCCCCTGCCCGGTCCAGGTTCAGGACCTGGTGCCCGTCGTCGGTGAGGCGGCGCACCACATGGCGCCCGAGCTTGCCGCTTCCACCGGTCACTGCAATTTTCATGGTTTCTCCCTCGGTCTGGCTAACGGCCCCGCACTCCGGCTGACTGCCGGAACGTTGCCCTTGCTTCCACAGTAGGTCCACGGCCGGGCCCGGTGCGTGGCCCTCCCAGTCCTAGGCACGTTCGACGGCGGCGCGCGGGGCAGGCTGGACCTCCGTGAAAGACTGGGCGCATGGACTTGGACGTTTCGCCCGCGCTGACCATTCCGGCATCGGAATTGGGCTGGAGGTTCTCCCGCTCCTCAGGACCGGGCGGGCAGCATGTGAACACCTCGGACAGCCGAGCCGAGCTTTTCTGGAATGTTGCTGGATCGGCCGTTCTGTCTGACGAGCAGCGGGAAAGGCTGCTGGCGCGGCTGGGACGCAGGCTGGTGGCCGGAGTGATTACGGTGGCAGCTTCAGAGGAGCGGTCCCAATTGCGCAACCGTGAAATTGCGATGCGCAAACTGGCTGCAATTGTCGCTGCAGCCCTGGCCCCTGACGCCCCCAACCGCCGGGCCACCAAACCCACCCAGGGCTCAAAGCGCCGGCATTACGCGGCCAAGGTGCACCGTTCAGCCACAAAGGCATTGCGCCGCCGGCCACCCGGCGACTGAGCTTCACACGCCAGACGGGCCCCGCAACGAGTTCGAGTCAGCAGCGTTGGCGACTTACAGAATTCAAAGCCGCCAACGCTGCATACTGACCGCGCAGTCGGTGGCACTCCCGCCCGAGCATGACTTTCTTGATGTCCGCCTTGAGCGCCTTGCCCACCCGCGACCTTGGCAGCCCGGTGCTGACCAGCACGGCCGGCGTGCGTGCGCCACCAGGACGGGGCCCGGTCAATCCTGCGCGGGGCCTCCCCCGCCTTCCAGCCGCTGCTTGAGCAGCGCGACGTTGGCCGGCATTTCCCGGCGGGCCTGGCCGCGGACCACCAGCGGCACCAGCAGCGCCCCGATGCCCCGGCCTTCGAAGTCCACGGAGATCGTCAGCCTTGAGCTCCCGGGGGCCAAAGGCTCAACCGTGACGTCCACTGTTGCCCGGATGGGTCCGTCCGTCCCACGGACGCCCCACGACCCCGGCGGGTTGACGTGCGTGACCACCGAGGTGCTGGTGCGATTGCCGAAACCGATTCGCCGGGTGGTGGTGCAGAGGGAGCCCACCTGGGGACTGCCCTCCGTCAGCATCTGGCCGCTGACCACCCCTTCCTGCCATTCGGCAAAGAGGGCGGGATCAGTCACATAGGCGAAAACATCGGCCGCTTGCCGGTTGACGGCAATGGCTGTGACGACGGCCGGCATGTCAATTGCCTTCCACGAACAGCGCAGCGTAGCGGGCAAGGTAGAGGGGCCAACCGGCGTCGCCGCCCACACCCTCGCCGACGGCCTGCCAGCCGGGGCCATGCCGGTCGATGTGGCGGTGTTCCAGTTCCACGCGAGTCTGCTGCGCGGTGACGGCGGTGAACCGCACCTCCACCTCGCTGGTGTTGTCCGGGTTGCCTTCAATCTCCCATTGCGGCCCAATATCCCAGCTGAACACAACCAAGCCGGGCGGTTCATAGGCAAGGACACGTGCCCACCGGCATTCGCTGCCGTCAACGGCACGGTCGAAAATGTGGCCGCCCACCTTCGGCTCAAAAACGGTTTCGGCGATCGGCGCCTGCAGCAGGTTGTGCTCCGCCGGCTTGAAGTCGCCGAAACGCCCCGTGAAGACGGCAAAGGCGCGCTCCAACGGCGCCTCAACAACGATTTCCCTGCGAACCACCGAGGATTCCTGTTCAGCCATTTTCCTGCTCCTCTACTTCTTCGACTGTGTGCTTGTAGTTCTCCAGCGCCCGGCCCCAGAAGGTGTCCAGCTGGTCCCGCAACGCCCCCACCCCGGCAGGATTGAGCCGGTAGATGCGGCGATTGGCCTCTGCATGGTCGGTCACCAGCCCGGCAGCCTTGAGCACCTTCAAGTGCTGGGACACGGCCGGCCGGCTGACGGGAAGCCCGGCGGCCAATTCGCCAACGGCCGCAGGCCCCCGGGCCAGGCGTTCCACTATCAGCCGCCGGGTGCGGTCGCCCAAAGCCTCCCAGGCATCGTCTGCTCGGTAAGTATCCACGAACGTAAGTCTTCACTTACCATGGCGCCATGTCAAGGCTTTCTCAGGAAGCTCTCAGGATGGGCTGTCCATACTTCTAGGACAAGGGAAGGAAGCGCATGCGGATTTTGTTGGTGGAGGACGAGGTCCTTTTGGCCGAGACCATCCGGCGCGGGCTCTCCAACGAGGGATTCATTGTCGACGTGGTCCACGACGGTGTCAGCGGACTGTGGGCCGCCACGGAAAACCCCTACGACGTGATCCTCCTGGACCTCATGCTGCCGCTGAAGAACGGTTATGACGTGCTCCGTGAACTGCGGGACCGCAAGATTTGGACGCCCGTCATGATGCTAACGGCCAAGGACGGCGAGTACGACCAAACCGATGCCTTTGACCTGGGCGCGGACGACTACCTCACCAAACCATTCAGCTTCCTGGTGCTCGTGGCCCGGCTGCGGGCCTTGATCCGCCGCGGCGCTCCGGAACGGCCCGTCGTGATGACATTGGGCACCCTGACCATGGACCCGGTGACCCGCAGCGTGCAGCGCGGCGGCAGTCCCATCTCCCTGACCGCGAAGGAATACGGCTTGTTGCAGTTCCTGATGCGCAGGCACGGCGACGTGGTCTCCAAGGCGGAAATTCTCGACAATGTCTGGGACCCCGCGTTCGACGGCGGCGAAAACGTGGTGGAGGTTTATGTGGGCTACCTGCGCCGCAAGATCGACACTCCGTTCAACCTCGCCACGCTGGCCACAGTCCGCGGCATGGGCTACCGGCTCAGCGCCGACCGCGCCCCGTCAGCCTAAACACCTCCGCCGTCACCCCGGAAATCACGTGGCGCTGCCCGGCGGAAAGAGCAGTTCGAAACGGCAGGCGCCTGTTGGGGACACCGTGGCCGTGATTGTCCCGCGGTGGGCCCCCATGATGGCTGCGGCGATGGCCAGTCCCAGCCCGCTGCCGCCGCTCTCGCGCGAGCGGCTTGCATCGAGGCGCACAAAACGCTCAAAGATGCGCTCGCGGTCCGCCTCCGGCACGGGGTCGCCGTCGTTGTCGATGACCACGCGCACTCCCCCGGGGCCCTCCACAATCTCAACCGCAATCCTCGAACGGGCGTGCCGGTTGGCGTTGTCGAGGACATTGCGAACCACCTGGCCCAGCCGCTGGGCATCACCCTTGATCCGGACAGGGGTCAGCGTGGCGGTGACGGCGTGCGGGCTCAGGGAACGCAGGCGGCGAATCTCGGCGTCCAGCACGTCGTCAAGGTCCACGTCCGCCGCAATGGTGTCCATGCCGGCGCCGCCCGCCTTGGCGAGGGTCAGCAGCTCATCGACCAGGTAGTGCATGCGTGCAGTCTCCCCGCTGAGCATGCCCTGCAGGTCCCGCCACGAGTCCCCGCTGGGGTCCGAGGCGGCGATCTCCAGCCCGGCACTGATCGTGGCAAGCGGGCTGCGCAACTCGTGGCTGGCGTCCGAGACGAACCTCCGCTGTTCGGCGTCGGAGGCCTGAAGCCGGTCGAGCATCATGTTCATGGTCAGGGCCAGTCCGTGAATTTCGTCATTGCTGGCGGGCACCTCCACGCGCTCATCCAGCCGGGCGGCATCGATCCCGGCCACCTGCCCCCGGATCCTCTCCACCTGGCGCAGCGACCTGCCCACCAGGATCCACACGGACACCCCCACCACCGCCAGCAGCAAGGGCGTCGCGCCAAGGATGAACCATGCCACAGTGGCCACCGAGTCAGACTGGACCTGGACGGTCGAGGCCACCACCACCGTGTAGGTGCCCTGCGGCGTGCCCACGCCCCGGGCCACCACCAGGAACGCGTCCGGATCCCCAATGCTGGCCAGGCTGGAAACACTCTCGGTCAGCGTCTCCCCCGGCCCGGGACGCAGCGCGGAAAGCGGCTTGCCGGCGGCAGAACCCTCCGAGGAGGCGGACACCGCCCCCTGCGGACTGATGATTTGCACGTACTGCCCGCTGTGCGCCGTGGCGGCCAGCGACTGCCCGGCCTCCTGGACGTCCTGGCTGGTGATCATGACGGCGACGTCCGACGCCTTGGACTTTGCCGCCGCTTCGGTGGTGTTGATCAGCGAAGCCTGCAGCAGCAACAGGAGCAAAAGTCCCCCGACCAGCAAGGCCAGGAGAACGACGACGACGGCAGTCGCCGTCGCCCGTTTCCGCACACCCCACTGGGGCCGCCTCCGGCGTCGGGAGGTGGCTGGCCGCACGCGGGAAGGTGTCATGGTTCAACCATGCACGCCCCGCGGGCCCCCGCGCAATTGCAGCACCCGCCGGCTCAGGCTCCTCTCAGCAACCCCATGACAAGCTGGCAGTGAAGAAGACGAAGGAAGGTCGATGGGCACGTTAATCAACACGATATTGCAGGTGCCCCCTGTGGCCGCATACCTGCTCATCACCGCACTGGTCTTCGCCGAGGACGCACTGTTCATCGGCTTTGTCCTCCCGGGGGAAACAGCGGCCATCCTGGGCGGCGTCCTGGCGAGCCAGCACCACCTCCACCTGTGGCTCGTCATCTCCCTGGTCATTCTGGCCGCCATAGTTGGTGACACGGTGGGCTACGAGGTGGGCCGCCACTACGGGCGGCGGGTGCTCAAGATGCGCCTGTTGCGCAAACACGAGCAGAAGCTGGACGCGGCCCGGGATTTCCTGGCCCGCCGCGGTGCAGCAGCCGTTACGCTGGGCCGGTTCACTGCCTTTTTCCGCGCCGTCATGCCCGCCCTGGCCGGCATGTCCCGGATGCCCTACCGGCGCTTTCTGGCCTTTAACGCCGTGGGCGGTCTCCTCTGGGGAACAGGGGCTGTGCTGCTGGGATACTTCGCAGGCAACGCCTACCAAAGCATTGCCAAGGGAGTCGGCCAGACTGTCACCATTGGCGGGCTGGCCGTCATTGCCGGCGCGGCAATCGTGTGGCGCGTCCGGAAGCAGCGCAGGGCACGCGCGGAGCAGGCAGAGCGCTCCCTCCCCGAGCAGGCGCACGGAAATGGCGCCAAACTCGATACGGCCGCCTGACGCCCGCCGCGCGGAGGACTCCTGATCAGCGGGTGATGGGCGCCCGGTGGTACTGGCTGGGGGCGTAGGAAACCTTCACACCCAGGGAGGCTGCGGCGCGCAGCGCGAAGTTCGGGTCGCGCAGGAATTCACGCCCTGCCATCACCACGTCGGCCAGTCCGGTCGCGATGATCTGCTCCGCCTGGTGGGGCTCGTCGATCAGCCCGACGGCGATGGTCGGCACCCCGGCGGCCGTGCGGACGGCCGTGGCGAACGGAACCTGGTAGCCCGGGCCCACGGGAATGTCGTGCACGGGGACGTTGCCGCCCGTGGAAATGTCGGCAAGGTCCGCCCCATGCTCGGCGGCCCAGCGTGCCACAGTCTGTGTGTCCTCCAGTGACCAGCCGCCGTCGGCCCAGTCCGTGGCAGAGAAGCGCACGGAGATGGGGACTGAACCGCCCACCGCCGACCGGACGGCGTCGATGGTTTCCAGCAGGGCACGGGCCCGGTTAGCGAGTGCCCCGCCGTAACTGTCAGTGCGCGTGTTGCTCAGCGGAGACAGGAACTGGTGGAGCAGGTACCCGTGGGCGGCATGGATTTCGATGAGGTCGAAGCCGGCGTCCACGGCACGGAGGGCAGCGGCGGCGAAGGCTTCAGTGACCCCGCGGATTCCCTCGACGGTCAAGGCGGCCGGGGCCTCATAGCCGGGAAAGCCGACGGCGCTGGGAGCCACCGTGGGCCAGCCGCCGTCGGCCACGGGAACAGTCCCCCGGCGCTCGTCCCAGGTGCGGAAGGTGGACCCCTTGCGGCCCGCGTGGGCCAGCTGGATGCCCGCAACGGCGCCCTGGGAATGGATGAATGCCACTATCCGGGCAAAAATGTCTCGCTGTTGATCGTTCCAGATCCCCAGGTCCTGCGGGGAGATGCGGCCCTCGGGCACCACGGCCGTGGCTTCGGTGAACACTGCGCCGGCACCTCCCCGGGCAAAGGATCCCAGGTGCACCAGGTGCCAGTCGGTGGGCATCCCGTCCTGGTTTTCGGCCGAGTACTGGCACATGGGGGTCACCCAGAGCCGGTTGCGGACGGTGACGCCCCTGACGGTGATTGGATCAAAAAGCGAAGGCACCATGAAAGTTCATACTTCTTTCCACGTGGGACGGGTCAGGCCGGGAATGCCCAGGCCGCCGGGCAACCCTCAGGACCTCCCCCATCAAACTTACGTCATCCAGCCCGCCGATCACCGTCGCCGCCAGGCATCGCTTCAGTTGCGCTGCGGGGCGCCCTCTTTCTGCGGCGTCTTGACGAAGAACCAGGTGAAGACCAAAGCCACGAGTGCCGTGGCCACCAGCAGGGACAGCCCGATCGCGTACTTGTAGTTGGTGGCCGCCGGGTTGTAGGTCATGCCCATGATCAGCGGCGGGAAATAGCCGCCCAATCCCCCTGCGGCACTGACGATCCCGGTAATGGCGCCCACCTTGCCGTCGGGTGCCAGCACGCCCACCCAGGCAAACACGCCACCGGCGCCCAGGCCCAGCGCGGCGGCCATGGCCAGGAACACCGGCCCGGCCTGGACGTCCGCCACCGGCTGCAGGGCGACCAGCCAGCCAAGGACGGCCACACCCGCCACGGATACCACGACCACGGGCTTGGAGCCGATCTTGTCAGCCAGCACGCCGCCGATGGGGCGGGCAATCACTGCTGCCAGGGCAAAGCCGGCAGTGCGGGCCCCGGCGTCTGTCGGCGAAAAGGAGTAAACGTCCCGCAGGTACGTAGGCAGGTATGTGGCAAAGGATACGAAACCGCCAAAGACAACCGCGTAAAGGAAGCAGAGCTTCCACGTGACCGCCAGCTTGGCGGCATCGAGCAGCTTCGGCACAACCGGGGCTGTATTGGGCGTCCACCCGGGGGCGTTCTTCATGAAGAACCACACCAGCACGGCCATGGCGGCCAGCACCCCGGCTATGAGAAAGTGGGTGGGCGCGTAGCCAATCAGGGCCACCAAACGGGGGTTCAAGAACGCGGCGAGTGCCGTGCCGCCCATGCCTGCGCCGAATACGCCCGTGGCAAAGCCGCGACGCGCAGGCGGGTACCACGCACTGACAAAGGGAATCCCGACGGCAAAGACTGTTCCGGCCACACCCAGGAGAAAGCCGGCCGCCAGCACCAGGGCGAAGGAATTCAAGGATCCGCCCAGCGCCACCAGCAACACTGTGGGAATGGTGGCCAGCAGGACAAAGGTAAAGAGGGCCCGTCCGCCGTACCGGTCCGTCAGTATGCCCACCACAATGCGGCCCAGCGAGCCGACAAATATGGGCATGGCGACCAGGACGCCCATGGTCCCCGCCGAGAGTTCCATGGTCCTGGCGTAGTGCGTGCTGAGGGTTGCGATAATGTTCCAGGCCCAAAATCCCACCACGGAGGCGGCGGTGGCGAGAGCGAGGTTCAGGGCCTGGCCCTGCAAGGGTGGCTGCGCGGGCAATGGAGATTTCCTGGTCTGCGGCATGGTCACTTCCTCGAAGCTTGGGTCTTAGCGTTTTCTGGTGTCGCGGTCGTGCGTGCCCACTTCGGACCAGCCGCTGCGGGCTGGCACGCTGGCGCCCTTGTCCCGCGACCGGTACACGATGTAGGGGCGGAAGAGGTAGTGCAGGGGCGCCGTGAATGCATGGACCAGCCTGGTGAACGGCCAGATGGTGAACAGCACCATGCCGACCAGCGTGTGCATGTGGAAGGCCAGGGGCGCGGCCGCCATCGAGGCGATGTCAGGCTGGAGGATGAACAGGGAACGGAACCAGGGTGAAACGGTCTCCCGGTAGGTGATTCCGTGGTCGTTGGAAAATACGCTGGCCACAGTCGTCCAGAGGCCGAAGGCAATGGCAGCCACCAGCACCACGTACATGAGCTTGTCATTGTTGGTGGTGGCCATGAACACCGGCCCGGTCTTGCGGCGGCGGTAGATGAGGATGAGGATGCCACCCAGCGTGCCAACCCCGGCAATGCTGCCCACCAGTAGGGCGTTGAAGTGGTACAGCCCCTCGCTCATGCCCGCGGCTTCGGTCCAGGACTTGGGAATGACCAGGCCAAAGAAGTGCCCGGCAATCACCGCCAGCAGGCCAAAGTGGAAAATGGGCGAACCGATGCGCAGGAGCCGGGATTCGTACAGCTGGGACGACCTGGTTGTCCAGCCAAACTGGTCGTAGCGATATCGCCAGATGAGTCCCCCCACCAGCACGATGAACATGACGTAGGGCAGCACGCCCCACAGAAGAAAGTCCATTTCAGTTCCCTTTCATTGGCAGCAGGCGCGGGTCGTAGGGATCGAGCCCCACGGATTCAGTGGGCGGGCCGTAGCCAGCCATCCGCATGACCGCCTGCTCGTCCGCCGGCGAGGCGCCGGGCAGTGCATCACAGACGGCCTGGACAATGGATTCGTGCGGCAGGTTGTCGCGCCGAAGTCCGAACTTAATCAGTTCCAGGCTGGGCCTGTACCGCTGCAGAAGTTCCCGGCCCGACGCCAGGTCCACCGTGGCGGCGTACTCCAGCACCATGGGCAGGTAGTCGGGCAGTTCGCCGCGGGTGTCGACGAGGATGTCGCTGCCCCGGTACACCTTTTTGAATGCACCGAGCACCTCGCCGCGGCGGCGCGTGTCGCCGTCGGTCCAGTAGGACAGGTGCAGGGCGTGGCGCTTGCCCAGGTCAAACTCCTGCACATACTGGCCCTGCAGTTCCATCAGGGAGGTGTTTTCCAACAGTGAAAGCACGACGGCGAAGGGGCCGGTTGCGCCCGGAAACTCGCCCAGGGCGGCGCGCACCAAGGGCACGCGGGACACCAGCTCGGCGTCCGGGTAGGACAGGCACCAGGCTGCGGCCAGGAAGGTCACCTGGACCTTGCGGCTCACGAGCCCCCACCACCCTCAATGTCCGCTTGGACCGGCGGTTCGGTGGGGTGGCGCTGCGGAAAAAGCCCTTCGGGCGCCCCGTTGCCGTCCCAGTTGAGCAGGTTGACGCGGCCCCGCAGGGTGTCGGAGCCCGCAAGGGAGTCCGAGGTCTGCCGGTCCTGCAGGGCGTGGAAGGTCTCCACAGCCACCGGGGTGGGGCGGCCGCTCGCCTCGCCAAACGGCGAATTCCCCATGGCACCCATGCCGGGGCCGCCGTCGAAGTCCAGGGAGCAGCCCATTTCCTCCAGGTCGTGCGCCTGTTCGGCGTGGGCCTTGGGGATGACGTAGCGCTCGCTGTACTTGGCGATGGCCATGAGCCGGTACATCTCATACATGGTGGCCCCGTCCATGCCCACGGACGCCGGTATGGACTCATCCGGGTCGTTGCCCAGCGAGATGCCGCGCATGTAGGAACGCATGGCCGCCAGCTTGCGCAGCACCAAGGTAACGCGGTCCACGTCCCCGGCCGTGAACAGCTCAGCCAGATACTCCACGGGAATGCGCAGTGCGTCAATGGCGCCGAACAGCACGTCCCGGTCCTCCGCATCGTGGCCCTGGTCCCGCAACAGGTCCACCACGGGAGAGAGCGGCGGAATGTACCAGACCATGGGCATGGTCCGGTATTCCGGGTGCAGCGGCAGAGCCACGTTGTACACCTTGGTCAGGGCGTAGACGGGCGACTTTTGTGCAGCGTCAATCCAGTCCTCCTGGATGCCCTGCTCGCGGGCGGCCTTGATGACGGCGGGGTCATTCGGGTCCAGCAGGATGTCCATCTGGGCCTGGTAGAGGTCCTGCGGGTCGGTGACGGAGGCAGCAGCGGTGACCGCGTCGGCGTCGTACAGGAAGAGGCCCAGGTAGCGCAGCCGGCCCACACACGTTTCCGAGCACACGGTGGGAAGGCCCACCTCGATGCGCGGATAGCAGAAAGTGCACTTCTCGGCCTTGCCGGTCTTGTGGTTGAAGTAGATCTTCTTGTACGGGCAGCCTGTCATGCACTGCCGCCAGCCGCGGCATTTGTCCTGGTCCACCAGCACAATGCCGTCCTCCACCCTCTTGTAGATGGCGCCGGAAGGGCAGGAGGCCATGCAGGACGGGTTCAGGCAGTGCTCGCAAATACGGGGCAGGTAGAACATAAAGGTCTGCTCAAACTCGAGCTTGATCTTGTCCTCGGACTCGCGGCGGACCTTCTCCACGATCGGGTCCAGGTGGCCCATCTCCGTGGTGCCGCCAAGGTCGTCGTCCCAGTTGGCGCTCCAGGTGATCTTGGTGTCCTTGCCGGTGATCAGGCTTTTGGGCCGCGCCACCGGGAAGTCGTCGCCCAAAGGCGCGTCCACCAGGGTCTTGTAGTCGTAGGTCCAGGGTTCGTAGTAGTCCTTCAGCTCCGGCTGGAGGGGGCTGGCGAAGAGGCCGAACAGTTTCTTCACCCGCCCTCCCGCCTTGAGCTTGAGGCGGCCGCGCTTGTTCAGCTCCCAGCCGCCCTTCCACTTTTCCTGGTCCTCATAGCGCCGCGGATAGCCCTGCCCGGGCCGGGTTTCAACATTGTTGAACCAGACATATTCCACGCCCGCACGGTTGGTCCAGGCCTGCTTGCACGTGACCGAGCACGTGTGGCAGCCGATGCACTTGTCCAGGTTCATGACCATGCCCATCTGGGCCATAACTCTCATTAGTACTGCACCTCCTGGGAACGGCGCCGGATGGTGGATATGTTGTCCCGCTGGTTTCCCGTGGGGCCAAGGTAGTTGAATGCGTAGGTCAGTTGCCCATAGGCGCCGATGAGGTGCGAGGGCTTGACCAGCAGGCGGGTGAGCGAGTTGTGGATTCCGCCGCGGCGGCCGGTGGCCTCCGACTTCGGCACGTCAATGGTGCGTTCCTGTGCGTGGTAAACGTAAACCACGCCCTCGGGCATGCGGTGGCTGACCACGGCACGGGCCACGAAGACCCCGTTCATATTGACGCATTCCACCCAGTCATTGTCCGCGACCTTGATGGAGCCGGCGTCCTGCGGGCTCATCCAGACCGTGGGCCCCCCGCGGGAAAGCGAGAGCATGAGGAGGTTGTCCTGGTATTCGGAGTGAATGGACCACTTCGAGTGCGGTGTCAGGTAGCGCACCACCACCTCCAACTCGGAATTGGGCCCGATCTTGGGCTCGCCAAACAGCCGGTGCATGTCAAGCGGCGGGCGGTAGATGGGCAGCGCCTCGCCGATGTCGATCATCCAGTCGTGGTCCAGGAAGAAATGCATCCGCCCTGTCAGCGTGTGGAATGGCTTGAGCCGCTCAATGTTCTGGGTAAACGGCGAGTAGCGCCTGCCGCCGGTTTCGGAGCCGGACCATTCCGGGGAGGTGATGACCGGCACCGGGCCGACCTGGGTCATGGCGAAGGTGATGTGCTTTTCCTCCGAGCCTTCCGCCAGGTCCACCAGCTTGACGCCGGTGCGCTTCTCCAGCTCCTTGAAGCCGGCCACGGCCAGCTGGCCGTTGCAGGTGCCGGAAAAGGTCAGGATGGCCTCGGCCATTTTCGCGTCCGTGTCGATGGCTGGCCGCCCATGGGCAAAGCCGCCCATCATGACACCGTTCGCCTTGGCCAGACTGCCAAGTGCCTCATCCAGCTTGTAGTTGACGTCCTTGACGGTGAAGCCCAGCGTGTCCGCCAGGGGCCCGACGGCGGCCAGCTTGTGGGCGATGGCCGTGTAGTCCCGCTCCACCACGGTGAAGTTGGGCATGTTGTGGCCGGGTACGCCGTCGATCCCCTCTTTGCGCCAATCCCGGACCACGCCGCCGGGCTGGGCAATCTGGCCCACCGTGTCGTGGATCATCGGCACCGTGACCAAATCGCGCCGGGTGCCCAGGTGCACCGCGGCCTGGCGTGAGAATTCCTCGGCCAGCAGGGTGAACATTTCAAAGTCCGTCTTGGTTTCCCATGGCGGGTCGATGGCGGGGGTGAAGGCGTGCACGAAGGGGTGCATGTCCGTGGAGGAAAGGTCATGCTTTTCGTACCAGGTGGCCGCCGGGAAGACGACGTCGGAGAGCAGGGTGGTGCTGGTCATGCGGAAGTCCGCGGACATGAGGAAGTCCAGCTTGCCCTCGGGCCCCTTTTCGTGCCACTTCACGTCGACGGGCTTCAGCGATGCTTCGCTGTCCTGGCCCATGACGTTGTTGTGGGTGCCGAGCAGGTTGCGCAGGAAGTACTCGTTGCCCTTGGCGGAGGAGCCGAACAGGTTCGATCGCCACAGAATGAGCGTGCGCGGCCAGTTTTCCGGGGCGTCGATGTCTTCGATGGCCGGGTTCAGGGTCCTGTCCTTCAGGGACCGGGCCACCCAGGTTTTCTCGTCCGGAGCCTCCCCGGCGGCGACGGCGGCCGCGGCGTCGTCGGCAATGTCCAGCGGGTTCCTGTCAAAGAAGGGGTAGAAGGGCATCCAGCCCAGTCGTGCCGACTGGGCCAGGGCGTCCGCGGTGTGCATGCCGTCCAGGTGCCCGGTGGACAGCGGGGACTTGAGGGCGTCCGCCGAGTAGCCGTCCTGGCGCCACTGGTCGGTGTGCATGTACCAGTAGCCGGTGCCGATCATGGTCCGCGGCGGGCGGGACCAGTCCAGGGCGTTGGCCAGTGACACCCAGCCCGTGAGCGGTCGGGTCTTTTCCTGGCCCACGTAGTGTGCCCAGCCGCCGCCGTTCCGGCCCATGCAGCCAGTCAGCATGACCATGGCCAGCACGGCACGGTAGGTGGTGTCGCCGTGGAACCACTGGCAGATGCCGGCGCCCATGATGATCATGGACCGTCCCTTGGACTGCTCGGCGTTGCGGGCAAACTCGCGGGCCACCCGGATGCACGCCTCTGCGGGGACGGAGGTGATCTCCTCCTGCCAGGCCGGCGTGTAGGGGGTTGAGGCGTCGTTGTAATCCACCGCCCAGTCTCCGGGGAGGCCATCGCGGCCCACCCCGTACTGGGCAAGCATCAGGTCAAAGACCGTCGTGACCAGGTGGCCTCCCACCATCAGGGTGGGTACCCCGCGCCGGAGTATTGAACCGGCGCCCTGGGGGTCTTCAAAGCAGGGCAGCAAGATTTCGGCCGAATCGGTGGAGACTTCCTGCAGGCTCAGGGCCGGCTCAATTCCGGCCAGGTCCAGGTTCCACTTGCCTTCCCCCGAGGCCGAATAGCGGTCGCCCAGGGTGCCGTTGGGCACCACGGCCCGCCCTGCCGCCTTGTCGAACATCATGGTCCGGAACGCGGCGTCCTCCGTCCCGGCAAGGGCGGTGATGTCAGCGGCGGTGAGGAATTTGCCGGCGCTGTACGTCCCGCCGTCGCGCTCTTCAAGGCGGACCAGGAACGGCAGGTCCGTGAAGCGGCGCACATAGTCCTGGAAGAACGGCACCTGCCGGTCCACGAAGAATTCCTTGAGAGTGACGTGGCCCATGCCCATGGCGAGGGCGGCGTCGGTGCCGGCCTGGGCCGGGAGCCATTCGTCCGCGAACTTGGTGTTGTCGGCATAGTCAGGGCTGATGGCAATGACCTTGGTGCCGCGGTAGCGGACCTCAGTCATCCAGTGGGCGTCCGGGGTGCGGGTGACGGGGACATTGGAGCCCCACATCATCAGGTACGTTGCGTCCCACCAGTCACCGGATTCCGGGACGTCGGTCTGGTCGCCAAACACCTGGGGGCTGGCAACGGGAAGGTCCGCATACCAATCGTAGAAGGACGTCATGACCCCGCCAATGAGCTGGACAAAGCGCGTGCCGATGGTGTGGCTGACCATGGACATGGCAGGAATCGGCGAGAAGCCCGACACCCGGTCCGGGCCGTACGTCTTGATGGTGTTCACGTGGGCGGCAGCCGCAATTTCCAGGGCCTCGGCCCAGGACGTGCGGACCAGGCCGCCCTTGCCGCGGGCATTCTGGTAGCGGCGGCGCTTCTCCGGGTCGCCTGCGACTTCGGCAAAAGCCAGGACAGGGTCGTGGAGCCTCGACTTGGCCTCGCGGTACATCTCCACGAGCACACCCCGGGCGTAGGGGAAGCGCACCCGGGTGGGTGAGTAGGTGTACCAGGAGAAAGCCGCGCCGCGGGGGCAGCCGCGCGGTTCGTACTCCGGGCTGTCCGGGCCCACTGACGGGTAATCCGTCTGCTGGGACTCCCAGGTGATGATCCCGTCCTTGACGTAAACCTTCCACGAACACGAGCCCGTGCAGTTCACGCCATGGGTGGAGCGGACCACCTTGTCGTGGCTCCACCGGTCACGATAAAAGATGTCGCCGGCACGTCCGCCCTCCCGAAAAACTGCGCGGGAATCATCGGTTTCCTCCCATTTGGTGAAGAAGCGCCCCAGTTTCAACATCGCGTCCGACGCAGGACCGTCAAGGCCCGCGACAAATGTTTTAGCAGTCATGGCCCCACCCTATGGTGGCTCGAATCAGATGACCAGAGTGCGGGAAATAGTCAACAAATGGGTGATCCAATTCTTGCGCCAGCATTGCAACTTTCATGCGTGTCCGCCTTTCGGGATGGTGGGCATAATTCCGTTGGTAACCCGCACCAGCACCTGCCGGTAGTCCAATTGGGCCAGTTCCCCGGGGACGATCTCGTCCCAGTGCCGGGGCGCCGCCACGGTGGGGCGCTTCCGTCCCCGCAGCGAGTACGGCACCACGGTGGTTTTTGCGAGCCAGTTCTGGCTCCAGTCGATAAACACCTTCCCGCGGCGCAGGTCCTTGCCCATGCGGCTGACCACCAGGAGCGGGTGGTCTCGTTCCAGGGACAGGGCCATTTCTCGGGCAAGTGCGGCAACCTCTTCGGAGGTGCGTTGGCCGTCCAGCTGTGCGTATAGGTGGATGCCCTTGCTGCCGCTGGTCACCGGCAGGGAATCGAGGCCGTTCCGGTCCAGGCAGTCCCGGGCCAGAAGGGCGACGGCGGCGCACGCGGCCAGGCCCACACCCTCCCCCGGGTCCAGGTCAAGCACTAACCGGTCAGGAAGCTGGGGAGTGCAGCCAGCCCCAAACGTCCACTGCGGGACATGGATTTCCAGGGCGGAAATCTGGGCCAGCCACAGCAGGGTGCGTGCGTCGTTCACGAGGGGGTAGCTGTTGTCGTGGTCCTTGTGGTGCATCGTGCACCGCAGCACCCAGTCCGGCGTCCCGGCTCCCAGGTTCTTCTGAAAGAAGCTCTCACCAGGGTCCGCGTCAGTTCCCACACCGTCCACCCATCGCTTGCGGGTTGCCGGCCTGTCCCTCGCCCACGGCATAAGGACGGGCGCCACCTGCAGGTAGTACTGGGCCACGTCCAGCTTCGTGGTGCCGGTGGACGGGTAGAGTACCTTTGCGGGATTGCCCAGCGTGACAGTGGTGCTGTCAACCACAATATCCAGGTGGGTCACTGTGGACCCAGCAGCCAGTTCGGGGCTTCACTTGCCGGGGAGTCTTCGTGGTTCATGACCAGCACCGGGCACCGTGCGTGGGCCACGCACGCTTGGCTGACCGAGCCCACGACGAGACCGGGAAAGCCGCCATGTCCCCGGCGTCCCAGCACCAGCATGTCGGCACCGTCGCTCGCCTCCAGCAGCACCTGCCTGGCATGGCCCTGGACTAGCCGGGCAGTCACATTGTCAGGCGCGCTTTCACCAAACGCCGCAACAACGGCATTGTCGAGCACCTTGCGTGCCCCACTTTCAAGGTCCACGGTGCCGAGGGCGTAAGGGAGGGCCACAGCAGTTGGCACGCTCCAGCAGGCCACCGCATCCACGTGGGCACCAGTTGCCTGGGAAATGCGCGCGGCTGCCACAAGGGCTGCGACGGAGCCCGCGGACCCATCGATGCCAACCACAATGCGTCCCCCTGACGGCAAGGCGTTCATCCGGAAATACCCCGTTCCTGTTTTGTCTTTCCATGGTCCATGCTGGCGCAGTCCCATCGGCGGTGGCTAGGGTCAAAGGGCCCTAGTCGGAACAGGTGAAACAGTTGGGACAGGTGGGATTACCGCCCTGGCCGGGCTGAACTAGCCAGCGAGCCGGGTCCGGAAGTGGGGACCTTGTTCCCTATGGCCTGCCGGCCCTGGCAGGCTACGCTGTGGATCGTGCCCACTCATTTTGAACGCTACGCAGAAGTCGCACAGATTCTGGCCCGCCATGGCTTCGGTTCACTCGCGGCTGCACTGGGACTAGGACGGCTGCATCTGGGTCCGATGCCGCACAGGCCCGGCATGCTGGCCAATCCGGACCGACTGGTCCTGGCGCTGGAAGAATTGGGCCCCACCTTCATCAAGCTGGGGCAGCTGCTCTCAACCCGGCCGGACATTCTCCCCCAGGGGTATCTGGTGGCATTGTCGCGGCTCCAGGACGGGGCACCGCCCGTTTCCCCGGAGGTCATCCGTTCAGTCATTGTCCAGGAATTGGGGGCCGTCCCCGAGGAGTTGTTTGAGTCCTTCTCCGACACGCCCCTGGCCAGCGCGTCCATCGGCCAGGCCCATGCGGCCACGTTGCATGACGGCACCGCCGTCGTCGTCAAGGTCCGCCGACCGGGCGTGGTCGCCCAGGTCCAGGAAGACTTGGAGATTCTGCAGAACCTGGCCCACCAGGCCGGCCGCAATTGGGCTGCCGCGGCGGACTACAACGTGGAGGCGGTGGCCGCGGCCTTCGCGGAAACCCTGCGCGCCGAACTGGACTACCTGCGGGAAGGGCGCAACGCGGAGAGATTCGCAGCCAATTTCGCCCATGATGCCAGCATTCACATTCCAAGGATCTTCTGGGAGACCACCACGTCCCGGGTTCTGACGATCGAAAGAATATACGGGGTCAAGATTGATGACGCCGACGTGGCTGCCCTGCCCGCCCCGGACCGGGACGGGCTGGCCAACCGGGCCGCCAGGGCGGCCGCCAAGATGATATTTGAGGACGGTTTCTTCCATGCCGACCCTCACCCCGGGAACCTGTTTGTCGAGACCACCGGACGGATCGGACTGATTGACTTCGGCATGGTGGGTGAAATTGGTAACGGGCTTCGGGAGCGGCTAGGCAAACTCCTGCTCGCTTTCAGCCGGAACGATCCTGACCGAATATGCCGCGCCCTTCTGGAACTCTCCATCAGCAGGAAGACAGCAAATCCTGACGCGCTCCGCCAGGACCTGGCGCACTTCATGGAACAGTACCAGGGGCGCGCCTTGGGTGAAATCCATCTGGCCTCCCTGGCCACGGAATTGCTCGGCTTGCTGCGCAACCACCACCTTCAGCTGCCCAGCGAGATCGCCATGCTGACGAAAATGATTGTCATGACCGAAGGCATGGGTGTGCGCCTGAATCCCGAGTTCAACCTGGGTGAAGTACTCAAGCCCTATGCCGGCCGGCTGGCCTTCGAGCGGCTCATCCCGCGCAAGCTGCCGGGTCTGCTGAAGCAGCTGGGGCTTGACGCGGCCGACTTCGGCACAAATCTCCCTGCCAGGTTGGAGCGGCTACTGCAACAGCTCGACGACGGCGTTGAAGTGCACCTGCGCGCCGAGGAACTGGCACCCCTCATGGCCCGTGCCGAGCGCATCGGCAACAGGGTGGTGGCAGGACTGGTTCTTGCGGCATTCATCCGCGGCATCGGGGACTTGACTACTTCGGACAATGGGCGGCTGCGCGCCTGGCAGGGGCGGCTGCTTGCGGGCGGGGTTGGGGCGATGGGTGCCATGGGCGGGTATCTGGCGTGGACCGCCCGGCCGGGCAGGCGGGTCCGCGGTCAGTAGCGCTCCGGCTCCGCGCCCAGCACAAAGGTGCGTCCGCTGACCGATGCCGGGGTGATCTCGACGTAGGTCCACTTGCGGGTCTTGATCCAGGGCTCGAGCGGGAGAAGCTCGGCGGCATCGATCTCGGTCTGTGATTCCAGGATCCTGGCCGTGCCCTTGACCACCACGCTCCACGCAGTGCCGTCGCCCACTGCGTCCGCCTCGAAGGCAACCAAGTCATTGACAGTCAGCTCGGCGAGTTTGCTGCCCGGATTGGTCCGGATCCAGATCTTTCCCCCGGACGCGACGAAATTCAGCGGAAAGACATCCGGCTGGTTGGCGACACTGACGGCCAAGCGGCCAAACTGGCTGCCCCGCAGCAGCTCCCATGCCTCGTCCCGCGACAAAACGACCCCGGGCTCCTCATCACTGTTCATGGTCTGATCATCGCCCCGTTCCTCACTGCTGCCTAGGGTCCAAGGTCCACAAATGTGGCCGCAGTGTTGCTTCGGCCGCGGCCCTGGCCAGCTCCATTCACAATAGGGACTTTCGGCCGTGGTGCACAGGTGGCCGGAGCGCGACTATGTAAGTGTCGAGCAATCGCCGGGCTGAAACGGAGAAGGACATCATGGAGCTTTCAGGGCACGAGATGCGCGTCCTGCAAGAACTCGAGCAGGACTTGAGCGCTGACTACCCGCGGCTGGCCCGGACGTTGGGAAGGACCGGAAACCCCGTCCGGGCAGTCCGTCGCCTGGTGCTGGGTGCGGCCGTCATGGGACTGGGCATTGGCACGATGGTCTATGCCTTGGCTCTGGGGTCTGTCCCGCTGGGTGCAGCGGCATTCGCGGTTATGATCGCCGGCACATACGCTGCCTCGCCGCCATCCGTATCTTCCGGTCTGCGGCGGGCTTGCCGCAGGGGTACCTCCAGCTCCCGGCCGGTGGAGGAGCAGTGACCAGCCAACCCATTAGTCC
>NZ_JAAKZI010000049.1 GCF_011045165.1 Arthrobacter silviterrae
GACTGCACGTCAGTACTGGTCCTGCTCGCCCTGCTGCTGGTCGTCCTGGGCCTGGTAACCGCCACCCTGGGACTGGTCATCCTGGGCCTGGTACCCGCCACCCTGGGACTGGTCATCCTGCTGCTGGTACCCGCCACCCTGGGACTGGTCATCCTGGGCCTGGTACCCGCCACCCTGCTGCTGGTCATCCTGGGCCTGGTACCCGCCACCCTGCTGCTGGTCGTCCTGGGCCTGGTACCCGCCACCCTGCTGCTGGTCATCCTGGGCCTGGTACCCGCCACCCTGGGACTGGTCATCCTGCTGCTGGCCGCCGAAAGCCCCGCTGACAGCGTCACGGCCCTGGTTGATCTGGTCCTGGAACTGTCCGCCGGTCAAGTTGTTGGCTGCGTCGCCAGCCTTGTTCAGAGCCTCGTCCTTCAGGTTCTGGCCTTCTTCGCTGTTCGCGAATTCATTTACCAAGTCACCGAATCCCATGGGTTTCTCCTCACATTTTGACATCCCGGCCGGTCGCCGAAACGTGTTTCCCAGTCTGGTAGCCGTTTGACAAACTTGTAAAGACCCGCAGGCAGACTAACGGGGAACGCCCAGCTTGGTGTCGATTTGTCCACTAGCCCTTTGCCTGGAATTCACCCCTGCCCGAGAATTCCGGAACCTCTCGGAATGCCCTTTCTGCCGTTCGGGAAAGCAATGGCGCGTGCTGCGGGCAGGCTGCCCAGGAGCAGGAGGGCCAAGGCGGCCACGCCAACGGCGGTGCGCGCTCCGTTGTGGAACGCGAAGGCGGCGATTGTGAGGGGACTGCTGGCAATCATGGCCCACGCAAACCACCACGGAATGATGCGGGCACGGCGCAACGCGATTCCAAGGAGAACATACGCGGCGAGATGGCAGATGACGTACACAATCAGGTAGCCGCCCATGACAGGGTCGTTCGTAAAGTCGTCCAACAGGCCCGCATAGGCGGAGCCCCCAGGCTGCCGGGACATGACACTGGCGAGATCATCCAGGGCGGCCAGCGCTGAAAAGGGTGCCCACCCAATGACGCCGAGCAATCCGCCAAGGACTGCAAGCCACGGGGTCCGGCGGTAGGCCAGCCAGGCGAGGGCCACGGCACCCATGGGCAGCAGGTAGGAGGCTGCCACGAAGGCGGCCAGGTGAACTGCATTCTGCGAAGCGTTCGCTGCCGTGTTGGCTTCGATGGTTTCGGCGCCGGTGCCGTGGATGGCCGGTGCCAGCAGTCCGCCGAGCAGGTAGCAGGCAGGCCCGCCAGTGATCGCCGCTGCTCCGGCGATGCGAAGCAGGCGCTCAGGTCCTGGCCTCGGGGATGCGTGCATGAGGCTACTGCACCCCGGCTGAATTATTGGCCTGCCGGCTCCCGGGGCGCAGTATGTGCATGGCTTCGCGGACCGCGTAGTAGACAATGACCAGGCCGGCCGCGGGGTCTGCCCACCACCAGCCCGCCAGATCATCGAGCAGGACCCCACCCAGCACTGCGGTGGCCAGCAGGCCGTCAATGAACGTCACCCTGCCCTCGGCGGCAAGAACTGGATTGCCCAGGGCCCTGCCTGTTCGGGCCTTGGCTGCGGCCAACAAAAACATCGCCACGGCGGTGATCGCCGTCCAGCCGATTCCGGCCGGGCTCGGGGCGGCATGGTGCCCCAGTGCCAGGGCGGCACCCGATTGCAGGAACAGGTACAGTGCCAAGGCAAGAAACGCACCCGCGATGAGTTTCAGGGCAACTAACTGGCGCCGCTCCCCACTGCCTGACAGCTCCCAGATCACCACGGTGCTGGCTCCGATTTCGATCAAGCTGTCCAGCCCAAACCCTGCCAGCGCCACGGAGCCGGCCGAAATCGAGGCAGCCGCCAGGACCGCCACGCCGACCACGTTCCAGCCCAGGGTGATCCCCTCGAGGATGTTGCCCCTGCGGCGCAACCGGACGGGGGCCGCCGTCGTCAGTTTCATCGGCTAGGCGCCGTGCTGCACGGTGTAGTTCAGTATGGCGATGCCGTTCTTGAGCAGCTGGGAATCGACAAGGGTGAGCCTGGCGGCCGGGGCATGGCCGAAAAGCAGGGTGCCCGCGGCCGTGCCGCCAAGGAAGAAGGGGTGGACCCAGAGCCGGATTTCGTCGAGCAGGCCGTTTTCCACCAGCGTGCGGCCAAGCCTGCCAAACCCGTAGCTGACAATGTCGCCTCCCGGCTGGTCCTTGATCCGGGCGACGGCGGCGGCAATGTCCGTGTCGAGCACCACGGTATTTTCCCAGTCAGAGGTGTGGATGGTTGTCGACACCACATACTTTCTCATCGCATTGAGCCGGTCGGTGTAGGCATCTCCGGCCTGCCCTTGCCACACGGCGGCAAAGCTGAGGAAGGTGTCCTTGCCCAGCAGGACTGCGTCGCACCGGCTCAGCAGTTCCGTCTGGATGGCGTCGGCTGTTTCGTCGCGCTCCAGGGGCGGCCAGTCCTGCGGGTTCTTGATGACGCCGTCGGCGGTGATGTAGGTGGAATTGATGATTCTTCGCATGACGCTCCTCGCCAATGCCTGCAAAGCGTGGGCTGATCTTTCAAGCGTCCCGTAAAGCGACCCGCCCGGCAAGGCCCCGCGGGCCGGACGGGCCTCAATATTTCACGGCCGCTTCGCAGGATTGGCAACCGGTGTTGTCGCCGCGAATGCACGGCGGCCGCGGCCGAGCAGGTCGTCACAGAACAGCTGAAGCGGGCATCCCAAGGGGCGCCGGAAAGTGCCGATCGTTACCCATTTGTGACAGTGGCGCCCGTCGTCTAAAATTGGCGATTGATGCCAGCCAACCATGCAGACCCCAACGCGACACTGTCCGCGCGGCCACTCGGACCCGTATTTGTCGACGCCTCCGGCAGGCGGCTGCGGAGGATCAAAGTCATGGGCCTCGGCGTGCTGGGACTGGCGGCCGGCTACGTAATCCTCCTGCTGATTGCGTTCCTCGGTGGACCGAATGCCGCCGCCCCATTCCTGCCGCTGGGTATTTCACCAGCCGCCCCGGCCGCCGTCCCGGCCGCCCCGCCGGCCAGCCATCGCCCAACTTCAACAGCCACGCCGTTGTCCAACGGCGGCCCACTGCAAGCCAGTGAACGTCAATCCGGGGCAGCCCCCGGTGTCCCGGGTACAGCGGCGGCAGCGGCGACCCCCACAACCATGGCGCACGCAACCGCGGGCCCGGCGACAAGCCAGGCCACGGGCACCCCCAGCGCCGCACCCACCCCCCCGGCAGCCGCCCCGCCAGCTCCCGCCCCCGCGCCTAGCGCACAGCCTGCGTCCCCCGGCAAGAGCGGCACCTCTCCCGGTCAGGCAAAGCGCCCGACGCCGCCCGCACACCCGTGAGGATGCGTGGCCGGCCGCACGGGACCAGCCGAGCCAGCAAGGATGCCGGCCCGGCCAAGGTCAATACCCACTGGGTAATCCTGGCCATCGTCATCCTCGCCTTGGGTGTTGCCCTGACGGTGCAGGGGTACATGACCCACCTGGCAGGGATCGGCGACGACTCCGTGGCTTCCAACGATTCCACCAGCGCCGTCCCCGGCACCATCTCCCGAGGAGGCCCGGTGGTGGACGCGCGCGGCGGCGCAGTCCGAACCGTGGGACCGCCAAACCGAACGCTTGCCCTGACCTTCGACGACGGCCCTGACCCGGTCTGGACGCCGAAGATCCTTGATGTCCTCCAGAAGCACCACGTCCACGCAACTTTCTTCGTCGTCGGCTCTGCGGCAATCGACCACCCCGGCCTGGTCCGCCGCATCATCGCCGACGGCAACGAGATCGGCGTGCACACACTGACCCACACCGACCTCAGCACGGCTCCAAACTGGCGCCGCCAACTTGAGGTACAGGGGGCCCAAAGCGCCATCATCGGCATCACCGGCCAGGCGGCGTCCCTGCTGCGCCCGCCGTACAGCTCCGGGAACAGCGCCGTCAACAACGGCACATGGCAGGACATGCAGGCTGTGGCCGGCCAGGGGTACCTAACCGTGCTGAGCACCGTCGACAGCGAGGACTGGCGCCGCCCCGGCATCACCGCCATTGAGCGCAACATCGCCCCGCACAGCTCCCAGGGGCAGGTGATCCTGATGCACGACGGCGGCGGCAACCGGGAACAATCTGTTGCCGCGCTGGACTCCGCCCTGTCCAGCTTTGCGGTGCAGGGCTACCACGTCACAACTGTGGGCAGCGCTGTTGGAATTCAGAGCATGCGCCCGGCCACCACGGCGGAAAAAATCAGCGGAACGGCGTTCGTTTGGGGGATCCGGCTCAGCAGCTTTATGGTGACGGCTATCACCTGGGCGTTGCTGGCGGCCGGAATCGTCACTTTTCTCCGGGCCGTCCTGGTGGTGGGGTTTGCTGCCCGGCACAGGCGCGCCGCGCGGCGAGCCCGGTTGGCCGGCAGCGGGCGCAGGCGGGCGAACGTTCCGGTCCGCGACGCGGTCACCGAGCCCGCCACGGTGATTGTTCCGGCCTACAACGAGTCAGCCGGCATTGAGGCTGCCATACGGTCCATTGCCGCCTCGAACCACCCCGTGGAAATCATCGTGGTTGATGACGGCTCCACTGACGGCACTGCCGACGTCGTGGAAGCCGTGGGGCTGCCTGGGGTGCGGCTGCTGCGCAAGGAGAACGGCGGCAAGCCTTCGGCGCTGAATGCCGGGCTTGAGGCGGCAAGCCACCAGCTAGTGGTGATGGTGGACGGCGACACGGTCTTTGAACCTGACACGGTCCGCTCGCTCATCCAGCCCTTTGCCGACCCGCGCGTGGGGGCCATCTCGGGAAACACAAAGGTGGCAAACCGCCGCGGCATGCTCGGTGCGTGGCAGCACATTGAATATGTCGTGGGCTTCAATCTGGACCGGCGCCTGTTTGACGTCGCGGAGTGCATGCCCACCGTCCCTGGTGCCATCGGCGCCTTCCGCCGCGACGCGCTTGTCGCCGTCGGCGGTGTCAGCGATGACACCCTGGCCGAGGACACGGACCTGACCATGGCATTGTGCCGCGACGGCTGGCGGGTGGTGTATCAGGAGGACGCCAGGGCCTGGACCGAGGCGCCGGAAAGCCTGGGCGCCCTGTGGAAGCAGCGCTACCGCTGGTGCTACGGCACGCTGCAGGCCATGTGGAAGCACCGCGGCGCGATGGTCCAGGGCGGACAGGCCGGCAAACTGGGCCGGCGGGGGCTGAGCTACCTCCTGGTCTTCCAGGTGCTGCTCCCGCTGTTTGCGCCCGTGGTTGATGTTTTTGCCATTTACGGGTTGGTCTTTCTGGATCCGTTCCGCATCGGGGCGCTATGGCTGGCGTTCCTGTTGGTCCAGTGCCTCATGGCCGCCTACGCCTTCCGCCTCGACAACGAACCTCTCCGCCCGCTGTGGACGCTGCCGCTCCAGCAGTTTGTGTACCGCCAGCTCATGTACCTGGTGGTGATCCAGTCGGTGGTCACTGCGCTTGCCGGCGTGCACCTGCGCTGGCACCGGATGGAGCGGTACGGCAGCCTGCGCGTTCCGGCCGGCCACTCCAGCCCGAACTCGACCACCGCCACCTGATCGCCGTCGGAGACTTCGGCGTGTAGGGCACTCCCGCCGAGTTAGCGGAAGCGCGCTGAGACCGCTAGAGATATCCCGCTGTCTCGGCGCGGACCCGCTGTCTCGGCGGAAGAGGGGTGGGGCGGGCGACCCGGCGGGTGGCCCCTACTTGAGCAGGTCCACGTCCGAGACAAGGGCGATGTGCTTTTGCATCGCCTCGGCAGCGGCCTGGGAGTCGTTGGCCCGGATGGCATCGGCGATCTTGCGGTGGGAGGCCAGGGACTGCTCGGGACGGCCCGGCTGTCCCAGGGATTCCATGCGCGTTTCGAGCACCATTTCCGCAATAAAGGTCATGAGCTGGGCCAGCACGGCTGAATGTGCCGCCGCCGTGACGGCCTGGTGAAAGAGCTCGTCACCGTTGAGGCCTCTGTCGCCGTTGGCGATCTCTGCGGCCATGACGTCCAGAGCCGCGTCGATGGCCTCCATCTCGCCGTCCGTGCGGCGGGCGGCCGCGAGCCCGGCCAGCTTCACCTCGATGGTGCTCCGGGCCTCGACGATCTCCGGCAGCCGGTTGCTGTGCTCCCGCAGGCCCTTGAGGACAGTGGCAATACTGGGGCGGTAGACCAGCACGGCGCCGTTGCCGTGCTGGACGTCAATGACACCCAAAACCTCCAACGCCACCAGGGCCTGGACAAGCGTTGCCCGGGACACGCCCAGCCGCTGCGCCAACTCACGCTCGGCAGGAAGCAGGTCCCCCGGCCCCAGCTGGGCGGACTCGATATAGCCCAGGAGCAGCGTCACCAACTGCTCATAGAGGCGGGGCTTCGCCACACGCCCCAGCGCATCGCCCTCTGCCATTTCGCTCACCGGCGTCTCCTCACGCTTCGATTGCCTCCAAGAATACATGGCAGGAGTATTGACAAAGTGACCCGGTGTACTAGAGGCTAGTCCAGTGAGACAGTAATCCACATCACATTCAATCCCCAGGGTTCCCAGCCCGTAGTGAGAGAGCCCGAATCATCAAGGCAATGGAGTTGCGATGACAGTTCAAGAAGTGACCCGGAAGCAGGCTGCGCGACGAGCCACCGTGGCCAGCGTGGTTGGCACCACCATTGAGTGGTACGACTTTTTCCTCTACGGGACTGCGGCAGCGCTCGTCTTCCCACACCTGTTCTTTCCCGGCCAGTCGGCGTTTGCCGGCATTCTGGCGGCGTTCGGCACGCAGTTTGTGGGATTTGTGGCCCGCCCCGTGGGAGCAGCCATCTTTGGCCACTTCGGCGACAGGATAGGGCGCAAGACCACCCTGATGGCCACGCTGTTCCTCATGGCCTTCGGCACGGTCCTCATAGGGTTCCTGCCCACGTGGCAGAGCATTGGCGTGGCCGCCCCGGTCCTGCTGGTGCTGCTGCGCATCATCCAGGGCATCGGCGTCGGCGGGGAATGGGGCGGCTCGGTACTGCTCAGCATGGAATGGGGCAAGGAGGGGCGGCGCGGCCTGTCTGCCAGCTGGCCCCAGCTGGGAGTGCCGCTGGGGCTGGTGCTGTCCACCGGCGTCGTCCGCCTGACAACCGGCATGACAGGCAGCGCCGGCTTTGTGGCCTACGGCTGGCGGATACCGTTCATCCTGAGCATCGTCCTGATCGGGGTGGGCTTCTGGGTGCGGGCGCGGGTGGTGGAGAGCCCGGAGTTTGAGGCCATGCGCAAGACGCAGCAGGTGGTCAAGAACCCCATTCTCGAGGCCATCCGGCGCCAGCCAAGGCAGATCCTGCTCTCGGCGCTGGTGCGGACCTCCGAGCAGGCACCGTTCTACCTGTTCATCACCTTCGTGCTCACGTATGCCGTCAAGCACTTGAAGCTGGACAGCAATTCCATCTTGGATGACACGCTCATTGCGGCGGCGCTGGGGCTCATCAGCATTCCGTTGTTCGGGCGGCTCTCGGACAAATTCGGGCGCCGGAAGGTGTACGGCACGGGCATTGTGCTGACGGCCCTGTTCGCCTTCCCCTACTTCGGCATGCTCAACACCGGCAATGCGCTGCTCATCGCCATTGCCATTATCGTCAGCCTGGCACTGCATGACATGCAGTACGGGCCGCAGGCAGCGCTCATTGCCGAAGGGTTTGACGCCGACATCCGCTACACGGGCGCCGGCCTGGGCTACCAGCTGGCCAGCGTGGTGGCCGGCGGCCCGGCGCCGCTCATTGCGGCCGCCCTGCTGGCTCATTACGGCAACTCCACGGCCATTTCCATCTACATCATCATCTGCGCGGCGGTGAGCATGGCCGCCCTGATCCTGCTGCCCCGGACGGCGAGCGCCCTGGCCGGCACCTCCCCCAAGGCCGTCAGGAGTGCCGCGTGACACTGCAAAAAGACAAGCACGACGGCGGCGCCCTGGCGGACTTGGTGGTGCTGGACCTGACCCGGATCCTCTCCGGCCCGTTCGCCACCATGACGCTGGCGGACCTCGGCGCGGACGTCATCAAGATCGAGCAGCCCGGGCAGGGGGACGACACCCGCCAGTGGGGCCCGCCGTTCCAGGGCGAGGAAGCCGCCTACTTCCTGTCCGTCAACCGCAACAAGCGCAGCCTCGCCGTGGACCTGAAGTCGGCGGAGGGACTGGCGGCCGTGCGAAAGCTGGCCCTCACGGCGGACGTGCTGGTGGAAAACTTCCGCCCGGGCACGGCGGCGCGCCTAGGCCTGGGGTACGAGGAATTGTCCGCACGGAACCCAGGCCTCGTCTATGCGTCCATCAGCGGCTATGGGCAAACCGGCCCGGACGCCCACCGGCCCGGCTACGACGCCATCGCCCAGGCCCGCAGCGGCATCATGAGCGTGACCGGCGAGGCAGCCGGCCCGCCGGTCAGGGTGGGCGTCAGCAGCGCAGACCTGACCGCAGGCATGTGGGCCACCATCGGCATCCTGGCTGCCCTGCACGAAAAGGGGCGCACAGGGCTGGGCCAGTGGGTGGACATCAGCCTGCTGGACGGCTCGGTCTCCTGGCTGACTTATGTTTCCAGCGGCTACTTCGCCAGCGGCAACATTCCCCAGCGGTACGGCTCGGCCCACCCCACCATCGTGCCGTACCAGGCGTTCGAAACAGCCGACGGATTCGCCATGGTGGCCGTGGGCAACGACGGCCTGTGGAGGCGCTTCGCCCAAGCCGTCGGCCGGGCGGACCTGGCCACGGATCCCCTGTTCGCGGGCAATCCGGACAGGGTCGCTCACCGCGGCGCGCTCCTTCCCCTCATCGAGGGCATCATGCTCACCCGGACCACGGAGGAATGGGTGGCAGTCCTCGACGCGGCTGGCGTGCCGGTGGGCCCCATCCAAACCGTGGACCAGGCCCTGGCCGATCCACAGGTCCTTGCCCGTGGCATGGTGGCGACCGTGCAGCACCCCACGGAAGGCGAACTGAATATGGTCAACTGCCCCATCAAGCTCTCGCGGACGCCTGCCACCGTCAGGACGGCCCCTCCCCTGCTGGGCCAGCACACGGACGGCATCTTGGCCAGCCTGGGATTGACAGGAGACCGCATTTCGTCCCTTCGCAAGGCAGGAGCCATCCAATGACAACCACCCACCTGGACCTGGACGCCGTCGCCCTGGACGGCGCGCCACTGAACAGCGCCGCACCGGACGCCATCGCCCTGGATGCCACCGGGCCCGTCGCCACCCTGACCCTCGGCACCGGCCGGCGGCTCAATGCCCTGCGGCCGGACGATTGGGCCGCCCTGGCACGCGACGCCGATTCACTCGCGGGCCGGGAGGATCTGCGTGCCGTGGTGATTCGCGGCGGGGGCGGCGTGTTCTGCTCGGGCTCGGACCTGCGCGAGTGGGACGGGGCCACCCAGGAGGAAGTCAGTGAAAGCTTTGCCGGGATGGAAGCGGCGCTGCAGGCTGTTGAGGACATCCCGGTCCCCACCGTGGCCGTGGTGGAGGGCTTCGGCACCGGCGCCGGGTGCCAGCTGGCGCTAGCTTGCGACCTCCAGCTGGTGAACCGGTCCGCCAAGATCGGCATGCCCATTGGCCGGCTGGGCCTGCTGGTGCCAGCCACTTTTGCCACGCGAATGTCCCTGCTGATCGGCCCGGGACGGACCAAGGAACTGCTCTACGGCGGCCGGCTGCTTCCTGCTCCTGAAGCCCATCAGATGGGCCTTATCACCACTTTGGTGGAAGACGGCGCCGTGGATGATTCACTGACCGAACTCCTCGCGCAGTGGGACGGCCTGTCCGCTGCATCCCTGCGGGCCTCCAAGGCGGCGGTGAACTATGGGCTGACCCCGCTGGTGCAGCCTGCCCGCCGCGCCCCGCAGGGAGCCGCGTGCGATCCGGATGAATTTGCGTGGCGGCTGGACGCCTTCCTCAACCGCCACCGGCCCCATGCCTCGAGATAGCGGAAGCGCGCCGAAACCGCAGGAGATATCCCGCTGTCTTGGCGCGGACCCGCTACCTCGGCAGAAGAGGCACGACGGCGGCCACGTCACCTCCCGTTGTAGTCGGCGTCCGTGATGTGCTCGGCCCAGGTAGTGGTCGCGGCCGGGTCCTCTGCCTGTTGCAGCATGGCGATGTGCTCCATATAGCAGCCCGGGGCCGCGGCGTGCCAGTGCTCCTCGCCCGGCGGTGTGTAGAGCGTCTGGCCCGGGTGGACCTCAACGATCTTCCCGTCCCGTGTGCCGAAGCGGCCCACGCCCTGGGTGACGCGGATGTACTGGCCGTGCGCGTGGGAGTGCCAGGCGGTGCGGGCTTCGGGTGCGAAGCGCACAGTGGCCACCACCATTGTTTGATCGCTTTCATGGGGCGCTGCGATGGGGTCTAGCCAGACGTCGCCGGCGAATTGGGCCGGAGGGTTCTTGGCGGTGGGAACTGCGGGTTCAATGTTCATGGTGTTCCTTTGTGGTTGGTGATGAAGTGTTCCTTGGCCACGGCCATGGCGGCCATGCCCTGCGGCCAGCCGGCATAAAACGTGACGTAGGTGTTGGCCCCGATGAGTTCCTCCCGCGTCACGCCGTTCTCCACGGCGCGTCCCGGGCTGACCGGGCCGCGATTTCGGCGGGCACAATCAGCGCGAGCGAGGCAAGGAGGCAGAGTGCCAGCATGACGCTGCCGGCGGTGAGGGCGGCGCTGACGTGACCCGCAATGGCCGCCCGGGCTCCGCCGTCGGCCCGGGAAGTGGCCGCGGCGGCAGTGACCAGGACGGCCAGGCCCAGGCTGCTGCCCAGCTGGTGGGCGGTGTTGACCAGGCCGGAGGCGGCGCCGGAATCGGCCGCGGTGACCTTGGCAATGCCGGCGGAGGTCAGCGGCGCGAAGGCCAGCCCCTGCCCGATGCCCAGCAGCACCATCGGCAGGGCCACCCCGGCCAGGTAGGAGGTACCCACGCTGAGACGGCTGAGCCACACCATGCCGGCCAGGGTCACGGCGACGCCAGCGGCCAGCAGAGCCGCGTTGCCGAAGCGTGCGGTCAGGCGCGGGATGGCCAGGGCGACGGCGAAGTTGACCACAGTCATGGGGAAGAATGCCATGCCTGCCTGGAGCGGATTGAAGCCGAGCACGTCCTGCAGAAACTGAGTGGTGAAGTAGAAAAAGCCGATCATGGCGCCCATGTAGAGCATGCGGGCCAGGTAGGCTCCGGAGCGTTCCCGGCTGGCGAAGAGCCGCAGCGGCATGATGGGCTGCCCGGCCCGCCACTCATTGGCAACGAACACGGCGAGCAAAACTACAGCGGCACCCAACGGGAGGATGGTCAGGCGAGCCAGCCAACCGGCGTCGGCCGAGCTGATGATGCCGAAGACCAGGGCGCCCATGCCCAGGGTGGCGGTGACCGCGCCGGTCACGTCGAAACGGCCGGTGCTGCGCGGGGATGCAGGGAGGTAGCGCGGCGCCAGCAGGATCATGGCGGCGCCGATGGGGACGTTGATGAAGAAGCCGGCGCGCCAGGATATCCAGTGGGCCAGCGCTCCCCCAATCACCAGGCCCAGGCTGGCGCCGATGCCTGCCGTGGCGCCGTACCAGGCCACGGCGCGGGTGCGTTCACGGCCCGGCGCGAAGCTGGCGGTGAGCAGGGACAGGGACGACGGCGCCACGACGGCCGCGCCCACGCCCTGCAGCGCCCGGGCGCCGATGAGCCACTGGCCGTTGGGTGCCAGGCCGATCAGCAGCGACGCCGTGGCGAAGACTGCCAGGCCAATGATGAAGATGCGACGGCGGCCCAGGAGGTCGCCGGCCCGTGCACCGAGAAGGAGCAGTCCGCCGAAGACCAGGGTGTAGGCGTCCTGCACCCAGGCCAGGCCCGTGGCGGTGTAGCCCATTTCCGCCTGGATGCCGGGCAGGCCGGTGAAGATGGTGGAGTTGTCGAGCAGGATCATGAAATAGCTGACCAGGATGATGGCCAGGATGGCGGTGCTCTTTTTGTTTTTGGTGGCGGTGGTGGCGGTGCGGGGCACGCGGGTCCTTCTGGTTCACGGCCTGCTTCAGGGCCTTCGGAGTCGGCGGGCCGAAAGCGAGGCGCGCCTTTCGGGGGCCTCGCTTTCGGCATTGATCCCAGTGAACACTCTTGCGAGCCGGCGTGGCAGTGCCTGTTGGTGCAGGTACTGGGAGTACCCCCTTTTAGTGGAGGACTCGTGGGAACCTCTAGCAGCCCTCAAAGTCCGTCAGGACCTGCACTTTCGCTGCAGAGGCCGAGCCGGCGTCGAAGGAATAGCCCAGCCACTCCTTTGCAAGGCGGCGGGCCAGCTCCACGCCGATGACGCGCTGGCCCATCGTCAGCACCTGGCAGTTGTTGGACAGCACCGAACGCTCGACAGAAAACGAGTCGTGGGCCGTCGCGGCGCGGATGCCTTCCACCTTGTTGGCTGCGATGGCAACACCCAGGCCGGTGCCACAGAACAGGATGGCTCGGTCGGCCTGGCCGTTTTTGATCATCTCCCCTGCGGCGATGCCCACGTACGGATAGGGCCGCGTGAACTCGGCGTCGCCGCGGTTGACTCCAATGTCGATGACTTCGTTAATGCGGGGGTCGGCCTTGGCGTCCGCTAGCACCTGGTCCTTGTAGTCCACGCCTGCTTCGTCGGCGCCAACGATGAGCCTGATTCCCACGGTGTTCCCTTCCTTCGTCATTGCTTGGCCGCGGCCAATGTCTGGGTGTTTGCCAGATGGGGTCCCATCACAGTGAGGACCATGGCCAGGGAAGTGGCCCCCGGATCCGGCGTCCCAAGGCTCTTTTCGGCGAGCGGGCGGGCCCGGCCCAGGCGGGGACGCAATCCTGCTGTCGCTGCAGCGGCAGCAGTGGCCTGGTCAGCAGCAGCAGTCCAGGCGGCAGCCACATCCGCACCCTCGGCCAGTTGGCGGCGAAACTCCGCGGTGAATGGCACCAGGGCGTCAACCATGGTCTTGTCGCCGGGCTCGGCCTTGCCCAGTTCCCGGATCCGGGCGGTAAATGCCTTCACAGCTTCGAGGAGCATTTCCGACGTGGGCGCCGTGACGTCCCCGAGGTTTTCCCCGAAGCTGCGCAGCCCGGCACCCCACAGGACTCCCGACGTGCCGCCGGCCCTGTCCGCCCACGAGTCGCCGGCCTCGGCGAGAACGGTTCCGGCGCCCCCACCCAGGTCGAGGGCAATACCTGCGGCCACGACGGCGGCATCGATCCCCCGCACCATGCCGCGCCCGTGGTCGCCGTCCCCGGCGATTGCGTCCAAGTCACCCAGCACCGCTTCCGCATCGTGGACGGCACGCGCGGCCGCCTCCAGCGCCGCCACGCAATTGTGCGCGTAGGCCCTGGATTCTTCGCTTGCCGTGAAGCTGACGGCATCAACCGAACTTCCATCCGGCCCCATCCAGGAATCCGGATCACCCTGCGATGCAACGTTCCCCCGCTTGTACGCCGGCGACTCCGCCGGAGCGCACCAAAGCGGCTCAAGCTCGTCATCGAGCCATGTAACTGTCAGGGACACGGCCGCCATGTCGAGGCTGGTGACAAGCTCCCCGACCTCGGGCATGACCAGTGCGTAGCCCGCACCTCGCAGCAACGGGGCCACTGTCCCCCACAGCACGAACAGTTCCTCATACTTGGTGGAACCCAGACCGTTGAGCACCACGGCGATGCGCTGGCCGGAACCATCCGGTGTCTCCGCCAGGATCCGCGCCACGAGTTCCCGGCCCAGCTGGTCCGCCGTCGGAAGCGGCATGTTCAGGAGCCCCGGTTCCCCGTGGATGCCCAGGCCGAGCCCCATTTGCTTCCCGCCAAGGGTGAAGAGCGCAGCGTCCGCGCCGGGGAAGGTGCAGCCGTGGAAGGCGCTGCCGATGGTCCGTGTGTTGCTGTTGGCCTTGCGGCCCAGGCGGACCACCTCCGCCAAACTGGCACCAGCCTCGGCAGCGGCGCCCATGACCTTAAAGACCGTGAAGTCACCTGCAATGCCGCGGCGTTTCGCGCTTTCCCCGGGCGCCGCGCTGGCGATGTCGTCCGTGACGACCACATTGTCAACGGCAACGCCTTCGGTGGCCAGCCGCTCCGTGGCCAGGCCAAAATTCATGACGTCACCTGCGTAGTTCCCGTAGGCGAAGACGACGCCGCTTCCCTGGTCCGCTGCCTTGGCGACGGCATACGCCTGCTGTGCCGACGGGGACGTGAAGATGTTGCCCACCACGGCGCCGTCGACCAGCCCGGGGCCGATGAAGCCGGCAAAGGCCGGGTAGTGCCCGGAACCGCCGCCGGCCAGGACCGCCACCTTGGGCGTGGCGGGGCGGTGGCGGCGGACTGCGCCACCGGGAACCGGACGGACCGCGTCCGCATATACGTCGCAAAAACCTGCCAGGGCCTCCTCGGCAAACGCGGCCGGATCGTTGAATAGCTTCGTCATGGTGCTGCTCTCCTGCTGTGGGCTTGGAAATGGGCTTAGTGGAGGTGGCTGCCGCCGTTGATGTCCACCGTGGTGCCGGTGAGGTAGGCGGCGTCGTCGGAGGAAAGGAAGGTGATGACCGCGGCGATTTCCTCGGTGGTGGCGGTGCGGCCCACGGGAATGTCGCGGGCGAGGGCTGCCTCCTGCTCGTCGGTGCTGCCCACGCGAATGTTGGTGTCCACCGCGCCCGGGGTGATGGCGTTGATGGTCACGCCGCTGTCCCCGAGTTCCCGGGCCAGGGCCTTGGTGAACCCGAGGATGGCAGCCTTGGCCGAGGAGTAGGGGACCTTGCCGAAGACGCCGCCGCCGCGCTGGGCGGACACCGAGGACATGTTCACGATGCGGCCCCATCCGGAGCTGATCATTTCCGGCAGGAAGGCCTTGGTGACCAGGTATGTGCCGGTGGCATTGACGGCGAAGATCTTGTTCCACAGTTCCAGGGTGGTTTCCAGGAACGACACGGGCGAGGTGATGCCGGCGATGTTGACGAGGGCGCCCACCGTGGGCAGGTTGCTCGCGGCGACCTCGGCCTGGACGGCGCCATGTGCGGCAGTTACTGAATCCTCGCTGGCGACATCAACGGCATGGCCGAAAGCGGGGACGTTAAACTCGTTCCCGATTTCGGCGGCAACCTTGGCCGACTTTTCCCCGTCGAGGTCCAGGATGACGACAGCCCAGCCCTCACGGGCGTAGCGGCGCGCCGTTGCGAGGCCGATGCCACGCTCTGAAGTGGCTCCCGTGAGGACGGCGGTGCGCTGGATGGTGTTGGACATGATTCTCCTTGAAATGGTGGGTGGAACTAGATGAGGGTGGAAATATGGGTGGCGGCCTGCGCGGCAGCGGTGGGGCGTTCATCGTCGGCCACATCACGGGTCTCGAGTTCGAGCGAAAAGTGCCCCGCGTACCCCTTGGCCTGCAGGGCGGCGAGGCCGGCCGCGAAGTCGGTCTCACCATTGCCAATGCTGAGGTTGATGTTGCCGGGCACAGCGTCCCGGAGATGGACATGGGCAATGGTCCCGTGGAAACGATCGATGAAGTCCAGGGGGTCTGCCCCGGACGCCACGATGTGGCTGAAGTCCATGACGCTTCCGACGCCGGACCCGGCCAGCCGTCCGATGAGCCGCCCGGCGCGGTCCATGTCCGAGCACAGGCGGAAGTAGTGCAGAGCTTCGGTCCAGAGCTCGATGCCCATGGCATCAGCACGCTTTTGCGCCCTTGCCAGGGAGGACGCGACGACATCGAGGTCTGCGTCCAAGCTCGCCAACGGATCCCGGTTGAGGGCCCCGCAGGGCAGGACCAGTGCCTTGGCGCCGGTCTCGACGGCGAGCGCCAGCAGCATCTCGAGGTGGCCGTCCCGTTCTTTTTGGGCATCGACCCCAAGCATGGCGTTGAGATCGCCGATGTCGCCGTTGACCGACCGAACGTTCAGGCCCGACGCGGAAATCTGAGCGGACACAACGCGAACGTCTTCTTCGCCCAATGCGTAGGGGACGTGGTTGCAGACCCCAGGAAGGGCTCCGAGATCGATCTCCTCGAAACCAATTTCGCCCATGGTCTGGAGTGCATTAGGGAGATCCAGGTGACGAAAGCTGATCGAAGAACAGCCCAGTCGTGGGTTGAACATTGGCGCTGCTCCTTAGGTGGGTCCGCCACCCGCGGCCCGGGTGATGAAACCCACACTAGGGCCATTCACTGTCAACAGTCAACCTTCAAAGTTGACTGTTGACAAAGAGAAATGATTAAGGTCACACTGGCGTATCATCTGTTAACAGTCGACACCACGATGCCCGCAGCATCGGTCGCCGTTTGAAAGGTATTTACGACCATGAGCAATGAAGCTCTCACCATGCGAGGACCAGTCCACGGCACCAAGGACGCCCGGCGCGTTGCCTTGGGCTCGTCCGTGGGTGCAGTCATCGAGACGTACGACTTCATCGGATTCGGCACGGCAGCCGCACTCTACTTCGGCACGGCCTTCTTCCCTGGCACGGACCCTGTCACTGGCACCCTGGCGTCCTTTGCCACGCTCGGCGTGGGCTTCGCCGCCCGTCCGCTGGGCGGCATCCTGGGCGGCCACCTCGGCGACAGACTGGGCCGCAAGCCTGTCCTGGTGGCATCACTTGTCCTGATGGGGCTGGCCACCTTCGCGATCGGCCTGCTGCCCACCTACGCCACGGTGGGGCTGCTGGCCCCGGCGCTGCTGGTGTTCGTCCGCATCGTCCAGGGCCTGGCCTTCGGCGCGGAGTGGGGCGGCGCCATCCTCATGAGTTACGAACACGCGCCGTGGAAGAAGAAGGGCAAGTACACCGGCATGGTCCAGGCCGGTTTCCCGGTGGGCCTCCTGCTGGCAAACCTGGTGTTCCTTTTCAGCGTCCACCTAGGCAATTCGTGGGCATGGCGCATCCCGTTCCTGGCCAGCATCCTCCTGGTGATTGTTGGGCTCATCATCCGCTCCAAGGTTCCCGAATCCCCAGTGTTTGACGAAGTCAAGGCGACAGGGGCAATCGTCAAGTCCCCGATCACCGCAGTCATCAAGACCGACTGGCGCAACATTGTCCGCGGCATCGGCCTGCGCATCGCGGAGACGGCCGGCTACGCCGTCTCCATCACCTACATGATTTCCTACCTCCACACCACGGGCCTTTCCAGCAAGACCGAAACCCTGGTCGCCCTCAGCGTGGCCGCTGGAATCGGCATCTTTGCCACTGCCGCCTGGGGCCGGCTCACAGACAAGATCGGCCGCCGGCCCCTCTACATCTGGTCCTGCGCCTTTGCCGTGCTCTTTGCGTTCCCCATGTTTCTGCTGGTCAACACCGGACTGTCGATCCTGATTATCCTGACGGTCATCATCTCCTATGCCGTCTGCCAGAACTCGCTGGCCGGTGCACAGGGACCGTGGTTCCCCGAGCTCTTCCAGGCCAAGACCCGCGCCTCCGGGGCGTCACTGGCCTACCAGATCTCCGCCATGGTTTCCGGCTTCACGCCCTTCATCACCACCCTGCTGTTCCTCAGCCTTGGCTGGGCCGGGCCTGCGGCACTTTTCATGGTCTACGGACTCATCGGCCTGGCAGCCGCCATCAGCACCCGCGAGACGTGGGGCAAGCGCGAGCGCCAGCTGGCAGATGACGCCACCAAAAGCACTCCGCTGACCGTCAATGCCTAAGCCAACGAAAGGCAGAAATTCCATGTCCACACTGGACCAAACCACCACGCGGCCTTCAGCCAGCGGCACTTTCGCGGACCGCCGTCGTACCATCACGGAGGCCGCCTACCGCATCCGTCACCACGCCCTGAACATGGGCGCAGTCCAGGGCCAGGGCTATGTTGGCCAGGCCCTGGGCGCGGCCGACATCTTCGCCACCGTCTACGCCAGCCAGCTCTCCTTCCGTGCAGACCAACCCGACTGGGAGGGACGGGACCGCTTCCTGCTCTCCACCGGCCACTACGCAATAGGCCACTACGCCGCGCTGGCCGAAGCCGGCATCATCCCCGTTGACGAACTGGAAAGCTACGGCTCCGACGATTCGCGCCTGCCGATGTCGGGGATGTCCACCTACACACCCGGCATGGAAATTTCCGGCGGCTCCCTGGGCCACGGATTGTCCATCGCCGTCGGCATGGCGTTGGGGCTGCGACACCAGGGATCAAATGCCCGCGTGTTCAACTTCCTCTCCGACGGCGAACTCGACGAAGGCTCCACGTGGGAGGCAGCCATGGGCGGCCACCACCACCAGCTCGGCAACCTGACAGCCATGGTGGACATCAACGCACTGCAGGCCGACGGCAAGACGGAAACCGTCCTGCGGACCGAACCAGTGGCGGAGAAGTGGACGGCCTTTGGCTGGTATTGCCAACGGATTGACGGCAATGACGCAGGGGCGTTGCTGGAAGCCTTCGACAACGCGGCCGCCCGGGCGGCGTCCCACGGGCAGCCATCCGTCATCCTGTGTGACACCAAGGTGGGGCGGGGAGTGTCCCTGCTGGAGAACCGGGAAAAGGCGCATTTCATGCGCATCGAAGAACACGAATGGCAGCTCTGCCGCGAACAGCTCGCCGCAGGATACGAAGGGACGGCTTCAGCATGACCCCCACAACCACGGCAAAGGCCAAGCTGAAGACTTCGGCAATGATCGCCTCCTTCGCCGACCCAGGGCAAAAGACCGCTTCAGCACCGTTCGGACACGCACTGGCCAGGGCTGCGGAATCAGACCAAAGGATTGTGGGACTGACCGCGGACCTGGGCAAATACACCGACATGCACATCTTTGCCCAGGCCTTCCCGGAGCGGTTTTTCCAAATGGGCATGGCAGAGCAACTACTCCTGGGCGCCGCCGCAGGCATGGCAGAGACCGGACTCATCCCGTTCGCCTCGACCTACTCCGTGTTCGCCGCCCGGCGCGCCTACGACTTCCTCTGCCTCGACATTGCCGAACCCAACCTCAACGTCAACATTGTGGGAGGCCTCCCTGGGCTCACCACCGGCTACGGGCCCAGCCACCAGGCCACGGAAGACATGGCCATTTTCCGGGGCATGCCGAACCTGACCATCGTGGACCCCTGCGATTCAGTGGACATCGAACAAGCAGTGCCGCAGCTGGCCGCCAGCGAGGGACCCAGCTACCTGCGGCTGTTGCGCGGCAACGTCCCCACCGTCCTGGACGAATACGACTACACCTTTGAGCTCGGCAAGGCGAAGGTCCTCCGCAGAGGCAGGGATGTCGTACTGGTTTCCAGTGGACTCATGACAATGCGCGCCCTCCAGGCAGCCAAGGCGCTGGAGGCACACAAGGTGGATGTCGCCGTCGTTCATACCCCCACCATCAAGCCCTTTGACTCAGCTACCGTCTTGGCCGAACTTGCCGGGGACCGGCTGGCCGTGACTTTGGAGAACCACTCCGTGGTGGGCGGGCTGTTCGAGACCGTGGCGTCAGCCGTGGTGACCGCAGGGTTGGGAAAGCGCGTGGTCCCCATCGGCCTGCCGGACGCCTTCCTCGACGCCGGAGCACTGCCGACCCTGCACGAACGCTACGGACTGTCCGTTCCACGCATCGTTGCGAAAGTGCTCGCGGAACTGGGCTAGTTTCACTTCTGCTTGGAATCGGGCGCGGGACCTCCCACAGGTCCCGCGCCCGAGGCGTAACATCAACTGTTAACACCTGACAGTAAACAAACAACCGTCCACTTCGAGGATCACACCATGCCAGCAGCCACCGCCTCACTCTTGGGGTTGGAAAAAAAGAGCCTCCGCGAGCAGGCAGTTTCCGCCCTGCGTGCCGCCATCACGAGTGGGGCGCTGGAGCCCGGCAAGCATCTGGTGGAGACGGAGCTCTCCGACATGCTCCAAATCAGCCGCGGCACCCTGCGCGAGGCGTTGCGGCAACTGGAACAGGAAGGGTTGCTGACCGCCGGCGCGCGGGGACGCCTGTCCGTGCGGCACCTTGATGCCAAGGAAATCCGCGACATTTTCGCCGTGCGGGCCACCCTGGAATCCCTGGCGGTCCGCACGCTATGTGAACAGCCCAACCGCTCCGCGGTGATCAAGGCCCTGCGGGCCGCCGTCAACCACATGAAGTCCGCTTCCAGGGGCACCCTTGAGGCTCGGATCGAGTCCGACCTCGAGTTCCACCGGACGCTCTGCAAGCTCAGCGACAACCAAACCCTGCTCCATTCCTGGGAGTCGCTGGAGGGGTCCATCCGAATGTCGATCATGTTTGCCGGATTGGAGCGGGCCGTCAAAAACATGAACGTGGACCGGCATCTGGACATAGTGGAGTCGATTGAAACCGGCGACCCTAAAGCCGCGCAGTTGGCCATTCTCGAGCACATGGACGTGGCTGCGGAGAATTTAGTGGCCTAAGGG
>NZ_JAAKZI010000005.1 GCF_011045165.1 Arthrobacter silviterrae
GGGCAACATCCCCTCCCCACCCCTGCACCTCACCGTCTGGCGCGCCATCACCCGCAACTACGCCGACAACTGCAACCAAAACCCCACCGGCACCGGCTGCTAACCACGCACGCACCAACAACCGGGACAACCACGTCGTGATCTCCAACCTCAACGACCGGGCACGTGGTGATCTCCAACCTCAACGACCGGGACGTGGTGATCTCCAACCTCGACCGGGGCCACCCGCGGGCGGTGTTTAGCCCAGGCTCTTGACCAGCTCGCGGTAAAAGACCACGCCGGCTCCCAGCGAGGAGATCCGCACCTTCTCATTCACGGCGTGGAGGCTGGCGCGGTCGTCCACGTCCATCCAGAGCGGGGAAAAGCGGTAGACGGCCGGGCAGATGGCTGTGAAATTGCGCGCGTCCGTAGCGCCGGTCTGCACATACGGGGTGACCACCGCCTGCGGGTAGGCGGCGGCGACGCTGCGGGTGATGAGGGCAAACTGTTCATTGCCCGAAGCTGACACGGGCGACGGTTCATGGCCGCCGCGCACCCGCAGTTCAACGGAAGGGTCGTTGATGATCCGCCCAATCCGTTCCAAGGTCCCCTGCACGTTCTCCCCCACTGCGATGCGGATGTTGGCATTGGCCCGGGCCGTTGAGGCCAATACATTGGCCCCGCGGCTGCCTTCCAGCTCTGTGATGGTTACGGTGGTCCGAGTCATGGCGCGTGTCTCATCGCCCAACTTGTCAAAAAGCTTGGTCATCGGGGCCTTGAAGGCCCACATGTTGGACGTGACAAGGCGCAGCCCCAGACCGCTGTGGGCGCCGATGCGCCGGAGCATTTCCACGATGGGTTCCGGCATGGCCTGCGGGAACGGCTTTGTTTCCAGCGCCACGATGGCCCGGGCCAGACGCGCTGTGGCCCCCATTTTCGGCGGCGTGGACGCGTGCCCTCCGGCGCTGCGCGTCACCAGTTCCACGTCCAGGATGCCCTTTTCCGCAACCCCGACGACGGCGGCCGGCGGCTTCAGGCCCGGAAACGCGTCCTGGGCAACGGCGCCGCCCTCATCGAGGACCATCCACGGCGCCACCCCGCGGTCGTAGAGCAGTGCGGCAGCCGCAACGGCGCTGTCACCGGCCGTTTCTTCGTTGTTGCCGAACGACAGGTAAATGTCGTGTGACGGCGTGAAACCATCCTGCAGCAGGGACTCGACAGCTCCGAGAATGGCCACCAAGGCCCCCTTGTCATCCAGCGCACCGCGCCCCCACACATAGCCGCCATCCTGTACACCGGAAAATCCCGGATGAGTCCAGTTGTCGCGCTCGTCCACGGGAACCACGTCATAGTGGGCCATGAGCACCACCGGCCCGGCACCAGTTCCAGCATTGTTTCCCGTCCCCGGCCACGTGAAAAGCAGCGCGTGGCCGTTTACCAGCTCCCTTTCCAGGTGGGCATGGACCTGCGGATACAGGCGTTCCAGGGCATTGATGAGCCCGGTGAATTCATCCAGGTCAATTTCATCGCGGCTGCGCGAAAAGACAGTGCGGAAGCGGATCAATTCGCTCAACCGGTCCGCCGCCGGCTGGGCAAATTCGGCACCGATGGCCTCTTGTGACGGCCTTGGGCCCTCGGGTACCGCAGAGCTTCCCGCGCGGTGGGCACGAACGCCCATGACCGCAGCGGTTCCGGCAGCCCCGACTGCGAGCGCTGCAGCGACTGCACGGTTGAGGGTTCTTGAGCTTCCTGCTTCCATGCCCAAAGTCTAGGACACGGTTATGGGGGCGGGCCCGGCGGCTGGAGCCGGAAGACGGCGTGCTGGTCATCAGCACCAATCCGGGTGAGAAGCGACACAGCAAGCCGCCGCAGGAGGTAGGATGTCCTCATGACAGCAGCCCCGTACCGCCTTGCCCGTGTCCGCCCCAATGACGCCGTCCAGGGGCCGTTGCCCGAACAATTCTTTGTCCGCAACGACGCCCTGGACTTCGACAGTGCACAGGGCCGGCATTGGGTGCTCGTCAAAACACCCTTCCCTGCGTCTCCAGCCAACCAAAACAGCCCGGAGCGCGCAGGCTGGACCCTGGGCGGGGCTGTCACGGAGGAACAGTTCACTTTCCTGGCCCCGTGCGCCCCGGCCAATGTCTTTGGCATGGCACACAACACCGGAGCCCCGGGCCGCGCCCTGCCGCCGCAGGCATTCCACAAGGCCGCCAGCTCGGTGGTGGGACCCGGCGATGACATCGTGCTCAGCCCCGGCGTGGGGTACGTGGACCCGGAAGCCGAGCTGACCGTCGTCGTCGGCCGGGCGGCACGGAACCTGACGGTTGGCAATGCCCGCGAGGCCATACTGGGTTTTACCATCGGCAACGACGTGTCGGCCCGAGACGCCCAAAAGAGCGACGAACTGTGGATCAGCGCCAAGAGCCCCGACACCTTCACCCCGCTCGGTCCATGGATTGTGGTGGGCATGGAGGACCGTGGCGCGCCCATCAACATTGTGCACAACGGCACCGAGCTGCAGGGAGGCTCCACGGACGACCTCGGGTGGGGCGTGGAGGAGATCATGGTCTACCTGAGCGGATTCATGACTCTTCAGCCCGGTGACGTGATTCTTACCGGGTTCCCGGCCGAATGCCGCCGGATCAGGCCCGGTGATGAGGTGGCCTGCCGCATTGGCAGGATCGGCGAATTGCGCAACCCGGTCCGGGCCGGGCAGTAGCGGCCGGCCGGGCAGTAAAGCCCCAGCAAATTCACAGCCTGCCCCCACCCTTTGTTTTGGGTTGTCCCACCCTCGGGTGGCAGTATTGGTTACCTATGGCAACAGCGACTCCGGCCGAACCCGCGTCCCCGGTTCCCGACCCCGGCACAGACGGACTGGCACTGGCGGTCAAGCCGCCCGCGCTGCAGCGCCATGCAGTTTTGCTGAAGCAGCTGCGCGGATTTTGCGTGGTCGCCGTGATTTGCACCGCCACGTCCATGCTGATGTACGCGGGCCTGCGCCCCCTTGCCGGCACCCAGTGGGCCAACGCCATTTCGCTGATCCTGTGTTCCGTCCTGAACACCGACCTCAACCGCAGGATCAGCTTCGACGTCCATGAACGCCGCCTGTGGCTGGTGGACCAGCGCCGCGGACTGTGGATCATGCTGCTGGCGCTGGCCATGACCAGCGGAAGCCTGTGGGTGCTGGGGCTGGTGAACCCGCATGCGTCCATCAAACTGGAACTGGCGGTCATCGTGCTCGGCAATGTCGCCTCCGCGGTGGCCCGCTTCCTGCTGCTGCGGTATTGGATCTTCCGCCGCCTGCGCGCCGGCCACGCCAAGTATTAGCCCGGCAGCTGTTCCTGCGCAGCCCGCGGCTGCTGGGTGCCAAGGCGCTGGACACCCTCGACGGCGGCCGCCAGCTGGCCCGCCGCCGTCGCCAGATCTGCGGCCGAGACGTCCTGGCCAAAGCTGAACCGGAGCGCTGTTTGGGCCACCGTGCGTTCCACCCCCATGGCGGTCAGCACCTCGGAGGGCTCGTCCGAGCCCGCCGCGCAGGCCGAGCCGGACGAACAGAGAATGTCGCGGCGCTCCAGGTCGAGCAGCACTGACTCTCCGCTGGTCCCCGGCAGGCAGAAGGACGCGACGGACGGCAGCCGGCGGGTCCGGTGGCCCGTCAGGACGGCACCGGGCACCAGCTGGAGAACCTTGTCAATGAAGCCGTCGCGCACCGCGATAACGCGGTCCGCGGTTGCCGCACGGGAGGATTCAGAGAGCCCGAGCGCCGTGGCCAGGGCCACGGCGAAGGCCACGTTTTCCGTCCCGGACCGGAGGCCGCGTTCCTGGCCGCCGCCGTGCACCAGCGGCTCGCACGGCACTCCACCCCGCAGGTACAGCAGGCCAACACCCTTGGGCGCCCCCACTTTGTGCCCGGAAATGCTCAGGGCGTCCACACCCAGCTCTTCCACGTTGAGCCGCAGCCAGCCGGCCGCCTGGACAGCGTCCGTGTGGAACGGGACGCCCATGCCGCGCGCTGCGGCGGCCAGCACCGGGATGTCCTGGACCGTCCCGACCTCGTTGTTGGCATACATGACGGAGGCCACTGCCACGTCGGAACCCGGCACCCAAGCGGCGGCCGGCAGGTCATGGTGCGGGCCGCCGTCGTCCGTGTCCTCCAGGGCCGGCTGCAGCGGCGCGTCAGCACCGCCGGCCAGTGTCCTGGCAAACACTGACGGGTCCACCAAGGCGTCCGGGCCCACCGGCACCACGTCCACCGTGAAGCCGTGGACGCGGCGGAGATAGTCGGCTGACTCGGCAACGGCGGGATGTTCGATGGCACTGATGACCACGCGGTTGCGGCGGGGATCCTCGGCGCGGCGGGCCAGTGCGATGCCCTTAAGGGCCAGGTTGTCCGCCTCCGTGCCACCGGAGGTGAAGGTGAGCTCCGCGGCATGGCAGCCCAACACGGCCGCAGCATCTTCGCGGGCGTTTTCGATGGCCAACGCCGCCCTTTCGCCCAGCTCGTGGTGGCTGGACGGGTTGCCGAACTGGTTGGTCAGGTAGGGGAACATGGCCTCGATCACCTCGCGGCGGACCGGGGTGGTGGCGGCGGCGTCGAGGAAAATCACGGTCAGGCTTCGATGGCGATGTCCAGGCCCAGGTCCAGGGCGCGCACGCTGTGGGTCAGGGCTCCCACGGAAATGATGTCCACGCCTGTGCGCGCGATGCCGGCAATCGTGGAAAGGCTGACGTTGCCGCTGGCCTCCACCAACGCCCGTCCGTTGACCAGCGCCACACCTTCGACGAGCTGGTCGTTGCTGAAATTGTCCAGCATGATGGTGTCCACCCCGGCTGCGAGCACCGGCTCGATCTGCTCAATGCTGTCCACTTCCACTTCAAAGTGGACGGTGTGCGGCAGCTGGGCCCTGACGCCGGCGAGCGCCTGGGTCAGCCTGGCCGGGTCGCCGCCGGTGAGCACGGCGAGGTGGTTGTCCTTGGCCAGCACGGCGTCTGAAAGGGAGAATCGGTGGTTGTGCCCGCCGCCACAGCGCACTGCGTAGCGTTCCAGGGCGCGCAGTCCGGGAGTGGTCTTGCGGGTGTCCGTGACGCGCGCGTTGGTGCCCTCGATCAGCCTCGCATATTCGGCGGTCTGGGTGGCAATGGCGCTCATCCGCTGCGTGAGGTTCAGCGCAATCCTTTCAGCCGTCAGCACGCCGCGGGCCAGACCGCTGACCCGCATGATCCGCTCCCCCGCGGTGAAGGGCCGGCCGTCCGCGACCAGCTGTTCCACCTCGGCCGCCGGGTCCTGCATTTTCATGGCCGCGGTGAACACGTCGCCGCCGGAAAAGATGCCCGGTTCCCGCGCCACGAGCCACGCGGTGGCGTGCGCACCCGCAGGCAGGAGCGTGGCGGAGGTGATGTCGCCGTACGGTGCGTCCTCCACAAAGGCCGCCCGCAGGATGTTCTCCACAATTGCGCCCGGGAGCGTTGGCAGCGGGGCCTGCGCAGGGTGGACTGGATGGAGCGGGACGGGGCGGACATGGCCGACGGCGTTCATACTGTTTCGCTTTCAAGGACGGGAAGGCTGGTGGGCAAGTGGGCGGACCCTGCACTGGTGTCACGCACCCAGAGGTGCGGGCTCCGCCCGGTCCCCGGCGGTTCGGGGAAGTCACTGCGGAAGTGGCCGCCCACCGAGTTTTCGCGGGTCAGGGCCGCGTGCACCAAGAGCTCAGCCACTAATAGTAGGTTGTCCAGCTCAGCTTCAGCCTGTGTCGCGGGACGTGGGCCGCCGGCCTCCGCAAATTCTTTGGAGGCCGCCTCCGCCTGTCGACGCCATGAGGCCAACTGGGCTGCTGCCTCGCCTAGTCCGGCGGCGTTGCGAACCACTCCGGCCCGGGCCCCCATGAGGCGGCGCAGTGATTCGCGGTCGAACCCAAGCAGGGAATCGCCGGGCGCTGCGCTGGAAACGGCGGGAACGACGGCTCCATCATCCAGGGTGGCCGCTTCCGGCCACGGGGTGCGGGTTTTCGCCCCGGTCCCGGGCCACAATCCGAAGCTGCCCGCGGTGAATGACTCCACGGCGCGGCGGCCAAAGACAAGGCCTTCCAGCAGCGAGTTGGAGGCCAGCCGGTTGGCACCGTGGACGCCCGTGCAGGCCGCCTCACCTGCGGCATAGAGGCCCGGAAGCGAGGTTTGGCCGTGGAGGTTGCTCGCGATGCCGCCCATCCAGTAGTGCGCGGCCGGGGTGACGGGCAGATATTCGCGGGTCCAGTCGAAGCCCAGTTCACGGGTTCGGGCATCAATAGTGGGGAATCTCCGGGCCAGGTAGCCGGCGCCGTGTGACGCCTCCACGCCGGTGGCGTCCAGGAACACGGTGGCCCCGGGTTCGGCGTGGAGGCTGCGAAGGTGGGCGGCGATGCTGCGGGAGACCACGTCCCGTGGCGCGAGGTCGCCTTCCGGGTGATAGCGCGCCATGAACGCCGTGCCGTGGCTGTCGCGCAGCACGGCGCCGGCTCCCCGCACGGCCTCGGATATCAGGAAGTTGCCGCCGACTGCCAGGGCGGTGGGATGGAACTGGAAGTATTCCAGATCTGCCACTGCGGCGCCGGCCCGCCAGGCGGCAGCCAGGCCGTCGGCGGTTGCCACGGAAGGGTTGGTGGTGAAGTCAAACAGCTGCCCGGCTCCCCCGCTGGCCAGCAGCACGGCGCCGGCTTCCAGTGTCCAGGGCCGGCCATCGGGGGCGAGCAGGGCCACCCCCGTGACCTGGCCGGCGTCGAGCACCAGGTCCCGGACGAAAGTATTCTCCAGGATCGTCACCGTCCCGAGGGCGGCGGCATCGCGGACGGCCCGGATCAGCCCGTCGGCAATTGCTGCGCCTGTCGCATCCCCTCCGGCGTGCAGGATCCGCGCCGCCGAATGGGCGCCCTCCAGGCCAAGGGCGCGCCGGCCGGTGTCGGCGTCGCGGTCGAAGACGACGCCGAAGCGTTCCAGGGCGCCGATGTCAGCGCAGGCCTCCTCGCACAGGATGCGCACGGCGTCGGGGTTGCACTGGCCGGCGCCGGCCTTGAGGGTGTCGGCGATGTGGGCCTCGACGGTGTCCCCGGGGGCGGCGTCTTCCGGGCCCAGCACGGCGCAAATGCCGCCCTGGGCGAAATGGGTGTTGCTCTGTGCCAGCGCCCCCTTGGTCACCAGGGTGACCCGCAGGCCTGCCTCTGCCGCCAGCAGGGTGCTGAACAGCCCGGCGATGCCGCTGCCCACCACCGCCAGGTGCGAGTTGCGCGTGCTCATGCGCCCGGGGCCCCTGCGGCCGCCTGCCGCTCCGGGCGCTCCTTCGCTGACCGCGGCTTGGCTGCAAGCATCCGCTCGAGCGCCACGCGGGCGTGGACGGCGGTGGCCTCGGGGACCGTAATCTGGTTGAGCACCTCGCCGCGGACCAGTCCTTCCAGCACCCAGGCCAGGTAGCCGGGGTGAATCCGGTACATGGTTGAGCAGGGGCAAATCACCGGGTCCAAACAGAAGATGGTGTGCTGGGGGTACTGCGCGGCCAGCCGGTTGACCATGTTGATCTCGGTGCCGATGGCAAAGGTGGTGCCATCGGGGGCGGCCGCGACGGCCTTGAGGATGTAGTCGGTGGACCCTGACTCGTCCGCGGCGTCCACCACTTCCATGGGGCATTCCGGGTGGACGATGACGCGCACGCCCGGGAAGTCGGCGCGGGCCTGGTCGATCTGGGCCGTGGTGAACCGCTTGTGCACGGAACAGAAGCCCTGCCACAGGACCACCTTGGCGTTCCGCATGACGTCCTCGCTGTTGCCGCCCAGAGGCTGGCGCGGATTCCACAGCGGCATTTCCTCCAGGGGGATGCCCATGGCCTTAGCGGTGTTGCGACCCAGGTGCTGGTCGGGAAAGAACAGTACCCGCTGGCCACGCTCATAGGCCCATTCCAGCACCGTGGCCGCGTTGGAGGAGGTGCAGACAATGCCACCGCGTTCCCCACAGAAGGCCTTAAGCGCGGCGGAGGAGTTCATGTAGGTGACGGGGATGACGGGGACACGGCCGTCGGCGTCGGGCTCCGTTCCGTAAAAGGCCTCGAGCTCGGCCCAGCACGCCTCCACGGAGGGCACGTCGGCCATGTCGGCCATGGAGCAGCCGGCAGCCAGGTTGGGCAGGATCACGGACTGGTGGGCTCCGGAGAGCATGTCTGCCGTTTCAGCCATGAAGTGGACACCGCAAAACACAATGGCCTCCGCCTCGCTGCGGGCCTTGGCGGCGTTAGCCAGTTGGAAGGAGTCACCCAGGAAATCGGCAAACCGCACCACCTCATCCCGCTGGTAAAAGTGGCCCATGACCACCACGCGATCGCCAAGTTCCGCCTTGGCGGCGAGGATGCGGGACGTGAGTTCCTCGTCGGACGCGTCCTTGTACTCCTGCGGCAGCTGGCCCTGCCGGGGGGTGGCGGCAGGGGCCGCGTCCTCGTTGGAGGCGCCGGGGCCGTAGCCGGGCGTGCCGGCAAGGGCCTCGGCCAGGTCAAATTCCCACGGTCCCTTGGCCAGGTCGTCGTCGCAGCTTTCCTGGGCGCGGCCGGGCTTGCCGATGAGGTGCGTGCCCTGTTGTTCGGCCTGTTCCCGGGTGATGAGCTGGATGGTGTTGTTCACGGAAGGCATGGTGTGCTCCAAGGGGTGGGACTGAAAAGTTGAAGAAAAGTGAGGGAGGGTTTGAGCTAATCGCCCATAATCTGAGGGAGGGTCAGCAAGGATGGCCCATAAGCTGAGGGAGGGTCTATGGCACGGGGGAATCCTCTGCCATGGTCCCGGTGTAGCGGTAGAGGCGGGGCGGGCGGTGCTTGCCGCCCTGCAGGTATTCCTCGGTCGCCTCGATGTGGGGAGTCTGCTTGAGCTGGCGCCGGAAGTTGGCAGGATCCACCGTGCGGTCCAGCACTGCCTCATAAACCTCCCGAACCTGGGCCAGCGTGAATTTCTCGCCCAGCAGGTGGTACGCAATGGAACCGTAGGCCATCTTGTTCCGCAGCCTCCACAATGCGTAGTCAACGATGTGGTTGTGGTCGAAGGCGAGCGTTTCCAGGCCGTCCGCCCGGAACCACTTCACGTTTTCCGACTCCTGCGCCATCTCCGCCTCCGTGGGCTGGACCATGGCCCAATACACAATTGAGACCACCCGCTGGCTCGGCGAGCGGTGCAGGCCGCCAAAGGCGTATAGCTGTTCCAGGTAGCTGGGAGCCAGCCCCGTGGTGTCGCGCAGGTTGCGCGCCGCCGCATCCAGGAGCGAATCCGCCTGGGTCAGCGGCCCTCCCGGCAGCGCCCACATGCCCCTGAACGGCTCACGGATGCGGCGCACCAGTGGCAGCCAGAGGGTGGGCCGGCCGCTGGCTGCGCTGGGACGCAGGGCGAAAATGACGGTGGAGATGGCGAGTGCAGGGGGCTGCGCCAGGCGTTCGCTGACATTGGCCGCACTGGCAAATGGCTGCCGTTCCATGCACTTTCACCCCGCTTCCCGAGTTAAAGTCAATTTGACTACAACTAATTCTACGACTCCCCGTCCCCCGTTACAAATCTTTTACGCGAAAATCCCCCGGAAGCCGTCCCGCCGCCGTGTCACACATTCCAGCCCACGCACCAAGAGCCCCCAACCCCGGAGCCCGCCTACTTCTGGGTATGGATCGCCATGGGGGATAATTTGGCGGGGGAACTCACGCTTTGTCCCTGCCAACATGTCCACCAAAGCCCGCACCCCCAGAAGGCCACCTCCTCCATGAGCACCCAGCAGTCCGCTGCCACCACCACGCCCGACGCAGCCGGGCTGGGCCATTCCCTCAAGCAGCGCCAGCTGACCATGATGGGGCTCGGCAGCGCCATCGGAGCCGGACTGTTCCTCGGCTCAGGCAAGGGCATCGAGGCTGCCGGACCGGCCGTCCTCATCTCCTACCTGGCTGCCGGCACGCTGATCATCCTCGTCATGTGGGCCCTCGGCGAGATGGCCGCCGCCAACCCCAATTCCGGGGCCTTTTCCGTGTATGCGCAAAAGGCGCTTGGCCCCGTGGCCGGGTCCACTGTCGGCTGGCTGTGGTGGCTGCAGCTGGTGGTGGTCATCGCGGCGGAGGCACTGGGTGCCGCCGGGCTGCTGGTCACCATTTGGCCCGTGCTGCCGGTGTGGGCACTGACGTTGATCTTCATGGTCGCGTTCACAGCCGTCAACCTGACCACCGTCAAGAACTACGGCGAATTTGAGTTTTGGTTCGCCCTGCTGAAGGTGGCAGCGATCGTGCTGTTCCTGGCCTTCGGTGCCGCCCTCCTGCTGGGCTGGATACCGGGCGCCGCATCCCCCGGGTTGGCCAACTTCACCGGCAACGGCGGCTTTGCCCCGAACGGCATGGGCGGCATTGCCACGGCACTCTTCGTGGTGGTCTTTGCCTTTGGCGGAACGGAAATTGTGGCCGTGGCCGCCGCCGAGACCGACAACCCGGAACGGAGCGTGGCCATCGCCATCCGCACAGTGGTGTGGCGAATCCTGGTGTTTTACATTGGCTCCATCTTCGTCATTGCCGCCGTGCTGCCGTGGAATTCCCCCGCCCTCGACTCCCCGTTCGCCGGCGTGCTCAATTCCGCCGGCATCAGCTGGGCCGGGACCGCCATCACCCTCGTCGCAGTGGCCGCCCTTCTCTCTGCACTCAATGCAAACCTGTACGGCGCCTCCCGCATGATCTACTCGCTGGCCGGCCGGGGCGAGGCACCACGGATCTTTTCCCGAACCAGCGGCTCCCGCGTGCCGGTTGCCGCCGTCGGCGTTTCCGTGCTCTTTGGTTTTGCCACGGTGGTCCTTGAGGTCCTCTTTCCCGGCCGGATCCTGGACATGCTGTTGAACCTGGTGGGCTCCACCTGCCTCGTGGTGTGGGGCACCACCCTCGTTTCACAGCTGGTCCTGCGCCGGCGGGCGGACCGGGAGGGAACTCCCCTGCCCCTGCGCATGAAGGGCTTCCCCGTGCTGAGCTGCGTGGGCCTGGTGCTGCTTGCCGCCATTTTCGCGGTGGGCTTCACAGGTGCGCAAAGCCGGGACCAGCTGTTCGGGACGTTCGCGCTGGTGGCGGGCATCGCGGCAGTCTGCGCCCTGTCCCGGCGGCGCCAGCGCAGCCCCGCCCGGGACTGACCTCCCGGAATTGCTTCTTCCGCAAAAGGTGACTAGCGTCTCATGCGGACGGTGTGCCCAACGACGCGCATGCCGTTCCCCATTGGGGCCCGGCTTTCGCTAGTGTTGACGTACGACGGCGGCACGCGCCACCGCGGGAAAGGTCCGGTTATGACTCCGCTTGGCAGGCACAGCGCACCCCAGCCCACGCACTCGATTGAGGGCGAAACGCCCGGACTCAGTGTAGCCGTGTTCGACCCCGATTCCCCGGCAGCCCTGCCTCCCGTCTTCCTCATCCACGGCTTTGGCTCCTCCGTGGAACTCAACTGGGTCAAGACGGGCTGGGTCGCGGCGTTGACGCGGGCCGGCCGGCGCGTGCTCTCTGTCGACCTGCCCGGCCATGGCAGGAGCTCCTCCCCCTACGACCTGGATTCGTATACGCCGGGCAAAATCCGCGCAGACCTGCTGCAGATCATCATCGACCAGGGCGTGCGGCCGCTGGCCGCCGGCGATCCCACCTCCGGCGTGGACCTGATCGGCTACTCGCTGGGGTCGCGCCTGGCCTGGGAGTTTGGCGCCACGCAGCCGGAGCTGGTCCGGCGGATGGTGCTGGGCGGGCCCAATCCCCGCGACCCGCTGGCGGACTTTGACCTGGCCGCCGCGCAGGACTTCCTCAATGACGGCACGCCCATCGCCGACGCGTCCACGGCCTGGCTCCTGAACATGGCGCAGGTGGTCCCCTCCAATGACATATTTGCGCTGCTGGCCCTGATCCAGGCCGTCAAGCTGGAACCGTTCGACCCCACCGACGCCGTGCCCAAGATGCCCATTCTGCTGGTGGCCGGCGACCAGGACGAGCGCGCCAAGTCCATGACGCTGCTGGCGGAGCTCAGCGGCCGCGCACAAAGCCATGTGCTCCCCGGCCGAACGCATGAAAGCGCCGTGACCAGCCGCGAGTTCAAGGAAGCGGCCATCGCCTTCCTGGCGTAGGGGCAAGGCATGGTCCGCTCCAGCGAATTCAGCGCCGAACCACTCCCATGGCTGCCGTTTCTGGACAGGCACGACGCCGGCACCCGGCTCGGGTGGGCCCTTTCAGCCCCAGCCCGGCCGGGACAAGACGCGCCGGGCGCTGCCGCCCCTGGCGGCGGCGGGCGGCTCAGCGCCGGCCGTGGGGATGCCGTGGTGCTGGGGCTGGCCAGGGGCGGCGTGCCCGTTGCCGCCGCGGTGGCACGGGAATTGGGACTTCCCCTGGGCCTGCTGGTGGTGCGGAAGCTGGGCGTGCCCGGTTCGCCCGAAGTGGCCTTTGGGGCCCTGGCCACGTACGCAGGGTCCACGGCCGCCGTCCATCTTGAACGCACGGTGCGCGCACTCCGGCGCCACGGTTACGACAGTGGCGCGCTGGAGCAGGTGGAGCGCGATGAGCGCGCCGAACTGGTGCGGCGCCAGGGGCTGTATGCCGGTGGGGCCCAGCCGCCGGTGGCCGGCAGCACGGTGCTGTTGTGCGACGACGGCCTGGCCACGGGGGCCACCCTGCGCGCCGCCGTCGCCGCCATGCGGGGCGCGGGGGCTGCCACCGTGGTGGCATGCGTGCCGGCCGGTCCGGCACATGCGTGCCTCGAGCTGGCAGCCGTTGCCGACCGCGTGGTGTGCCTGCAGCCGTGGACAACTTTCCACGCCGTCAGCGAGGCCTACCTGAATTTTCACCAGGTCGGTGACGGGGAAGTCCTGGCCCTGCTCGGCGGCGCAGGGCCACCCGACTCAGCAGCCGGAGGGCCCGGGCCGCTACCATGGCAGTAAACCAACGGGCGGCCTGAAGCGGGCCGGCGCCACGATCGAGTTGGGAACGATGCCAGAAATGTACGTCAAGATTTGCGGCCTGCGGACGGCGGAAACCGTTGCGGCAGCCGTGGCCGCCGGGGCCAGTGCCGTGGGTTTTGTCTTCGCCCCGGGCAGCTCGCGGACAGTGGACGTGGAGCTCGCGGCCACGCTGGTGGCCGGAGTTCCGGACGGCGTGGAGACCGTGGGCGTATTCCGGAACCAGCCCCTCGACGAGGTCCTGGGCACCGCCCGGCGGGCAGGCCTGACCACGGTCCAGCTGCACGGCAGAGAGCCCCTGTCGGACATGGTGCGCCTTCGCGGGGAAGGCTTCCATGCCCTGCGGGCCTTTTCAGCCGCGGACTATGCCGCCCTGGACGCTGGCGAGAAACGTGCCTGGGAGCCGGAACGGATCCTGCTCGACGCCGTCGAACCAGGCGCGGGCGTGGCCTTCGACGCCGCAACCCTGCAAGGCGGGACACCGCCGGGCTTCTGGCTCCTGGCCGGCGGCCTCAATCCGGGCAACGTGGCCAGGCTGGCCGCCGCCCTGCACCCAAGCGGAGTGGACGTTTCCAGCGGCGTGGAATCCAGCCGCGGCGTCAAGGATGCCGGGCTCATCCGCGACTTCATCGCGGCAGCCCGGCTGGCGGCCTAGGCCCGGGCCCGCCGCAGCACCACCGCGGTCACGATGCCCAGGAGCAGGAGGGCCCCGGCGGAGGCCGCGGGGACTATGAACGCCACCTGGTAGCCGGCGGACTGGGCAAGGGAGCCGGCAATCGAGGAACCCAACGCCGTTCCGGCGACGATGCCGCTGGCCAGCGCCGTCATGACCGTGCCCATCCATTGCGGCGGGGCAATGACGCTGCCCACGCTGAAAATCGTGACCATGGTGGGACCCACAGGCACGCCGACCACCAGCAGCACCACGATCATGGCACCCAGGTTCCCGGGGAGGAAGAACGCGGCCGAGGCTGCCGCCATGAGAGCCGCTGTCAGCACCCAGCGCCAGGCGTGGGTGAAAGATGCCGGCCAGTAGGCCACGGAGAGTGCGGCGATTGCGGAACTGGCACCCATGGCGGCGTACATGAGGCCCGCCTGGTCCACCGAGCCATGGACACCCGTGAACGCCGTCAGCGCCGTCTGGGATGACCCAAAGAACGTTCCCATGCACAGCATGCCCGCGACGGGGACGGCCACCTTGAACCAGTTGACCGACTCCTCCGGGACATAGCCGGCATTGCCGGAGGAGGCCGCCCTGCGGGTTCCCACAGCGGCCTGCGTGGGGTGGATGGCAAACAGCGTAACCAGCACCAGCGTCATTCCGGCCGCAAGCACCAGGGGAAGCCACGGCGCCACCAGCGATGCCAGCAACCCAACCAGCGCCGGCCCCAGGACGAAGGTGACCTCGTCTGCCGTGCCTTCCAGGGACAGGGCCGTGTCGACCACGGCGCCGCGCTGTTCCCTGGGCAGCTTCCGGCTCAGGGCCATCCAGCGCACGCGTGACAGCGGGCCCACCTGCGGCGACGTGAGACCTGCCAGGAAGGTGGTGCCGAGGACGGCCCAGGTGGCGGCGGGGGTGAACTGCTCCGTGGCGTACACCAGCACCACGGCAGCCCCCACGATCAGCGCATTGGCCACGGCTGCGACGATCAGCACCGGCTTTTGGCCCAGCCGGTCGGCCAGGTAGCCGAGCAGGGGGGAGCCTATCGCGGCCCCGACACCCACTGAACCGGCAGCAAAGCCGCCGATGGCGTACGAGGTGCTGACGGCTGTCACCAGGGTGAGGACCCCAATGGTCAGCATCGCGAGCGGGACGCGGGCGAAGAGCCCCAAGGGGATGTACGAATTGCCGGCCAGGCGGGGCAGCATGCCGTAGCGGCCCACTTGTTTGGCGGGTGCGGCGCCGGCCCCGGGCGCGTTCGCGGTGTCCGTCGAGGTGGAATTGCGGGTGGTCATTATTTATCCGGTCAACAAAGTGGTGTGCACCGTCCCTGCCACCCGGTGCACCCAACCCAAATACGACTCCCAGTCTACCGGGAAGGCCAACGTTGCGCCTGCCGGAAGCCCCTCACCGCTCCCCCAGGGCCAGCGTTGAGCCGTTGCGGCCCTTGGTGACCTGCAGGTGGACGGGAATGCGCGTCTTCATCTCCGCGACATGGCTGACCAGCCCCACCACCCGGCCGCCGTCGCGCAATCCCTCGAGCGCATCCATGACCTGGTCCAGGGACTCTTCATCAAGGCTGCCGAAGCCCTCGTCCACGAACAGCGTTTCGATGTCCAGGCCGCCTGATTCCTGCTGCACCACGTCCGCCAGCCCCAAGGCCAGCGACAATGAGGCCATGAAGGATTCCCCGCCGGACAGTGTGGAGGTGTCCCGGCTCTGCTGGGTCCATTCATCCACCACTTCAAGCCCAAGGCCCGATTTCCGGTTTCCGCCGGCCTTGGCGTCCGTGTGGCTGAGCGTATACCGCCCACCGCTCATGGTGGCCAGGCGCAGCGATGCAGCGGCAGCCACCTGCTCCAGGCGCGCCGCGAGAACGTAGCTGGTGAGGGTCATTTTCAGCCGGTTGTCCCCTCCGCCCCGGACAGCCTCGGCCAGGCCCGCCACCAGCACCGCCCTGTCCCGCAGCGGTGTCACGAGTTCCTCGCGGGCCTCGAATTCAAGCGCGGCTCCGGCCACCTTCTCCGCCGCCTGCCGTGCCAGGCCCAGCCGCAGGGCAGCGTCACGGGCGGCAGTGCCCCGGCTCTGGGCCTCCTGCCGGAGGCCTTCCAGGTCCCCTGCCGAGGGGGCGGCGAAACCCTGGGATGCCTCCAACCCTGCCAGCGCCACCTCCTCGCGTTCCAGCTGGGCGCCGTTCAGCGTGCAGTCGCGGTCAAAGGCGGCCAGCCGCTCCCGCCGCACCGTCACCTCCGAGTCTTCCAGCAGCGCCTCGCGTACCTCCTTGGCATCGGCAAAAGTGCTTTCCGAGATCGCCTCGGCCAGGGCGGAGGCTGCCTCCGCGGCAGCCCCGGCCGCCGATTCCTCGCGGCGCAGCGCCTCCAACAGGCCCGTCGTGGCCTGCTGGGCGGCCTCGATGGCCTGTCGCCGCTCCTCCAGTGATCTGTGACCCGCCCGGGCCTCGGCCAAGCCGTCCTCGAGCCGCGCGGCTTCGTGGGCCAGCGCAGCATTCCCCGCCGCCAGCGAGGCAAGCTGCTGTGTGCCTTCCAGCAACGCCGCCTGCGCCCGGGCCACGGCAGCCTCCAGTGAGTCTGTCTCCGCCGAGAGTGCAGCCAGCCGTGCCGCTGCCGCGATAGCGGCTTCCAGCGACTCCCCTGCCTGCACGACGGCGGCTGCCGCCTGCCCTGCCTCGCCGTCGCCACCGCGCCCGGCCAGGACGGCCAGTGCCTGCCGGCCAAGGGACAGCTCGGAATGCGACTGGGCCGCAAGCTTGTCCGCCGTGTCGCTGGCAGCCTTGGCAGCCTTCTCCACCCGGGCGGCGTCGGTGCCGGAGCCGGCCAGTTCCGACGGGGCCGGGTGGACCGTGCTGCCGCACACTTGGCACGGTTCCCCGTCCACCAAAAGGGCGGCGAGCTCGCCCGCTGCCAGGGAGTGGCGGCGTTCCACTGCGTCCAGCCACGCCTGCTTCGCGGCGACGGCAGCCTCGCGCCGCTCGAGGTCGGTGGCGGCGAGCAGTTCCACCCCGGCTGACTGTTCGGCATGCCGGGCAATGCCGGCCACCAGCTGTTCGGCGGCCCGGTGGCGTTCCGCGGCCTGTTCCACGGGCACGGCAGTTCCGCGAAGTTCGGAAAACTCGGCCTTGAGCTCCACCAGCCTGGCCTTGCCAACGGATTCGGCGCGGCCGCGTTCCGCAAGCTGCGCCGTCACGGCCTCCAGGGCTTTTTCACCAGTGGCAAGTTCAGCCGCGGCATGGGCCAGCCGCTGTTCCCCCGGCATGGCGGCCGTGACCGCGGCCAGTTGCCCGGCCAGGGTTTTTTCCACGCTTGCCAGCTGTGGCAAGCCCGGGCTTGTGCCGCCGCCGTCCACGGCCGGGGCAGCCGGCGCCAAACCGGACGCCAGGGTGTTGGACGCAAAAGTGGTGCGGGCCAGCCCGGTTGCTGCCTGTGCTGCCTTGAGGGTTCGTGCAGTGCCTGCCCCGGCAGCCACCACCGCTGCAAGCACCTGCGCCTCTTGGTGGCGCTGCAGCGAGCGGCGCCACCGGCCGGCGTCGCCCGTGAGCTCAGCCAGGCGCTGCTGTTCGGCCAGCGCCGCGTCCCGCAGCACGTGCCGGTCCCGGCGTCGCTGGGCCTCGGCGAGAACTTCGGCTGCCTCGCGGGCGGCCTGGTCGGCAGCGGCGTCAGCGGCGGAGGCGTCCACGACGGCCTGGCCCAACGCCGCTGCCAGCCAGGCAAAAAGCTCCGAGCCTGAAGATTCGGCTCCGACTGCCCCGGCTTCCGCCCCGTTCGGCGGAGCCGAATCTTCGAGCGGAGTCGTATTCTCGATCGCAGCCGAATCCTCGAGCACGGCCGACGCCTGGCTGCGGGCCAGCCGTTCCAGCCCGGCCAGCTCCGCCACGCCTGCGGCCACCTGGTTGGCGGCCTCCTTGGCTTCAGCGTTGAGGCGTGATTCCAGGTCTTGGTAAATTGCGGTGCCAAACAGCTTCTCCAGCAGTTCCTCCCGGTCCTTGGCGCTGGCGCGCAGGAACGCGGCAAATTCGCCCTGGGCAAGGAGGATGACCTTGGTGAACTGGTCCATGTTCATGCCCAGCAGCCGTTGGATCTCGCTGGCGGCCTCGTCGTTGCGCTGGGACAGCGGCACCCAGCTGCCGTCAATCCTTTCCCGCAACTGAGTGCTTGCCTGCTCCCGGGTGGTGCCCCCGCCGCGTTTGGCCGGCCGCATCCATTCCGGGCTGCGGCGCACCTCCAGCCGGCGGCCCCCGGCGCTGAATTCACACACCACTTCCGGACCCACCCCGTCGGTGGCGTGGTGGCTGCGCAGGCTCTTGATGGAGTCGTTGCGCGCCCCCGGGATCCTGCCGTACAGGGCGTACGCCACGGCGTCCAGCACGCTGGTCTTGCCCGCCCCCGTGGGCCCGTTGAGCAGAAAGAGGCCCTGCGCCCCCAAGGTGTCGAAGTCAACGATTTCATGCCCGGCGAAGGGGCCGAACGCCTGCATTTCCAAACGGTGGATCCTCACAGGGCCGCCTCCTGCGCATGGACGGCGGCCAGCGCCTGGCGCAGCACGTCCTGTTCGCCACGGTCCGCCGGCCGGTGCCGCACGTGGTCCAGGAAGCCGCAGCACAGGTCAAGTTCGTCCACGGCGGCGGAGACCCTCTGGCTATACGAACGTGACGCTGCGTCACGGGCATTTTCCGGCTCAAACAGGAGCACCAGCGTGTTGGGGAAACGCGTGCGCAGCCGCTCCATGGCGTTCGCCGGGCGGTCGTCGTCCGTCAGGGTCACCTGGCAGTAGTGCGACTCCGCCTGCTGCCATTGCGGGTCCTCCAGCAGCTGCGCCAGCTCGCCGCGCAGCACCGACAGGGGGCGCTCCACCGGCCAGTCGATGCGGCTGGCTTCCTTGAGGCCGTCCTGCGTGATTTCCACCAGCCAGGCACCCTTGGTGTGGGCGGCTTCGGAAAAGGAGTACGGGAGCGGCGAGCCGGAGTACCTGACGGATTCGCTGAGCATCTGCCGGCCGTGCAGGTGCCCCAATGCCGTGTACGCGAACCCGTCAAAGAGGTCCAGGGGCACCGCGCCCACCCCGCCAACGGCGAGATCGCGTTCACTGGCGGAGGTGACGCCCCCGCTGGCGAAGGTGTGCGCCAGCACGACGGCGGCCGTCCCGTCCGCGCGACCGGCCAGGTCCGCGCGGATCAGCTCCACGGCGGCCTCGGTGACGGCGAAATGGGAGGCGGGTTCGGCTGAGAGTTCCTCCGCGACAAGCCGCGGCTCCAGGTAGGGGATGCCGTAAACGGCCAGCTGGGCGCCGCCGGGCGTGGCCGGGTCAAGGGGAAACAGCACGGGGGTGGCGAGGTCCGCCACCCGGGTGCGCAGGTGCACGCCTGCGCGTTCCATGATGCGTCCGCCGAAGCCCAGCCTGGTGGCCGAATCGTGGTTGCCGCTGGTGATGACAATGGGCACCCCGGCGGCGTTGAGGCGGGCCAGGATGTCGTCAAAGAGGTTCACCACATCCACATTGGGCAGCGCACGGTCATAGACGTCCCCTGCCAGCAGCACCACGTCCACTCCTTCGGCCTCGACGGTGGCCAGCAGTTGGTCGGCAAAGCGCCGCTGGGCCGCCAGTGTCCCCACTCCGTGGAACGACCTGCCCAAATGCCAATCCGAGGTATGCAACAGCTTCATGGTTCAAAGCTATCGGAGACGCCCGACATTTTTCGCCGCTGCCGCCCGGCCTGTGGATTACGGGGCGCAGGCAGGCAGCGATTCGGTGGGCGCGAGGAACTTGACGGAATTGATGAAGGCATCCCAGGCCGGCAGTTCGGGCTCCAACGCCACGATGGCCACGGCATAGTAATGCGTTCCGGCCACGGCGGAGACATATCGGCCCTTCATGGTTCTTGACCCGACGGTCATGGTGAAGTCGGATTGGATGCCGGGGTGGCCGTCCACGTCGCGGCCCGTGGTCGAGAGCACCTTGGAAGTCCCGTTCAGGGACTTGGCTCCGGCGTCAATGCCCGTGCTGGTGGCTTCCTCCAGGGCGGATTGGACCTGGGCGTCGGCAAGCTGGCAGTTCAGCGGCACCGACGTGACTGTGTAATTTTGGATGCCGTCGCCACCGGCAAAGGCCTCCGTTCCCGGGACCAGCCCGGGCGAAGCAGCCACCGGCATCTTCTTTGCAGCGGTGGGGAACTGGGCGCTGAAGCCGGCCGAGGCCGAGCTGAAGCGCGGCACGCCGGCCGGGGGCGCTGCGGGAGTGGCGTACGGCTCCGCTGCCCCTGCCGACGACGGCGTCGCGCCGCCTGCCGACTCCGGGCCCGGCTCCGGGGCCGACGGTGTCGGGCCGGCGTCGGCCGCGACTGGCCGGGCGGCCTCGACTGGCCGGGCGGCTGCGGGAAACAAGACCTTGTCCAACAGGGCCGGCAGCACCAGCAGGGAACCTGCCAGGGCCAGGCCCACGGCCACCGTCATGGCCAGGACGGGAATCAGCCAGCGCGGCCTTCCCCTGCGTGGCGGAGGCGGAATGGACGGCGGAGGATACGAAGGTGGTGCGGGCAGGCTTTGATCGCTCATGTGTCCCCCTCGGTCATTGACGCTCATTCGCCACCCGTCAGGTGGAGTGAGTTGACTCTAAACCCCGGGGACCGGGCAGGGGAAGACCGGCGCCCCCTGTGGAGGTGCAGGCCGGGCGCTAGTTCTTGGGCGAGTCGAAGAAGTCCTGTGCGTCGCTCTTCCCGGACGAAGTGGCAACCGCGGGTTCAGCCGCGGCTTGTGGCGCGTCATTGGCCGGCGACGCAGGAACGGGAGCCGGAAGGGCTTCCCCGGCAGCCGCGCCCACCCCTTCGTCACCTTCCTCGGAAGAAGCATCGGCGCTGTCCCCTCCCAGGGAGGCGGCGGCGTCGTCCGCGGGAAGCGGTGCTACAGGCTGGAAGGTGCGGTAGATGGCGGCGGCCAGGGCGGCACCGAACAGCGGCGCCAGCCAGAACAGCCACAGCTGGCCGATGGCCCAGGAATCGGAGAGGAAGACCACGGAGGTGGCGCGGGCGGGGTTCAGCGAACCATTGGACATGGGAAGCATGATGGTCATGGCCACGCCAAAGGACAGGCCGATGGCCAGCGGCGCCATGGAGGTGTTGTTGCGCGCGGACGTGGCGCCAAGGACCACGGCGGCGAGGATGGCCATGGCCGCGATTTCCACAATCAGCACCCCGATCATGGGCACCTGGGACGGCGAATGCGAGTCGTAGCCATTGGCCAGGGTGGCGAAAATCTTGGAAACACCGCTGGTGGCGCTGCTGGGCATCACCTTGACCAGGCCATAGAGCACCACGGCCGACAGCAGTGCGCCCACAGTCTGGGCCACAACGTAGAACAGGGCCGGCAACCACTTGATGCGCCCGGCCACTGCCAGGGCCACGGTGAACGCTGGGTTGAAGTAGCCGCGGGAGACATGGCCAAAGGCCGTAAGCGCGCCCACCATGGCCAGCCCGTAGGAAAACGCCACGGCCGAAGCGGAGGAGCTGAACAACGCCGTCGCCAGGCCTGCGAACACAATGAAGAAACTCCCCAGTGCCTCAATCGCGATGCGGGTGCTGAGCGGGTAGGGCTGTGTCGGAGCCGTGCCGGATGTCGTCATGGTGAAGAGAGTCCTTCGCTAGTTTGTTGGTGGCCACAAGGCTGGGCAAGGTGCCGCCGCCTGCCTGCCCAGGGAGGCGGCGCCAGCGGCTGCAACAGCCAGAGCCACTATAGCGGCCGATGCTGTACGAATTGTAAGTGCCGGGGATGCAGGGCCTGGCTCCCGACAGGGCGCCGGACCGGTAAATTGGTGCCATGACGATCCCTGCGGACACCACCAATGCTCCCCCCGCCGACTTTGCTTCCCGGGTCCAGGGAACGCTCATGGGCGGGGCGTTGGGGGATTCCCTCGGCTACCTCGTGGAATTCGACACCCTGGCTGCCATCCATGCCACTTACGGCCCCGCCGGGCTGCTGGACCTGTCACAGGCGCGCGGGCCCGTCCACTTTTCCGATGACACCCAAATGAGTCTCTACACCCTGGACGGACTGCTCGAGGTCCTGGAGTGGGCCAATGATGGCGTGGGCGCCGACATCAACGCGTGCCAGTGGCTGGCCTACCTGCGCTGGCTCAAGACCCAGGGCATTGCGGCAGCCGGCGCCCCCCAGCCGCCGCCGCGCTGGATTGATGCCCAAAGCGTCCTTCACCACCAGCGCCACCCGGGCAACGCGTGCGTCTCCGGGCTGGCGACCGGGGAAATGGGCACCATTTTCCGCCCCGTCAACCCCAATTCCAAGGGCTGCGGAACCGTGATGCGCTCAGCCCCGTACGGCCTGCTGCCCAACATTCCCGCCGAAACCGTCTACAAGATGAGTTCCGACGCGGCGTCTCTGACCCACGGCCACCCAGCCGCGCGGCAGTCCTCGGGCGCCTTCAGCTGGCTGATCCATTGCCTGGCAGTGCAGGGGCTGGACCTTCGGGCGGCCGCCGAATCCACCCGTGCACGGGCTGCCGCCGAACCTTCCGCCGACCCTGCTCTGCTGGCCCGCCTGGAGGCGGCCATGGAGCTTTCCACGCCAACCGCCATGTCCAAGGACGACGGCGTTCCCCTCCACGGCGCGTCCCTCACCGCCGCGCTGGGCCAGGGTTGGGTGGCCGAGGAGGCGCTCGCCGTCGCGCTTTACGCCGTGCTGGCCACTGCCGCTGCGGCGTCTCCGGTGGAGCACTACCTGGCCGCCGTTCGCCTTGCCGTCAACCACGACGGCGACAGCGACTCCACGGGTGCCATCGCCGGCAACATCCTGGGCGCCCTTTACGGGGAAGCTGCGCTTCCCCCGGCCTGGTTGGCCCTGTGCGAGGCCCCGCAGCTGATCCGCCACCTGGGGGCTGAATTCGTCAAGCTGACGACAGGTGCTTGACCCCGCCGCCCGGCAGTTGCGGCGCTAGCCCTTTCGGGGCGAGAAGGCGGCGCATTCCTCGCACACGCTGGCGGGAATGATGCCCCGGCGCTGCAGCACACCGAAAATGAGGCAGCCAAGGCACAGCCCAATAAAGGACTCAAGGGACGCGGCAACAATAAGCAGCACAATCAAGGTCCAGCCGGCCAGGGGCAGCCCGGAAAGCAGCAGGGCAAAGGCTGCAAGGGAAAGGACAGCGCCAATCCCCTGGGCAAAGCGCTTTGGCGGCCCGGGCACCAGCTTCGCTGGGCCCAGCCGGGGAGCCAGAACCTTGACCGACAGGATCGCGGCAGGGGAAATACGGGGTCCAAAGGCCAGCCGCAGCACAAACCCCACGGCAATCAAGCCCACCAGCCAGGCCTGGCCGCTCACCACTGCAATCAGGGAGAGAACCACCACAATGCCGGCCGTAAACCGTGCGGCGTACTCATTGACCGGGTTGGGGAAGGCGAAGAACCTCCGCAGGGCGCCGGGGCCCGGCGCCTGAATGAATTCGGTGGCGGCGGGGATGCGGTCGGTTAGCTGGCTCATGCCCCCAGAGTAGGACCGGCGGCGGCCCGAACTAAAGGATTGTTGCGCAGCGTGACGAAATCACGCCGCAGAAAGTGATGCCGCGTCGAGGAAAATACAGCAGAAAATGATGCCGCGTCGGGGAGGGTCAGCCAATCATTTGCATGAATTCACCCTCGGAGAGGACCTCGATGCCCTGCCCGCGGCGCTGCAGTTCCAACACCCGCTGTGCCTTGGACGTCAGCCGGCCGTGGCGGAGGTCGCTGGCGGCGAACCCGCTGCCCACCACCAGCACTGTGGTTTTTCGGGTCACGCTGCTGGCACATTGCGCCCCGTACTGTGCCGCCCGCAGCTTTGCCTCCGGCCGGGCCAGCGAGATGTCCCCCGTGAACACCAGTGTCTGCCCGTACAGCGGATGCGTTGGGTCAGCAGAGGCGTTGGGGAGGGGGTTGGGCCCCTCCGTCGACCAGCTGGAGCGGCCGCCACGCGGGGTGCCGGCGGCGCCTTCCGGGGCCTCCCCCATCTTCCCCAGCGCCGACCTGGTGGCCTTCGACATTTCGTCAAGCCCCGGTACGTAGGCGTCAATGTGCGGCATGGCCAGCTTCATCGACCGGAAAACGCCACGGAGCGAATCGGAACCTTGCCTGCGCGCAATGTCCACCATGATCCCGGCGCAGGCGCGGGCATCCTCGGTGGCGTCGTGGTGGTTGAGCAGCGGCACTCCCGCAGCCTCCGCAACAAACGGCAGCGAATAGGACGGCAGGGAATAGTTCTTTCGCGAAAGCACCACGGTGCAGGCGTAGTCAAAGGCCGGCGAAGGCATCCCGGACACTTCGGAGGCGGAGCGGATCACGCCAATGTCGAAGGCTGCATTGTGCGCCACCAGCGGGTCATCGCCAATGAAGGCATGAATTTCGGGGAAGACGTCCTTGAAGCGCGGGGCCGTGAGAACGTCGTCGGGGGTGATGCCGTGGATGGTGATGTTGCGCGAGTCAAAGTGGTCGTGGCCTTCCGGCGGGCGCATGAGCCAGTAGCCCTCATTCACCACCACTCCGTCACGGACTTTCGTCAGGCCCACCGAACAGGGCGATCCCCGAAATCCGTTGGCGGTTTCAAAATCAATTGCAGTAAAGTCCACAGGCACGCTTCAAGGCTACCGCCCGCCGCGGCGGCAGGGCGACGGATCCTTGGCGCGGCGCATACCGTAACCTTGAGGAGTGATAATTTCAGCTCTGAGTGACTTCGCCGCGCCCGCACTGGTGGGCCACGGCTCGGCCCCGATGGGCTTTCTGCCGCCGTGGCTGGACCCCATCCACATCCTCGACAACCCCGCACTCGGCTTTTGGGTGGTGGTCATAGCCTGTTCCATCATTTTCGCCGAAACCGGCCTGCTGGTGGGATTCTTCCTCCCCGGCGACTCCCTCCTGTTCACCGCCGGATTGTTGACCAGCACCGGAAAATTGCCCGTCAACATTGGCGTGCTGCTCATCCTGCTGATAGTTTGCGCGTTCATTGGCAACCAGGTGGGCTATGTGATCGGCGCCAAGGCCGGTCCGGCCATCTTCAACAAGCCCGATTCGCGGCTGTTCAAGAGGGAGCACGTGGAGCACGCACACGCCTTCTTTGAAAAGCACGGCGGCAAGGCCCTGGTGCTGGCACGCTTTGTGCCCATTGTGCGAACTTTTGTCCCCGTCATTGTTGGCGTGGCGCGGATGAACATGCGCCACTTCGTCATCTTCAACGCCATCGGAGCCGTCTTGTGGGCTGGCGGCGTCACCCTTCTGGGCTTCATCCTCGGCGACCGCTTCCCCTGGGTGCAGAAGAACCTGGACATCATCTTCATCGTGATCGTCCTGCTCTCGGTGATCCCGATCATTGTCGAATTCACCAAGGCGTTCCTGGCCAACCGCAGGGCCCGGAAGGCCTAAGCCCATCGCGCACGACGGCGGTCCCCGGCACACAGGCCGGGGGCCGCCGCGGTGCGTGGCCTGTGGGAATCAGTGGGTGCTGGCCACGGCGATCGGCTCGCCGGAGACATCCTCAAACCGCCGGTTCCGCCCGGCCAGGAAGTAGTAGAGCACGGCTGCGATGCCGGCGCCGAAGAACCAGGAGAAGTCCGCGATGTTGTGGAAGAACGGCACCAGGCCGAACACAATGGAGATGACGGCGGCGGGAACGAAGGCGACGATGGCCCGGGGATTGACGCCCTGCTGGTAGAAGTACGGGCTGGAATCCTGCAGCGTGTAGAGGGCCGGAACATTGACCTGGGCCTTGCGGATAAGCCAATAGTCCACCATGATGATGCCGAACAGCGGCCCCAGCAGGGCACCGAGCCCGCCCAGGAAATACAGGATGACCACGGGGTTGTTGTACAGGTTCCAGGGCAGGATCACCAGTCCGATGACGGCGGAAATCAGGCTGGCCCGGGCAAAGTTGAGGTGCTTGGGGAAGAAGTTGTTCAGGGCATACACCGGTGCCACAAAGTTGGCCATCATGTTCACCGCGATGGTCAGCACCAGCAGGGCGAGGCTGGCCAACAGCACCAGAACCGTGTTGGGGATGGCCTCGACCACGTCCGACGGGCTGGTGATGATGTGGCCGTTGATCTTGAACTGGGCCCCGGCCATGACCACGGCGATGATGCCGAAGAGCATGGTGTTGACAGGTATCCCCCAGAGGTTGCCCCGGACGATGGACCCGCGTGACTTGGACGCGCGGGTGAAGTCACAGAAGTTGAGCACGAAGGTGCCGTAGATGGTCACCCAAAGGGCCGCGCCGCCGAAGATGCTGCGCCACATGGCTCCCCCGGCAAGGGGCTTGTTCGTGGAGAAGGAAATGGACATCCCGGCCTGGAAGAACATCCACACCGCCAGGGCAATCAGCGTGAACAGGACCACGGGCCCGGCAAAGACTTCGTACTTGCGGATCATGTCCATGCCGTAGCGGACAATCACCACCTGGATGATCCACAGGACGATGAAGGAGATCCAGCCAAGCGTCGACAGGCCCAGGAACGAGTTGTGGTCCAGCCGCCCCAGGCCCGGGTCAACGGCAATCACCATGACGCGCAGCACCAGCGTGGCCAGGTAGGTCTGGATGCCAAACCAGACGACGGCGACGGCTCCGCGGATGGCCGCCGGAAGCTGGGCGCCGCGGATGCCGAAGGCGATCCGGCTCATGACGGGGAACGGCACCCCTGTCTTGTGCCCCATGAAGCCCGAATATGTCAGCAGGAAGAACAGCAGCGTGGCGCCAATGGCCAGTGCGAGCAGGACCTGCCACGCCCCGAGGCCAAGGGCAAAGAGGCCCAGGATGAAGCCGTAGTTCCCCAGGCTGTGCACGTCGTTGGCCCAGAGGGCAAAGATGCTGTAGGACGTCCAGTGCCGCCCTTCCCTCTTGGTCGGCGCCAGGTCCTGGTTGTAGAGGGTGGCACTGATCCGGGGCAGTCCGGGAACTTCGCCGCTGGGCGGATAGTGGAGGATGTGGTCCACGTGGTGGTGGCCGTGGCCGTCGTCCTTTTGCTGCAGGGGGGCGGCAGGTTCGTTTTTCATGGATGGTGGACCAATCACTCGCGGGAGGCCTCGACATTGAGGCTACACAAAAGTGTAAGACGCATCACTAACTTTTCGCAATAAGATATTCCATTTTCATATCGCGAAATAAGTTGTTCCGCGGACGCTGCCGCCACACCGTCAGGCGGAGAGTGCCTTGACGATGTGCGGCAGGAGCGCCCGGAAGGCATGGCCGCGGTGGCTGATGGCGTTCTTTTCCGCTGGCGTCAGTTCGGCGCAGGAGACATCCATGCCCAGCGGCTGCACAATGGGGTCGTAGCCGAAACCGCCGGCGCCGCGCGGCTCCGCCAACAGGGTACCCTCCAGGAAGCCCTCCTCCACTGCGTCGTGGCTCCCGTCCGGGCTGGCCAGCGCGGCGGCGCAGACAAACCGTGCACCGCGGTGGGCGGGACCGATGTCGGACAGCTGGGCCAGCAGCAGTTCCAGGTTCGCCGCGTCGTTGCCGTGTTTCCCGGCCCAGCGGGCGGAGAAGATGCCGGGAGCGCCTCCCAGGACGTCGACGGCCAGGCCGGAGTCGTCCGCAATGGCCAGGACCCCGGTGAATCGTGCCACCTCGTGCGCCTTCAGCCGCGCATTCTCGGCGAAGGTGACCCCTGTTTCGGCGACGTCGGGCGCCTGGAGTGCACCGGCGTCGACCACGTCCGTGTCCACGTCCAGGCCCGGCACCTGGCCGCGGAGCAGTTCCCGCAGCTCCCGCAGTTTGCCCTGGTTGTGTGTGGCCAGGACCAGTTTCGGCGCGGGCATTATGCCCCGAGCGTTTCGCGCTGGATCTGCGCCAGCTGCGACGTGCCGATCAGGGCCAGGTCCAGCAGCTTGTTGAGTTCCTCGCGGTCAAACGGGGCGCCTTCGGCCGTGCCCTGGACCTCCACAAACTTGCCGGAGCCGGTGACCACCACGTTCATGTCGGTTTCGGCGCGCACGTCCTCCACATAGGGCAGGTCCAGCATGGGGACGCCGTCGATGATGCCCACGGAGATGGCGGAGACCGTGTCAATGAGGGGCTCGGCATTCTTGGCGATGAGCTTGTGCTCCTTCGCATAGCGGACGGCGTCGGCCAGGGCCACATAGGCTCCGGTGATCGCGGCCGTGCGGGTGCCGCCGTCGGCCTGGAGGACATCGCAGTCCAGCACAATGGTGTTCTCGCCCAGCGCCTTGGTGTCGATGATGGAGCGAAGGGAGCGGCCGATCAGGCGGGAGATCTCGTGGGTGCGCCCGCCGATCTTGCCCTTGACGGATTCGCGCGAGTTGCGGGTGTTGGTGGCCCGGGGCAGCATGGCGTACTCGGCGGTGACCCAGCCCGTGCCCTCACCCTTGAGCCAGCGCGGAACACCGGCGGTCAGCGAGGCGGTGCACAGCACACGGGTGTTGCCGAACTCGATCAAGGCCGAGCCCTCGGCCTGCTTGGACCAGCCGCGGGTGATGGAGATGTCGCGCAGTTGGTCGGTGGCGCGGCCGTCGGCGCGCTGGATTGCAGTCTCGCTAGTAGTCATGGTCTAAGCGTAGACGCAAAACAGGTGCCGCCCCGGCGGTGGGAGGAGCCGCCGGGCGGGGCGTCAGCGGCCCTTGTTGGCCAGCTTGTATGCCTTCGTGTCTGCAAAGTACCGGGAACCGGGCTGGATGAAGCACAGGATGATCGCGGCAATGCCGGCCAGCACCTGCAGGATGGTGAAGATGCCCGCGGGCATGCTCATGTTGGCCAGCTGCGTGAGTGAAACCACCGCCAGGACCAGGCCGGTGATCCGCGCCCAGCCGGCTCCCTTGTTGATGAACAGGCCGATGATCACATAGAGGACCACGGCGACGACGGCGACAGCTATGGCCACACCAATGGCGGTGGCGATCCCGATCGACACCATGTCCGTGGCGTTCGTGCCTGCCGGCAGCTTCTGCTTGGCAATGGTGTCCGACATGGTCTGGCGGAACGTGCCTGAGGAAAAGTTGACTATCCCGAAGGCCACGGAGATGAGCTGCAGCACGGCGGCGGCCAGGATGAGCTGGAAGGCCCAGCCCACCTGCTTGGGTTTAACGGGCGCGGGAACCGCGGGCTGCTGCGACCACTGGGGGTTGTAGCTGGGCATTGGATAGTTGCTCATGATCCTCATCCTTCGAGGGAATTCGCTCGGCGGTGCCGCCACTGCATGCGCGGCACCGCCGAACACCCCCAATCCTCGTGCATCGACAGTTCCGACACTATCGGAGCGTGGGCCAATCCAACATGATCATTTTGGATGATTCTGCAATGCCTTTAGATGGTGTAGTGCACGCCTGCCACTGCGGCGGACACGTCCCCCGCATAGCTTTCACGGGCTTCCGCCACCACCGTGTTGGTGTCGGTCCACACGGGGATGTGGGTCAGGAGCAGCCGCCGGACGTTGGCGCGGCTCGCGGCCTCGCCGGCCCGCTTGCCCGTCAGGTGCACGTCCTTGATGTGGTCGTCCCGCCCTTCCTCGAAGGCAGCCTCGCACAGGAACAGGTGGGCGTCCCGTGCTGCATCTTCCAGCCCCTGGCAGGCGTCGGTGTCCCCCGAATAGGCAAGCGTGATGGAGCGGTCCACGCCGGTGCCGTCAAATTCGGTGACTTCCACCCGCAGGGCGTAGGCCTCCGGGATGGGGTGGTTGACGGAGATTGGTGTCACCTTGAAGGGGCCCACCGTCACGGGTTCGCGTTCCTGCCAAAGCTGGAAGTCAAATTCCTCGCGCATTCCGGGGTCCAGGTCAAGGCCGTAGGCGGTGGCGAGCCTGTCCGCCGTTGCGGCCGGTCCCCACACGGGGATTCGCCCGCGGTGCCAGCCGTGGGGGTTCCAGCGCACGGCCACGTGCAGGCCGCACAGGTCCATGCAATGGTCCGGGTGCAGGTGGCTGAGGAAGATCGCGTCGATGTCTTCCAGGTCCATGTACTTTTGCACGGATCCCAGCGCCCCGCTGCCCAGGTCGATAAGCACCCGCCAGGGGCGGGTGCCGTCGTGGGCCGTGAGCAGGTAGCAGGACGCAGGCGATGCAGGCCCGGGAAAGGACCCGCTGCACCCCACTATGGTCAACTTCATGTGCGTTCCCCCGTTGCATTGCCCGAAACAGCCAGTTTGCCGACACTTTCGCGCAAAACAAAATTGGAGATGTGCCGGGCTCCGCCGCCGGAGCGGGCAGCCTCGATCATCTCTGGGGTGATCCGTGCAATGGAACCGGTGGGATAGTGTGCCGAAACGTGGGTCACCTGCTCCACGCCGCGCACCTCCGGCCCCAGGAAGCGGCGCGCCAGCACGCCAAACTGCCCGGCGTCGCCGGTGGAAAGGAAGTTGTGGGAGGGGGGGTCGGTAGAAAGGCGCTCCAGGTCGTGGCTGACCAGGGCCTTGTACACGTCCTTGGCCGTTTCCTCGGCGCTGGAGACCAGGGTGACCGAATCGCCCATGACGTAGGAGATGACGCCGGTCAGCAGCGGATAGTGGGTGCAGCCCAGCACCAGCGTGTCCACGTGGGCGGCCTTCAGGGGCGCCAGGTACCGTTCGGCGGTGGAAAGCAGCTCGGGGCCGGCCGTGATGCCGGATTCCACGAAGCGCACAAAGTCCGGGCAGGCGGCCGAGGTGATGTGCAGGTTTGGTGCCGCAGCGAAAGTGTCCTCATAGGCCCGGGAGCCCACTGTCGCCTCCGTGCCGATCACCCCCACCCTGCCGGTCCGGGTGGCGGCCACAGCCCTTCGCACGGCCGGCAGGATGACTTCAATGACGGGAATGCCGTAGCGGGCCGTGTACCGTTCACGGGCGTCGCGGAGCACGGCGGCGGAGGCGGAATTGCAGGCGATGACCAGGAGCTTCACGCCGGCGTCGACCAGCTCGTCCATGACGCCGAGGGCGTTGGCCCGCACCTCGGCAATGGGCAGCGGGCCGTAGGGGCTGTTGGCGGTGTCGCCCACGTACAGGATGGATTCGTTGGGCAGCTGGTCGATGACCGCCCGGGCCACCGTCAGTCCGCCCACGCCTGAGTCAAAGATGCCGATGGCCCGTTCCGCCATGGCCTGCGGGGCGGCGGGGCTGGAGTCCGCGGGAGTTGTGCTCATGATCGTCCCAGAATAGAAGCCTGGGCGGACGGGCGGGTGCATTTGGCCCCGTCTGTTTTGTCACAGGCGCCCGGGCGGGGCGTGGGCGCCGCCATTACTTGCGGCTCTTCAGGCCCACCAGCATGGCCTGGACCAGGCTTTCCTGGAGCCAGGAGACGAAGTTGTAGACCAGGGAAAGGTAACTTTCGACGTCGTCGGCGTCGCCCCAGTCCTGGACCAGGTGGACCCTGTCCGCGTCCTGTTCGTCGCGGATCTCCAGCCTTTCGGCGAGCACCAGCCGCACGTCGTTGAGGGCCATGGACCACAGGCGGGCGCGGTCCGCGTCCAGCACCACCTTGTCATGGTCCAGGTCCAGCGAGGCCGCCCGGAGGGCGCCAATCTTGTTTTCTCGCAGCGAGCGCTCGGTGAGCTGGCGAAACTCAAGGGCGGCACCGGCGTCGTTCTTGACTGCGTCCGGCAGCAGCCGCAACAGGGCCGGGTCCGTGGGGACGGTGGCGTCCATGTCGAGGCCGATCAACGCGGCAAGCGGGTCCTCGTGGGCCGGGGTGTCAGGTTCGAGCATGGTGATGATGTCCGCGAACAGCTTGCGCAGCAGGTCACGCTCCGCCCCTTCGAGAATGCCGGTGATGCCCCGGCGCCCGGCAATGAAGGCCTTAGCCACGTCCGCCGCCCTTCTGCACCGTGGCCCACAGGCCAAATCCATGCATGGCCACCACGTGGGCTTCCATTTTCTCCTTGGCACCGCTGGCCACGGCCGACTTTCCCTCCTGGTGCACCTGCATCATCAACTTCGACGCCTTGGCCTCCGAATATCCAAAGTAGCTTTGAAAAACGTAACTGACATAGCTCATCAAGTTCACGGGATCGTTCCACACAATCAGTTCCCAGGGGACGTCCGCGGAGATGAGCTCATGCGACGAAGGGGCCCGGTCCGTTTCCGGGGCTGTGCTGACACTCATGTGTCCATTCTAGTGTGGCCCCGATACAGTAAATCCCGTGACTACCGCATCCGGCTGGGGCCAGCCCCGCACCTCCCTGTTCACGGACCACTATGAGCTGACCATGCTCCAGGCCGCGCTTCATTCCGGCGCCGCGCACCGCCGCAGCGTCTTCGAGGCCTTCGCCCGGAGGCTGCCGGACGGCCGCCGTTACGGGGTTGTGGGGGGAACCGGCCGCCTGCTGGAGGGCCTGGAGCGGTTTCGTTTTGGCGCCCAGGAACTGGATTTTTTGGCCCGAAACGCGGTGGTGAATGACGAAACCCTGGCGTGGCTAGCCGATTTCAAGTTCTCAGGAAACGTGTACGGATATGCGGAGGGCGAACTGTATTTCCCCAATTCCCCCATCCTTTCCATCGAATCAACCTTTGCCGAGGCCTGCATCCTGGAGACCTACGTGCTCTCCGTGCTCAACCACGACTCCGCCATCGCCTCCGCCGCATCCCGCATGATCACTGCTGCCGGTTCACGCCCCTGCATCGAGATGGGGTCCCGGCGCACCCACGAGGAATCCGCCGTGGCCGCCTCGCGTGCCGCCGTCATCGCCGGCTTCCACAGCACCTCCAACCTTGAGTGCGGCCTGCGGTATGGCGTGCTGACCCAGGGCACCGCGGCACACTCGTTTACGCTGCTGCACAACACCGAGGAGGACGCCTTCCGCGCCCAGGTGGCCTCCATGGGATCCGGCACCACGCTGCTGGTTGACACGTACGACGTCGAAGCGGCCGTCCGGAAGGCCGTCGAGATCGCGGGTCCGTCCCTGGGCGGCGTCAGGCTGGATTCCGGCGACCTGCTGGCCCAGGCGCATGAGGTCCGGGCCCTGCTCGATTCCCTCGGCAACGTCAACACCCGCATCACCGTCACCTCCGACCTTGACGAGTTTGCCATTGCCGCCCTGGCGGCGGCCCCGGTTGATTCCTACGGCGTGGGGACGTCCCTGGTCACCGGGTCCGGGGCGCCAACGGCGTCGATGGTCTACAAGCTGGTCTCCCGCGAGGGCGACGACGGCGAATTTGTCTCCGTGGCAAAGTCCGCCAAGAACAAGGCAAGCGTTGGCGGGAAAAAGCAGGCCCTGCGCCGCCTGAACGCCCGCGGAATCGCCACTGCGGAGCTGGTGGGCATTGGCACCATGCCTGAAAGCGACGGAAACGACAGGCCGCTGATTCAGGAGTTCATGGCCGGCGGCGTCCTGGCTCCCGGTTGGACGGGGCGCGAAGGCGTGGAGCGCGCCACGGAACGCCATGCGGCGTCCATGGCCGAAATGCCAGGAGCCGCCCGCCGCCTCCAGCGCGGTGAGCCCGTCATCCCCACAGAATATTTTCAAGCCGCAGCTGCCCCGAACTAGCCCAGCCCCACCAACACAGCAATCCAGCCAATCACCGAAGGAGCACACCATGGCCAAGGCACTGATCATTGTGGACGTCCAGAACGACTTCTGCGAAGGAGGCTCGCTGGCCGTTGACGGCGGAGCCGAGCTGGCCTCGGAGATTTCCGAGCACATCAACGAAACGGCGGACTACGACTTCATTGTGGCGACGCAGGACTGGCACATTGATCCGGGAAGCCACTTCTCCGACACCCCCGACTTCATCAATAGCTGGCCCGTGCACTGTGTTGCCGGCTCCAAGGGCGCGGCCCTGCACCGAAACCTGGACACCGAGGACATCGACGCCTACTTCCGCAAGGGGCGGTACGACGCTGCGTACTCGGGCTTTGACGGGCTGTTGGCACCGGAGGATGAAGTCATGCCGGGTGAGAGGGAAGCCCACGAGGCCGCCAACCCGGACGACGGCGAGGCTCCCGTCAGCCTGGACGACTGGCTGCGCGAGAACGACGTCGAGGACGTGGTGGTGGTGGGAATCGCCACCGACTTCTGCGTCCGGGCCACCGCCCTGGACGCCGTCAATGCCGGCTACAACACAACAGTGTTGCGCGACTACGTGGCTGGCGTGGACGAAGACGCCAGCGAAGCGGCCCTGGACGAACTCGAGGACGCCGGCGTGGAGGTCAAGTAGCCGCGGACCGTCGGGCAGCGGGCGAGACCCGGTGGCCGGCAGCGAGCCCAGCGAGCGCGTCGAGACCCGGTGGTCGGGCAGCGAACCCCGCGAGCGCGCCGAGACCCTGGATTCCTTCGCGCCCCAAAGCTGGTAAGCACTACCTCTGGTGGCAATCCGGGCCCGTTATCCACAATTCTGAAATTGGCCCGGAAAATAGGTCGTCCGGCAACGACAATGTGAACATGCCACATGTATATATCTTGAAATGCAATGACTGCTCCTACTACGTCGGAAGCACGTGGAATTTGGAACGCAGGTTAGCCCAGCACAACGCCGGAGAAGGTGCGACGTACACGCGCAGGCGCAAACCCGTCGAACTGGTGTGGGCTCAAGAACACGACCGCGTGGACACGGCATTCGCACTGGAGCAGCAGATACAAGGCTGGAGCCGCGCCAAGCGCGAGGCCCTCATAGAGGGACGGCTGATGGACCTGCCGGGCTTGTCCGAGGCCAAGTCTCGGCAAATACGATCGTGACGGTATCAACCTAAACAGCCAGGGTCTCGACGCGCTCGCAGAACTCGCTGCTCGACCACCGGCGCGTGTGTCCCAGGGTCTCGACGCGCTCGCAGAACTCGCTGCTCGACCACCGGTATCGCTGCTCTGCTACCTGGCTGCTATTTGCGGCCGAGGAACCAGTCCTGGAGCTTCTTGAGCCGCTGGTGGAGCTGGGGTTCGTTCGCCTGTGCCACGGCGGGTCCGCCGCAGATGCGCCGCAGCTCGCTGTGGACCATGCCGTGGGGCATGCCGGAGCGCGCGCTCCACGCCGAGACGTTCTTGGCCAGTTCGTGGCGCAGGTCCATCAGCATACGGTGGTCCACCACGGCAGCGGCCTCCGGCTCCGGTTCGGGTGCACTAGCCCCCTTGCCGCGCCGCCGGGTTTGCTGGGCAGCCTGGCGCTGGCGCAGCAGGACCCCCACTTGGTCGGCGTCGAGCAGGCCCGGGATGCCCAGGAAGTCGAGCTCGTCATCGCTGCCGATCTCGCCGCCGGTGCCGAATTCGCCGCCGTCGAACAATACCTTGTCAAAGGAGGCCTGGGACTCCAGCGCCTCAAACTTGAACTTTTCCAGCGTGTCAGACGCCTTTTCCTCGCGGTTGGCCTCCTCCATCTCGGCATCGTCAATAAAACCGTCTGGGTCCTTGTCCGGGCGGTCCAGGGCGTGGTCGCGCTCGAGTTCAAGCTGGTTGGCCAGTTCCATGAGGTTTGGCACCGACGGCAGGAAAACCGACGCCGTTTCGCCACGTTTCCGGGCGCGCACAAAGCGGCCGATCGCCTGGGCGAAAAACAGCGGCGTTGCCGTGGACGTCGCATAGACGCCAACTGCCAGCCGCGGCACGTCAACGCCTTCGGAAACCATCCGCACCGCCACCATCCAGCGCTTCTCCCCCGCGGAAAATGTGTCGATCTTGTCCGAGGCCTTGGCATCGTCGGACAGAATCACAGTGGGCGACTCCCCCGTGATCTTCTTCAGCTGGCCGGCATAGGCGCGGGCGTCGTCATGGTCGGTGGCGATGACCAGCCCGCCGGCGTCAGGCACGGCACGGCGCACCTCGGTGAGGCGCTTGTCGGCAGCGGCCAGCACGGCGGGGATCCACTCGCCCGCAGGGTTCAGCGCGGTGCGCCAGGCCTGGGAGGTGATGTCCTTGGTGACCGGGGCGCCCAGGGTGGCCGCCATTTCCTCACCGGCACTGGTGCGCCAGCGCATCTGGCCGGAGTAGGCCATGAACATGACGGGGCGCACCACGTGGTCCTTGAGCGCCTCCCCGTAGCCGTAGGTGTAGTCGGCCTTGGAGCGGCGGATGCCGTCGCCATCCTCCACGTAGTCCACAAAGGGAATCGGGGCAGTGTCGGAACGGAAGGGCGTTCCGGTCAGGGCCAGGCGCCGGGCTGCCGGGTCGAATGCTTCACGGATGCCGTCGCCCCAGGACAACGCATCGCCGCCGTGGTGGATCTCGTCCATGATGACCAGCGTGCGGGCGGCTTCGGTCTTGGCCCGGTGCAAGAGCGGCTTGCTGGCCACCTGGGCGTACGTGACGGCCACGCCGATGAAGCCCTTGCCGTGGCGGCCGTCGGCATTCTTGAAGTTCGGGTCGATGGAAATGCCAACCCGTGCCGCTGCGTCCGCCCATTGTCGCTTGAGGTGGTCCGTGGGGGTGACGATGGTGATCCGGTTGATGGTGCCCCGGGCTATCAGCTGGGTCGCCACATGCAGGGCAAACGTGGTCTTGCCGGCACCGGGCGTGGCCACGGCCAGAAAATCGCGGGGGCCGGCCGAAAAGTACTTTTCCATGGCCTCGGTCTGCCACGCCCGCAGCTTTTGGGCCGTGCCCCATGCCGCCCGCTCAGGGTAGGCCGGAGGCAGGGACGGTCCGCCAAACAATGTTTCCGTCACGAAATCGCTGCCATCCTTGTCACTTCTTTCCCGTGCGCCCCTTGTTTTCAGGCACGCCAATTGCCGGCACTGATGCCGTGCGCCATTGCCGTTTGTTACTTCTTGGGGTTCTTCGGGCCCTTGCCCTTGCCGCCGGTGGGGTTCATGCCTTCGTAAATGGCCTTGCACTCGGGGCACACGGGGAACTTTTGCGGGTCACGCCCGGGCGTCCACACCTTTCCGCACAGGGCCACCACGGGCTCGCCGGTCAGGGCGGATTCCATGATCTTTTCCTTGCGGACGTAGTGCGAGAACCGCTCGCTGTCCCCCGGTTCCACCTCCTGGCGCAGTTCCTGGCGCTCGATGACGGCCGTGGAACCGCCGCTGCTGCCGGGGTTGAAACGGGGATCGTTTTCGAAGGGGTCTGGTGGCAAGCTCATGGTGTCCATTCTAGCCGGTTTCGTTTTTCGACTCGCCGTGAAGGCTCGACGGCGGCGGGCGGGTTTCGTGCCCGGCCCGCCCGCCACCGTCCCCGGCTTAGAGTCCCTGCCACTCCGGCTTGTTGTCGTAGGCGTGGCGGTACGTGGCGGCGCCGGCCAGCTGGGCTGCGGCAGCCTCGTCAACCAGGATGGTGGCGTGGGGGTGGAACTGCAGCACCGAAGCCGGGCAGCTCGCCGTGACGGGGCCTTCGACAAAGTCACGCACTGCCGCGGCCTTGCCTGCCCCAAATGCCACCAGCACCACGTGCCTGGCAGCCATGATGGTGCCCAGGCCCTGGGTCACCACGTGGTGGGGCACCTGGTCAATGGTGTCGAAGAACCGTGCATTGTCCTGGCGCGTCTGGTCCGCCAGCGTCTTGATGCGTGTCCGCGAGGCCAGCGAGGAGCCGGGCTCATTGAAGCCGATGTGGCCGTTGGTGCCCACCCCAAGGATCTGCAGGTCCACACCCCCAGCAGCCTTGATGGCCTCCTCATAACCCAGGCAGGCAGCCTGGATGTCGGCGGCCGAGCCGTCGGGCCCGTGGACATTGTCGGGGGCCACATCCACGCGGTTGGTGAATTCACGGCGAATGACTTCCCGGTATGACTCGGGGTGTCCCACGGGGAGTCCCACGTATTCGTCCAGGGCAAAGCCGTGTGCTTGGGTGAAACTCAGGCCATCCTGGTCGTGGCGGCGGGCCAGCTCGTCATAGATGGGCAAGGGGGAAGAGCCTGTTGCCAGGCCCAGGACGGCGGCCGGCTTGGTGCGAACCAGTTCCTCAATGGCGTCTGCGGCGAGAGCGCCGATTTCCTTGCTGCTGGGGAGGATGATGACCTCCATGAAACACGTTCCTTTCGGGATTGCACGTGAGGGGCGGCGGCCAGGGCCGGGCCGCCGGTGAAACCGGCGCGCCTTCTCAACCTTAGCGATTGTCAGCGGTCCGCCGAAACCGCCAGCAACAGCTCGGGCGCACGGCGGTCATAAAGGCGGGCGCCAATGCGGAGGCCGGCTGCCAGGAACACGGCGCCGAGGACTGCTCCGGTGGCCAGCGAGATCCACCCCAGTGCCGGCCGGTTGCCGGCCAGGGCAATGGTGGTCAGCACCAGCTCCGGCACCACCAGCACGCCCACGCCGGCAAATCCGGAAAACTGGACCACCATGGCGGAAAAGTTGTTGCCCGGCTTCGACTTGAGGGGGCTGTCGCCGGGCAGCGGGGCATTCATCGTGAAGCGGGCTGAAAAGACACTCGCCAGCCCCAGCCCGCTTCCGACGGCGCCGATAGTCAGTCCCAGCGTGGCCGGAAGCAGCGCCCACGAACCGGAAATCACCGCCCCTGCCAGCGCATAGAGGATGCCCAGCGCCAGTGCCAAGATGCCCGCTGCGGCCGCACGGCCGGCCCGGTCCGCCGCCCCCGGGACACCGGCACCCAGATGCAGTGCGAAGGCTGTGTTGTCATAGGAGATGTCGGAGGAGATGCTCCACACCACCAGAAACGCCGCCAGCGCCCCGCCAAGCCCCAGGACGACGCCGGTGGACCCACCGCCGGCTGCCTGTGAGCTGGCAAAAACAAACACCAGCGGCAGCAGCGGTGCGATGATGAGGCCCGCGCTGTAGCGCGGGTCCCGGAACCAGTACGTCAGGCTGCGGGCGGCGACGGCTCCGGCCGGGCTGGCAGCGAACAAGCGGAAGAATCCCAAGTTGCCGGCACTGCGGCGTAGGTTTCCTGCATGGGGCGGGGTGACCAGCGCCTTGGCCAGGCAGGCCTTCCAGATCCAGGTCAGGACAGCCAGGGCCGCCAGTGCAATGGCGAGCTTTCCGCCCGCCGCGGCCCACTGGCCTGCTGCCACAGCTGCGGGTACGGCCCAGACCGCGCCGAGCGGCGTCCAGGAAAGGGTGTTGGCCAAATCCGGCAGGTAGTCCCGGACCCCCTGGACACCCGCCGTAAGGCTGGTGGTGATCGGTCCGAGGAGGACCAGCGGGACCAGCAGCACCACGCCGCTCAAGTCCTTGAACTTGCGGGAGGAGGCCAGGCTGGCGCTGGCCGCCGTAATGGCCCGGGAGGCCACCACGCACGTCAGGGCCGCCACGGCGCCACAGAACAGTGCCACTGCCGCGGCACCCGGGTGCTGCCACCACGCTGCTGCGGTTCCCATTGAGGCCAGGAGTGTGATGGCTCCGGGGATGCCAATGAAGCCGGACAGCGCCAGGCCGGCAAGGAGCTGGCGCATGGGGATGGAATAGGTACTGAACCGGGCAGGGTCCAGTGTCATGTCCAGCCCGGAGGCCACCACGGGAATGATGAGCCAGCCCAGGAACAGCGCTGACCCCGCGAGCACAAGGACCGTGCCCACGACTTCCGGGCCCTGCGTGCCCAGCACCGCCAGGCCCACCAGCGCGGTGCCCAGGATGCCCAGCCCGTAAAGGGCACCAATGGCCAGGCCCACCAGTTGCATGGTGCTGCGCCGCAGCGAATTGCGCAGCAGCGCTATTTTTAGCCTTAGGAGGTGCGCAACCATTGCAGCCCCGCCGTCTGGTTCCGACCGCCGACGAGTTCCACGAACCTGTCCTCCAGGCTCAGGTCCCCGCGCACCTGGTCCACCGTGCCTGCTGCCAGGACGGTGCCGGCGGCGATGACTGCCACGTGGTCGCACATGCGCTGCACCAGGTCCATGACGTGGCTGGAGACGATGACGGTTCCGCCGGAGGCCACGTAGTCGTGCAGAATGTCGCGGATGTTGGCCGCGGAGACGGGGTCCACGGATTCGAAGGGCTCATCGAGCACCAGGAGCCGGGGTGCATGTATCAGGGCAGCCGCCAAGGCGATCTTCTTGGTCATGCCTGCGGAATAGTCCACCACCAGGGTCCCGGCATCCTTGGCCAGGTCCAGCGCCGCCAATAGGTCATGGACGCGATGGGCCACTGTGTCCCTGTCCATGCCACGCAGCAGGCCCGCATAGGTCACCAGCTGTTCGCCGGAAAGCCTGTCAAAGAGGCGCACGCCGTCAGGCAGCAGCCCCATGAGCCGCTTGGCTTCGAGTTGGTGGGCCCAAACGTCGACGCCGTGCACCCACACCTGTCCGGCGTCCGGGCGCAACAATCCCGTGGCCATGGAGAGGGATGTGGTCTTGCCTGCGCCGTTGGGGCCGACCAGCCCGTAAAAGGAGCCGGCAGGCACATCCAAGTTGATCCCGTTCACCGCAGCCTTGGAGCCAAACGCCTTTGCCAGACCGCGGATGGCCAGGGCGGCCGGCTGTTGCGGGGCAGCCGGCACGGTGGTGGCGTGTGCCGAAAAGTCAGTCATGACGCCACACTAACAAGCGGCCCACAGCATATTCACCATCCGAAAGGATGACTTGGGGCGGGCGGCCCGGGCAGGACGGGTGCCCGTTTCGCCGCCTAGAACAACGCGCGCGCCAACGCCTGGCGGGAGGCGCTCACGCGGGGGTCCGCAACGCCGACCACCTCGTAAAGCTCCAGCAGCCGCACGCGCGCCGTTTCGCGTTCGGGGCCAAAGTGCAGGGAAATGAAGGAGACAATGCGGGCAAAGGCATCTTCAACGTGCCCGCCCGTCACGTCCAGGTCCGCCACGGCAAGCTGCGCCTCGACGTCGTCGGCATCGCCCGCGGCCCGCGCCCTCAGCACCTCGGCGGCAGCCACGTCAATGTCTGCCGCGCGGCGCATGAGGTGCACCTGTGCCAGCCCAACCTTGGCGTCGGCGTCGTTCGGTTTCTCCGCCAGGGCCTTCTCGTAGGCTGCCTGCGCAGCCGCCAAGTCCCCCGATTCGATGGCGTCATGGGCCGCCTGGTGCAGCGGCGGAAGGGGCGGCTCCTCCGCGGCCTGTGCATCCGGTGCGCCGCCGAGATTGCCGGTGACGCCGTTGCTGGCCGCCACCTTGAGCAGTTCATCCAGGAACGACTTGATCTGGTCCTCCGGCATGTCCCCCTCAAACAAGGGGACGGGCTGGCCCTTGATGAGGGCCACCGTGGTGGGCACCGCCGTCACTCCAAACGCCTGGGCAATGCCGGGGCTGGTGTCCGTGTCGACCCGTCCCAGGGCAAGGCTGCCGCCAAAGTCATTCATGAGCTTTTCCAGCACGCCTGCCAGCATGGCTGACTGATTGGAGCGCGCCGATCCCAGCAGGACCACCACGGGCACAGTCTGGGACAACCCCACGAATTCCTGGAAGCTTTGTTCGTTGACGTCCACCGCGTAGGGCGATCCCGGGCCGGGCGCAGGTGCCGTGGCCCGGTTTTTCAGGGCGGAAAGGTCGACGGCGCCGCGCAGGTTGATCCCCGGCAGGGGGTTGGCGGGCGTGGAACTGGGGTTGCTCATTGATTCACTCCAACTTGTGCTGTGCCCGCGGCGCGTTGCCTCGCGCCGCGGACGAAAATTGCCGCCGATAAGGCCCGGCGCTACTTGATCTTGGCGCTGACCAGGAAGTTGTTGGCCGAGAAGATGTCAATCTGGGTGCCTGCCCCGGCCGGCGGGATGTACATGACCACGGGCTCGGCGTAGCTGACCACAAAGCCCTTCTTGGACTCGCTGCCCCCAGCCAATGCTATGACGGATTTGTCGGTGAGGTTGTTCGTGGCGTCGGACTTGGTGGTGTAGTCAATTCCGAACGTTGAGGACACCACCACCATGGCGCCGCCGTCGGCCGTTCGGAAGGCGATGGTCGCCTTGGGATCGGGCGTGTGGGTGAATACCACGGTGGAATCCTTGGCGTCGGCCAGGGCCTTCTTTTGGTAGGAGTCCACGGACGAGATGTACACGCTGTCCTTGAAGGACGCCTTCCATTTGCTGTCCGTCTTGGTGAGCCGGTCCGTCAGGGCGGCAATGGCGTCCTTGGGGCTCATTAGCAGGCCTGCGGCATCGGCAGCGGGAACCGGGGCGGCGCCTTCCTTGTCCACCTCGGGGAACGTCTGCCCTGGCAGGAGGGGTGTTGCCTGGACCAGCTTGTACTGCTCCCGGGCGCTGGCCTGCACCAGGGTCAACAGCTGCGGCAGCTTGTTGGTGTCGCCCTGGGTGACGAGCATGGCCGAACGGGGCCACGAATCCGCAGTCGAGACCACCTTGGCAAGGAGCTTGGTGGAACTGACGGCGTCAAGGGCTGCCTGGCTGGACACCTTCGAGCGGATCTTGTAGTTGGCCTCGCGGACCTGCAGCGCGGTGCCGGCAACCCTGGAGACCAGCTCCTTGGCGTTCTTGGCGCTGTCCCCGGAGGACACCACTGTGGCAAGATCGGCGGCGATCCGCTGCACCTGGCTGTCCAGGAGCACGGGAAGGCCCGGGGTCGCGGCAGGGCTGGTTGTCGGAGATCCCGACGCCGTGGGGCTGGTGGAGGCTGTCGCCGCGCCGGTGGGTGCGGGGGTGGTCTGGTCCGCTGCCACGGCGGGGCCGATGCTGCCGGCCACCAGGACTGCGGCCAAGGCGGCACCCCACCGGGCCTTGGCGGAACGAAGGGCGGTGAACCCCCTCTTGCCGCCGGACTTGCCGCCATTATCGCCCTTTGCGCCGCCGCCGGACTTGCCGCCGTCAGCCGCGCTGCCAGACTTGCCGCCATCAGCCGCGCCGCCGGGCTTGCCGCCGTCAGCCGCGCCGCCAGGCTTGCCGCCAGGCTTGCCCGTACCGTCGCCAAAATTGTCGTCGTTCCCGTCGCGACCCTTGCCGGCCTCCTTGCCGGCCTTTTTGCCAGCCTCCTTGCCGGTGGCCTCGCCGGTCGCATCGCTGGTCGAGCTGTCGGTAGCATCGGCGGCCGAAGCGCCGGTCGAATCGCCGTCGGCATCCTTCGCGGCAAGGGGTTCAAATACTGTCTTCGGCAGCGCCACTGTGGCGTCGGGGACGGCGGGTCCTTCCCCCGGGGCTGCAGCCCCGTCGTCAGAGGTACCGCCGGCACCTTCCACCGGACGCGGGTTGGCGCGGTTGATCTCAGCGATCGTCTTCGCCGCGGCCCCAGCCGCAGCCGCAGCCTTGGCCGCCTGCTGCCGGGCAGCCACAAGCTTCTCCACCTCGACGGCGCCCGTCGCCGAGTCAGTCGGCGCACGGCCGGCTGCCCGCCGTCCGGGCACGGCCGCAACGGCGGCGCTGCGCGGCTTTCGGGGAGACATCCAAAAGAGCAGCGCGGCCAGGGCCAGCATGATCGAGCCAAGGATCATCAGCGGGACGGCCCAGGGAGTGCTGGTGTCATTGGCGGTGGTCATGGTGATGTTGGTGGGCGCCGGTGCGGTCCCGTCGGAGGAGACCAGCAGCGCCCAGGTGCCATGGCCCGGCGCCTGCCAGGTGTAGGACAGCTCGCCGCTGGCCTTGTCCTCGCTGACCCACATGTCGGAGCCTGCGGGGTTGGGAACCTTTTGCGCGCCCTGCTTGCTTTCCGTGGTCAGTGCGGAAAAATCGCCGTTGACGCCGGTGACGTTGGTGTAGGCGGCATCGCCCACCCAGCCCATGACGTCGCGCTGCTGCCCCACGGCCACCTGGATGGGGCCGGTGGACTTGATGGTCAGCGTGAACTGGCCGCCCTTGGCTGCGAGCACATCCGGCCCGATAACGGTCAGCGGAGCGGGCGCCACAGTCCCTTCCACGCCGGCCGTGACGGTGGCTGGCGGGAGCCATACGGTGCGCTGGCCAATCCCCAATCCGAGGACGACCAGGCCCAAAATGGCCAGGACAAGTGCAATCTTTGAACGCAAGTACATACCTAACATCGGCGGAAAACTACTTTGATCGTTTGTTCAAGGGTAACCGAACCGTTATCTAAGAGGGGCTTCCGCGAGGCCAATCTCACTCTCAGCGATATGGCCGGCCACCCCTGGAACCGGGCCGCGCGCCCCATCTTTCTGCGGCAAATGGGCTGCCGCCGCGGCCCGCGCTGATAATGTCAAGTCACCAGTTACCGGTGGGGCCACGCCCCGCTCCCGCCCCCGGACACAAAGGCAGCCCTCCGTGAGCCCCTCCCCAACACCAGACGCCACCGATCCCGCAGCAGCGGGGAATAACGACGCCGGACCCTCGGCCCAGGTGCCCCGGCCCGACGCAACTGGCGGGGAACCCGTGGCGGCTGCCGCGGGCAGCGACAAGGCCGGCAAGGCACACGGTGCCGGCGCCCCAGGCGAAGCGGCCGCCGCACACCAGGCTGCGGGGGGCGTCCGCTCATGGGTGGTCAGGAAATTCACCCAGCCGCTCCCAGGCGCCCAGCCGCGCGTCCGCTTTGACCTGCCTTCCGAATCGGAGCCGCCGGCGCTTGGGGAAGCCGGCGCCCAGGAAGCGGCTGTGGGGGCGGCAAGCGCGGCAGGCATGTTCCGGCACCCCATTTACTTCGGCTTCATGGGCACCGTGGGCGTGGGCATTGCCTTGTTCCTCAACTACATCATGGCCAACACCTCCCAGCTCCTGCTGTGGATTGTCACTGCCATGTTCATTGCCCTGGGCCTTGACCCGGTGGTGCGCTGGCTGGAAAATCGCCGGGTGCCGCGGCCGCTGGGCATAGTGCTGGTGCTGGCGGCGCTGCTGGGCCTGGTGGCAATATTCTTCGCCACCCTCATTCCCACCATCGTGGAGCAGACCACTCAATTGGTGAACAAGGCCCCGGGGTGGATCACCGACTTCCTGAACTCGGATCTGTTCCGCACACTTGACGTCCAGTACCACGTCATCGACACCATCAACCAGCAGGTTGCCAAGTTCTTCCAGAACGCGCAGGCCGTGGGCGGAATCTTTGGCGGCGTGGTGGGCGTCGGCACCTCCATCGCCAACGGCCTGTTCGGCACCCTGATTGTGCTAGTCCTCAGCCTGTACTTCCTGGCGTCGCTGCCCTCCATGAAGAAGTGGGGCTACCGCCTGGCACCGCGCTCCAGGCGGGCCCGCGTGGAGGAACTGAGTGAGGAGATCACCCGGGGCGTGGGCAACTACGTGATCGGGCAGGTCTGCGTGGCAGTGCTCAACGCCACCTTCGCCTTCATTGTCATGAGCATCCTGCACGTCCCGTTCAGCGTCCTGCTGGCGTTTGTGGTGGCCCTGCTGGCGTTCATCCCGCTGGTGGGGGGCATGCTTGCCGCCGTGGTGGTCATTGCGGTCAGCCTGACGGGCGGCTGGCAGATGGCCCTCATTTACGCCATCTGCTACTTCGCCTACCTGCAGTTTGAGGCGTATTTCATCTCCCCGCGGATCATGGAAAAGGCCGTGGCCGTGCCGGGGGCCGTGGCCGTCATCTCCGTCATCGCCGGCGGCAGCCTCCTGGGCGTGTTGGGGGCCCTCATTGCCATTCCGACGGCGGCCGCCGTCATGCTGCTGGTCAAGGAAGTGTTCATCCTGCGCCAGGACAAGCACTGACACGTCCTGCGGGTGTCAGGCCGGGGGCGCCGCCACGGGGCCATTCCATTCCGTGGGCAGCTCCACCGGGCGCCCCAGCACAGTGGACGCAATCTCATTGAGGGCCCGTGCGGCATACTTCTCCCCCACCCACAAGTGCCGGGCGCCCTCCACGGGCACCAGGCGTGCCTGGGGAACCGCCATGAAGCGCTCGCGTGCCGCGTCCGGTCGCAGGTAGTCGTCCAGCTCCGGCACCAGCACGGCCAGCGGCTTCCCGGCAGCGGCCCACAAGGCGAGGTCCGCGTCGCCTGCGCGGTGCAGCGGCGGCGAAAGCAGCACGGCACCTTCCACCTGGCGGCCCACCGGGTCAAGTGCACCGTATTTCAGGGCCAGCTCCGTGCCAAAGGACCAGCCCACCAGCCATCGGTTCGGCAGCCCGCGGTCCACCGCAAACTGCACGGCGGCGGCCACATCGGCCCGCTCGCCCACGCCATCGCTGAAGGCGCCGTCACTCGTCCCCCGGGGGGAGGACGTGCCGCGTGTGTTGAAGCGCAGCACGGCAATCCCGGCGAGCGCAGGCAGCCGGTAGGAAGCCTTCTTGAACACATGGGAGTCCATGAATCCGCCGTGGGTGGGCAGGGGGTGCAGGGTGATCAGCGTCCCGCGGATGTCGCCGTCGGCCGGCAGTGCCAGCTCGCCGAGCAGGGTGAGGCCGTCCGCCGTCGTAAACTCAATGTTTTCCCTCACGGCCGGGAGAATGGTGGCCGCGCGGACGGGCACGGGGGCACCGGGGTCGGCAAAATCTAGCAGGGCTGGGTCAAAAACCATGGTGTCCAGCCTATCTGTACCAGTAGCTGCGCCCGCGCCAGCAGTTGTTGTGCCAGTGCCGGCGGTCCCGCAGCCCTGCCTCGGCACCGAACATATCGTCCTCCCGCCAGACCACCAGGTGGGGCGTGCCGGGCTGGACCGGGCGGTGGCAGCCCGGGCAGGTGTACACCTTTTGGGCGTTGCGGGCGGTAATGGTGCGCACGGCCCATTCCCCGTCCGGAGCCGATTCGCGCTGCGGAATGCCCAGGCGGGCGCGGTCAAGGTCCAGGTCTTCTTCGCCTGCTGCCCCGGGCCCGCCGGCCGCCTTCCCACCCGTCCTTCCGCCGTTGGCTGGCGTTCGGCGGCGGGGATGGTTTGAACGGGGCATGCAACCATTGTGCCGCAGGTGCCGGGCCCGGGGCCAAATCGGGGCGGACCGCCGCACCGGCTATTGTGGAAGGCGTGCGTTTAGTCATTGCCAAGTGCTCCGTCGACTATGTCGGCCGCCTCAAAGCCCATCTTCCCCTGGCCGTCCGGCTCCTGTTGGTCAAGGCCGACGGTTCCGTGCTGGTCCATTCCGACGGCGGCTCCTACAAGCCGCTGAACTGGATGAGCCCCCCGGCCACCCTGCGTACCGTGGCCGCCTCCGACAGCGAGCTGGAAGAAGGCGTGCTGGAACAGTGGGTGGTCCAGTCCACCAAGCAGGATGACAAGCTCATCATCAACATCTATGAGCACATCCATGAGTCCACGCATGATCTGGGCACGGACCCTGGGCTTATCAAGGATGGAGTGGAAGCGGACCTGCAGCGCCTGCTGGCAGCCCAAATCGAACTGCTGGGCACCGGCTATACGCTGATCCGGCGCGAGTACTTCACGGCCATTGGCCCTGTGGACATCCTGGCCCGCGATGCCAAGGGCGCCACCGTGGCCATTGAGCTCAAGCGCCGCGGGGACATCGACGGGGTCGAGCAGCTGACGCGCTACCTGGAACTCCTCAACCGCGACCCCCTGCTCGCTCCCGTGCGGGGCGTCTTCGCCGCCCAGCAGATCAAGCCCCAGGCGAGGGTGCTTGCCGAGGACCGGGGGATTGAATGCAGGACCCTCGACTATGACGCAATGCGCGGAGTCGATGACAGCGCCTCGCGACTCTTCTAGGCCGCTGCCGCGCCGTCCTCGCTAGACTAAAGGGCATGACTTCCCCCCACGACGCGGCCGCTCCGGCTCCCGCCAAGAAACTCATCCACGGATCCATCGCGACGGACCGCGGCATCGTCCAGGACGGGCTGTTGGCCGTCTCCGGGGACAGAATTGTGTATGCCGGACGCGCCGACCACTTTGACGAACCGGGGTTCGAGGACGTTGACGCCGCCAACGTGATTTCCCTGCCTGCGGGCCACCATGTTCTCCCCGGGCTGGTGGATGTCCACAACCACGGCGGCAACGGCGGGGACTTCCCCAGTGGCGACGAATCCTCCGCCCGCAAGGCCATTGACTTCCTGCACCGTGCCGGCACCACCACCCTGCTGGCCAGCATGGTGACGGCGTCCCCGGAGGACCTGTTGGCCGGGATCGGCGTCCACGCCAAACTAACCGGCGAGGGACTGCTGGCCGGCATCCACCTGGAGGGGCCGTTCCTTTCCCATGCCCGCTGCGGGGCCCAAAACCCGGCCTTCCTGCTTGACCCCGACGTGGAACTCGCGGCTCGGCTGATCGAGGCGGGGCAGGGACACATCGCCACCATGACATATGCCCCGGAACTGCCGGGCGCCGACGAACTGGTGGATCTTCTCACCTCTCACGGCATCACCCCTTCCGTGGGCCACACCGCGTGCGACACCCGCACGGCCTGGGACTCCCTGGAACAGGCCCGAGAGGGCCTGGACTCCACCGGCTTCGACGGTACCTCGGGCCGCCCCACCGTCACCCACCTGTTCAACGGCATGCCGCCGCTGCACCACCGCTCCCCCGGCCCCGTCGCGGCCTGCCTCCGGGCTGCGGCGGCCGGGCATGCCGCCGTCGAACTCGTCGCGGACAACACCCACCTGGACCCGGAGACCGTCAAAATGGTGTTTTCGCTGGTGGGTGCCGGCAACATCCTGCTGGTCACCGATTCCATGGCCGCGGCGGGACTGGCCGACGGCCAGTACATGCTGGGGCCATCCCCCGTAACCGTCACGAAGGGCGTGGCCACGCTGGACGCCACGGGCTCCATTGCCGGAGGCACCGCCACCTTGCTGGACGTGGTGCGCCGCACCGTGCAGGCCGGGGTGAAGCTGCACGACGCCGTCCTGTCGGCCAGTGCCGTTCCAGCCGCAGTGCTGGGGCTCACGGACGAGGTGGGTGCCCTGCGCCGCGGGCTGCGGGCCGACGCCCTGGTGGTGGACTCCGAATTGGGCCTCAAGCGCGTGCTCCGGGCCGGCACCTGGCTCAACTAGCAGGCAGCTGTGCCCATAATTATTGCGAAACGGCCGGTGCCTCGTTGACCTCCTTTGTGATGCATGCCATGCTGAGTGCTGTTCTTGCAAAGCAGCACGTTGATTGAGGAGAAACAATGGCACAGGGAACCGTCAAGTGGTTCAATGCTGAAAAGGGCTTCGGCTTCATCACCCCGGACAATGCCGACGGTGATGTGTTCGTCCACTACTCGGAAATCCAGGGCAACGGTTTCAAGTCCCTCGACGAAAACGCCCGGGTGGAATTTGAAATTGGCGAAGGAACCAAGGGCCCCCAGGCCACTGGCGTGACCACGCTCTAGATTCCCCTCTTCCGGCACAAAGAAGACCCCCGGCAGCGATGCCGGGGGTCTTCTTTGTGCCTTTGTCTTGGCGCCACTGCCCGGGAGGTGCCCTAGGCCTTTCGCAGCAGTCTGGCCAGCTGCCTGACGGAGACGTTGGGCATGTAGGCCTCCCCCACCGCACGGCCAATGGACGGCAGGGAAAGCGGGTCCTGGTACACCATGTAAAGGGTCCGGTGCCTGGGCTGGAAGCGCTTCTTGAAGTTCGCCAGCGACGCAAAGCCGTATACGGGTTCCAGGGTGCGGCCGACGAGGGCCAGGATGCGCGCCATCGAGGTGCCCTCCAGTGCGGCCAGGGGGTGCTGCGCAACAGCCGATGGGGAATGCCGCGAATCGGAGGGACCGGCAGGACCCGATTCCCCGCCCCGCGCCACCTGTTCCGAAACTTCGGCGTGTTCCGGTGCGGGTTCGGTGGACAGCGGCGTGCCCGACAGGGAAATGGTGGGCACCTGGCCCTTGAAGTGCAGCACGGCCTGGGCAATCAGGAATTCCATGACGCCGTTGAACGCATTAGTGTTGCGCCGCATGAAGTCCAGGGTCCACCCCTTCTCCACACCGCCTTCGTAAACCGGCAGCCAGCTGGTGATCCCGTGGATGCGGCCATCGCCGTCCACCGCCAGGCAGAGCTGGACGGCGTCGTCCTTGAGTTCCTCGACGCCACCGAGTGTGAAGCCCATTTCGGGCAGCGGCTTTTCCGAGACCCATTCCTCGGAAATTTCATGGATCTGGGTCCGCTGGCCGGTGGTCAGGGCCGAGTACCGGCTCCAGAGGGTGGTGATGCCCAGCTTGGCGGCCTTGTTCAGTGCAGTGCGGACGTTTTGCCACTCTTTGCCCTTGAATTCCATGCTGTCAACGTCCAGCAACGTTTCCGAGGCAACCTGTGCCCGCCTGAAGCCGCGCGCCTGAAGCACGTCCCACTGGCCGTCCGTGACGGAGTAAAAGCAGGGCACCAACGACTGCGCCGCACAGTAGTCCAGGAACTCCACGGCGGCGGAGTCAAACTCGCCGGGGTCCCCGAACGGCCCGCCCACCGTGACAGCCACACCGGCATGGGCCTGGTACGCGATGGCCGCCGTGCCCCGGGCGTTGAACCAGTAGTTGTTGCCGCGCCACTGCGACATCCAGGACAGCGAGTCCCCGCCGCGGCGCACCAGCTCCGCGGCCGCAGCCCTGTCCGCCGAGACGGCGCCGCGGGCCCGGCGGCTCAGGAACAGGCCAAACACACTGAGCACGCTCACCAGCCAAAACACGGCGCCGCCCATGCTGAACAGCAACGTTGAAAACAGGCCATGGGGGTACACGGAAGCACCATAGCCAAAGGGGAAAGGATACGGCAGCAGGATGCGAGGCAGCCCGGCCAGAAGCCCTACGAAGCCATACGGGCCGGATGCGTTGCCCTCCACGAACCACACGGCGGCGTACAGCACCACGAAGCCGCCAAGCAGCAGCGGCATCACCACAAATGTCCGTCGGCGCAGGACCGGGCTGGGGTCGATGTGGAAGTGACGCCGGAAAATGAGCAGCAGCGCCGCGATCAGGAAGGGCACCAGCACCACGGGCAGCACTTCCCACAGAGTGGAGGAGATGCTCAGCACCCGGCGCCCGCGAAGCAGCGGCATGCCGAAGCCGGCAAAGAGCTGGAGGTAGATGGCGCTCATGACGCCAATGACCAGGTGCAGGTAGACGGCCACCCACAGCGCCATCCGGTTTCCGCGGCGCAGGCCTTCCGCACACGCCAGCAGCAACAGCATGGGCACCAGCGCCAGGAGGTGCCCTCCGGGTCCGAGGATCCCGGCACTGTGCATGATGTCGCTGCAGGCCTTGATGGCACTGCTACAGCTGCCTTCAAGCTGCAGGGCCGACGGCACCGGGTTGACGATGATGTTCTGCAGCTTGGACAGCGGCCCCACAGGGACGTGTGCCAGGGCGGAAAAAAGCGGGCCCAGGGCGAAGACCGCCACCACGATGGCAAGGTTGGTGCGGACCTCTCGGCTGGTGGAGCGTGCCACCGGCATCGGGTGCCTTGCCGGAAGCACGGCCATGCCAATCACCAGGCCCACCAGGGCGCCCAGCAGCATGAACAGGTTCTGGGCGTGGCCCACATAGAGGAGCAGCATGAGCGCGGCCCCAAGGGTCAGCGCCCTGACCCGCCGCCGCCACAGCAGGCTGATCATCCGGCTGGCTGCCATCAGGGCGCCCACGCTGGCGGCGTAGGGTCCCAGGAGGGTCGCCGGGCGCATGTCGGCGAGCCATTCAAGGTCGAGCGCCGCACCCACCTCCACCACCAGGGTAAAGAGCACGACGGCGGCCAGTTGGGTTGCCCAGAAGATGACTACGGTACGCCAGGTCCCCAGTGTGATTTCGGCCAGGCCCAGCACGCCGACCAGTATGACGGCGGACAACAGCAGTGCAACGGGGTGCACGGCAAGGAAGGCCGTGGTGGCGACGGTCCACCAGTCCCCGTGCCACACGTCACCGGCCTGGTAGCCGGTCCAGGCAATTTCCGCTGCCATTTGGTGGCGCCACACGGTCTCCGACGCCACAAGGACCACAATTGAACCTGCAAGCATTGCCAGCGCGAAGGGGGTGCGCCGGACCCAGCCCGCCAACGCTGCGATCACTGCAGGCCCAACTGGGTGCCCAGATAGGACAATGCGGAAGGCATGGCCTCGGTGACCATGATCCAGGAGTGCCCGCCGGGGAAGGTGGTGCGTTCCAGCTTCATCCCCGCCCTGGCACCCGCCCTTTCCAGCGCGACGGCGTAATTGGTGTAGCGGGCGTCCTGGGCACCGGTGGCCAGCCAGCCGTGGATTTCGGGGTAGCTGCGCTCGGACAACAAGGTCATGGGCACCACCGCGTTGAATGCTGCCGTGTTGCCGTGGAAGGCCCGCTCAACGGTGACAGCCCTGTTCGCTGTCAGGGCAGGTTCCAACTCGGATGAGATGGCGGCGAAGGTGGGGTAAACGAAGGGGTGGCGCGTCACCATCTGCATGGCACAGGTGCCGCCATAGGAAAAGCCTGCAATGGCCCAATGCTTGTGGTTGGTGTCAACGTTCAGCGTGGACGTGATCCAATTGGGCACGTCCACCGACATGTAGGTGTCCACCTTGCCGAGCGCCGAATTCATGCACATCGTGTTGGCTTCCTGCGCCCCGTTGGGATCGGGTATGACCACCACGGGCGCCAACCCCTTGTGGGCGCGGGCGAAGCTGTCGAGCGCCTGGCCCAGATGGCCGGCCTGCAGCCAGTCCCCCGGCGATCCCGGCTGTCCGGTCACCAGCACGACGACGGGGAGAACGGGCGGGTTCTTCGTAAAGTAGGCCGGGGGGAGGTAGACGATCCCGTTGCGCGCGTGAAAACCGGACACCTTGCCGGGAATGGCCACAGAACGAAACTGGCCAGCGGTCACCATGGCCTTGGGCGGGATCCATGACTCCGCGGCTGGTTCCGTGCGATAGCGGACTATGTCCTTCTTTTGCAGGAAGTGCGGAATGCCCGTGGCCAACGCAGGCGAACCATGAACCAGGCTTCCAACGGTTGGAAACTCGCCAAAGTACGCATTGATCTCGACCGCGCTGGCAAACACGATCGCCAGCGTCGCCGCAACGGCGACCAGGCGGCGTGGCGTGGAGGCCGTGGACCCACGGGGTGCGCCGCCGTCGTGCTGGCCAAGGCGCGCTCCACCATTCCCCCGAATCAGCCTTTGCAACCCGAGAAGCGCCGTGGCAAGCCCAAGCACCAGGCCCCACAACGCGAAGCCCACACAGATGATGACAGTGGCCGGCAGGTCCTCAGGCCACCAGTACCAGGCATAAATGACCGCCCAGCCCAGGGCCGTGGCTGCAGCCGCGCTCAACACGCCAGTGATGGCGCAGAACAGCCACCAGCGCCGCGAGCGGCGGATCAGCAGGAACGCGAGGGCAAGTACACCCAGACCCAAGGCAACTGCGGGAATAACGCCGGTCGCCAGGCTCTGTGCGTAAATCCACTTCAACACGTCATCACTTGCCCTTATCAACAAATCCCGCGGTTTTCGACGGGCAACAACGCAATTTTATCCATGGCCGCTGAGAGGAAACTGAAAGAATGTTATGTGCAGGCCGTTAGCGCCACGTCCCAATCCCCACCACGGGTCCGGCTTCCAGCCAGGAGGAAAGCCCCGCATAGGCGCCAAACTTCATGGCGAGCAGCACCTGCTCGCCATGGTATTCCAAGGTCACAATCACCACATCGGGCGGCACCCTGGTTACTTCCGCCTCGGTGGGTTGGCGGCGTCCCACCAGGACAATGGAGCTGCGCGTCATCCGAAGGTGCGGGAGGGGGCTTAACGAAAGAAGCCGGAACCATTCAAGCTCCGACTCCTGATAACGGCAAACCCCCATCTGCCAGCGGTGTGATGCCGAGCAAATGGAGGCGTCCACCGTGCCCAGGGCACGCCGCAGTTGAAAGCGGCGCACCCCGAGCAGGCACAGTGCAATGACGACCAGCAGGAATAAGGCTGCCAGGACGATGAACGGGATGCCGGGTTCGTTCATCAATTGCTAGCTAGCGGGTCCCTGCGTTTGACGCTGCGCCGTCTTGCAACTGCGCATTGTCGGCAACGATGACCACCCGGTCCTTGTCAACCGAGAAGAAGCCGCCGTCCACGGTGACTGCCATGCGGCTGCCGTTGACGGGCTCAATGGCCAGTTCGCCCTCGGCCAGGATCGCCAACAGGGGCGAGTGTCCCGGGAGGATGCCGATCTCGCCGTCGGAGGTGCGCGCCTTGACCATCTTCGCCGCACCGGCCCACACGTGGTGGTCCGCCGCTACGATTTCAACTTCCAGTTCCGCCATGGTTACTTGGTCGATTCCTGGATCTTGGCCCACTGGCGTTCGACGTCGGTCATGTCACCGACATTGAAGAACGCCTGCTCGGCGATGTGGTCGACGTCGCCGTCGCAGATCGCCGTGAAGCCTTCGATGGTGTCCTTGATGGAAACCGTGGAACCCTCGACGCCGGTGAACTGCTTGGCGGTGTAGGTGTTCTGCGAGAGGAACTGCTGGATGCGGCGGGCACGGGCCACAACGATCTTGTCCTCTTCGGAGAGCTCGTCGACACCAAGGATGGCGATGATGTCCTGGAGTTCCTTGTTCTTCTGCAGGATCTGCTTCACGCGCACTGCGGTGTCGTAGTGCGCCTGGCCGATGTACTGCGGATCAAGGATGCGCGAGGTGGACGTCAGCGGATCAACGGCCGGGTACAGGCCACGTGAAGCAATCTCACGGGAGAGCTCGGTGGTGGCGTCCAGGTGGGCGAACGTCGTTGCCGGGGCCGGGTCGGTGTAGTCGTCAGCAGGGACATAAATGGCCTGCATGGACGTGATCGAGTGGCCCTTGGTCGAAGTGATGCGCTCCTGCAGGAGGCCCATTTCGTCGGCAAGGTTGGGCTGGTAGCCCACGGCGGAGGGCATGCGGCCCAGCAGCGTGGAAACTTCCGAACCGGCCTGCGTGAAGCGGAAGATGTTGTCGATGAAGAGCAGCACGTCCTGGTTCTGCACATCGCGGAAGTATTCCGCCATGGTCAGCGCGGAGAGCGCCACGCGAAGGCGCGTTCCCGGCGGCTCATCCATCTGGCCAAATACCAGTGCGGTGTCCTTGAGAACACCGGCCTCTTCCATTTCAACCCAGAGGTCGTTGCCCTCACGGGTGCGCTCGCCAACGCCGGCGAACACCGAGGTGCCACCGAAGTTGCGGGCAACACGGGTGATCATTTCCTGGATCAGCACGGTCTTGCCAACGCCGGCGCCGCCGAACAGGCCGATCTTTCCACCCTGGATGTAGGGGGTCAGGAGGTCGATGACCTTGATGCCGGTCTCGAGCATCTGCGTGGAGCCCTCGAGGGTGGCAAAGGCGGGGGCCTTGCGGTGGATGGGCCAGCGCTCGGTGGTGGTCAGTTCCGACTCCGCAATGTCCAGGGGCTTGCCCAGGACGTTGAAGATGTGGCCCTTGACGCCGTCGCCAACGGGGACCGAGATCGGGGCGCCGGTGTCCGTCACAGACGTGCCGCGGACAAGTCCGTCAGTGGCCTGCAGGGAGATGGCGCGAACCAGGTTGTCACCGAGGTGCAACGCGGTCTCGAACGTGATGGTGCGCGTCTCGCCGGCGAGCGTGAGCTCGGCTTCGAGTGCGTTGTAGATGCCGGGGATGGATCCCGCGGGGAATTCGACGTCAACGACGGGGCCAATGACGCGGGCAATGCGTCCAACGGCGCCAGCCTTGGCGGCTACCTGCTCTGTAGTAGTGGCAGTCATCTCTCTCACTTCAATCAGTAGATGGCGTGGTGATAAGTCTAACGGGGATCAGGAACCGTGCCGGCGGGGGGCCGGCACCGGAACGTGGCGTGGGCTAGGACGCGCTCAGCGCGTCTGCACCTGCCACAATCTCGGACAGTTCCTGGGTGATTTCGGCCTGACGGGCCGTATTGCGCAGTCGTGTGTACTTCTTGATCAAGTCCGAAGCGTTGTCGCCTGCGGACTTCATGGCCCGCTGGCGTGCTGCAAGTTCACTTGCGGCAGCCTGGAGGAGCGCGTTGAAAATGCGGGATTCGATGTACCGCGGCAGCAGCGTGTCCAGCACCTGCGCCGGCTCGGGCTCGAATTCGTACAACGGAAGAAGGTCAGACTCACTTGTTGCCTGCTCCTCCACCACTTCAAGCGGCAGAAGGCGGACAACCTGCGGAACCTGCACGACCATCGACTGGAAGCGTGTGGACACGATGTGGATTTCATCCACGCCGCCCTTTTCGTATTCCGTGGCGAATGCTTCAAGGACTGCCTTGGCAATGTCCTTGGCGGTGCCAAACTCGGGGGCATCCGTGCCACCGGTCCAGACTCGCGCATAGCTGCGGTCACGGAAGTCGAAGTACGCCTGTGCCTTGCGGCCGACCAGGAAGTAGGAAACTTCCTTGCCTTCCGAGCCCAGGAGCTCGGCAAGCTGCTCGGCCTGCTTGAGGACACTGGCGGAATAGGAACCCGCAAGGCCTCGGTCGGAGGCAACAATGACCACGGCGGCCCGGCGGACCTGCTCCGGTGTTGTCACCAACGGGTGGTCGATGACACTCTGCGATGCCACAGCAGAAACGGCACGGGTAATGGCGTTCGAGTAGGGCAAGGATGCCGCCACACGGGTGCGCGCCTTACCGATGCGCGAGGTGGCGATCAGTTCCATCGCCTTGAAGATTTTGCGCATCGAGGTGGTCGATGCGATCTTCTGGCGGTAGACCCGGATCTGGGCTCCCATACTTTTCCTTTCCTAAATTCGACGGTGGCCGGTCCTGCCGGGGCGTGCCCGGCAGGACCAACCGACGCAGGTCAGCGCTTCTGCTTGACGATCTTCTCTTGGTCGACGTCAGAGCCGGCCAGGGCGTCATGCTCTTCGTGCCCGGCATCCACCAGCTTGCTGCCGCCGACACCGAAGAAGCCTGCCTTGAAGCCCGTGATGGCGGTCTTGAGCGCATCAACGGTTTCATCGGCCATGACGTTGGTCTGGGCGAGAGTGGTCAGGATGGACGTGCCGTGGCGCAGGTGTTCCAGGAATTCCTTCTCAAAGCGCGAGACATCCTGGACCGGGACATCATCAAGGTAGCCGTTGGTGCCGGCCCAGATGGAGACAACCTGGTCTTCCACCGGGAACGGTGCGTACTGGCCCTGCTTGAGGAGTTCCATGAGGCGGGCACCGCGGGTCAGCTGCTGCTTGGAAGCGGCGTCCAGGTCCGAGGCAAACATGGCAAACGCCTGCATGTCGCGGTACTGGGCCAATTCCAGCTTCAACGTACCGGAAACCTTCTTCATCGACTTCACCTGCGCGGCACCGCCGACACGGGAGACGGAAACGCCGACGTCGACAGCGGGACGCTGGTTGGCGTTGAAGAGGTCCGACTGGAGGAAGATCTGGCCATCGGTAATGGAGATCACGTTCGTCGGAATGTAGGCGGAAACGTCGTTTGCCTTCGTTTCGATAATCGGCAGGCCGGTCATCGAGCCGGCACCGAGCTCATCGGAGAGCTTGGCACAACGCTCCAGCAGGCGGGAGTGCAGGTAGAACACGTCGCCCGGGTATGCCTCGCGGCCCGGCGGGCGGCGCAGCAGCAGGGACACTGCACGGTAGGCCTCGGCCTGCTTGGACAGGTCGTCGAAGACCACCAGGACGTGCTTGCCCTGGTACATCCAGTGCTGGCCAATGGCGGAACCGGCGTACGGTGCCAGGTACTTGAAGCCTGCGGGGTCGGAGGCCGGGGACGCCACGATGGTGGTGTACTCCAGCGCGCCGTGGTCTTCCAGGGTCTGGCGGACGGCGGCGATGGTGGACGCCTTCTGGCCGATGGCGACGTAGACGCAGCGGACCTGCTTGGTCTCGTCCTTGGAGGCCCAGTTGGCCTTCTGGTTGATGATCGTGTCAACAGCCAGTGCGGTCTTGCCCGTCTGGCGGTCACCAATGATCAGCTGGCGCTGGCCGCGGCCGATCGGGATCATGGCGTCGATGGCCTTCAGGCCAGTCTGCATGGGCTCGTGGACGCTCTTGCGCTCCGTCACGCCGGGCGCCTGAAGTTCCAGGGCACGGGTGGTCTCGGCAACAATGTCGCCCAGGTCGTCGATGGGGGCACCCAGCGGGTCCACCACGCGGCCCAGGAAGGCGTCGCCCACGGGGACGGACAGGATCTCACCGGTGCGGTGAACCTCCTGGCCTTCTTCAATGCCGGTGAAGTCACCAAGGATGATGACACCGATCTCGCGGACGTCAAGGTTCTGGGCCAGGCCCAGGGTGCCGTCTTCGAAGCGAAGCAGCTCATTGGCCATAACGGAGGGAAGTCCCTCCACACGGGCAATGCCATCGCCGGCAGTGGTAACCCGGCCAACCTCGACGCGTTCGGCGTTGCCCGGTTCGTAGGACGCCGCGAAGTCATTCAACGCACTACGGACGTCGTCGGCGTTGATGGTCAATTCGGCCATCTGCAGTCCCTGCTCTCCTATTTCGCGATCACCGCAAATTGGCGATGACCTAGCTTTCGCACCATTCCCGACCTGTGTGGGCGGGCGGTTTGGTTTCTTACTGATAATGCTTTGTGGCTATCCAGCCAACTGGCGGCGCAATTCGCCCAGCCGGGCCATGACCGAGGCATCCACGACCTCGTCACCCACCCGGACACGTACTCCGCCGATGAGGGCGGGGTCAACGCGGACGTTGATGTTCAGTTCACGCCCATAAAGGGAGTTGAGCCCTCGCTGCAGCCGGGCAAGCTGTCCATCCTGCATCGGGCGGCTTACCGTGACTTCGGCAATCCAGCGCTGCTGGCGTGCCGCTGCCAAGTTGGCAAAACGCTCGATGAGCTTGACTGTCTTGAGTCCGCGCGGATTGACAACAGCCTGGCGGATCAAGGCCTGAGCTTCGCCGCTTGCGCCGGGAACCAGTTTGATCGCCAAGTCCAACTTGGCGGACTCGCTTGCCTGCGGCTCCACCAAGGCGCGCTGCACCTCGTGGCTGGAATCAACGGCCTGGGAAAAGGAGAACAGTTCGCTCTCCAGCGATGCCAGGCCGCCAAGGCCGGAAACGGAGTTGCCGGAACTTGCAGACGTGTTCCGATTTTCTGCAACGGCAATGACCACTGTTGCGGCCACGGTCTCGAGTGCATCGCCAAGGTCACGTGCATCGCTCCAGCGCGCTGCAGCCAAACGGCCAACTATCGCTTCTGCTTCCGCAGAAACCTTGCCCTTGACCAGTGAGGAAACCAGTGCGGACTTTTCAGCGCCCGTGCGGGATGGGTCAGTGAGCGAGCGGCGCAAGCCGGCCGAGCTGTCCAGAACCGCAAGGATGGAAAAAAGCTCCTGAGCCAACGACAGCGACGCCGTGGGAAGCGAGGCTTCCAACTGGCCCAATGCTGTGGTCAGCGATTCGCTCGATACACCTGCCATTACTTCGCTGCACCTTCGCTCTGCTTGTCCAGCTCAGCCAGGAAACGGTCCACGACACGGCTGGCGCGGGCGTCGTCGTCCAGCGACTCGCCCACAATGCGACCGGCCAGCGTGGTGGCCAGCGAGCCGACCTCGGAACGGAGCGAGACAACAGCGGCCTGGCGTTCGGCGGCAATGGCCGTCTGCGCCTGTTCCGTGATGCGCGCAGACTCGGAAGCGGCCTTCTCCTTCAGGTCTGCCAGGATCTGGGCACCTTCGGCGCGGGCTTCCTCACGGATGCGGTTTGCTTCCGTACGTGCTTCAACCAGCTGCTGCTTGTACTCACCGAGTGCAGCCGAGGCCTCGGCCTGGGCCTTCTCAGCCTTCGCAATGCCGCCTTCAATGGCTTCAGTGCGGTCGGCGTAGGTCTTCTCAAACATCGGGACAACGAACTTGACCACGATGAACATGAGAATGGCGAAGCCGACAGCCACAACCAGTACTTCAGACCAGCTGACAGCCAGCGGGCTGGGCGCAGCATCCGCCGCATTGGCGGAGGCTAAAACCATGAGGTTATTCATATTTCACCCGTCCTTTTCTACTCGTATGTTGAAGGTTCGTAATTCTCTTTACTTGAGAACGAACGCAAACACGAGGCCGAGGATGGCGAGTGCTTCGGTCAGCGCCAGGCCCAGGAAGGCGAGGGGCTGGAGCACGCGCTGTGCTTCCGGCTGGCGTGCAACGCCGTTGATGTAGGCGGCGAAGACCAGGCCCACGCCAATGGCACCACCAATCGCAGACAGACCGTAACCGATGAGGTTCAGCGAGCCGTTGATATTTCCCGTCATTGTGTTTCCTTTCAAGATGCCCGAAGGCAGGTTGTTTGGTTCAAGTTATCCCCCGCGGGGAATTCTTTTGGTGTGTTTAGTGGCTGTCCGCGTGGACAGCACCTTCAATGTAAATTGCTGTCAGCAGGACAAAGACATAGGCCTGGAGGACCATGATCAGGGCCTCAAGCATGTACATGGCCGTGGCACCGGCCAGGATCAGGATGGAAGTGCCCTTCAGCAGCCAGCTCTCCTGTGCGATCAGGAACTCAATGCCCGAACCGGCAATCAGGACAATCAGGTGCCCGGCCAGCATGGTCGCAAACAGACGCAGGCTGTGCGTCATGGGGCGGACCACGAAGTTCGAGATGATTTCGATCGGCACCACGAGCGGCAGGATGTACCACGGAACGCCGGAGGGAACCACGGCCAGCTTGAAGTAGCGGATGCCGTTGACCTTCACGCCAACGCCGATCCAGACCACGTACACCAGCAGCGCAAGCACGTAGGCGCCCGAGACGTGGGAGAAGCTGGGGAGCTGGATGAACGGGATGGTGCCGTAAAGGTTGTTCAGCAGGATGAAGAAGAACAGCGAGAACAGCAGCGGCACGTACTTCTTGTAGTCCTTGGCACCGATGACGTCCTTGCCAACGGAGTTGCGCACAAAGCCATAGGCCATCTCGCCCACGAATTGCAGCCTGCCGGGAACCAGCTGGCCCTTGCGGGCTGCCGCTACGAAGAACCAGGCGATGATCACAACGGAAAGCAGCACCAGCGCCATCTGCTTGGTGAATTCAAACCCGCCGATCGTGAAGAACGGGGTCAAGTGGGTTTCGACGCTGGGCGGGGTAAAGCTTCCACCATCTTGGGCGGGGAGCATAAGCGCGATCAACGCGTTTCCTCTCTGCAGAGTCCATAATTGGGCTGGATTTCGGGGACCGGGGAGCACATTGCCCCGAAGCCCCCAACGTTATTAAAAAAATGTGATATCACTGATGCTCAGTCCCTTTGCCGCCGGCTGCGTTTGGTGTTCCCATCCGCTTTCTTCGACCCGGTCGGTCCAAAGCGGCGGGCAAAGGACAGGTAGAAACCGCCGGCGAGTCCTGTGAATGCCCCGGCCAGAACAATCCAATGCGTTCTGAGCAAAATATCCAGAACCCACCCTATCAAACTCCAGACAACAATTCCGCCAATAATGTAGCTAAAGACGATCATCCCGGAATTGTAGCCGCCGTTGTTGTTGGCATTTTTGGGGTTGCCTGAAGCGGCCGAATACCGATCTTCCGGACCCGGGCCGGTGCTCATTTGGTGTCCCCGGCGGAGCCTGTCGAATCCTGCGGTTCAGCAGGGTCGTTGTAGAGCAGCAGGCGCTGCCTGCTGAAGGTGACCACCTCGGTGGCCTGCCACAACACAACCACCACGACGCCGGCCGCAGCGAACCATGGACCGTTCAGCCAGGTGGGGGTGCCCAGGGTGAAGAGTATGACGGCGAAGCCCACCACCTTGACCAGGTAGGTCACCATGAAGACGCCGATGGCCCCCGACGGGTTTTTCCGGCCGTAAATGTGGCCAACCAGCAGGCTGAGGCCGAAGAATACGACCACCACGGCGGAGCCAAAGGCCACACTGCCCACTCCCGCCCAGCCGCTGACCACCAGTGCCGCAACGGCCAGTGCGGCCGTCGCTGCGGAGGCTATCAGCAGGCATTTCTTGAGAATGTTCAGCCAGGGGGTCGCTGAAGGGCCGGAGGCCGGAAACGGCTCCTGTGCAGCACCGTTCAAGGCACCTTTGTCCTTCAATAGAATCTCCATCATGAGGGGCGCGTTCGGATTGAAAGCCACGGGAGCGCCACGGCGAGAACCGCCAAGGATAATTCTACATGAGATAGAACTGCACGCCGACAGGAACCATCCACGGAACGCTACTCCCCCGCTACCCCGCCGGCCGCGCCGTTGCCCGGCGCATGGGCTGCCTTGTGGCGGAAGTACCGCTGGAACAGGGTGGGTGTGCGCAGGTACAGCAGCACCACGGCAAGGCAGAGCGCGGTGGCACTGATCTGCATGGCGCTGTTTCCCTGCGCGGCAATGATGCCAAGGACACTGACCACCACGGTGGCCGTGCTGACCACCGCCGTGGCCTGCAGGTGGCCCAGCCCCACAATGTTCAGCCGCTGGTAGACGTGCTGGCGGTGCGAGGCGTACCACCGCTCCCCCGCCAGCAGGCGCCGCAGGAAGGTCACAAAGGTGTCCACGAGGTAGATGAGCACCGGCGAGAATATGTATTCCACGGGGACTTTGGCCAGGAAGGCCGCCATGGCCGTGACCGAGATGGAAGCCCCCAGCAGGTAGCTGCCGACGTCGCCCATGAATACCTTCCGCCGCCCCAGGTTCCACGGCAGGAAGCCGGCAAAGGCGGCCGCAATCGCCACACCGGCAAAAACCAGCCAGTCATGGCCGGTGACCACGCCGGCGTATGCGTAGAAGCCACCAACCAGCAGTCCGTGCATGCCGGAAATGCCGTTGATGCCGTCCATGAAGTTGGAAACGTTGATATAGGCGGCCACCGCAATGGCGCCGGCCGGGATCCACCACATCTGCTGGGCGCCCGGGTCGATGACGGCCACGGCGCCCGTGGCCACGGCTCCCACGGCCAGCTGCAACCCGGCCCTGAGTGCAATGGGCAGGCCCCTGATGTCCTCCACCCAGCCAATGGCGGCGGCAGCCACGGCAACCAGCAGAACCACCACCAGCGTTGCCTGCGCCTGGCCGGCAGCCACACGGCCTTGCGGCAGGAAGATCGCGGTAAGCAGGCCTGCGGACAGGGCCACCGCCGTCGTAATTCCCATGCCTCGGATGGTGGGCGTCTGGTGCGAGGACCTGGCGTTGGGTACGTCAAGGACGCCTGCACGGACCAGGAGGGGCCGGGCCGCCAGGGGCAGGACCAGTGCCAGCACCAGTGCCACGGCACCAACCGTGAGCGCAGCGCCGGGCATCATCGCGCTTCCGCCGCTATGTCGCCGTCGGACTCGTCAATGCTGGGCAGCTCCGGGCCGGACTCGTCGCGGCAGCGCTGCAGCCACAGTTCCAGGCTCAGCTCGGCGGGGTCCAGGGGGCGTGCGTGCGTGTGTGAAATCTTCGGGTGGCCGTCAGGGTCCTTGATTTCGTCGTCGCCCGTGAGCTGTTCGTGGAGCTTCTCGGAGGGGCGAAGGCCGGTGATCTTGATCTCAACCTTTTTGCCCGACATGGCGATCATGCGCTCGGCCACGTCCATGATGCGCACGGGATCGCCCATGTCCAGAATCAGCACGTCGCCGCCGTGGCCGATGGCGCCGGCCTGGATGACCAGCTGGCATGCCTCCGGGATGGTCATGAAGAAGCGGGTGACGTCCGGGTGGGTGACCGTGACGGGGCCGCCATTGTTGATCTGGTCGGTGAACAGCGGGAGCATGGAGCCGCGGCTGCCGATGACATTGCCAAAACGGACGGAAACGTAGCGCTTGCCCGTTTCGCCCGCCATCCAGGACGTGATCTTCTCCGCCGCGCGCTTGGAGTGCCCCAGGGCCGTGGTTGGGCTCGCCGCCTTGTCGGTGGAGACATTGACAAAGGTCTCCACGCCCACGCTGCGGGCTGCGGCCAGCACGTTGAGGGAGCCCAGCACATTGGTCTGCCAGCCTTCCTTGGGGAACATCTGCAGCAGCGGCGCGTGCTTGAGTGCGGCCGCATGGAACACCACCTCTGGGCGGCGCCTGGCAAATATGCCCATGAGCGTCTCGGCGTCGCGGATGTCAGCCAGCACGGTGGTGTCGTCATTGAGCAGGCCGTGGCCCAGGATGGAAAACTGCGTGTGTTGCAGGCCTGTTTCGTCGCGGTCCAGCATGATCAGCTCGGCCGGGTCGAAACCGTGCAGCTGGCGGCAGAGCTCGGAGCCGATGGAGCCGCCTGCACCCGTGACCAGGACGCGCTTGCCGGTGACGTAGCTGGCGATCTGTTCCACCTTGATGTCCACCGGGCGGCGGCCGATCAAGTCTTCCACGTCAATTTCGCGGAAGTCGGTGAGGCCACCCTTGTTGTCCCGGTTGGTGTCGGGAGTGAGCATTTCCTGCAGAGGGGGCAGCACCAGGACCTTGATGCCCAGGCCGGAGACACTGTCCGAGATCTCCCGGATGCGTTTGGCCTCCAGGTGTGCGATGGCCAGCACCACCACCGTGGACTTGGTGCGGCGGATAATTTCCGGCAGTTCGTCCCCGCGCCCCAGCACGCCCACCGAGCTCAGCCGCAGGTGCTTCTTGGTGGTGTCGTCATCGATGAGCCCCACGGGCACGTACGGGGATTCCGGGTCCTGGATCATGCGCGTCACGAGGGAGTTGCCCAGGAACCCGGCTCCGTAGATGAGGGTCTTTTGGGCCTGCTCCCCAAACGTGGGCTTACCCTCTACGTAAAGGCGCTTGAGGTAGCGGACGGCCGCCATCAGCAGGGCGGCAAACGGGAAGGCAATGGCGCTGACGGAGCGGGCAATGTGGATTTCCTGGACGGTCAGGAACAGGAACACGCTGGTCACTGCGGCCACAATCAAGGTGGCGGCAATGAGCACCCTCGCCTCCTGGATGCTGCCGAAGGTGTAGCGCCCCCGGTAAAGGGCCAGCGACCAGCCCGCAATGAGCTGGGTGGCAATGGCCACGCCGATCAGCAGGACCAGGCCGCCCACGTTGATGAGCCGGACGTCCAGCTCATACCGCAGCAGGACGGCCAGCAGCAGTGCCACGGTCCAGGCCAGTGAGTCCAGGATGCCTTGGGCCCACAGCCACAGTGGCGGCTTTCCCTCGCCGCCTGCCGGGGTGGTGCCGGAGTGGCCTCTTGCCGAGTTGCTCGTCGTGTTCAACGTGATTCGTAGTCCGTTTTCTGCCCGGTGGTGTGTGGCATTGTGCATGGCGCGCGCTGTGCGGCCAGCGACTCAACAGTCCAATAGGTGGGGCTGTACTAAAGTGGAAGCTATTAAAGATAGTAATCGCTCCGCCGAATACCCAAGCGTTTAGCCGTGCCGCGCCGTGCCCTGTGCGGCCGAGAGGAACCCATCTTGCAAGATACCGTGGCCGTTGCCGCGCTCACCTTTGACCGGCCGGACGACGTCCGTACCTTGCTGGGGGCCTTGTCGCAGCAAACCCACGCCCTGCACGCCATTGCCCTGGTGGATGCCGGGACTTCGCCGGTGGCGGACATTGCCGCCGCATCGGGCGTCCCCGTGGACTATGTGAGGTCCCTGGCCAACCTGGGCGGAGCCGGCGGATTTTCGCTGGCGATCCTCAAGGCGATTGCTTCCGGCGCCGAGTGGGTCTGGATCATGGACGACGACGCCCATCCCGAGGACCCCAATTGCCTGGCCACACTCCTCGAAGCCGCCAAAAGCCGCGGCCAGGACGTGGTGGTGCCCCTCATCGTGGCCCCGGGCGAACCCCGCAAGCTGTCCTTTCCCTTCCGTCTCGACGGGCACCTGACCCATGAGCGTTCCGTGGTGGAACCGCTGGGCTTCATTGCCGACGTCGGACAGTTTTTCAACGGCGCCCTGATCCGCACCGATGTGTTCTTCAAGGTGGGGCTGCCGGACCTGCGCCTTTTCATTCGGGGCGACGAAGTCGATTTCATGCTGCGGCTGCGGCAGGCGAAGGTCAAGTTCGGCACCGTCACGTCCGTTGCCCTGACCCACCCGGCGGGCTGGGGCGAAGTGAAGGAGGTCATGGGCGACCGCTTTCACGTGCTGGTCCCGGAGACCCCGTTCAAACGCTTTTACTACTACCGCAACCGCGGCTACCTCACCCGCAGGCACCGCCGCCTGCGCTCCTTTGTCGCCGACGCCGTCGGCTACCCCCTCTTTTTCCTCAGGGACGGCGACTTCAAGGGTCTGGCCAAATGGGCTTCGGCCTATGGTGCGGGCCTGCGGGGAGCAAAATTCGGGCCGGTCAAGGACCAAAAGTTTTGAGCGGCAACCGGCGGGAGAACTTTTACATCGTCATCACCACGTTCAACCGGCAGGACTACCTGGCACAGTTGTTCGACTCCATTGCGGCGCTTGACCCGGCGCCCGACGGCGTAGTGGTGGTGGACAATGCCAGCACGGACGGCACGGCCGCCGTCATCGACAAGGCCGCCGCACAGCTGGCGGCGCTCGGCACCCCCATTCCGCTGGTGGTGCACCGCCTCGCCGAAAACGCCGGAGGCGCCGGCGGCTTTTCAGCAGGCGTGGACCGCGCCCTGGCAGAGGGTGCACAGTGGCTGTGGCTAATGGACGACGACGTCACCACGGTTCCCGGGGCCATCGCCGCCTTTGGTCCGTGGATGGACAAATACGACGCGATGGTGGGCCGGCGCTACAACTCCGCCGGGCAGCCATTTTTCTGGCAGCACAATTTCAGCGATTTCCTCGGGTTCCCGCTTCCCGTTCCGGGGGACGTGTTCAAAAATTCAAATGAATTCGCCACCAATGTGGGCTGCTTCGAAGGCATGCTGCTGCACGCCGACGCCGTGGCGGAGGTTGGCCTGCCCGATCCGCGCTTCTTCCTGAACTGGGATGACGCCATCTACGGTTGGCTCATTTCGCTCCAGCGCCCCGTGATATACGTCAATGCCTTTGTACTGCAGAAAACCCGCGAACAGCGCACCATTGACCTGGGCATCAGGCACCTCAATGATTCCTCCGACCTGAGCCGCTTTTACATGATGCGCAACCGGGGGCTGGTGGCCCAGTACCTGCGCGCGAAGGGGAAGTACAACCCGGCGGGCTTTGCGTTGGGCACAGCGCTGACGGCCGGCAAGGAGCTGCTGCGCCTGGCCGCCGTCGAGAAAACCCTGCGTGGCAGCGGCAAGCTGCTCAAGGGCTGGCGCGAATCCCGGCGCATCATGGCTGATGCAGCCTGGCAGCCCATGCCCCCATTGGACCGGACCCGCTAGGGCAGGCTCAGGGCTGGCTTTCCGCGGGGGCCGACTGGTCCTTGGCGGCGGGTTCAGGCTCCGCCGTCTCCGGCTCCGCCACGGGGGTCTCCGCAGGCTCCGCCGTCTCCGGCTCCGCCGCCGTCTCTGGCTCCGCCGCCGTCTCCGGCTCCGCCGCCGGTTCCCACATCTCCGGCTCGGGGTCGTTGCCCAGGGCGCTGGGGACCATGCGCTGGATGGCCGCCAGGCTGATGGCGCCCTCGCGCACCACCCGCAGGCGCAGGCCCGTGGCGTCTACAATGGTGGACGGCACGGGCTCCGTGCCCTCAAGCGGACGGAAGCCGCCCTCCAGGTAGACCTCCACCGACTCGGCCAGCTGTTCGCGGGCTTCCGACGCCGTTTGCGCAGCCGGCTGGCCCGTGCGGTTGGCGCTGGAGACCGCCAACGGCCCCGTGGCGGTCAGCAGGTCAAGGGCAAGCTGGTCGTCCGGCACGCGCAGGGCCACGGTGCCAACGGTCTCGCCCAGGTCCCAGGTGAGTGAGGGCTGGGCGTGGAAGATGATGGTCAACGGGCCGGGCCAGTACTTCTCGGCCAGCTTCCGGGCGTCGTCCGGAATGTCCGTGGCCAGCCCTTCCATGGTCCCGATGCGTGGGATCAACACTGGCGGGGGCATGTTGCGGCCCCGCCCCTTTGCTGCCAGCAGGGTGGCCACGGCCTGCGGCGAGAAGGCGTCAGCCGCAATGCCGTACACCGTGTCGGTGGGCATGACGATGACCTGCTTGGCGGCAATGGCCTTCTGCGCATGGGCCAGGCCCTCGACGCGCTGGTCATCGTTGGTGCAGTTATAGGAAGTGGTAGTCACGGCTTCATTCTTTCATCACGTCGTCATTGTTTCCTTACACTTTGCGGCGATTGGCCTTAGCGCCGCAGGCCGCTCGTGGCACGGTCCCTGCCCGTCAAGTCCTGGTGGGTGGTGACGGCTTCCCAATGGCCGCCCTCCTTGAACAGGGCCGCCATCTGCTCCGCCTGGACTTCGGCGTGCTCCATGACGAAGTACCCGCCCGGCCGGAGCAGCCTTGCCGCTGCGGCAATGGCTGCCGTGGGCATCTCCAGGCCGTCCGCTCCCCCGCCGTACAGGGCCATGTGCGGGTCATGCAGGCGCACCTCGACCTCCCGGGGGATGGCGCCGGCCGGGATGTAGGGCGGGTTGGAGACCACCACGTCCACGGTCCCGTCGAGTTCCGGAAAGGCAGTGCGCAGGTCCCCATGGACCAGTTCGACGCCGGTGCCCGCCAGGTTCCCTGCCGCCCACGGGTAGGCCTCATCGCTCAATTCGACGGCGTATACACGGCATCCAGGCACTTCGGCCGCGAGCGAGCCGGCTATGGCTCCGGAGCCCGTGCCGAGGTCGACGGCGGTGCTGATGCACTCTTTCCGCCCCTGTGTGAGCTTGAGCAGCACGTCAACGGCCAGCTGGACCACTGACTCGGTTTCTGGCCGGGGCACGAACACGCCCTTGCCGACCCGCAGTTCCAGGTGGCGGAAATATGCCACGCCAGTAATGTGCTGGAGCGGTTCGCGTGCGGCCCGGCGGTGCACCAGTTCTGCATAGCCTGCGGGCGCCCCGGCCGTGCCAAAGAGCATGGCCGCCAATTCCCCGCGCCCCACGCCGAGCAGGTGGGCGGCCAGCAGCTGTGCATCCACCGCGGGCGACGGAACGCCCGCGGCCGCAAGCTCCGCCGTCGCACTTTTAACGGCGTCAGCCAGCGAAAGGCGCGCGCCGTCCGGGGAGTTGCTACTCACCCAGCGCGTCCAGGCGGTGCTGTTCATCCATTTCGATGGCGGACTGCACCACGGCTTCCAGGTCCCCGTTCATGACCTGGTCGAGGTTGTACGCCTTGTAGCCCGTGCGGTGGTCCGCGATCCGGTTTTCCGGGTAGTTGTAGGTCCTGATCCGCTCCGAACGGTCCATGGTGCGGATCTGGGACTTGCGCACGGCCGAGTTTTCGGCGTCGATGATGGCCTGCTGGTGCGCCAGGATGCGCGCCCTCAGCACGCGCATGCCGGCTTCGCGGTTTTGCAGCTGAGACTTCTCATTTTGCATGGCAACCACGATGCCCGTGGGCAGGTGGGTGATGCGGACGGCGGAGTCGGTGGTGTTCACGGACTGGCCGCCGGGACCGGAGGACCGGTAGACATCGATCTTGAGGTCGTTCGGACTGATGTCCACCTCTTCCGGCTCATCGACCTCCGGCAGCACCAGCACGCCGGCGGCCGATGTGTGGATGCGTCCCTGCGATTCCGTGGCCGGCACGCGTTGCACGCGGTGCACACCGCCCTCAAACTTCAGGCGCGCAAACACGCCCTCGGCCGGGTCGTTGGATCGGCCCTTCACGGCAATGGAAATGTCCTTGTAGCCGCCCAGGTCGGATTCCGTGGCGGAGATGATTTCCGTCTTCCAGCCCCTGTGCTCGGCGTAGCGCGTGTACATGCGGACCAGGTCCGCGGCAAACAGTGCTGCCTCGTCGCCGCCTTCACCGGCCTTCACTTCCAGGATCACGTCACGGGCGTCGTCCGGGTCGCGCGGGATCAGCAGGCGGCGCAGCTTTTCCTGCGCTGCCGCCAGCTGGCCCTCGAGCACCGGGACTTCCGCCGCAAATTCCGGGTCTTCGGACGCCATTTCCCGGGCCGCCTCAAGATCGTCCGTCAGCGTCTCAACCTGGTGGTAGCCCTCCACGACTCCGCTCAGCTCCGCATACCGGCGCCCCAGCTTCCGGGCCAGTGACTGGTCGGCATGCACGGCGGGGTCACTGAGCCGCATCTGCAACTCGGCGTGTTCATCCAGCAAGCCGTGGATGGATTCAAACATTTCAAAACCTCTCTCGACGTATGTCAAGTCTAATTACTTCTGCCGGCCGGCCGCGCCGCGCCCACCGGGGCAACGCGAAGGGGCGGGACCGGACATGTTTGTCCGGTCCCGCCCCATGTGCTGCGCTACTTGTCGTGCTCGGCCTTGGACCCCAGGGTGGTCTTTTGGATCTGCATGAGGAACTCGACGTTGGACTGCGTCTCACGGATCTTGGAGGTGAGCAGTTCCAGAGACTGCTGCATTTCCAGGCCGGAGAGGACGCGGCGCAGGCGCCACATGATCTTGACCTCTTCAGGCGAGAGCAGGTTCTCCTCGCGGCGGGTGCCGGAGGCGTTGACGTCCACGGCGGGGAAGATGCGCTTGTCAGCCAGCTGGCGGGACAGGCGGAGCTCCATGTTGCCGGTACCCTTGAATTCCTCGAAGATGACCTCGTCAGCCTTGGAACCGGTTTCCACCAGGGCCGTGGCCAGGATGGTCAGCGAACCGCCGTTTTCAATGTTGCGGGCGGCACCGAAGAAACGCTTCGGCGGGTAGAGGGCTGCGGAGTCCACACCACCGGAGAGGATGCGCCCGGAGGACGGTGCGGAGTTGTTGTAGGCGCGGCCCAGGCGGGTCATGGAGTCCAGCAGGACCACCACGTCCATGCCCATTTCCACGAGGCGCTTGGCTCGTTCGATGGACAGTTCGGCAACCTGGGTGTGGTCGTCGGCGGGGCGGTCGAAGGTGGAGGCAATAACCTCGCCCTTGACGGTGCGCTGCATGTCGGTGACTTCTTCGGGACGCTCGTCCACCAGGACCATCATGAGGTGCACCTCAGGATTGTTGGTGGTGATGGCGTTCGCGATGGACTGCAGGATGAGCGTCTTTCCGGCCTTCGGCGGGGAGACGATCAGGCCGCGCTGGCCCTTCCCGATCGGGGCGACCAGGTCAATGACGCGGGGGCCGATCTTCTTCGGGTCCGTCTCCAGGCGCAGGCGCTCGGACGGGTACAGCGGCACCAGCTTGGAGAACTCCACCCGGTTCTTCAGGTCATCAGGGTTCTTGCCGTTGACACTGGTGACGCGCACCAGGGCGTTGAACTTCTGGCGGGCGCTTTGGGCCTGGCTGCGGTCCTCCCCTTCGCGGGGGGCGCGGATGGCACCGACGACGGCGTCGCCCTTGCGCAGGTTGTACTTCTTGACCTGCGAGAGGGACACGTAAACGTCGTTGGAGCCGGGCAGGTAGCCGGAAGTGCGGACAAAGGCGTAGTTGTCCAGCACGTCCAGGATGCCTGCCACGGGCAGCAGCACGTCGTCCTCGGTGACCTCGGAATCGTCAAAGTCCGGTCCCGCGCTGCGGCCCCGACGGCGTTCGTTGCGGTCACGGAAACGGTCGTTGCGGTCGTTGCGGTTGTTGTTGCCGCGGTCGTTGCGATCGTTGCGATCGTTGGAGTCGTTGGCGTTGCGGTCGCGGCGGTTCCGGCGGTTGCGGTTGTTGCGGCTGCCGTCTTCGTCGTCATTGCGTTCGCTGTTGTTGGCCGCGGCGGTGTTGCGGTCGTTGCTGCGCTCATTGGGGTTGCGCTGGTTGCCGCGTTCATTGCCATTGCGCTGGTTCCGGTTGTTGCGGCCGGCGCGGTCGTGGCGCTCGGACTGCTCACCGTTGCCGGCGTGATCCTCGGCAGCGTGTTCGCCCTGGCCGGATGTGCCGGCGTCGGCGTTGCCTCCCTGGCCGGCGGCCTTTTCGGCGGACGCTTCAGCGGGGGCCGCCGATTCGGCGGCGGCGTCACGGCCGCCACCCTGGGCGCGGCGGTTGCGGGTGCGCGGCTGGCGGCGGTTGTCGCCGTCGTTCTCGGAGGGCTCGACGGCGGTGGGAGCGGCTGCGGGAGCCGTTTCCACGGGGGCCGTCGCAACGGCCTCTGCCGGCGTGCCGGTGGTGATGATGCCGTCGCTGCTGGCGGCGCGCCGGGAACCGCGGCGGCCGCGGGCCGGACGCTCCTCAGCCGGGGCAGCAGTGGTGTCGGCGGGTGCCTCGGCGGGAGCTGCGGTGGCTGCGCCACCCGTCGCACGCGTTGCGCGGCGGGCAGGCGCCTTGGCCTCGGTCGCTGCGGACTCGGTGGAGGCGGTGTCTACGGGTGCTTCCTTGGCGCTGCGTGCCGGGCGCTCGGCCACGGACGAGCCGCGCTGGTGCGCGGAAATGGCGGCCACAAGGTCGCCCTTTCGCATCCTGGACCCGCCGGTAATGCCCAGCTGGCCCGCCAGCGTCTGAAGCTGGGCCAGCTTCAATCCTGCCAGGCCGGCGGACTTCGCCGTTCCTGCGGATTTTGAAGTGTCATCCAACTCAGCTGCCTGGGTGCCGGCGGCTGAAGTTATGGTTTCTGTCACGAAGGATCCTTCCCCCTCGATGGCGGACCCTGAAAAAGGCCGCGATGATTAGTGTCAGCCCCTCCGCCGCTGCCGCACTGGCAGGGACGCAGGATGTCAGCTGAGGTTCCAGTTCACGCCGGCAGCTTTTTTGCGGCGGAATTGGTGGTTCATCCCTGAATCGATGTGTAAACAAAATCAATTCTTGAATTGACGCGGCGGCTGCCGGATGTCGATTCGTCCAACCACCGTCCCAGACGGGGCGGTTCAGTGAAGGGATGGCATCAAGTCTGGGTGCTTACGAACCCGGATGCACTTCCACTTTAGCACCCTCGAGGTCAACAGACAGACGTAAAACGCGCCACGACACGCCCGCGCCGCCCGCTTTCTCCCCCGGCGTGCCTTTTCCGGCGCTGCGGGACTCGATGGACTGCACCACGGCGAGGGCTTCCGCCTCCCCGTTGGCCAGTGCCATGACAGTGGGCCCGGCGCCGGAAATGAACGCCGCATGCCCCGCTGCACGCAGTTCGGCCACGAGTGCCCCGCTTTCGGGCATGGCTTCGGTCCGGTAGTCCTGGTGTAGGTAGTCGCGGGTGCCTGCCGTGAGCAGTTCCGGGGCGTCCTTCAGCGCGTGGACAAGAAGCGCCGTGCGGCCGCTGTTTGCCGCGGCGTCGGCATGGGGCACCGTGGCCGGCAGCAGCCGCCGGGCCAGCTCCGTCTTGACCTCGTAGTCCGGAATGGCCACCACCGGCACCACCTCCGGCGACGGCGTGACCTTGGTTGAGAAGTACACCCCCCCTTCCCGCCAGGAAATGGCGACGGCGCCAAAAATGGCCGGTGCCACGTTGTCCGGGTGGCCCTCCATTTCCGAGGCAAGCTGGAGCACCCACTGGGTGTCCTGGCGGTCGGGTGCGTCCACCAGCGCGTTGGCTGCGGTGATGGCAGCGACGATGGCGGAGGCCGAGGATCCCAGGCCCCGGCCGTGGGGCAGCACATTGCGGGCCGTGATGCGCAGCCCCGGGCGGCGGTAGCCCAGGCGGGCAAAAGCCAGGTCCATGGCTTGGACAACCAGGTGCGAGGAATCGCGGGGCAGCTCCTCGACGCCCTCCCCGCGCAGGTCAAATTCCAGCACCCCGCCGGGCAGTGTGCCAACGCTGAGCGTGTCATACAGCGACACCGCCAGGCCCAGGGAATCAAAGCCCGGGCCCAGGTTGGCACTGGTGCCGGGCACCTGCACCGTCGCCGTCAGGCCCGTGGCCGCGGACTTAAGTGCAGTGCCGCCAGGGGCCTCGGCGGGAAGGGGGATGGTCATGGGGAGGCCTGTCATGAAGATGCGGGACTAGTCTGCCAGGCCGAGTGCGTTGGCAACGGTGACCACGTCAAACGGCACGGACGTGGGCTCGACGGTGCTGCCGTCGGCGTTCTTCAGGGCCCAGTTCGGGTCCTTGAGGCCGTGGCCGGTCACCGTGATGACAATGGTCTTGCCTGTGGGGACCTCCCCTGCCGCGTGCTTCTTGATGATGCCGGCAACGCCGGCCGCTGAGGCCGGCTCCACGAAGACGCCTTCCTTGGCGGAGAGCCAGCGGTGGGCGGCCAGGATTTCCTCATCGGTCACGGAGTCAATGAGCCCGCCGGATTCGTCGCGGGCGGCAATGGCCAGGTCCCAGGAGGCGGGGTTGCCGATGCGGATGGCGGTGGCAATGGTGTCCGGTTCCAGGATGGGGTGCCCTGCCACGAAGGGAGCAGCACCGGCGGCCTGGAAGCCCCACATGACGGGGGTGTGGGTGGAGACCGGCGCCAAGGTGCCGGCCGTGGCGGATTCGTAGGGGGCCGCGTATTCCTTGTAGCCCTTCCAGTATGCGCTGATGTTGCCGGCATTGCCGACGGGCAGCACGTGGTAGTCCGGGGCGTCGCCCAGTGCGTCCACCACCTCAAAGGCGCCGGTTTTCTGGCCCTCGATGCGCGCGGGGTTGACGGAGTTGACCAGGAACACCGGGTAGGAGTCGGCCAGCTTGCGGGCCACTTCCAGGCAGTTGTCGAAGTTGCCGTCAACCTGCAGGAGGGTGGCGCCGTGGGCCACGGCCTGGCTCAGCTTGCCCATGGAGATTTTGCCTTCCGGCACCAATACCGCACACGTCAGGCCCGCCTGCTTGGCGTAGGCCGCTGCGGAGGCGGAGGTGTTGCCGGTGGATGCGCAGACCACGGCCTTGGCGCCGGCAGCGACGGCCGCCGTCATGGCCATGGTCATGCCACGGTCCTTGAAGCTGCCGGTGGGGTTCATGCCCTCCACCTTCAGGTACACCTTGGATCCGGTCAGCTCGGACAGGTGCTGGGCGAACACCAGCGGCGTGCCGCCCTCCCCCAGGGTGATGATCTTTGTTTCCGCCGTTACGGGCAAACGCTCTGCATATTCACGGACTACCCCGCGCCACTGATGAGCCATCAGACTCCCTCCACCCTCAACACACTTGTTATGGAATTAATGATGTCCAGGCCGCTGATGGCCTGCACTGTCGCTGCCAGGGCAGCCTCGCTGGCGCGGTGCGTGACGATGCGCAGCTCGGCCAAGCCGGGAGCGCCGTCGTCGTCGGCACCGCGTTCGCGGTGCACGGTTTGCCGCATGGTCTCGATTGAGACCCCGTTCTCGGCAAAAAGTGCAGAAATCTTGGCCAGCACGCCCGGCTGGTCCGCTGCGTCCAGGCCAATGTAGTACTGGGTGGTCACGGCGTCGATCCCCAGCACCGGCAGCACCCCGGCAGTGGTTTCGGTCCGTCCCGGACCGCCCAACACCATGCGCCGCGCAGCTGAAACCACGTCCCCCATGACGGCGGACGCAGTGGGGGTTCCGCCGGCGCCACGGCCATAGAACATGAGTTCGCCGGCGGATTCGGCCTCGACGAACACGGCGTTGAAGGCGCCGTGGACAGCGGCGAGGGGGTGGCTGCGCGGAATGAGGGTGGGGTGGACCCGGACGCTGACGCCATAGCCGGATTCACCGGCGTCGCCCTGGCGGGCCTCGCCTGCGGCACCCTTGTCCGCGGCGGGCAGCGGCAGCTTCTCGGCAATGGCCAGCAGCTTGATGACAAAGCCGGCGTCCTTCGCGGCCGCGATGTCAGATGCGGTCACGGAGGTGATCCCCTGGCAATGCACGTCCTCAAGGGCAAAACGCGTGTGGAAGGAAAGCGAGGCCAGGATGGCACCCTTCGCTGCGGCGTCATGGCCCTCGATGTCCGCCGTCGGGTCCGCTTCGGCATAGCCCAGACGGGTGGCCTCGGCCAGGGCGTCCGCAAATTGGGCGCCCGTCGTGTCCATCTGGTCGAGGATGAAGTTGGTGGTGCCGTTGACAATGCCCATGACCCGCGTGACCTTGTCCCCGGCCAGCGAGTCACGGATGGGGCGCAGGATGGGGATGGCACCGGCCACGGCCGCCTCGTAGGAGAGCTGGACACCGGCGGCGTCGGCCTTCTCGTACAGGCTGGGGCCGTCCACGGCCAGGAGGGCCTTGTTGCCGGTGACCACCGTGGCGCCGTGCTCTATGGCCTCCAGGATCAGGGTCTTGGCCGGTTCCAGCCCGCCCATGAGTTCAATCACGACGTCGGCGCCGCGCACCAGGGCGGAGGCGTCAGTGGTGAATAGTTCGCGGGGCAGGTCCACCTCGCGGGGCGCGTCGATGGTTCGCACGGCGATGCCCACCAGCTCCAGCCGGGCACCCGTGCGGGCCGCCAGGACGTCGGCATCCTCCAGGAGGATGCGGGCCACCTGGGCGCCCACATTTCCGGCGCCCAGCAGGGCCACCTTGAGGGTCTTGGTGTCGGCGGGCGCGGCTGCGCCCGTGGTGTTGCGCTCGGTCAATGGTCTCTAGGCCCCTAAGTCGCGTGCCAGCAAATCGTCTTCTGTTTCGCCCCGCACAATGAGGCGTGCGGCGCCGTCCCGGACGGCCACAACGGGCGGACGGGGCGCATAGTTGTAGTTGCTGGCCAGTGCCCAGCAGTACGCGCCCGTTCCGGGAACTGCCAGCAGATCCCCGGCCGCCACGTCATTGGGCAGATATACATCTCTAACAACAATGTCACCACTCTCGCAATGTTTGCCCACCACTCGGGACAAAGCGGGGGCCTGTTGCGAGGAGCGGCTGGCCAAAACGGCCGAATAATCCGCGTCGTAGAGCACCGGGCGGGCGTTGTCGCTCATGCCGCCGTCCACCGACACATAACGTCGTGGAGCCGTCACGCCGTCCGCGCCGTCCACTTCGACCTGCACCGTTTTCAGCGTGCCTGTCTCGTAGAGCGTGAAGGTGGAGGTGCCCACGATGGCGCGGCCGGGCTCAATGGAGATCCGCGGGGCGGACATGTCCAGCTCGGCACACGTTTCGCGGACGACGGCGGCCAGCGCCTGTGCGATCTCCGCAGCCGGGCGTGGTGTGTCCACCGCTGTGTAGGCGATGCCGTAGCCGCCGCCCAGGTCCAACTCGGGCAGTGCCACGCCGTACGCCTGCCGGATCCGGTGCGTAAACGCGAGCAGCTTCCGGGCCGCAATCTCAAAGCCCTCGGCTTCGAAGATCTGTGAGCCGATGTGCGCGTGGAAACCCAGGAAGTTGATGTTTTCCGACTCTGCGGCCAGCTTGGCGGCTGCTTCAGCGGCGCTCATGCCGGGGGCTTCCGGGTCCTCAGCAATGAAGGACAAGCCAAACTTTTGGTCCTCATGCGCCGTGGCAATGGATTCGTGCGTGTGGGCGTGTACGCCGGGCGTCAGGCGGAGCATGACGTTGGCCGTGCCCCCCCTTGCGGCGGCCAGTCCGGCAACGCGGCGCAGTTCGTGCAGGCTGTCCACCACGATGCGGCCCAGCCCCAGGTCCAGGGCCCGGTTGATCTCCGCGTCGGACTTGTTGTTGCCGTGCAGGCTCAGCTTGTCCCCGGACAGCCCGGCGCGGGTGGCCACGGCCAGTTCCCCGCCGGAGCAGGTGTCCAGGCGCAGGCCTTCCGAGTCCACCCAGCGGGCCACTTCGGTGCACAGGAAAGACTTCCCGGCATAGTAGACGTCCACGCCGCCGCAAATGTCCGTAAAGGCTGCATCAAAGGAGTCCTTGAAGGTCCGCGCCCGGGACCGGAAGTCGGCCTCGCTCATGACGTACAGGGGCGTGCCAAACTGTTCCCTTAGCTGGCCCACGGACACCCCGCTGATGGTGACGTCCCCGCCCGGGCCGCGTTCGACGTCGTCTGCCCACATGGAGGGCAGCAGCTCGTTGACGTCTCCGGGGGCCGGCAGCCAGTCGGGGGCAAGCTCTGCGCCGGCAATATTGGTGCGGGCTGTGTTGGACATGTATTACATCCGTTCCGGGGCCGAGACGCCCAGCAGGGACAACCCGTTGGCCAGGACCTGGCCCACGGCGTCGTTGAGCCACAGGCGGGTGCGGTTGACGTCGGTGATGGCTTCCTCGCCCATGGGCGTGACACGGCAGGCGTCGTACCAGCGGTGGTAGGCGCCGGCAATGACCTCCAAGTGGCGGGCCACTCGGTGGGGTTCGCGGAAGGCGGCAGCCTGGGTGAGGACGCCCGGGTACTGGCCCAGGACGGCCAGCAGCTCGGACTCCGTGGCGTGGGTCAGGGCAGCGGCGTCAAAAACCGTGCGCTCCACACCGGCGGCGGCGGCGTTGCGGCCCACGGCGCGGGTGCGGGCGTGGGCGTACTGGACGTAGAACACCGGGTTCTCGTTCGACTTTTTGGTCAGTACGTCCAGGTCAATGTCGATGTTGGAGTCGGAGGAGAATCGGGCCAGGGAGTAGCGTGCGGCATCCGTGCCCACGATTTCCACCAGGTCCTCCAGGGTGACCACGGTGCCGGCGCGCTTGGACATGCGCAGGGGGACGCCGTCCTTGACCAGGTTCACCATCTGGCCGATGAGCACCTCAACGCGGTCGGCGTCGTCGCCCATGGCTGCCGCGGCGGCCTTCAGGCGGGCCACGTAGCCGTGGTGGTCGGCGCCGAGCATGTAGATACACAGGTCAAAGCCGCGGTCGCGCTTGTTCTTGAAATAGGCGATGTCCCCGGCGATGTAGGCGGCATGGCCGTCGCTCTTGATGACCACGCGGTCCTTGTCGTCGCCGTAGTCGGTGGAGTTCAGCCACCACGCGCCGTCCTTGAGGTACATGTTGCCGGAGCCTTTGAGCTGTTCAAGGAGCTTTTCCACTGCGCCGTCCTCAAACAGCGAGTTTTCGTGGAAGTAGACGTCAAAGTCAACGCCGAACTCGTGCAGGGATTTGCGGATGGAGGCGAACATGAGTTCCACGCCCCGGGCACGGAACTCTTCCTGGGGGTCTTCGCTTTCCAGAATGGCGGGGTTGCCCGCGGTGACTTCCTTCGCGATGTCCTCGATGTAGGCTCCGCCGTAGCCGTCCTCCGGGGCGGGCTCGCCCTTGGCACTGGCCAGCAGGGAGCGGGCAAACCTGTCGATTTGGTTGCCGTGGTCGTTGAAGTAGTACTCGCGGGTGACGTCCGCGCCCTGCGACTGAAAGATGCGGGCCAGGGAATCGCCCACGGCTGCCCAGCGGGTGCCGCCGAGGTGGATGGGGCCCGTGGGGTTGGCCGAGACAAATTCAAGGTTGATCCTGGTCCCGGCCATCTGGGTGTTGCTGCCGTAGCTTTCGCCGGCTTCGACGATGGCCTTGGCGAGCTCGCCAGCTGCTGCGGCGTCAACCGTGATGTTCAGGAAGCCGGGGCCGGCAATGTCCACCTTGGACACGCCGGGGATCTGGGCCAGCCTGTTTTGGAGCAGCTCGGCCACCTTGCGCGGGGGAACCCCGGCCGGCTTGGCCAGTTGCAGGGCAATGCTGGTGGCCCAGTCGCCGTGTTCGCGGCTCTTGGGCCGCTCGACCCGCACTTCCGCGGGCACCGCTTCGGCGGGCACAGCGAGTTCACCGGAGGCGACGGCGTCTTTGAGGCAGGTGGTAATGGCGGCAGAAAGTTCTTCAGGGGTCACGGTTCCAAGTGTACGGTTCAGCCGGCGCGCCGCCCCAATCCGCGGCCGCAGTGCCCAGCATGTGGCTGTGGCCCGGGCTGCCCTGCCGGATGCACGACGCCGCTCACTCACCCGGCGAAGTCGTCCTCCAACATTTTGGGCCGGCAGATGATCCAGGCCCCCGCGCCAAGCAGGATGAGGGTGGCGAAGAGGAATAGGAATGGCGCGGTCCAGGAACCCGTCCACTGGCGCAGCAGCCCAAAGAACAGCGGTCCCACGCAGGCCAGCGTGTAGCCCATGCCCTGTCCGAATCCGGACAGGGCGCCCGCACCGAGCTGTGTCCGGGTGCGGTGGTTGATCAGCAGCAGGGCGAGGGGAAAGGTGCCCGGGCCCAGTCCGGCAAAGGACACCCACAGCCAGGTGCCGTGGGCCGGCGAGAACAGCAAGCCCAGGTAGCCTGCCACGAACAAGCCCAGCATCACCAGCACCACGGGGAAGGGGTTGCGCATTTTGGCTGCCACGAGTGGAATGAGCAGGCTCAGGGGCAGGCCGAGGGCGGCAAACAAGGCCAGCATGGAACCCGCCTGCCCACGGTTCAATCCGGCCTGGATCAGGATCTCCGGCAGCCACGCAAAGAGCGCATAGGTGTTCAGCGAGGTGCAGCCGAACATGAGGGTGAGCCCCCAGGCGGTGGGCGACTTCCACAGGTTCATGGCCGGCACGGCCTGTTCTTCCGGCACCTTGCGTGAATGGACAATCAACTGCGCCGTCCCGGCCGCAGCGGCAGGCGCGGTGGGCACCTGGGCGGTGCCCGGCGTCGTCCGCGTGGAAAAAACGGCCAGGAACCATGGGACCAGGGCAATGAAGCTGACGCCGGCCCAGGAGGACAGCGAAAACTGCCAGTCGGTGGCGTCGGCCAGCGGTACCGAAAACTGGGCCGGAAGTGCCGTGCCCAGGGAAAGTGAGGTGACGTAGAGGGCCGTCATGAGGCCGACCTTGGTGGGGAAGTGTTTCTTCACCAGCGGCGGCAAAAGCACGTTGCCGGCCCCGAGCCCGCCGAAGGCCACTACGGAAAGGACCAGGAACAGCGGCGTGTTGGGCACAAATACGCGGGCGACTTGGCCCACGATCCCGGTCGCAATGGACAGGACGATGAGCCGTTCCAGCGACGCCCAGCGGATCACGTACGGCGTCAGGAAGCCAAACAGGCCAAAAGCCGCGGTGGGAAGCATCCCCAGGATGCCGATGGTGGCCGTGTTCATGGGCAGGTCGCGGTTGATGGTGGAAATCAGGGGCGGGACCACGGTGACGGCGCCGCGCAAGGTCAGGGCCGTGAGGATGATGCCGGCACCGAAGAGCCACGCCGACCGCTGAAGTTTCCTCACCATGTGTTCACCATTGCCACAACGTTACCCGGCGGATGGCGGAAGCCGGTTTTACATTGGGTGCCCGGCACCTGCTAAGCTCTTTCTCGTTCCCTTTGGCAGCCACGGTTGCCTGGCCCTCGTAGCTCAGGGGATAGAGCGGTTGCCTCCGGAGCAACAGGCCGTAGGTTCGAATCCTATCGAGGGCACCAGTGAAAACCCCGTCAATTCAATGAATTGGCGGGGTTTTTTCGTCTCTTGCCGCCAGCCTTCCGGGCGGAACTGTCCCGCCACATGCGGCGTGCCAAGAGTGCGGACTGTGTTATCCGGCTTGGGTCCGGGCCCTTGACATCGGCCCGCCCGCCCGTGAAACTCAGGACCACGGCTCCGATGAAAGGTCTCCATGGACAAGTCCGCGACCCCCTGCTTCCCGCCCGGTTTTGTGTGGGGCGTTTCCACAGCCGCCTACCAGGTTGAGGGGGCAGTGGGCGAGGGCGGCAGGGGCCAGTCCAGCTGGGATGCCTTTGCGGCCGAGCCCGGGCGAATCCGGGGCGGGGACACTGCCGAGGTGGCCTGCGACCACTACCACCGCTACCCGGAAGACATTGCCCTCATGGCGGACCTGGGCGTTGATGCCTACCGCTTCAGCTTTTCCTGGCCCCGCGTCCAGCCCGGCGGCTCGGGACCCGTGAATGCCGAGGGCCTTGCCTTTTACGACCGGCTGGTGGACGGGCTGCTCGCAGCGGGCATCGCCCCCACGCCCACCTTGTTTCACTGGGACACGCCGCTGGAACTGGAACGGGCCGGCGGCTGGTTGAACAGGGACACTGCCGAACGCTTCGCCGAGTACGCGGGGTTGCTCGGTTCCCACTTCTCTGACCGCATTCCCCGCTGGATGACCCTCAATGAACCTGTTTCGCTGACGATGCTCGGTTACGGGGCAGGCATCCACGCGCCCGGACTGGAACTCGGCTTCGACGCCCTTCCGGCGGCACACCACCTGCTGCTGGCCCACGGCCTCGGCGTCCAGTCACTTCGCGCCGCAGGGGCCGGCAGCATTGGCATCGCCAACAACCACGGTGCCACCTGGCCTGCCAGCCAGGCGGTTGAGGACCTGGAGGCCGCGGCCCTCTACGACAATCTCGCCAACTGGATATTCGCCGACCCCATCCTCACAGGCGCCTACCCCGACGTCCTGGCACCGTATCTTCCTGGCGTGGCCGACGCCGACCTCGCCACCATCGCAACGCCCATTGATTGGTATGGCATCAACTCCTACAACCCCACCGTGGTGGGCGCACCGGCTGCCGGCACGGGCGGGCTGATTGACGGGCACGCCCTGGACGCATCGCTGCCGTTCTCGCTGCGGGACGTGGAAGGCTACCCCCGCACGGACTTCGGCTGGCCCATTGTCCCGGAGGCATTTACGGAAATGTTGCTGGGGTTCAAGGCCCGGTACGGCAGCAAGCTGCCTCCCATCTACATCACCGAAAACGGCGCCGCCTTCAATGACGGGCCCGGCGCGGACGGCCGGGTGCACGACCAGCGGCGCATCGACTACACCGCCGCCCACCTTCAGGCACTGCGCGCCGCCATGGACGGCGGGGTGGACATTCGCGGCTACTTCCACTGGTCGCTCCTGGACAACTTTGAATGGGCCGCCGGCTATTCACAGCGCTTTGGACTGGTTCATGTGGACTATGGCACGCAACGGCGTACGCCCAAGGACTCCTTCCATTGGTACAGAGGGGTGATTGGCGAATCCAAGTCCGGCTGAGGACTGCGTGCCGGGTTGCGTCACGTTTGTGCCGGGTGGAAGCTGGAAAAGACGGCACAGTGAGCCGCTGTACGAATGACACAAAATCTAAGCAGAAAGCAAGGGACATGTCCACGCAGCGCATGAACATCCAGGAAATCGACCCCAAGGCCTACCAGCCCATGTATGCGATGGAAAAGTACATTCATGGCGGCACCCTTGGCGAGGACCTGCTGGCACTCGTCAAGATCCGTGCATCGCAACTCAATGGCTGCGCCTACTGCCTGGACATGCACGGGCGCGAAGCCCGCAACGCCGGCGTGGACAACCGGCGCCTGGACGTGCTGGCCGGCTGGCACGAAGCCCCGGAACTCTACTCGGAGCGCGAACGCGCGGCATTGGCGCTGACGGAAGCCGTGACCCTGATCAGCAATGGCGGTGTTACGGACTCCACCTGGAGCCGAGTCAAGTCTGCCTTTGACGACGCCGAAGTCCCGGTCCTGCTCATGGCCATCTCGGCCATCAATGTTTGGAACCGGCTGGCGGTCTCCACCCACCAGAAGCTGCCCCTGCCCGCTGAACTCGCCGGTCCATGAGCCCGGCCGTGCGCGACCAGGCCCGGTACAACCTGGCCCGGCCGCCCTGGCCGGTGGCGACAGTTTCCTGGCTTCTCGGTTCCCCGGATCCAGCCACTGCCCTTCGAGTTCTTGACCTTGGGTCGGGGACCGGAAGCGGCGCAAGGACCGCAGCCTGCCTGGGACACACGGTTCTCGCCGTCGACCCCTCCGCCGACATGCTGGCGGCCCTGGACCAGTCCAACCGGAAGTTGCCGGCGCACGTTGGCGCCCGAATCACGACAGCCAGGGGAACTGCAGAGGACCTTCCCGCCGCGGACGGAAGCATTGACGCAATCCTTTGCCTGCAATCGTGGCAGTGGGTGTCCGTTACGGAGGCCGCGGGTGAATGCCTCCGGGTACTGGCGCCGGGAGGCAGCCTGGCGATGGCATGGCACACCTGGGACCGCTCGGTTCCGTGGGTGTGTGAGCTTGCTGAAATTGTCGGGCACACGGCCACGCCACCGTCCCACGGCACCACGCTTCCCCATGGCGTGTCCGGCCTGGGCAAATTTGAGCAGCGCAATTTCCACGTGGCATTCCAGCTCACCCTCGACCAGTTCGTGGAGCTGGCCGACTCCTGGAGGTACGTCCACCAGCGGCCCGACCGGGCCGCGGTGCTGGAAAGGGTCCGGGCTTTGGGCCGAAACCAGGTGGGCCCAACCGGCACACTGGAGTTTCCGCACGTTACTGAGTGTTACCGGGCCGTCACACACTCCCGACAGGAATGGAGCAACCCGTGAACCGGCAATTTGACGAGTCCTATTGGGACAAGCGCTACGGCAGCCACGGAAACATCTGGAGCGGGGAGCCGAATCCGCAGTTGGTGGCAGAGGCTTCGCCTCTGCCACCGGGTTCGGCCTTGGACGTGGGATGCGGCGAAGGGGCCGACGCCGTCTGGCTGGCCGGGCGGGGCTGGCGCGTGACGGGCGTGGACATATCCAGCGTGGCCCTCGAGCGGGCTGCAGCACACGCCGCGGGCCTGGCGCTGGCCGGTTCCGTCACCTGGGAGCACCACGACCTGTTGCTGTGGACTCCCCCGGCCGGGTCCTTCGGGCTGGTGTCGGCGCAGTTCATGCACCTGCCCCAGGCCGAGCGCGAAGAAATTTTTGCCCGCCTCGCCGCCGCCGTTGCACCCGGGGGCGCCCTGCTGCTGGTGGGTCATTCGCCGTCGGACGAAGATTCCGGGGCACGCCGGCCCCATGGGGCCGACTTGTTCTTCACCGCTGCGGAAGTGGCGGCGGCACTGGACCCCAACCTATGGGAGGTGCCCGTGGCCGAAACCCGGGCCCGAAGCGATTCCGGCCACGGCGGCTGGCACAGCGGCGAAAATGTCACGGTCCATGATGAAGTGCTGCTCGCCCTGCGCAGGGGCTGACAGCTGCAGGGTTCAGCGGCGACTGGCACCGGCCAAAAATATATGAAGGAAACTTCACAGTTTCCCTTAACATAATTTATGCTTGAGGCATGAGCGAACATCTTGGTGACCCCGTGCCCGCCCAAACGTCGGCGGTGGCCACCGAGCTGCGCGTGGTGGTGGGGAAACTGCGGCGGCGCATGAATTCGGGCCGAGTCTTCGGCGATTTCACGCCATCACAAATCGCGGCGCTGGCCCGGCTGGAGTCCGGAGGTCCCGCCACGGTGTCCACACTGGCCCGGGCCGAGGGCGTCCGCCCGCAGTCGATGGGCGCCAAGGTCGCAGCTCTCGAAGCCGCCGGGCTGGTCAGCGGCGCACCGGACCCGAACGACGGGCGGGCCACCATCTGGTCCCTGACCGAATCTGCCCGGGAGACGGTCAGGGAAGCCCGCGCGGCAAAGGACGACTGGCTGTTCCGGGCCATTCGGGCCACGCTCTCCGCCGACGAACAGGACCAACTGGCGGCCGGAGTCGCCCTGCTCACGCGGCTCGCCGACTCATAGTCCCGACAATTCCAAGCCCCCAGGAGAATCCCTTGACACTGACAACCCTTGACCCGCAGACGGCCCTCGTCGTCGTCGACCTGCAAAACGGTGTCGCCGCCCTGCCCGCGGCACATCCGATGGACACCGTTGTGAAAAACGCAGCGGCGCTCGCCGACGCCTTCCGCAGCCACCATCTGCCCGTAGTCCTGGTCACTGTTTCGGGTGGCGCACCGGGCAGGACGGAACAGGCTCCGCGAAGCATTGACTCGCTGCCGCCTGGTTGGGCGGATCTCATCCCCGAGCTCAACCAGCAGCCGGGCGACCACACTGTCGTAAAAAAGACGTGGGGAGCGTTCACGAACACCGGCCTGGCGGACCACCTGGCGCTGTTGGGCGTCACGCAGGTGGTGGTTTTGGGCGTGGCAACCAGCGTGGGCGTCGAATCAACGGCCCGGCAGGCACACGAGCACGGCCTCAACGTCACCCTCGCCGTCGACGCCATGACGGACATGAATGCCGACGCCCACGATAACAGCGTGGCCCGAATTTTTCCGCGGCTGGGCGAAACTGGAACCGCCGGCGACATCATCAAGCTCCTGGCCGTCACACGGGCATGACAAGCAGTGCCGCAGTGCCATCCGCGGCGCACCGCGAACCTTTCGAATGGCGGTTCCTGACTCCGTTGCTGCTGGGGTCGACACTCAACCCCATCAACAGCAGCATGATCGCCACGGGACTTGTTGGCATCGGCGTGGACTTTCACACCGGACCGGGCACCACAGCCAGCCTGATCTCCGTGTTGTACCTGTGCAGCGCGGTCATGCAACCCACCATGGGCAAGCTGTCCACACTTTTTGGGCCGCGGCGCGTGTTCCTGGCAGGAATCGTGATTCTGCTGGCTGCGGGGGTGGTCGGTGCTGCGGCGCCCGCATTTGGCTTCCTGCTCCTCTCGCGTGCGCTGATCGGCATTGGCACGTCGGCAGCCTATCCGACTGCGATGGCACTGGTCCGCAAGCGGGCAGACTCAAGGGGCGCCGGGGTGCCGGGACGCGTGCTGGGCAACTTTTCCATTGCATCCCAGATCACCATGGTCTTTGGCCTGCCCCTCGGCGGCATCCTCGTCGGCACTTTCGGCTGGCGCGCCTTGTTCCTGGTCAACGTCCCGCTGGCACTGGTCACATTTGTGCTGACCCTTGTGGGTGTGGCCAAGGATGATCCGGGCCCGCGCCGTGACCTGAAAGGACTGGTTTCCGCCGTCGACCTTCCAGGCATCGCCCTGTTCGCCGGAGCCACCACGTCCCTGCTGGTATTTCTCGCAGACCTCGGGAAGCCGCAATGGTGGCTGGCCGCAGTAGCCGCCGTTCTGGGCGCTGCACTGGTACTTTGGGAACGGACGGCCGGCCAGCCCCTGATTGATGTCCGAATGCTTGCGGCCAACCGCCCACTGCAACGCACATACCTGCGCCAGCTGCTGGTGGGCCTGGGCATTTACACTGCCCTTTACGGAACCAGCCAATGGATGGAACAGGGCGCCGGGCTTGGCCCGTCCACCGTGGGACTCATCCTGCTCCCGCTGTCGGGACTGAGTATTGTCATAGCCCGGGTGGTTTCCATCAAGGGCTGGGTGCGCACTCCCCTCGTCGTCGCCGGCATCGCTTTGGTGCTGACTGCTGCCGTGATGCTGTTGATCACACATCATTCCAGCGTTCCCGTACTCATCGGCATGTCGCTGCTTTTCGGCTTCAGCAATGGTTTTAGCGGATTTGCCAACCAGGCCGCACTTTACGTGCAAGCGCCGGCCGGCGACATTGCGGTAGCCTCCGGACTGTACCGGACCTTCGCCTACATCGGGGCTATATTTTCGGCGAGCCTGATCGGCATCACCTTTGGCCCTGCCGCCACAGACGCCGGCTTCCACACCCTGGGCTGGGTGATTGGCGGCATCGGTGCCGCGGTACTTTTGCTGGCTGCTGCGGACCGGGCCATTCCCAAAATGGCCAATGCCGAAACCCCCTCTTCTCCGGGCCCATCCGGTGCAACAAACCCGCCGCCGGGCCGCACTTCGCGTGCAGCCCACGGGCCTTCGGCAGATCCCATTCCGTAGCGAGCTTGGGCCATTGGGACAAGTGGTGGCGCCAGCTGCACGCCGGCGCCTGTGACCGGAGACGCTGTTCAGGGCGGGTCCGGCGGTTCGCCGGATGGGGGTGGGCTACCGAGGAGCCCCGGCCCACCGGGCAGCATCGGGGCGATTGCCGTATATCTACGCCCGGCTGGGGTGGTAAAGGTGGTGCGCGGGACGACGGGCCCGCCTTTGACGACTTCGGCGCTCCAGCCCGGCGCTTCCTTGGACTTGTTGCACGACGCGCAGAGTCCCTGTCCGTTGGCTATGGTGGTGGTGCCGCCGGAGGCCCAGGATTTGATGTGGTCATATTCTCGGATCGGCGCGTCGCAGTACGGCGTGGCGCAACGCTGATATTGCAGGCGCAGGAATTCCTTCATGCCCTCCGGGAAGAAACGCGCGCGCGAACCCATCGCAAGCAATGCCCCCGTTTCGGGGTGTGTGTAGAGGCGCCGAACCCAAACCTGCGCGGCGGCCGGCTGGCCGGGACCGGAACTGTGACTGGAGTTGGAACCGGCCCCGGGGCTGGTACCAGACCCGGGGCTGGGACCGGAACCCAGGACCATGGAGCGCGCTTCCGGCGCAGGAATGGGGTCATGGCCGGTGAGGACCGCGGGGTCATTCGCACCATCGAAAAGGGACCTGTCCGTCATGACAAGCTCCAGCATGATGCCTGGTTCGGTAATTGTGGTGCACCGTCCTCCCGTGGAATCCAACAACGCACCCCCAACCATCGCGCCGCCGTCATTGGCAGAATCGCCGACGGCACCAACGGGCCCGGTTCCATGGGCCCGGCCAGCGGCCGACCCTGGGGCGACCACGCGTGCCGCACCGGAGACTTCCGTGGCCGGACCCCTGTGGTCTCCCGCAGCTCCTGCGCCTTCGTCACACGGCTGGTGTTGGAGCAGGCGGTGGGTGAGTGCATCCGCCATGAGCTGGCCGACGCCCCGTTGATCCCCAGCCGCACGGGCGGAGTCAGCGACCTGGGTGAGGGTCTTGAGGACTGCAACACCGTGCCTGAGGGGAATAAGGGCGCTGAGGAGGGTCATTCCGTCAGCGGCCGGCCGCAGGGTGACGTGCCGGTCGGTGACGGCCTTCCCCCTGCGCTTGGTAAATACCTCTGGTTCGAGCAGATAGGCGGCGTTGCGGGCCGCGGCCGCAAGTTCCTTGGTACCCATGGCAGCGAACTTCTCAAGGTCCGAGGCCAAGGCACGGTCAACGTCGGCCCGGTGTTCCGAGCTCAGGAACACTGTCTCGGTTGCCATGATCTGGGTCCGGTATTCCCCCACTGCACCAGAGGCAAGGGCGTTGAGGGTGTGCGGCATTTCCCGCACGAGTACAGCGGCGAGTTCAGCAAGTTGGCGGCCGCGGTGGGCCGATTCGCCCCGGGCCAGGCCGATCTGCAGGCCCACTCCCTTGCCAAGTTTGTCCTTGACCATCCCAGCTTTTGCCTGAGCCAGGCGCTGCTGCGCGGCAAACACGGCCTGGGCCTTGGCCTGCACTCCCGTCAGCGCATTCTTGGCCGTTTCCAACTGCTCGATCAGATCGACCAGCCCTGCGGCATCGACGCCGTCGACAAGGTCGGAACAGCATTCATCACTGTCACGAAAGGGGTCTTCCAGGGCCAGGGCGACTCCTGCGGCCTTGGCGGCAAACGCAGTGGCCTTGGTTGCTGCCGCCGTCGCAGCGGAGGCGCGCCGCGCCAATCCATCCAGGGCTGCCGCGGAGCGGCCTTCACGCACCGCGGTTCCGACGCGGGCCGCTGCCTCGCTGGCACGGGCTTCCGATCTGTCGGCAAGTTCACGAGCCAAGGCAGCATCCAGCTGTGCCAGGAGTGCCGGATCGAGGAAGTCGGCACACTTTCCGACCAGCCCTTTCGCAATTGACGTCAATTCGGACGCTTGGACCATCAGCCGGGCCCGGTTGCCCAAGCCCTCACCGCGGTACGCCTGGCTGCTGGCGGCAGGAACGGGAAATGGGGCCGCAGGCCCGCCGGCCACAGGTCTGCCGGGCACAGGCCTGCCGGGCGCGGGCGCGGCGCCGACAGGCGTTGGGCCGCTCCCCTGCCACTCCGGTGCCGCCATTCAAATTCACCCGCCTTTTCCCGGTCAGTCCACCCTCAGCGGAATCGCGGGGCCTTCATGTGGCCCCAATGTCCCGCGTGCTGCCTTCCCTTGCTGCTTCAAGCGTAGGAAATATCTGAACCCAGCGGATCTCCAAGGGGGCCATTCCGGCAAATCTGTGGATCTCAAGCAAGCCAGCCCCCGCTGTGGAGGGAGGAAAGCGGCACTGGTGGCCGTAGCGCACCAAAATCAGCCCACTGTGGACCGCGCCTGCCGGCGGCGCAAAACTTAAAAGATCAACTTGAACCCGGCGTGGGAATGCGAAAAGCCCAGCCGTTCGTAGAAGCGGTGGGCGTCGTGCCTGGCCAGGTCCGAGGTCAGCTGGACAAGCGCCGCGCCCCGCCGTCGAGCCTCATCAACGGCCCACAGAATCATGGCCGAGCCAAGCCCGTTGCCCCGCAATCCCCCATCCACCCGGACGGCCTCAATCTGCAGCCGCAGTGCACCCCCACGGGCAAGGCCGGGCAGGAAGGTGAGCTGCATGGTTGCCACGACGGCACCATCGGCGTCGTCCACCACGCACAGCAGGTGGGCCGGGTCGGCATTGATTGCCCGGAACGCGGCCACGTAGGGCGCCCGCCGGTCCGGGGCTGCCGAATCGACTGCAGACCGCAGCTGGTCCCGGGCCATCAGCCCAACGATGGCGCCGACGTCGGACTCCGCCGCCCGCCGCAGCCGGAATGTGCGGCCTGCGAGCGCGAACTCTGCCAATATCTTGATCTCCTGGTTCATGGCCCCATCCTTTCAGGTCCACGCAGCGGCGGCCGGAGCACGGTGTATCAAACAATTGACACACGCAGCATTCCTGTGTATCAATTGTCTAATACACGAAGGAAGTTTCCATGAGCCACCTGCTTGTCCTGTTCCTCTCATCCGCCCTGGCAGTTTTGGTCATCTCCTCCGCAGCGCGTTGGATATCCAGCAAAAGGCCGGCACGGTCCATCCCGGCCGGCTCCGGCCCTGCGTCGAAGTCAAGCGAGAACCGGGCCATGCTCTTTGCCCAGCTTCGGGCCCTCGCATCCATCGCATTTGCCGTGGTCCTGTTCCTCGCCTTGCTCCGCGCATCCATTGCCTTCACCGGCCAGGTGGGTCTCCCCCTGGCTCTGACGGCGGGGTTGTCGGCGAGCGGAGGCCTGCTGCTGTACTCCTCGCTTCCGGCGCCAATGCCCCCACGGACCGGAGCGGCTAACGCCAGTCTGGTGCCCCGGAAGCCGTGGTCCTTTGGCCCGCGCCGGTCATTCCTGGTCCCCGCGGCCATCGCCGTTTGCTACGTTGGCCTGCTCGTTGCCACCGGGCTGACTTCATCCCCGGACGAACTGGGCCGGTACCGCCTTATTCGCCTGGCCGACGGCGCCCACAGCACGTCGGCCGGTCCCTACCCGGGCTGGTTCTACGGTGTGCCGCTCATGCTGGTCACAGTGGCCCTGGCCGGTTCGGCATGTCTGGCCCTGCGCAGAATCTCCTCCACACCGTCGCTGCCGGATCCCCGCATGGCTGCATTGGACATGCGGTGGCGGGAAATCTCCACCCGGGTGGTGGTCCGGCTGGGGACGGGGGCCCTGCTTGGCTACGCCGGCGGCACGGCGCTGCTGGCCGGACAGGCAGTGGCCGTCGCCGCGGCAAACTTCAACCAGTCCGGCCACGGCCCGCTCCAGCCCCTCTTCGCGGTGGGCTTTGCGGTTGCCGTTGCCGGGCCTGTGCTGGTCGTGGCGGGGGCCTTCCTGATATTCCTCGCCGCAAAGGCTGCCTTCACCATCCGCTCCTCCGCACGCCACGCACTGGCAAAACCGGCTGACCAGGCGCCAACAAGCCAGGGAGCAGGGGCGTGATCACCCTTGACGAGGCCAGCCCCATTCCCCCGTTTGAGCAAATCAGGGAGCAAATCGGCGACCTCATCCGCGCCGGTGAGCTGGGTCCCGGCCAGCGCTTGCCGTCCATCCGCCAACTGGCGGGCGACCTCCGCGTTGCGGCCGGCACCGTGGCGCGCGCATACTCCGAACTGGAGACGGCCGGGCTGATCCAGACCAGCCGGGCCACGGGGGCCAGGGTTCGCGACGGGCAGGGGCTGGCCGGGGACATGCGGCGGGCCGCCATGCAGTTCGTGGCAACCGCCCAGGGAAATTCACTCTCCCTTGAGGACGCCCTGGGCGCCATCCGTTCGCAATGGCGCCAGGAGTAACGCCACACGGCCTCAACCCGCCCGGCAGGCCAACTCCGATAACGGCATAAACTGGGTGGCACCATGACTTTCACTATCACCTACCCCGCCGCGCTTCCGGTCTCGGAACGCCGCGACGACCTCATGGCCGCCATTGCCGCCAACCAGGTCACCATCATCGCCGGCGAAACCGGTTCGGGAAAGACCACCCAGATCCCCAAAATGTGCGTGGAGCTTGGCCTGGCCGAGAAGGGCCTGATCGGCCACACGCAGCCGCGCCGCCTTGCCGCGCGCACCGTGGCGGAGCGCATCGCCAGCGAACTCGACGTCAAGATCGGCGAGGAGGTGGGCTTCCAGGTCCGCTTCACCGGCCACGTGGGCCCGCAGACCAAGATCAAGCTCATGACCGACGGCATCCTGCTCGCCGAAATCCAGCGTGACAAGCTGCTGCGGAAATACTCCGTCATCATCATCGACGAGGCCCACGAACGTTCCCTGAACATCGACTTCATCCTCGGCTACCTGCGCCAAATCCTGCCCAAGCGCCCGGATCTAAAGGTCATCATCACCTCGGCCACGATCGACCCGGAGCGCTTCGCCGCCCACTTCGCCTCCCCCGAGGGCCCCGCCCCCATCATGGAGGTCTCAGGGCGCACCTTCCCCGTCGAGATCCGATACCGCCCGCTGTCCGGGCCCGCCAACGGCTCCGAAGAGGACATGGACGACGACGGCGAAGCCGGCTTGGGTGCCGACCGGAACCGACACGGCGGGAACCGGGAGGACGGCGGCAACAGTGAGGAGGACCGCGACCCGCTCGACGCCGTGTGCGACGCCGTGGATGAACTGTCCAAGGAGGCCCCCGGGGACATCCTGATCTTCTTCTCCGGCGAGCGCGAGATCCGGGACGCCGCGGACGCACTGCACGGCCGTGTTAAAACAAACCCCCGCCTGCGCAATGCCGAAATCCTGCCGCTTTTCGCCCGGTTGTCGCTGGCCGAGCAGCACGCCGTGTTCACCCCCGGCTCGCGGCGGCGGATTGTGCTGGCCACCAACGTGGCGGAAACGTCCCTGACTGTCCCCGGCATCAAGTACGTCATCGATCCGGGCACGGCCCGCATTTCCCGCTATTCACACCGGACCAAGGTGCAGCGCCTGCCCATTGAGCGGGTCTCGCAGGCCTCGGCGAACCAGCGCTCGGGGCGTTGCGGCCGCGTTTCGGACGGGATTTGCATCCGCCTGTATTCGGAAGAAGACTTCAACGCCCGCAGCGAGTTCACCGACCCGGAAATCCTGCGCACCAACCTGGCCGCCGTCATCCTGCAAATGACGGCGATGGGCGTGGCCCGGGGCCCCAAGGACGTGGAGCAGTTCCCTTTCGTCCAGCCGCCGGACTCCCGGGCCATCACCGACGGGATCACGCTGCTGCGCGAACTCGGCGCCGTGAACGCCCAAGGCGCGATCACCGCCGTCGGACGCCAACTCTCGCAGCTCCCGGTGGACCCGCGGCTGGGACGGATGATCGTGGAAGCCGCGAAGCGCGGCGTGGCCGCGGAGGTCATGGTCCTCGCCGCTGCCCTGACCATCCAGGACCCCCGCGAGCGCCCCACGGACAAGCAGCAGCTGGCGCAGGAAAAGCACAGGCGCTTCCAGGACGAAAACTCTGATTTCACCGGCTTCCTTAACTTGTGGCGCTACATAAGGGAGAAGCAGAACGAGCTGTCCTCGAGTGCGTTCCGGCGCCTGTGCAAGGCCGAGTTCATCAACTACCTGCGCGTGCGTGAATGGCAGGATTTGTTCACCCAACTCAAGCAAATGGGCAAGTCGCTGGACATCAAGGTGTCCGGCAATGACATTGACCCGGTGGCCAACCACGACGCCATCCACATGTCGCTGCTGACCGGGCTGCTGAGCCACATCGGCCTGTACGACCAGCGCAAGCGCGAATACGCCGGCGCGCGCGGCACCAAGTTCATGGTGTTCCCGGGCTCGGCGCTGTTCAAGAAGTCGCCGGACTGGGTCATGGCGGCCGAGCTCGTGGAAACCTCCCGCCTGTGGGCGCGCGTGGCCGCCAAGTTCGACCCGCTCTGGGCCGAACAGGTGGCCCCTGAGCTGGTCAAGCGCACGTACAGTGAGCCCCACTGGTCCAAGAAAATGGGCTCGGTCATGGCACACGAAAAGGTCACCCTGTACGGGGTGCCGATCGTGCCGGACCGGCGCATCCACTATGGCCGCATTGACCCGGAACTCAGCCGGGAGCTGTTCATCCGCCATGCCCTGGTCGAGGGCGACTGGCACACCAACCACAAGTTCTTCCACCGCAACCAGGCCCTGCTGGCCGAGGTGGAGGAGCTGGAAACCCGCATGCGCCGCCGCGACCTGCGCGTGGACGACGAGGCGCTGTTTGAGTTCTACGACGGGCGCGTGGGCGGCGAGGTTGTCTCGGAACGGCACTTCGACAAGTGGTGGAAGGATGCGCGGCACCAAAACCCTGCCCTCCTGGACTTTGACGCGCACGTGGTCATGGTCGAGGAGCCTTCGCTGGATGAGGCCGCCTTCCCGAAGACCTGGACCGAGGGCGAGTTTGAGCTGCCCCTGTCCTACGAATTCCATCCCACCGCGCCGGGTGCCGCCCCGAACCCATCCGACGGCGTGACCGTCCAGGTGCCGCTGCTGTTCCTGAACCAGTTGCATGAGGCGCCGTTCCGGTGGCAGATTCCGGGACTGCGGGCGGAGCTGGTCACCGCGCTGATCAAGTCGCTGCCCAAGGCCGTGCGCAAAAACTTCATCCCCGCCCCGGACGTGGGGCGGCAGGCTGCCGCGGCCCTGGCCGCGGACTTTGACCCGGCCGCGGACCTGCTGGAGCCGTCCTTGGAGCTGGCGCTGCGCCGGATCAAGGGGCACATCATCCCGCCCGGATCGTGGAACTGGGACGCCGTGCCGTCGCACTTGAGAATGACGTTCTCCGTGGTGGACAAGAATGCCCGGATATTGGAGGAGGGCCAGAATCTCTCCGACCTCCAGGCCAAGCTGGCCGGGGCCACCCGCCGCGCCATTGCCGAATCACTCGGCGCCACACCCAAAACCACCCAGGCCGGGCGGGCGCCGCTGGCTGCACCCGCAGCCGGATCGAATGGCAAGGGCAGGCCAGCGCCCGCCAACGGAACCCCGGCGGCAGGCAGGGCAACAGCGGGAGGCGCGTCCCCGGCGTCGAACATCCCGGGCAACTCCGCCGACGCCGCAGGCATCCAGGAACGCTCAGGCATCACCGGCTGGGATTTGGGCTCGCTGCCGCGCGAGGTCAAACGGCTCGTGGGCGGGCACACCGTCACGGGCTACCCGGCGCTCGTGGACGAGGGCGCCACGGCCGGGATCCGCGTGTTCCAGCGCCAAGACGTGGCGGATTTGGCCATGCGCGCAGGCGTCATCCGGCTGCTGGCGCTGCGGGTGCCGTCGCCGGACCGGTACGTGCTGGACCACCTGAGCAACACCGAGAAGCTCACGTTCAGCCAAAACCCGCACGGCTCCGTCACCGAGCTGATTGCCGACTGCACCCTCGCCACGATTGACAAGCTCACGCCGGCCGCGCTGCCCTGGAACCAAAAGGACTTTGACGCGCTGTACGAAACCGTGCGCGCCGAGCTCATCGACACGGTGTTCTCGGTGACGGCCGTGGTGGAAAAGGTGCTGGCGTCGAAGCTGCGCATCGACAAGGCGCTTCGTTCCACCAGCAGCCTGCCGCTGATCAGCGCCCTGAACGACATCAAGCAGCAGCTGGACCTGCTGGTGTATCCCGGCTTTGTGGCGAAAACGGGATTTGCCCAGCTCAGCCAGCTGCCGCGGTACCTGGCTGCCATTGAACGCCGGCTGGAGAAGCTGCCCTCCAACGTGGCGCGGGACGGGCAGTCGATGGCCGCCGTGCAGCGGCTGGAGGACGAGTACGACGACGCCATGGCGGCGCTGCTGCCGGGCCAGCGGTCCACGGCGGGGCTGGAGCATGTGCGCTGGATGATTGAGGAACTGCGGGTCAGCCTGTTCGCGGTGGAGCTGGGGACGGCCTATTCGGTGTCGGAAAAGCGCATCCGCGTGGCCCTGTCAAAGGCGATGGCCTGACGAGGACGCCGCCCCGACGCCTCCCCGCCTCCCCGTCTCCCCGACGCTCGGTTGCAATCGGGGGTGTTTTCACCGACGCTCCCTCATCAAAAAGGGGTGTTTTCACCAACGCTCCCTCCAGAAATGCAGTCCTAGTGATTGGGGAAGCACTTCCCTTGCCCCAGCGTCGCGAGGCCGGCAAGGTCACCGGCCGCGTAGCTTGCGACTCCTGGCTGCGCAGTTTCGTACATCAGCTGTGTGGGGTCCCCTACATGTCCCAGCCCAAGGACGTGGCCCAGTTCGTGTTTGACGACGGCCGTCACCAACGCGGGACCATTTAGTCTCGTCATCAATTCGCCCAGGGCGGTTGCGTTGAGCTGGACATCCCCAGTGACGAAGACCCGGCTCCCCGAGTCGCCGACTATTGCCTGGCTGCCGCCAAGTCCGGCAATGTTCTTGGCCCCGGGAACTGCACTTGGGGCAAATTGCGGCTGCTCGTCAGTCGTTTCCCAAACGATCAGCACGGGCGCCCAGCGCTTTCCGTAACGGTCCGGCTGGTACGCGTTCCTGTCCTTGGAGTAGCCCTCCGTAGTGTCGCCGTCGTCAATGAACGTTAGCCCGCTTGCCTTAGACGCTGCGGCCACTGCCTGCGTGATGAGTTGGCGTGCGCCTGAAGGCGCGTGGTCGGGTCGGGTCACAAAGTGGATGGGCCGGCAGGGGTCGTAGGCAACGAAGCGGCTTTTGGAATCCCCATCGATATAGACATAGGAACTGCTCGACGGCGACATCTCGGCGGGATGCCCAAGCGGCTGCTTCTGCGCCTCAACGCCGCGCGGCGGGTACCCTGCACGCCAGGTGGACGCAGGCCCGACGCCGGATTGCGGAGCGGAGAACTGTTCCCCGGCAATGGCCGTTGTGGCGTCGCGGAGCAGGCCCGGGAACGCGTAATAGGTGACAATAAGCGCTACCGCCAGAACTAAACAAATGGTGCGCAGCAGGCGTGGCGCCCTGCCTCGTGAACGGCGGGGCTCACGCTTCTTTCGCCGCGGCCCCGGTAGAGGGCCTGCGGCTTTGTCGAATCCTGCCCGGGCGGCGAGACCGGAAGCCTCTTCGTCGAGGACCCATTGGGGCACCCGGCCGGAGGCGGACCGGCGCAGGTCCCTGCGGGGTTCGGGCTGGTCCGCCGTCAAGGGGACCTCCGGACATGGAGGTTTTCCCTGGCTGCCAGCCAATAAGTTTCCACGGTGCGGTCCCCCCCTGCCACGAAGTGCATTGGCAGAATGCTAGCCCACAATTGGCGCCAGCGGGTCAGTGTTGTCCACCACCCGCGTGGCACGGAGCCAAGGTTTGGAGTCGGCAAAATAAAGCCGCTGCCCTTCGATGTAGCGCCGCATCCCCGGGTGGCCGGGGTCCCGCGGGGTGCCGTCCCGGACGGCCATTCGCCGGGCTGTTTCTGTGAACGGCACGTCCAGGAACACCGAATAGGCCCACCGCCACGCCAACTCGCGGCGGTGCAGGAACATGCCTTCAACAATGCAAACGGAACCGGGGCGGGCCTGCACCAGGGGCGAATCCACGGCGGCGTTGCGCCGGTGGTCCGTGGCCGCGGCCCGGTAGCCGCCGTCGCCCCCTGGACCAAAAGGAATCAGGACGTCCCGCTCCAGGGCCGAATAGTCATAACTGTCCAGCCAGAAGCCAACAGGGGAGTCCCTGCCCCGGCAGTGGCGCACAGCGCGCAAATTGAGAAAGTCGTCCGCGTGGATAAGCACCACAGGGTGTCCGAGCGCTGACAGGGCTTCCGCATACGCCGCCGCAAAAGTAGACTTTCCGCTCCCGTCAACACCGTCGACGGCAACCAAGGTGAAACCTTCCGGCTTGATGGGCGTTTCCGCTGCCAAGTGCCGCAACAGCAATGCCAGGACCGTCCCCACTACAGCCCCTTCCATCAACGATCGCCGCACCTGCAGCCCAATCTTGCCACTGGCAACCGAGCGTCCAAGAAAACTCCCCCGGTTGCAACCGAGCGTCCAAGAAAACTCCCCCGATTGCAACCGAGCGTCGGGAAAAGGGGCCTAGGATTCGGGGACGAACTCGCCGTGGCCGGCCGCACGCAGGGCCACGCGGATCTTTTCGGCGCTGGCGTCCATTGCCGCAGGGTCCGGGTTGTTGTCCACGGCCTTGAAGTCAAAATTCTCCAGTCCGTAGGCCGGGAACACGTGGACGTGCAGGTGTTCCACCTCAAAGCCGGCAACAATCAGCCCGGCCCGGGGCGCCCCAAACGCCGAAAGCTGCGCCTGCCCGATGGTCTGGGAAACGGCCATCAGCTTCGCCACCAGCTCCGGAGCGGCGTCCGTCCACTTGTCCACCTCCAGCCGCGGCACCACCAGGGCATGCCCGTCCGTCAGGGGCCCAATGGTCAAAAAGGACACACAGGATTCGTCCTTCCAGATGAAGCGGCCGGGAATCTCGCCATTGATGATCTTGGTAAACAGCGTGCTCACGAAAGGCTCCTAGAGGGTCGAATTGTCCAGCACAAAACGGTATTTGACGTCGCCGGCCACCATGCGGTCATAGGCCTGGTCCAGCCCGTCCGCGGTGACCATTTCAATGTCGGAAACGATGCCGTGCTCCGCGCAGAAATCCAGCATTTCCTGGGTCTCCGCAATGCCGCCAATCAGCGATCCGCCGTAGGCCAGGCGCTTGCGGATCAGCAGCCCGGGCCGCACCGGGGGCATGTCGGCAGGCGGCAGGCCCAGCTGGATCAGGGCGCCGTCGCGGGCCAGCGTGCCCAGGTACGGGTTGATGTCGTGCACGGCCGCCACGGTGTCCAAAATGGCATTGAGCGTGTGCTTCGCGGCGTGCATCTGGGCCGGGTCGGAGGAGACCACCACGTGGTCGGCCCCGAGCGAAACGGCAGCGTCGGCCTTGGCCGGGGATGTGGTGAAAACGGTGACCGTGGCGCCCAGGGCCTTGGCAATTTTCACGCCCATGTGCCCCAGCCCGCCAAGCCCCACCACGCCCACGGAATCGCCCTCCTGGACGTCCAGGTAGCGCAGCGGCGAGTAGGTGGTGATTCCCGCGCACAGCAGGGGCGCGACGCCGGCCGGGTCCAGTCCCGCCGGCACGTTCAGCACGTAGTTCTCATCCACCACTATGGAGGAGGAGTAGCCTCCCTGCGTGATGCCGCCCCCGTTGCGCCGGTCCGCCACCCCGTAGGTGCCGGTGTTGCCTTTTTCGCAATACTGCTCAAAGCCCTCCAGGCAGGAATCACATTCGCGGCAGGAGTCCACCATGCAGCCCACGCCCACGGTGTCTCCCACGGAAAACCCGGCCACGTCGGCACCGATGCGGCTGATTTTGCCCACAATTTCATGCCCCGGAACCAGCGGGTACGTGGTCCCTCCCCATTCAGCCCGGATGGTGTGGACGTCGGAGTGGCACAGCCCGCAGAAGTCAATGGCGATCTCCACGTCGTGCGCCCCGGGGTCGCGGCGTTCGATGGTGGTGGGGGCCAGGCCGGACGTCGCGGACACGGCTGCGTATGCTTTTGCTTGCGTCATGGTTCAACCCTATCGCCCGCCGCGCCCGTCTCGACGGGGCGCTCCGGACGGTTGGACCACGCCGACCATGACCCCGGGAACAGCGCAGCCGTGAATCCGGCAATCTCCAGCGCCGCCACCTCGTGGGCCGCCGTGACGCCGGAACCGCAGTAGACGGCCACCTCGGCGCCGTCGGCCACGCCCAGGGCCGCAAACCGCGCCCGCAACTCCGCGGCCGGCAGAAACGTGGCGTCCGCGGCAAGATTCCCTGTGGTGGGTGCACTCACGGCGCCCGGAATGTGCCCGGCCCGCGGGTCAACGGGCTCGGCCTCCCCGCGGTACCGCTCCCCCGCCCGGGCATCCAGCAGGATCCCGTGCCCCGGCCAGGCTGCGGCCCCGTCAATGTCCACGGCGGCCTTGTGCCCATAATGCACGACGCCGTTCCCCGGCTCCGCGCGTTCCTCACCTTGGGCGAGCGGCAGCTCCGCTGCACGCCAGGCTGCCAGTCCGCCGTCGAGCAGGTAGGCGTTGTCAAAGCCTGCGTAACCCAACAGCCACCAGGCGCGGGCAGCGGCGGCAGCCCCGGCGTCGTCGTACGCCACCACCGTGTCCCCGGCATTGATGCCCCAGCGGCGGACGGCCGCGGCAAAGTCTGCCTCGGCGGGCAGCGGGTGGCGGCCGTCGCGCGGTTCCCCGTGGCCGGCCAGCTCGGTTTCCATGTTGACGAAGACAGCGCCCGGGAGGTGGCCGGCAAGGTAATGCTCACGGCCGTGCGGATCGCCCAGGGCCCAGCGCACGTCCAGCAGCACGGTCCGCGCGCCGGCGGCGAGGCGCTCCCGGAGTTCGGAAACACTCATTAACACGGTCATGCGGGGCTCCCTCGGGGTTGCTTGTTTTGGCGTGCCTCAAATGTAGCGCGCTACGCTGGCTTCATGACTTCCTCCCACTCAGCCCAGGCCTGGACCCATCGTGCCATCGGCATGGTTCAGGCGGAAAACAACCGCTCCGCAGATACGCACCTCTACAAGATCGAGCTGCCGGAGCAGTGGGGCGTGGACCTGTATGTCAAGGACGAATCCTGCCACCGCACGGGGAGCCTGAAGCACCGCCTGGCCCGGTCCTTGTTCCTGTTTGCACTGGTCAACGGCTGGATCCACGAGGGCACTACGGTGGTGGAGGCCAGCTCGGGCAGCACGGCCGTCTCGGAGGCGTACTTTGCGCAGCTGCTGGGCCTGGACTTTGTTGCCGTCATGACACGCGGCACCAGCCCGGAAAAAGTTGCCTTGATCGAGAGCTTCGGGGGCCGCTGCCACTTGGTGGAGCAGGCGGACCAGGTGTATTCGGCCGCGGCGGCCATCGCTGCCGAAACCGGCGGGCACTACATGGACCAGTTCACCTACGCCGAGAGGGCCACGGACTGGCGGGGCAACAACAACATTGCCGAGTCCATCTTCACCCAGCTCTCGCACGAACGCTTCCCCGAACCGGCCTGGGTGGTGGTGGGCGCCGGCACGGGAGGCACGTCCGCCACGATCGGCCGGTATATCCGCTACCACGGCCACTCCACGCAGCTGGCAGTGGTGGATCCGGAAGGCTCCGCGTTCTATCCGGCGTGGAATTCCGGCGACGCGTCCGTGGTGACCGGGAACTCCTCCCGGATCGAGGGAATTGGCCGGCCCCGCGTGGAGCCCAGCTTCGTGCCGGGCGTGATCGACCACATGCTCCAGATCCCCGACGCCGCGTCCGTGGCGGCCATGGCGCACTTCAGCGAACTGTCCGGCATGGCCGCGGGCCCCTCCACAGGCACCAACCTCTGGGGCGTGTGGCAGCTGGTGGCCGGCATGGTGGCCCGCGGCGAGCAGGGCAGCATAGTCACGTTGATGTGCGACGGCGGCGAGCGGTACGCGGGCAGCTATAACAACCCCGCGTGGCTGGCCGGCAAGGGCCTGGACCCGGAGCCACACGCGGCCACCATCCGCTCTTTCTTCGAGACGGGTGTGTGGGCAGGCTAGAACCCGCCAGGGAACTGCGCTAGATTTCCAGCGACTCCCCGGCTGCCAGGTGGCGGAATTCGGTGCCGTGCTCGGCCCCGATCCGCCCAATGTGGGACTCCGTGAAGGACAGGCCCGCCTGGTTCAGCAGTGCGTCGTGGATTTGGAATGCTCTGCGGGCCCGTACGGACACCACAAAGTCCACCACTTCGGCCACCTTGGACCACGGTGCGTGCACGGGAACCAGCAGCGTGTCCACCTGGACGCCCGCCGGCACGATCAGCGAATCGCCCGGGTGGTAGACAGCCCCATCCACCACGAAGCCGACATTTGCCACCACGGGGATGGACGGGTGGATGACGGCGTGCTGGCCTCCCACGCCAAGCACGTTGAAACCCGCCACCGCAAAGGTTTCCCCGGCAGAGGCGTCGTGCACCTGCCCGGCCGACTGCGGCGCAGCCTCGCGCAGGGTGCGGGCCACCCCGGCCGGCGCGTGGATGGCCAGCGCCGGGCTGGCGGCCAGGGCGCCCAGGACCGCGGCCTGGTCAATGTGGTCGGCGTGCTCGTGGGTGATCAGGATGGCATCGGCACCCGCCAGGGCCCGGTCTGTTTCGGAGAACGTGCCGGGATCGATCACCAGCACCCGTCCTTCCTTTTCGAGGCGGATGCAGGCGTGCGTGTATTTGGTCAGCAACATGCTGCCAGCCTAATACCGTGCCGGTGCGTTAGGCTGGTTAATTGGATTTGGAGTCGGAAAGCGGGTCAAAAGCATGTCTGAAGTGCCGGTCAGGGAACAGCGCGTCACCAAGCAGCGGCTGGCCATCAGTGCGGCCCTTGACGGCCTGGAGGACTTTGTCAGCACCCAGGAGCTCCACCGCCTGCTCCACGAACAGGACGTGCGCGTGTCCCTGGCCACCACGTACCGGATCCTGGCTTCCATGGCCGACGACGGCCTGGTGGACACCCTGCGCAACGGCGAGGGCGAGGCCGTGTACCGGCGCTGCTCGGCCACCAGCCACCACCACCACCTGCTGTGCCGCAACTGTGGCAAAACGGTGGAGATTGAGGCGCCGGCGGTTGAGAGCTGGGCTGCGCGGATCGCCCGCGAAAACGGCTTCACACAGGTCCAGCACACGGTGGAGATTTACGGCCTGTGCCCCGAGTGCGCGGCGGTCTGAGCGCGCACAGCCGTTAATGGCTGCCACGGCTGACGGGCGGCACCAGCTCGCCCAGCGGCTCACGCACCCACCAATTGCCGCTCCCGCGCCACTCGGCCCACGTGGTGTACCGGTAGCTGAACACGCGCGCCCGGACCCAGGCGGGCCGTTCCCCGGCGAACGGGTCGTGGCGCAGCAGGCCCAAGGTGGCCGGGTCGGCGTCGAGCAGCTTGTTCAGGAACGGCACAAACCAATTCAGGCCGGGCGACCCCAGCGCCAGGAACCACATCTGCCAGTCCAGGCGCAGCTGGTAGGGCGCCCATTGCCGCGGCATCCGTCCGGGCTCCCCCGGCTTGCCGCGGAAGCCGTATTCCATCCAGCCACCGCCGCGGGGATCGCCCAAGGTGCCCTCCACCACCACCTCCAGGCGGTCCCGCGTGATGGAGCCGAACGCCCCGTAGGCGTTGGCCAGCCGCCACCGGTTGAAGCTGCCGTTCATCACCTGGTGCCGGGAAAACAAGTTGCGCAGCGGCCACCAGCTGAGCACCAGCACGAGCGCCCCCACCGCCAGCACGACGGCGGCAAACCAGGTGGGCATCCCCGGCCCGCCCGGTGCCACGGCAGGCACCGCGGGAGTTGCCACGGCGGAGAATGCCAGCACGATGGTGGCGGCGTTCAGCCACGCAAAGTTTCCTGACAGCACCAACCAGCACTGCGTGAGGATGATGGCCGCGGCAGCCACGGTGGACACGGGAGCCGGGGCAAACAGGAAGAACGGCACCACCAGCTGTGCGAGGTGGTTGCCCAGCACCTCCACCTTGTGCAGCGGCCGTGGCAGGTGGTGGAAGAACCAGCTGAGGGGGTTGGGCATGGGCTGGGTTTCATGGTGGTAGTACAGCGCCGTGAGGTCCCGCCAGGCCGGGTCGCCGCGCATCTTGATGAGTCCGGCGCCAAACTCCAGCCGGAACACCAGCCAGCGGAACAGCCAGAGGGTGACGGCCGGCGTCGTGGTTTGGTTTGAGCCCAGGAAGGCGGCCAGGAAGCCGGCCTCCAGGAGCAGGATCTCCCAGCCAAAGCCATAGAAGACCTGCCCCACGTTGACGATCGACATGTACAGCAGCCACATCGCCAGGAACACGGCCATTGGCACCCAGGCTGGCCCGCGCTGCGGCAGGCCCGCCACCACGGACAGGCCCAGGGCCGCGCCGGTCCAGGCCACGGTACGCAGCAGCGTGTCCGAGTACCGCCAGCGGAAGAGTGTAGGCCCGGGCGGGCGCGCCACGCGGTCCAGGTATCGCGGCACGGGCAGCAGGCCGTGTTCGCCCAGCAGTGCCGGAAACTGCAGGGCGCTGGAGACAAAGGCGAGCAGGAAAATGGCCGCTATGCCGCGCTGGAGCACAAAGCGCGCCAGCCCGAAGTCCGCCGTGCCAAACCAGCCGCCAAGCCAGCCGCCCAACCAGTCCATGCACCAACGCTAGCCCTTGGAGCTGCGCACCGTCAGGGGCCAATCGTGCGCCACTTTAGAAGTGGCGCACGGCTGCGGCCTAGGCGTGCGCAGCTTCCAAGGGTGTCCGCACTGTCCAGCCGCGGCGGCGCCGCACGGCACCCACGCCGCGGCACAGCACGTAGATCAGGAAGGAAAGCGTTGTGACGTACGGGGAGATCGGGATGCTCCCGCCCAGGGCCAGCATGATGCCGCCCACTGTGGAGATGATGGCGAAGGCCACGCTGAGCAGCACCACCTTGCGCGGGGCCGCCGTCACCTGGAGGGCCGCCGCCGCGGGGGTGATAAGCAGTGCCAGCACCAGCAGGGCCCCCACGACCTGGATGGACAGGGCCACGGAAATCCCGAGCAGGAACATGAAGGCCAAGGACAGGGTGCGCACCGGGATGCCCCGGGCCGCGGCAATGTCCGGGTCGGCGCTGGCAAAGGTCAGGGGCCGCCAAATGAGCACCAGCCCGGCGATGACCACCGCCGCAGTGGCCGCCAGGGCGGAGAGCTGCGTGGAGTCAACGGACACGATCTGCCCTGTCAGCAGGCCAAACTTGTTCGCCGCGCGTCCCTGGTAGAGGGACAGGAACAAGATGCCCAGGCCCAGCCCAAACGGCATGATGACGCCGATCACCGAATTCTTCTCCCGGGCCCGCACCCCCATGACGCCGAGCAAAAGCGCGGCCAGCACGGAGCCGGCCAGTGAACCGAAAATGACGTCCGCGCCGACCAGCAGGGCAAAGGCCGCCCCGGCAAAGGACAGTTCGGCTATGCCGTGGACGGCGAAGGCCAGGTCGCGCATCATGACAAAGGTGCCGATCAGGCCGCCGACCAGGCCCAGGATGGCCCCGGCCAGCAGGGAATCGCGGAACAGCGGCAGCAGCTGGGCATAGTCGGTGAAGTTGAAAACGGCGTGGGAAAAGTCCGACCAGTTCATGGCTGCCCCTGCAATTCCGCGCCGGGAAGTTCCTCGGGGTGGCCGTCCAGCACTCTGTCCGGCATGCCCACCACGGCAATCCGCCCGTGGCTGTGCAGCACCTCAACGTGTGTGCCATAGAGCCGCGACAGCACTTCCGTGGTCATGACCTCCCCGGGGGTGCCGATGGTGAATCGCCCGCCGGCCAGGTACAGCACCCGGTCAACGTGTTCCAGGATCGGGTTGATTTCATGCGTGACAAATACGACGGCGGTCCCGTTGCGTTTTGCCTGCCGCCCCACCAGGGCGCTCACGGCCCTTTGGTGGTGCAGGTCCAGTGAGAGCAAAGGTTCGTCGCAGAGCAGCACCTTGGGGTTCGGCGCCAGGGCCTGGGCAATGCGCAGCCGCTGCTGCTCGCCGCCGGAGAGCATGCCCACCGGAATCTTCGCGTAGGACGCGGCCCCCACCTCGGCCAGCAGCGCGTCAACCCGCTTGCGGTAGGCGCGCCCGCGCAGCCGGATGCCCCACTTGTGGCCGTCCACGCCCAAGCCGACCAGGTCCCGCGCCCTCAGGGGCGTGTCCGGCGGGAAGTGTTTTTGCTGGGGGACGTAGCCTATGGCGCGGCTGCCGCGGCGGGCTGGTTCGCCGTCGATCGCCAGGGTGCCGGCGCCTAGCGGCACCAGCCCCAGCAGGACCTTCAGGAAACTTGTCTTGCCGCTGCCGTTGGCACCGAGCACGGCCAGGAATTCACCCGGCGCAATGTCCAGGTCCAGTCCGTCCCACAGGGTGCGCGGCCCGTACGCCAGGCTGGCGCCGCGCAGGCTGACGGCGGGTGCGCTGGCAACTGCGACGCCGGGCGGCGTGGACGTTGCGCTCACTTCGCGGTGGCTTTGGAGGTGGCCAGGGCCTGCTGGATGTGGGCTGCGTTCGCGGCCATCCACTGGAGGTAGTCCTTGCCCTGCGGCAGGGTCTCGGTGAAGTCCACCACGGGCACCCCCGCCTGTTCGGCGGCCTTTTTGACCTCCACGGTTTGCGGGCCCTCGGTTTGCTGGTTGTAGGCCAGCAGGGCCACGGTTCCGTTTGTCATGAGGTTTACTGTATCCCGGAGCACGGTGGTGGGGACGTCGGAGCCGTTTTCGATGGCCGTGCTGAACGCTGCAGGGGTGGCATTGGCCAGGCCGGCCTCCTCCAGCAGGTACAGCGGCACGGGTTCGGTGATGGCTGCCGCGGCTCCGTGGTGCGCCGCCTTGACTCCGGCCAGCGATGCCTCAATGCCGGCCAGTGTGCCCTTGAAGGCCTTGGCGTTGGCGGCAAACTCGCCCGCGTGGGCAGCATCCAGCGCGGAGAAACGCACGGCCAGCTGGTCAGCCAGCTTGGACATGGTGGGCAGCGAGTACCACAGGTGCTCGTTGAAGTCCGGACCAGTGTCCAGGCCGGAGAGCCGGCTGACGTTGATGACCTTTGCGGGATCGAGGATCCCCTTGGCCAGCTGGCCGAAGAAATCGTCGTAGCCGCCGCCGTTTTCAATGCCGACGGCGGCCTTGGAGACGGCCAGCTTGTCCTGGGCCGTGGCCTCATAGGAATGGGGGTCGGCGTCGGCCCGGGCAATGATGGAATGGACGGACACCCGGTCCGCGCCCACAGCCTCGGCAATGCTGCCATACACATTGGTCGAGGCCACCACGGCGATCGTGCCGCCGCCGGCCTGCTTGTCCGTGGCCGCGCTGGAACCGCCCCCGCATGCACCCAGCAGCAGCGACGCCGCCACGGCCAATGCGAGGGTCAGTGTGGTGCGGCGCAGCTGCATGCGGTGTCCTCCGAAGGATGCTAATGAGAATTGTTACCAATAAGTCTGCACCCAGCATAACGCATATTGGGAACCGTTCGCATCAAGCCTTTTTGCGTTCGTGGATCTGCGTCTGGGTTGCGTCGCGGATTTCGCCCACCAGCTGCTCAATCACATCCTCCAGGAACAGCACGCCCACGGTTTGGCCGTCGGCGGAAATCACGCGGGCCACGTGCGATCCGGTGCGCTGCATGATGGCCAGCGCATCCTCAATTTCCTCATCCACGGACAGGTTCACCATGGAGCGCACGCGGGCCTCCCCGATGGGCAGCTCATAGCGCTCCGCCGGGATGGGCAACACGTCCTTCAGGTGAAGGTAGCCCAACAGCGTGCCGCCGTCGTCGGTCAGGACAAACCGGGAGAACCCCGTCTTGCCGACCTTGTGCTCAAACTGCACCGGCGTGGCCGACGCCGGCAGCGTCACCACCTGCTCCAGCGGCACCATGATGCCGCCGGCACGCTGGGTGGAAAACTCCAGCGCCCCGTTGATGAGCCCGGTCAGGTCATCCACCAGCCCGCTGCGCGTGGATTCGGCCACGATGGACTGCACTTCCTCCAGGGTGAAGGAAGACGACACCTCATCCTGCGGCACGATCCGGAACAGCCGGACAATGTGGTTGGCGCTCCAGTTCAGTGCCACGATCACGGGCCTCACCAGCTTGCCGATGAAGACGAGCGGCGGGGCCAGCAGCAGGGCCGCCTTGTCGGCGGCGGAGACGCTCATGTTCTTGGGCACCATCTCCCCAAACGTCACGTGCAGGAACGTCACCAGCAGCAGCGCCACCACAAACGCCGCGGGCGCGGCAATGCTCTCTGCAACGCCCAGGGCGTGCAGCGGCGTGGACAGCAGGTGGTGGATGGAAGGTTCGGCAACGTTGAGGATCAACAGCGAGCACACTGTGATGCCCAGCTGCGAACAAGCCAGCATGAGGGAGACGTTTTCCATCGCCCCCAAGGTGACTTTGGCGCGCTTGGAACCCGCGTCCGCCAGCGGTTCGATCTGGCTGCGCCGGGCGGACATGATGGCGAACTCGGCGGCCACAAAGAACGCATTGCCGAGCAACAGCACCACCAGCCAGGCAATTCCTGCCCACGGGTTCATTTCCGGCCTCCGCCGTCGAGCTTGCCGCCGTCTTGCTTGCCGCCGTCGTGCTTGCCGCCGTCGTGCCCGGAACGTCCGGGGCTGCCGGGTTCCCCGGTTGCGGGGTCCGGTGCCGGGACAAAGCGGATGCGGTCTATGCGGCGCCGCTCCAGCCGGTCAACCACCAGGGTGCCGCCTTCCACCGGGACCGTGTCGCCGAGGCGGGCGATCCGGCCCAGCTCGGCCATCATGAACCCACCCACGGTTTCGTAGGCGGCCTCGTCGGGGACGTTGAGCGGGCCGATGCGTTCGGTGACCTCGTCGGGGCGCATGAGGCCCGGGAAATACCAGTCGCCGCTGGCGGCCTGCAGGATGCCGGGCTTGGTGCGGTCGTGCTCGTCGGAAACCTCACCCACAATTTCCTCCACGAGGTCTTCCAGCGTGGCCACACCTGCCGTACCGCCGTATTCGTCCTGGACCACGGCCATCTGCAGGTTCCCCTCGCGGAGTTCGAGGATCAGAGCGTCCAGGTGCACTGTTTCGGGGACGCGCAGCACGTCAGTCATGATGGCGCCGGCCTCAATGGCGGCGCGCTTCCGAAAGGGAATGGAGACGGCCTTTTTCAGGTGGACCACGCCCAGGATGTTGTCAGGCGAATCGCCGATCACGGGAAAGCGCGAGTACCCGGTGCGCCGGGCGGCGTCGATGATGTCCGCCACGGATTGTTCGGACTCGATGGTTTCCACGCGCATGCGCGGCGTCATGACGTCGGCCGCGGTGCGTTCGCCGAAGCTCAGCGTGCGCGCCACAAACCGCGCCGTGCCCTCATCAAGGGTGCCCATGGCGGCGGAACGGCGCACCAGGGATGCGAGTTCGGCGGGCGAGCGCGCCCCGGAGATTTCTTCCTTCGCTTCCATGCCGAACAGGTTCAGGACCTTGTTCGCAACGCCGTTGAGGACCAGGATGGCAGGCTTGAAGATGGCGGTGAAGACAAGCTGCGGGCGGGCCACGGCCTTGCCAACCTCGAACGCCTTGGCGATGGCCATGTTCTTGGGCACCAGTTCCCCAATGAGCATGGAGAGCAGGGTGGCCACCGCCATGGCGGTGATGAGGGCCGCCGTGGCAGCCGCAGCGGGGGGCACGCCCAGGGCGTCCAAAGGACCGGCGAGCAGTGCACCCAGGGACGGTTCCATCAGGAAGCCGGTCAGGAGGGTGGTCAGCGTAATGCCCAGCTGGCAACTGGACAGCTGCGTGGACAGGGACTTGAGGCAGTGCAACAGCGGTTCAGCAGCTTTGTCGCCGTCGTCCACGGCGCGTTGCACCGACGCCTGATCCAGGGCCACGAGGGAAAATTCCACGGCCACAAAGAACCCGGTCCCCAGGATGAGGAGCAGGCCTGCTGCGAGGAGGAGCCATTCCATTACAGGTCCCCCGTTTCAGCTGTTCGGCTGCGGGGGCCGGGCGCCGGCGGGGGGTGGTCGGCGCTGGGGCCGGCCGGTGCGTTGGCGGTGGTGTGGTGGGCTCGCGTGCGGGGTTTGCCGGCTTGTACAACGTTTGCACCGGAGCGTGATCCCACGCTGGGCGAACCGTTGTGCCGGCCCCTAGATTTACTTTCCATAGGTTTTTCAGTCTACATGAGCGCCTGCCCCGGCCCCCGGGGCGGCGGCGCGCCATTCAACTTTCCGTCGGGAGCCCCTGCCCGCCCAGGCCGTGGTAGCCGCGCTGGTGATATACCAGCGGCTCGCCCGGGGATTCCGGGGCAATGACCTCCACCACGGCGGCCGCCACCAGCAGTGAGGAACCCGCCGCGGTCCGGCTCAGGACCTTGCACCGCAGGGCGAAGCCGGCATGCATGAGCAAGGGCTCTCCCGTGTCCAGCCGTGTCCACACCATGGCGCCGGTGAAGCGTTCGGTGGTGGGGCTGGCAAAGGCTCGGGCCAGCCCGACGTCGGACGCCGTGAGCAGGTGGACCACCAGGGAATCCGCCACGGCGATGGCGGCGGCGGAGCCCTTCTGGGATGCCAGGGAAAAGGCCAGGATGGGCGGCTCCGCGGAAACGGAGGCCACCGAGGAGGCCGTGATGCCGACGGGCCCCGTGCCAATGTCGGCCGTAATGATGGACACCCCGGCCGGGTGCCCGCCGAAGGCTGCCTTGAAATTGGCGGCTGCCTGGCCGGAATCGGGGCAGGCTGCGGGCATTTCGGCTTGCGTGCTCATGGGGGCATGGTTCCTCTCGCGGCGGCCCGCCACGAAAAGGAGGGCCACAAGCAACACTAAAACCTCAACCATGGTAGAGGTCAAATCGCGTACGGGTGCCAGTGCCTAGTTTCGGCGGGAGAAATCGAAGGCCCGGGCGCCGGGCCCCTGCCCGGCCACCTTGTCATCCGGGTTCACAAAGCCGCATTCGGCCAGGGACAGGCAGCCGCAGCCAATGCAGCCGCCCAGGCTCCCGCGCAGCTTTTCAAGGGCCCTGATGCGCGCGTCCAGCTCGCCGCGCCAGTGTTCGGACAGCCGCTGCCAGTCGGCGCTGTCCGGCACGCCGTCGCTGGGCAGTTCCGCGAAGGATTCGGCCACCAGCGCCAGGGGGATGCCGGCACGCTGGGCCGCCCGGATGACGGCCACCCGCCGCAGCACCGAACGCCGGAAGCGGCGCTGGTTGCCCGCCGTGCGCGTGGAAAAGATCAGGCCCTGCCGCTCATAAAAATGCAGGGCGGACACGGTGGCGCCACTTCGTTCGGCCAGCTGTCCCACAGTCAATTGTTCCTCGGCGCTGTGCTGGGAACCGGCGCTGTGCTGCGTTCCGGCGCTGGCCATGGCTAGCGGGCTGCCGCCAGCTCGATGCCGGCCACGGCCTGGGCCAGCAGTTCAGTAATGCTGGCGGAAATGTCGATCACCACGGCGTTTTCATCCTTGCCCAGCGGTTCCAGGGTGGCCAGCTGGGAGGCCAGCAGGGCCGGCGGCATGAAGTGGCCGGAACGGCCCTCCAGCCGGGAGCCGAGCACTTCCAGAGAGCCGTCAAGGTGCAGGAAAATGGTGTCGGGTGCCTTCGCCCGGATGACATCGCGGTAGCTGCGCTTCAACGCCGAGCACGCAATGACAATGCCGGCCGCTTTGGTGTTGGCCAGTTCGTCGCCCACGATTTCCAGCCACGGCCAGCGGTCCGAGTCATCGAGCGGGATTCCGGCAGCCATCTTGTGGATGTTGGCGAGCGGGTGCAGGGAGTCCCCGTCCAGGAACGGGAAGCCCATGGCGTCGGCCACGAGGGCCCCGATGGTGCTCTTGCCGGAGCCGGAGACGCCCATGACAATAACGCGGGTGGCAGGCGTTCCTGCTGTGGTGTCCACTGGTGTATCCATACTCTCTTGTATACCAAAGCTTGCCCCGGGCGGCCCCATCGGCTTCGCTTCATTGCTTAGGCGCTTTGCCGCAGGGCGATGCCCTTCAGGCGCACGACGGCGTCGCGCACCAGGGCGTCCACGGGCGCCGATATGTCGATCACCACTGCGGGCTCGTCATCCCCCGGCGCTTCCAGGGCGGCAAGCTGCGAATCCAGCAGGGCGGCCGGCATGAAGTGGCCCGAACGCCCTTCGAGCCGGGTCTCCAAAACTTCCCGGGCGCCGTCCAGGTGCAGGAAAACAACATCTGGCGCCTCGGCAAGGATGGCTTCCCGGTAGCTGCGCTTGAGGGCAGAGCAGGCCACCACCAGGCCGTTGGCGGAGGAGGCCAGCTCCCGGCCGACGACGGCCAGCCAGGGTGCGCGGTCGGCGTCGTCCAGTGGAATGCCGGCGGCCATCTTGGCGATGTTTTCCAGCGGGTGCAGGGAATCCCCGTCCGTGAAAGGCAGGCCAAGCCCGGCCGCGACAAGGGCGCCGATGGTGCTCTTGCCGCAGCCGGACACCCCCATGACCACGATGCGGCGGGCCGGAAACGCTGCCCCGCCGTTCACCAGTCGTGGACCGTTCCGTCAATGAGCCGGTTGTAGGGCAGGTAGGCCTGCTGGTACGGGAATGCCGCTGCGGCTTCCTCGTTGAACTCGACGCCGATGCCGGGCTTCTCTCCCGGGTGCAGGTAGCCGTCCTTGAACGTCATCGACTGCTGGAACACTTCGTTCGTGGCGTCGGAGTGCTGCATGTACTCCTGGATGCCGTAGTTGTGGATGGCCAGGCCCACATGGAGCTGGGCGGCGAATCCGATGGGGGAAATGTCCGTGGGGCCGTGGAAGCCGGACTTGATCTGGTACTGCGCAGCGAAGTCCATGACCTTCTTCAGCGGCGAAATCCCGCCAAAGTGCGTCGAGGCGGCCCGCACGTAGTCGATCAGCTGTTCCTTGATGATGGTCTGGAAGTCGAACACCGTGTTGAACACCTCGCCGATGGCCAGAGGGGTGGTGGTGTGGGAACGGACCAGGCGCAGGGCCTCCTGGTTCTCGGCCGGGGTGCAGTCCTCCAGCCAGAACAGGTCGTACGGCTCCAGCGCCTTGCCCAGCTTCGCCGCCTGGATGGGGGTCATGCGGTGGTGGCCGTCGTGGAGCAGGGGCAGTTCGGGGCCGAATTCGTTGCGGACGGCCTCAAACACGGTGGGCAGGTGGCGCAGGTAGGCGCGGGTGTCCCAGTCCTCCTCCTGCGGGTACGTGCCCCGGCCAGCCGGCTCGTAGTCGTAGCGCTCCCCTGAGGCCTGCGCCTGGGCCGCCACCCCGTAAACGGCATTGATGCCAGGAATGGCGGTCTGGACCCGCACCGACTTGTAGCCCAGTTCCAGGTGTTCGCGGATGGAGTCAAACAGCTGCGGGATGTCGGTGCCGGAGGCGTGCCCGTAGGCGCGCAGGCCGTTGCGGGAGGCCCCGCCCAGCAGCTGGTACACCGGCAGCCCGGCAATCTTCCCCTTGATGTCCCACAACGCCATGTCGACGGCGGCGATGGCGGCCATGGTGACCGGGCCGCGGCGCCAGTAGGAACTGCGGTAGATGAACTGCCAGGTGTCCTCGATGCGGTGCGGGTCCCGGCCGATGAGCAGCTGCGCCACATGCTCCTTCAAATACGCGGCCACGGCCAGTTCGCGCCCGTTCAGCGTGGCGTCGCCAATGCCCGTCACCCCCTCATCCGTGGTGATTTTCAGGGTCACAAAATTGCGGCTGGGGCTGGTGACAAAAACTTCTGCGGAAACAATTTTCACGGCGGGGTTCCTTCCGGGAGGCGGTCAGGGGATGAAAAGACAAGGTACTTGGGCCTGTGCGGCCAGTTTAGGCCGGTCGCTGCACGGCCAATCCGTCTAATGCGGCAGCGACGGCGGCAGCGGCCGGGGCGTCCCCCGGCAGCCGGGCATCCAGGATGCCCAGGAGGGCGGGCAGGTCTTCCCCCGCCGGCAGGGACAGGGCTGCGCCAAGTTCGACGGCGGCCGAGTCGGCCAGGGTGCTGCCCGAGGCACGGGCCACGCGCAGGAATGCCACCCAGGCGGCGATCATGCGGGCCGCACCGGTGCCGGGCCGGCCGGCCGCGAGCTCTGCCTTCAGGACGGGCACTGCACGCATGCGCAGCTTGCTGGAGCCGTCCATGGCGATCTGGGCCAGGTGGTGGGCAATGCGGGCATTGCTGAAACGCTCCAGCAGCGCGGCCCGGTAGGCGGGGATGCCCAGGCCCTCGGCAGGCAGGTTGCGTTCGGCCTCGTCCCAAAACTCGGTGATCCAGCCGGCGCAGGCAGGATCGACCAGGGCCTGTGCCACCGTGGCGTGGCCGCGCAACTGGCCGGCGTACGCCATGAGCGAGTGGGCGCCGTTGAGCAGCCACAGCTTCCGGTTTTCAAAGTCCTCGATGGTGTCAACAAACACGGCGCCGGCGCTTGCCCAGTCCGGGCGCCCGGCGGGAAAGGCTCCGCAGAGCACCCAGTCGCTGAACGGCTCCGTCACCACGGGCGACGAGTCCACGTAGCCGCACTCAGCCTCCACCAGCGCCACGTCCGCCTCTGTGGTGCGCGGGGTGATCCGGTCCACCGAGGTGCCGACAAAGCTGACGTTCTCCGCGACCCAGGCTCCCAGCCCGGGATCGACGACGTCGGCCAGGCCAGCAATGGCGGCACGGGCGGCGGCAGCGTTGTTGGCCAGGTTGTCACAGGGGACGACGGCGATGGGCCCGGCACCGGTGCTGCGGCGGGCCGCGAGTGCCTGGACCAGGCGGCCGGCCGGCGTGGCAGCGGCGGGCGGGCGGTCGCCGTCGTCGTTGGCAGTTCCGGCGGCACCCGGGGCGGTGGCCTGTCGGAGCAGGTCAATGTCAGCCTGGACCGCAGGGCTGGCGAAGTCCAGGGTGCCGTCGGCCCCCAGGTGGTATGCGGCCTCGGTGATGGTCAGCGTCACAATGGCCGTGGCCGGCGCGGCAACGAGCCGGGCCAGCGCGGCAACGTCGGCGCCGTCGTGCGCTTCCACGATGGCGGACATCAGCTCAAACCGGTCCCCGCCCTCGCCGCGCTCGATAAGCGTGTACAGGCCGTCCTGGCCGGCCAGTGCAGTGGCGGCATCGGGACGCCGGCCTGTGAAGGCGGCGATCCCCCATTCCGCGCCGTCGCTGGCGTGCTGGGTGTACCAGGCCTGGTGGGCCCGGTGGAAGGCGCCCAAGCCCAGGTGGACAATGCGCACGGGGGCCGCGGGGGCAGCTTGTGCGGTGCTTCGATTCAACGGTTCGATCACAGCTTGAACGCCCTCCGAGGTGCGGCGTCGACAATGTCCACGATGATCTCCTGGGCGCGGGCCTCGCTGACGCGGCGCTCGGCGACCAGGCGCGCCAGGAAGCTCGCCTCAATGCGGCGCGAGGTGTTGTGGCGGGCAGGGATGGAGCAAAACGCGCGGGTGTCGTCAATGAAACCGGAGGAACGGGAGAAGCCGGCTGTTTCGGTGACGGCGGCACGGAAGCGCAGCATGGCGTCCGGCGCGTCCAGGAACCACCACGGGGCGCCAATGAATACGGACGGGTAGAACCCGGCCAGCGGCGCAATTTCACGGGAAAAGACAGTTTCGTCAATGGTGAACGGGATGAAGTGGAAGCCGGGTGCCGTGCCGAAGTCCTCCAGCATGGGGCGCAGGGCCTCGGTGTAGCTGACGGCGAACGGGATGTCGTGGCCGGTGTCCGCCCCGAAGGTGTTGAAGGATGCGGTGTGGTGGTTGCGGAACACTCCGGGGTGGATGGTCATGACCAGTCCGTCCGCCACGGACATGCGGGCCATCTGGTACGTCATGTGGGCCTCGAACACATCGGCGTCCTGGGCGGTGGCCTCGCCGCGGCGGGCCTTGTCGAAGAGGGCAGCGGCAGTGCCGGCTTCGAGTCGGAGCGTCTGTGCCGTGCGGACGCCGTGGTCTGCGGAGACGGCGCCATGCTCCACGAAGTACTGGCGGCGGTTTTCCAGGGCGCGGAGGTAGCCCTCGTAGCCGCCGATGCCGTCGCCGGCCGTGTCAATGAGCCTTTCAACCCGCTCCGCCCACCCGGCTGCGGCGAACTTGATGTAGGCATCGGGGCGGAAGGTGGGCAGCACCCGGCCGGCGAAGGTGGGGTCCTCGGCAATCGCCTTGTGGGCGGCCAGCTCGTCGAGGGGATCGTCAGTGGTCGCCAGCACCTCGATGTTGAATTCCTTGAACAGCTGGCGCGGGCGGAATGCCGGGCTCTTGAGCTTGGCGTCGAGTTCGTCAAACAGCGCGTCGGCATTTTCCTCGCTGACCTCCCTGGACAGGCCAAAGACGTGCTCAAAGGAGTCGCGCATCCAGTAGCCGGAAGCTGTGCCGTCAAAGAGCGGCCACGCCTTGGCGAACTCGCGCCACGTTTCGCGGGGTTCCACGGCCGTGGTGCCGCCCACCCGCAGGCGCTCCAGCGGAACGCCGCTGGCGTGGATCAGGCGGGTCACGTAGTGGTCCGGGCTGACCAGCAGAGTTGCGGGGTCCGGAAACGGGGTGTCCTGTTCCAGCATGGCCGCATCCACGTGCCCGTGCGGGGAGATGATGGGCAGGCCCTCAACCCGTGCCAGCAGTTCGCGGGCGATGCTGCGGGTGCCGGGATCGGCGGGCAGCAGCCGGTCCGGATCCGCAGCCGGAGACGGCCGCGCACCCGCCTGGACGTCGGCTGCGGCGTCCGCCGGGGACAGGGTGCGCGTGGCGATGGGCGAGAGGAAGTGTGACATAGCTCAATAATCCTTCGTTCCCATCAACGTTGTCAACCGGTTGCCAAAAGATTGCCATTCAATCCCGAGGCCGCCCAGTCGAAAGAGATTTTGTGGCTGTCGTACAGTGATTTCATACTGGGACGGTCCACCTCCACCATGTAGTCGCCGTCGTAGTTCGCCGGCATGGTGGCGAGGATGCCCGGCAGGTCCAGGACGCCCAGGCCCGGCTCGGCCCACATCCGCCCGGTTCCGGTAACCTCGAAGTAGGCCATGCCCGCCCGGGAGGCCGGCTCCAGGTAGTCGGGGAAAACGTCCTTGATGTGGATCCCGCCAACCCTGTCGGCATAGCGGGCGATCATGGCCGCAGGGTCCATCCCCGCCCAGCGCAGGTGGCCCGTGTCCGGGCCGAATCCGATGGTGTCCGGCCCCAGCGTGTCCAGCAGGGAGGTGATCTCGTGTTCGGTCTCAAAGACGCCTCCCACGTGCGGGTGCAGGAGCGGGCGCAGCCCTTCCGACTGGAGGACTTCGCAGCTGCGCCCCACGTTCTCGATGGCCGCCGCAAGACGGCCCGCATTGAAATCCGCGCCGACGGCGGGTTCGGCGCGGCGGGCGGGCAGTTCAACCGATGAGACCATGGTGCGGTCCAGCCCCAGTTCCGCCTGGACGCCAGAGAAGCGCCGGGCCCTTTCCAATTCGGCCTTCATGTCGACGGTTTCATCGAAGGCTGAGTTGAACAGGCTCAGGGACGGGGCCAGGCCAAAGCCGGCAATCCAGGCACGGTAGGCGCCAGCCGTCATCCCTTCGGGCACGTCTGCCTTGACGGCGGTGAAGCCGATGCCGGCCAGTTCCTCAAAGGCCCGTCCCAGCACCTCCGGCGTCTTTCCGTCCCTCGCCCAGTAGGCGATGGGGTTCACGGCAAGCCGGGGCCGGCGCGGGGTGTCCGGGTTCATGGTGTCCTTCCCTGGGGGCATCTTGGGGCATCGGGTTTCTCAGGCGAGGCGCACGGGCAGCCCGGTGCGGGCGGATTCATACGCGCCCGTGATGACGCTGAGCGAAAGGCGGTTCTCCTCGAGCCCCACGCGCGGGGGCCTGCCGTCCCGGACGGCGGCCAGGAAATCGAGGTATTGGCGGACATGGGCGTCGGAGAGTTCGGCCGGATCGGAACCGGCGGACGGGGCTCCCCCAAGGCCCGGGCCGTAGTGCTCCAGCTGGTTGCCGGCACCTGCCCCGCCATAGAATATTTCCTCCGGCGCCTGGCCGGCTGGGGTGGTGTGGATGTAGCTGAGCTGGTCGTTGTCAATGACGGCCGAGCCGCGGTCGCCGTGGACCTGCAGCCGGGCGCTCAGGCCTGGAAAGGCGGCAGTGGAGGCGTGCAGCATACCCAGCGCGCCGCCGTCGAACTTCACCACGCCAACGGCGACGTCCTCCACGTCGATCCGTTCGTGGGCCGTGCGGGCGGTGTAGGCAAACACCTCCACGGGGGTGCCGAGGGCCGCGACCAGCAGGTCAACGGTGTGCACGCCCTGGTTCATGAGCGCCCCTCCCCCGTCCAGCTCCCAGGTGCCGCGCCAGTCCCCGGAGTCGTAGTAGCTTTGGCCCCGCCACCAGTCGATCGAGGCAATGCCCGATGTCAGCCTGCCCAGGCCGCCGTTGCGGAGCGCCTCCAGGACGATCTCCGTGGACGGGTCGAAGCGGTGCTGCGAAATGACGGTGACCGTCCTGCCGGCAGCGTCGCGGGCCGCAATGATCGCGTCCACTTTTTCCGGCGTGATTTCCGCCGGCTTTTCAATCACCACGTGCCGCCCGGCCAGCAGGGCCTCGATGGCCACCTCGCCGTGGACGCCCGTGGGGGTGCACACGGCCACCGCGTCGATGGGGTGCGCGGCCAGGGCCGCACCCAGGGAACTGTACGCGGGAACCCCGTACTGCCGGGCCAGGGCCCCGGCCTTGGCCAGGTTGAGGTCGACGACGGCGGCCAGCACGGCCTCCCTGCCCAGCCCGGAAATGACGGCTGCGTGGCGGGTGCCGATCATGCCCGCACCGACGACCACAAAGCGCAGTTTGGCGGCCTTGTCCCTGCTGCCCGGGTTATCCATGGATGGCGTCCTTTGACGTGTGGCGGCCCTGGACTCCGGCAAGCCAGGAATGCAGTTCGCGGGCGTCCCGGAGCAGCTGCTGCGGGGTGTCCTCGGCAACAAATTCCAGCATGAGGTCAATTTCCTGGGCACCGCCGTGCGACAGGGCGTCCAGGCGCCCGCGCCAGGCAGCGGAAAGCTCCCCCAACGGCAACCGGCTGCCGTCTGACTGCCACGAAAAGACGTGGAGTGCGTCCACCTGGCCCTTGAGCAGTTCCAGTTCCGCGAGGGCCGGGGCATCTGCGATGCCCGGGCGTGGCTGCCAGTAGCTCCGCACGGGCTGCCCCTCAACCTCCCTGGCCGCGGCGATGTCCGACAGCAGGGCGAGCGTTGATTCCGCCGTGTCGGTCAGCGTGTTGCGGTGGAATTCCAGGTGGAGCGCGATCCCCCGGGCTGCCGCGTGGTCTGCCGCCGAAGCAATGCACAGGGCAATGCGGATGCGGTCGGCGTCGCTGGTTTCGGCGGAACCCGTGCTGCCTGCCCAGACGCGGATTCGCGGGGCGCCCAGGCGCGAGGCGGTGGCGGCAATTGAGTCAATGGGGGTGCCGTCCGCCCGCCAGTACGAGCCATAGCCCTCGATCCCGATCCCGGCTGCGGCACACAGTTCCCGGGCCCGGTCCGCCTGGCTGTCATCGCCCGGCACAACGTGGACATCGCCGCTCCAGGAGATCTTTCCCAGCCCGGCATCGGCGGCCAGCTGCACGATGTCTTCCAAGGACAGCTTCCTGAAGGTTACGGACATGAGCCCGGTGTTAAAAACGGTCATCACTTCTCTTCTGTGGGGTGGTTCGTTCAGTACGGGATGAATCAATCACGCCGTGGCGGCACCCGGCCCGGGAGCCTGCCGGGGTGAGGGACCCGTTGAGCCCCGCAGCACCAGTTCGGTCCGCAGCACCGGAAGCCTGTGGGGTCCCGGACCCTTGTCCAGTTCCTCCAGAACGTAGCCCAGTGCGGTGGTCCCCAACTCATGCAGCGGGGACTTGATGGTGGAAAGCGGGGGCGTGGTGAAGTCGGAGCCAAAGATGTTGTCAAAGCCAAGGATGCTGAATTCGTCGGGAATGTTGACGCCGGCCGCCTGCAGCTCCCGCATGAGCCCAATCGCCATCAGGTCGTTGTAGCAAAAGACAGCGGTGGCAAAGCCTTCCCGGACAGCAGCCGCCGCCCGCCTGCCGCCGTCCACGGTGGGCACGCCGGAGGCCACCACGGTGGCGGACAGGCCCGACCAGTCGCTGCGGGCCTTGATGGTCTCCCACCGGCGCTGGGACATCCAGGACCGCTCGGGCCCCGCCACATAGGCAATGTGGCGGTGGCCCATCGCCGCCAGGTGGCGAAGGGCGTCGGCCACGCCCGCTTCGGTGTCGGCCACCACCGAGCCGACGCCGTCCACGGTCCGGTTGATGACCACCACGGGCTTCTGCGACGCCAGTTGCGAGATGTCGGCGTCGGACAGCCGCGGGCTGGCCAGGATCAGGCCGTCCACTGTGGCGAGCATGCGCCGTGCGGCCGTCAGCTCAAGTTCCGCCGATTCGGTGGATTCTGCGAGCATCAAGGTGTAGTCGCGGGCGGAGGCGGCCGTGCCGGCACCGCGGATGATGTCAAAGTAGGCGGGATTGGTGATGTCGGAGACGATCAGGCCAATGGTGCGGGTGCGCCCCGTGGGGAGTGCCCGGGCAAAGGCGTTGACCTGGTAGTTCAGTTTCCGCGCGGCATCCTCGATCCTGGTTTGGGTCTTGGCACTGACCCGGCCGGGGGTGCTGAGGGCACGCGATACCGTGGAAGGATTGACGCCTGCCAGCTCGGCGATGTCGTAGATCGTGGGCGCCTGTTTTCCACCCGCCATCCGCCTGGTGCTGCGGGGGCGCGGTGCCTGCATGCCGGTGCTCTCGCTCATGGGATCCTTCGCATTAGTCGCTCACTACATACCGTAACCCGGATCACGCCATGGCGAGCAGTACATCCTCGGTGATGGCGTACGCGGGCCGCTCGCCCCGGGCCAGGCGTTCCACCTCGTTGACGGCCAGCCCGCCCATGCGCGTCAGCTCGTTGCCGACGGACCCGGCAATGTGGGGCGTCAGTATGACGTTGGGGAGGTCGTACAGCGCATCCCCGTCGGGGAGCGGCTCCGGGGACGTCACGTCCAGGACCGCGTTGATCCGGCCGTCCAGCAATTCCGCGCGGAGCGCATCGTGGTCAACCAGGACGCCGCGGGCGGTGTTGATGAACGTGGCCCCGTCCTGCAGCCGCGCCAATTCCGCGGCACCAACCATGCCGACTGTCGAGGGCAGTAGGGGTGCATGCAGGGAAACAACCCGGCTGCGCTCCATGAGTTCTCCCAGTGGCACCAGTTCCACGCCCAGTTCCTGCGCTTCGGCGGAAGTCAGCGTCGGATCGGACAGCAGGACGTCGAGGGAAAACGGCTTGAGCAGGTCAATGACCAGCCTGCCAATGCGTGAGGCGCCGATGATGCCCACGGTCCCCGAAGCATTCCCGTAGCCGGTTGCCAGCACGTCCTTGCGATACGTTGACCGGTGGGTGTGCTGCTTGTGGTGCTCCGCCACGGCGTTCTTGCCTGCCAGCAGGATGAAGGCAAGCGTGTACTCGGCTACGGGAACCGCGTTGCCTTGTGCCGCCGTCGTAACCCTGATCCCCCGGTTCCAGCACTCCAGCGAAACATGGCCCTTGACTGAGCCGGCCGCATGGGCGATCAGTTCCAGGCCCGGGCCGGCCGCAAGTGCCGCATCGTCAATAACGGGGCAGCCCCAGCCGGTAATGAGGGCCGTGGTCCGCCCCAGCACCTTCCTGGCATGGTCGGATTCGAATTCGGTCAGGACATCCTCGTGGACCACGTCGGCAACCCTGGCCAGGCGCTGCATGGCCGGTGCGTCAAAAAGCCTGTCCCTGAGCTCGTTGGATTTCATGGCGAAGGCCACCTGCGGCCGCGCCCTGGCGTGTTCTGCACTCATGGCGTCAGCCCTTCAGTCCGGAGTTGGCCATGCCTTCAACGAAGCGCTTTTGCGCGAAGACGAAGAGCACGATCATGGGCAGTGCTGCCAGTGCGGTGCCGGCCATCAGGTACGGCCACTGCACGTTCATGGGGTTTTGGGAGAAGATGGCCAGGCCCAGCTGGAGGGGCCTGATCTCATCAGTGTTGGTGATCATCAGCGGCCACAGGAAGGCATTCCAGGCAGCCTCGATTTGGAAGACGACGATGGTGATCAGGGCAGGCTTGATGAGAGGGGTCATGATGCGGGTGAATATCCCAAATTCGCCCACCCCGTCCATGCGCGCGGCATCGGCCAGCTCGGACGGCAGGGAAACGTAGAACTGCCGCGACAGGAAGGTGTACATGGGTCCCGCCGCGAGCGGAATGATCAGCCCCCACCAGGAGTTGAGCCAGCCCGTGCCGCCCATGCCGAAGATGTCATTGCCGCCGAATAGCGGAATGCCCTTCACAATGAGGAACAAGGGAACCAGGATGATCTGGAACGGAATCATGAGCAGCACAATGAAGTAGTTCAGCAGGTACTTTGAGCCGCGGATGGGAAGCTTGGCCAGCGCGTAGCCGGCCATGGTGCACAGCACCAGCGTGACGGCGGTTTCGCCCACGGCAATAAAAAGGCTGTTGCGGAAGTAGTTCAGGAACGGCGCAATCGACATGGCCTCGACAAAGTTTCCCCAGAGAAAGTCCTTGGGCAGCCAGGTGAAGGTGGCCACCTCGTTCGGCGCCTTCAGCGCCGTCAGGATCATCCAGATGAATGGTGCCAGCATGAGGACCGATCCGAAGCTGAGGATGCCGTAGAGCAGTCCGCGTCCCACACGGGTTTTAGTTGTGTTATTCACTCTTATCCGATCCTTGGAGCTTGCGGCCCACGTAGATGAAGACACTGATCAACAGGATCATGATGACCGTCTCGGCGGAGGCGTATCCCAGTCGCAAGCTTTGGAAGGCGTTGTTGTAGATGTCCAGCACCAGCACGTTGGTGGCGATGCCCGGTCCGCCCTGCGTCATGACGTAGACCAGGTCGAACACCTGGAAGGTGCTCACGATCGCGGTGACGAGGACGAAGAACTGCGCCGGCGCAAGGGCCGGCCACTTGACGTGGCGGAAAATCTGCCAGCTGTTGGCGCCGTCCAGGTCGGCAGCTTCGATAAGCTCCCGGGAAACACCCTGGAGGGCGGCCAAATAAATGATCATCTTGGCGCCCAGGCCCTGCCAGACCCCCACCACCATGACGGAACCCAGTGCCATGTCGGGGTTGGTCAGCCAGCCCTGCGGGCCAATGCCGAACAGGCTCAGGATGCCGTTGCCCAGCCCGGATCCGGGGTTGTACATCCACAGCCAGACCGAGGCAACGGCCACTGTGGCCGTGACTGTGGGGATGTAAAAGGCGGTGCGGAAGAAGGAAAGGCCGCGGATCTTTTGGTTCAGGCCCAGGGCAATCAACAGTGCCAGGCCCATGGAAATCGGAACGACGACGACGGCGTAGACCACAGTGTTGATGAAGGCGGTCTTGAAGTTTTGGTCGCCCATGAGTTCAACAAAGTTGGCGAAGCCCACCCACTGCCACTCGCCGGTGAAGCTGTAGTCCGTCATGCTCAAAACGATGGCGGCCACGGTGGGGATGGAGATGAAGATGGTGGAGTGCAGCAGGGCAGGTGTGAGGAGGAACCAGCCGGCCCTGGTTTGCTTGCGTGTCAGCGATTTCCGCTTGGCGGGGCGGCCCGCCCCGGCCGGCTTTCCCACAGTGGGGGAAAGCCGGGCGGGGGCGCCGCCGCCGAGCGGCTTGGAGGTGGTGAGCTCACTCATTTCGACTGCGCGGCCAAACTGGTCAGGACTTCCTCGGCGGAGCGCTTGCCCAGCAGTGCCTCGTCGAAGCCGGAGTTGAAGGAGTTGCGCACCTCGAGCCAGTTGGCGGCTCCGCCTTCAAACACGGCGTGGTTGAGGTTTTCGGAGACGAACTTGCTCAGCGGGTTGGACTGGGCCTGTTCCTGGGCGGCAGGCGAGTTGGATGCGGGGATCTTCTGGTTCAGCTTGGCCTGGGCATTGGACGCTTCCGGGGTGGACAGGGCCTGGATAAAGGCCCAGGCTGCGTCCGTGTGCTTCGTTGTGGCGCCAATGGCTGCGATGTCGCCGCCGACAAACTCGGACTTTGCGCCGTCGTCGAGCAGGAAGTAGGACAGGTCGTCACAGTTCTTTTGCCCGATGCCCTTGTCGCTGCAGTCCACGGCGCCCTTGACAAAGCCCATGGCTGCCTCATTGGTGAGAACCAGGGGCTTCTGGGCTGCATTCTGGTAGCCAAAGGGTTCCACATTGTTGACCATGGACTTCATCCAGTTCAGCGTGGAGATGCCCTTTTCATTGTTGAAGTTGGGCTTGCCATCCTTGTAGAGCGGGGTGCCGGCGGAACCGAGGAAGGTGATGTAGGCCTGGCGGTAGGCGCCGGCCGCGGCATTGAAGTCGAAGCCGGGACGGGTGATCTTGCCGGAGGCGTCGCGCTTGGTCAGTTTCTCCGCGGCGGCCTTCAGCTCGGCCATGGTGGTCGGCGGCTTGTTGGGGTCCAGGCCGGCCTCAACAAAGGCGCTCTTGCGCAGGGCCACTGCCCTGGCGTCGGCAATCATGGGGTAGCCGTACACCTTGCCGTTGTAGGTCACGGTCGGAACCAGTGCCTCCACGGTGTCCTTGGTGATGGTGTCGGTGGTGACTCCCACGGCTCCCAGGTCCTTGAAAACCTTCTTGGCGGCAAACGGCTGGATCCAGCCAACGCCTGTCACCAGGACGTCATAGCCCTGGCCGCTGGCGATCGAGGTGGAAATCTTCTCGTTCATGTTGTTGTACGTGACAAAGTCAGGCTCAACGGTCATCTTCGGGTACTTCTTGTTGAACGCGTCAACAACCTTCTGGAACTCCGCCTTGCCGTCGTTGGACAAGGGGTAGGTGGGGATCATAACCCGGATGGTGCCTGTGGCCGTGGCCGGATCGTCCTTGGCTCCGGCCGGTGAACTGCCCGTCCCCCCGGAGCCGCAGGCCCCGAGCGTCAGTGCCAGTCCTGCCGTCAATGCAAGGGTCTTCAAGAACCGCTTCTTCACTGCTGTCTCCTTTGACTGTGGTGCTTCGCCGTGATTGTTGGTGCTGCGGGAATGGCCCGCCCAATTGTGATGCACTGCACGTTGGTAAACGTCTTCCATGAAAGCTATGCGGTCCAAGCGGACGTTTCAAGCAAATTCTGATTGGTCGATCAATATCGATCATTTGGCGGTTGCGGGCGCCCCGGTGGAACGCCTGACATTCAGGTTGGGCACCAGGGACAGGTGCACCACGGCCCCCTGCCGGTCCGCCGGGTAGCCCAGGCGCCGGACCAGCTGTTCCAGGGCCAGCGCGCCAACGGAGTGCTTGGGGGGGCCCACGGCCGTCAGCGGAACGGCGGCCAGATTGGCCACGACATCGTCGTAGGCGATCACCGAAAGGTCCTCGGGGACCCGCACGCCGCGCGCCAGTGCGGCGTCCACCAGGGCAGAGGCGTGGGTGTCATTGTGCACAAAGATGCCCGTAATCCCGTGGGCAAGTACGTCGTCGAGCAGGCGCTCCACGGCCCCGAGGTCCACGCCGGCCGGCACCCGGGGAAATTGGAACATCGGAAGCCCCGCCGTCAGCCCCAACAGGTCCATCGCCTCTGCAGCACCCTGCTCGAGCCAGTACGACGTGGGCGTTGGCGCCAGTGCGACCGCAATGGAGCGGTGCCCAAGCCCGTGCAGGTGGCGGATGGCCAGGGCTGCCCCGTAGGCGTGGTCGCTGCGCACATAGTCCAGCTCCTCCCCGACATGCGGGTACCCAAATGATCGTTCGACCAGAACGGCGGGAACTTTCATCTCACCAAGCCAGGAACCCACCTCCGCGGCACGGTCGTCGCCCGCCACGGTGGTGATCAGCATGCCTTCCACGCCCAGGTCCAGCATGCGCCGGACGTGGCCCGGTTCGGCATCCATGCCTCCGGAAACACCCAGCACCAGCCGGACGTTCAGCCGTTCAGCCACCATTTCCATGCCTTTGATGACTTCCGGGAAATAGTAGACGCTGCCGGGGACCAGGATGCCAACCAGGATCTGCCGCTTGCTGCCGGGGTCGGTGCCGCCCAGGCGCACGGCCCCGCCGTGGACACGGCTGAGCTGCTTGCCATCGTGCAACTCATTGAGGTCGCGCCGGATGGTGATCTCCGAAACCGCCAGGGCCTGGGCAATCTCCGTTGCCTTGACCCGCCCGTGCAGCCTCAGCTGCTCAAGGATGTACTTGTGTCGCCCACTCGCCAGCATTGCCAACCCCATCGTTCGGAACACCATTTGCGCGTTCGGTATTGCTAATACGAACATATTTCGGTCAAATAGAGCAAGACGTGTTTGTCAGCCGCGTCACCTTTCGCCGCAAACGGCACCCTTCCAGCCGGCACCTTGCCCCCTAAGGACCCCATGAGCACCCACCAGCCGGCCACGCGGCCGCCGCGCCTGTTCAATGCCTTTGTCATGGCCGGGGACATCCTCTGGCTCCAGTTGCTGTTTGTGGCTGCCTCCCTGCCGTTGGTCACGGTTTTTCCCGCAGCAGTGGCACTTCAGCGTTCCCTGCGCGAGGTGCTGCTGGAGGGCCGTCCGCGCCCCACCGCCGTGTTTTGGCATAACCTGCGATGGGCATGGCAGCGGACCTGGAAGGCGGCCCTGCTGCCGCCGGCATTCCTGGCCGCGGCCGCTGTCTCACTCGTGTTTTGGCTGGCGGCCAACAGCGCTGCAGGCGTCGTGGCGCTGTGCGTGCTGGTGCCGCTGTATGGCGTGGCCATGGCTGCGTACCTGGCTGTTCTGTCCTCTGCCATGACGTCGGCCCGGGGGGATTCGCTGCGGGAGTGGTGCGCTGCGTCATGGGTGCTGGCCAAGGCGCGCCCCCTGCCCCTGGCACTCTCGGTGGTGGTCATGGGCACCTGGTTCCTGCTGCTGGCCCGGCTCCCCACGCTGCTGCTGGTGGGCACCGGGCTGGTGCCGGCGGCCCTCGCCTGGTGGGCGGCCGCCGGCTGGATCAAGCAATACCGCAAGGCAAGCGCACCGTAAGGCGGGCGCACCGTAAGTGGCACACCAAAGTCCGGTCCCGGCGTCGTGCCTGGACCGGCTTTTGGGATGGAGGAGGCTAGGCCCTTTCGGGGTACTTGCCCTCCTCGCGGATGTGCTCGTTGAGGAGTGCCAGGAACTCGTCCTCGTCAAAGTCGAGGCCCACTTCAGCGCCCTTCCAGCTGGAGAGGTGGATGGCGTTGGCCAGGCGGACGCCGTTGATGCCGTCGGAACCCGGCGCCAGCAGCGGGGTGCCGTCCAGGATGTTTGCGGCGAAGTTCTCCAGTACGCCGGCGTGCTGGGCGCCCCAGGCGGACTCAAACTCGATAACCTCGGTGGTGAGGTACTGGTCCATGTCCAGCTGGCCCATGAACAGCTTGCGCACGTCCTCCATGCCCATGCCCTCGCTGATTTCACGTTCCTTCCTGTTCATGCGGGTCACGGTGGCCGTCTTGCTGCCCTCCACCACGATCTTTCCGGCATCACCGAGGATCTCAAAACGGTCGGTGCCCACCATGTCGTGCGTGGCCGTGACAAAGGTCCCCGTGGCCCCGTTGCCGTAGTCGACCAGGGCCGTGACCTCATCCTCCACAGCAATATCGCGGCGGTAGCCATAGGAAACCTTGGCGAAGACCGACTTCGGCACCCCGCAGATCCACTGCCACAAATCCAGCTGGTGGGGCGCCTGGTTGACCAGGACGCCGCCGCCTTCGCCTCCCCAGGTTGCCCGCCAGGCGCTGGAATTGTAGTACCCCTGCGGGCGCCACCAGGTGGTGATGATCCAGTTGGTGCGCAGGATGGTGCCAATCTCGCCGGCGTCGACAATTTCCTTCAGGCGCCGGTACAGCGGATTGTTGCGCTGGTTGAACATGATGGCGAACGACAGCTCCGGCTTGCCGGCGGCGTACTCGTTGAGCTCCTTCACCTGCTTGGTGTACACCCCGGCCGGCTTCTCCACGAGGGCGTGGATGTTCCGGCCCAGGGCGGCAATGCCGATTTCCGGGTGAAGGTAGTGCGGCACGCAGGTGACGACGGCGTCAATGTCGCCGCTGTCCAGCATGGCCACGTAGTCGTCATAGACGTGGACGCCCGGGTAGCTGGCGGAGGCGAGTTCCCGCTTGGCGGGATCGGTGTCGGTGAGGGCGCCGATTTCCATGTTCGGCACCAGCCCGTCCGTGATGAACTTGGCGTACATGCCGCCCTGCTGGCCCAGGCCGATGATGCCGAGGCGTACTTTCTTGCTCATTGTGGTGTCCTTCTGTGGTGGTTGGGCCGGGGTCAGAACAGTTCCGCGAACCCCATGGCTGTGAGGTTGCGGTGCGATGTTTCCAGCGCCTCCCAGACGGTGCGCCCGTACAGCTCGTCCTGCTCCACGAGCAGGTACCTGGCACCGGCAGCCTGTGCTGCGGGGACGATGGAGCTGAAATCCAGGTTGCCCTCCCCCACCTCGGCAAACTGGACCACGTCCTTGAACGCTGCCATGAAGCCGGCCTGGTCCCCGGCGTCGAGCAGGCCGAATGCCTGTTCCGGAAGCATGCCGATCCGGTAGTCCTTGAGGTGGACCATGGCCGTCTGTCCCGCATACTTTTCCAGTGTGCGGACCGGGTCCAGGCCGCCGCGCTGCACCCAGTGGACATCGATTTCCAGGCCCATGGCCGGGGAGTTTTCATTGATGATGTCCAGCAGGTATTGGCCGTTGAACTTCGCAAACTCAATGTGGTGGTTGTGGTAGTACAGGCTAATGCCCTGGTCCTGGAGGCGTTCGGCGTAGCCGTTGGTCTCCTTGGCGAACTCAACCAGGGCATCCACCGACTTCATGGCCGGGAACGGCAGCATGCCGATCCGCAGCAGTGTCGTGTCGAGGCGCCTGGCGTCTTCAACAATCTTTTCAAAGTCGTCCTTGAGGGAATCCCCGGGGCGCCCCACAGGCTTTTCCATCATGACTGACAGGGACGCCACGTCCATGCCAAGCTCGGCCTGGGCCCGCTCCAGCTCGGACACATTCCGTTCATCCATGGGGATCTGGGAAATTTCGACGGCGTTGTAGCCGAGGTCGCTGACCCTGCGGAGCGTGTCGAAGGCGCCCACTTCCGCAAAGCTGTCCTTGAGCATCATTGCCTGTACACCGATTTTTGCCACGATGGTCCTTATCCGTTGCTGGGTTTTTGGTTGGGGTGCGCGCCTAGGAAACAGCGGCCAGCTGCCCGGGGTAGCTCTGGGCGTAGACGGCCTTAATGATGCGCAGCGTCTTCAGGGCCTCGGACGGGTCAATCCAAAACGGGCCGTCCTGGCCCAGCTGGGCATAAAAGTCGGCAATGTAGAGCTGGTGGGAGACGCCCCAGTAGTCCCGCCCGCCGGAGTCGGCACGCCGCTCCTGAACCACCTCCACGCATCCGTCCGCATGCGTGATGGCCAGGTCGCCGCGCAGCTGCAGCGTTGCCGTTTCGGCCACAATGTCAACCGTGATGGGCGCGTTGGCGGCGTTGGCGAGGGTCGCATAAAAGACGCTGCGGGCCCCATTGCGGTGGCTGAGCACCAGCTCGGCTGTGTCCTCGACCTCGATGCTGTCCCCGAGGGCGCGTGTGGCGGCATGGCCGGAGACGCCGGTGACCTCCCCCACCATCCACTGCAGCAGGTCAAGGGTGTGGATGGCCTGGTTCATGAGGAGACCGCCGCCTCCGCCCGCCCATGTGCCGCGCCACGGCCGGCTGGCATAGTAGGCGGCATCGCGGTGCCACATGACCGTCCCGGAGCCGCCGAGGATGGCGCCAAACTCACCCGCGGCGAGCCGCCGGTGCATGGCCTGCACGGCGTGGTTGTACCGGTTTTGGAAGCAAATGCCGATGCGGGCGGAGCTGGCGGCCGCAGCGGCAGCCAGCCGTTCGCCGTCGGCCAGGGTGCTGGCGAGGGGCTTCTCGCTGATGACGTTGATGCCGCGTTCCAGTGCCGCGATGGCCGGGTCCGCGTGCTGGTGGTGGGGCGTGCAGACATGCACGACGTCGGGCCGCACCGTATCGAGCATGGCCGCCGCGTTGCTGTACCCAGGCACCCCGTGGGCCTGCTCCGCCGCCGTGAGCCGGCCTGGATCGGTGTCGCACACGGCCACGAGCTCCGCATCCGGGATGCCGGCAATGGCCTCAAAGTGGACTGTGGCAACGTCCCCGCAACCAATCACGGCAACTCTGGGCATGCTGACTCCTGATAGTGGTGGGTGGGATGGCAGGAAACTAGGCGAGCGTGATGCCGACGGAGTCCGCGGCCGCACGGAATGCACGGGCGGCCACGCCAAAGGCCGCCGGCCCGGAGTAGCCGCCGAGTTCGTGCTGCACCGCGAGGTGCGGCTCCAGTGAGGCGAACCCGGTGTAGCCGTCGCTGCGCAGCGCCGCCAGTGTTTCCATCAGCTCGCCGTCGCCTTCGCCCGTGGGGACCACCACGCCCGTGGCGGCCACGGCGTCCTTGACCTGCAGGTATTCCAGGTGCGGGCGCAGCATGGCATAGGCGTCGGTGAAGGGCTTCACGCCCACCTGGACAAAGTTGGCATTGTCCCAGGCGGCCCGCAGCGCGGGCGAGTTGACGGTTTCCAGGATGTCCAGGACACGCTCGGGGGTGTCGCCGTAGATTTCCTTTTCGTTCTCGTGGATCAGCACCACGCCGGCCCCTTCGGCCTCCGCGGCCATCAGCGACATGCGCTCCATGACGGCGTCCCGGATGTCCTCCGGCGTCTGGTCCGCCGCGCGGAAGAAGGAGAACAGGCGGATGTAGCGGGTGTCCAGCGCCTTGGCCACCTCAATGATGCGGCGCAGCCGGGTGACTTCATGGTCTGCGGGCAGGCTGATGTCCACCTTGCCGATGGGGCTGGCGACGGCGGAGACTTTCATGCCCGCCCCGTCCAGGACCGCCTTCAGTTCGGCCACCTGGGCGTCATCCAGTTCCGAGACATTGGTCCCCCAGGCGCTGCGCACCTCAATGTGGGAGGCCCCCAGTGCCTGGAGGACGGCAACCTGGACCTTGGGGTCAGGGTCAACTTCGTCGCCGAACCCGGAAAGGGTCCAGGTGGGGTGCTGGGCATTGGGCAAGGGGGCCTCCACTTTCGAAAAAACAGCTGCCTGGGGGCCGGGGACGGCCATTCCCAGTGACTCACTTCACAAGTCTCGCTGTCTAGAAGCCTAGCCCCCCAAGCAACAGGCTGACAACCGATTGCCAATATTCTTTGCCGACCGTATTGTTGGCACATGCGGACAGGGGCCCGTGCCACCTTGGCGACCGGCCGGAGCGAACCCCTCCCAACGGCGTCCACGCCCGCCCTCCATTCCTGGCGCCGCTTTCAGTCACCCCGTTCACACCGCCCAGCTAGCGAAGGTCAGGCCTGTCATGAGTGCTACCCCCTCCGGCGACACCCCGGGCCGCCCCACCACCATCCGAGATGTCGCTGCACTGTGCGGGGTAACGGCGTCTACGGTGTCCCGCGCCCTGACCACCCCGGGCCGGGTCAACTACCGCACCCGGGCGCGCATCGAAGCGGCAGCCGCGGAGCTCAACTACGTGCCCAACGCACAGGCCAAGGCACTCAGTTCCGGCCGGACACGGGCAGTTGCCGTGCTGGTTGCCGACATCACCAACCCCTTTTACTTTGACATCATCCGGGGCACCCAGCTCCAGCTCAAGGCCGCCGGCTACACCCAGCTGCTGGTGGACACGGAGGAATCCGACGAGGTTGAGGTCAACACCCTGGAACAGATGCGCCAAACGGCCGACGGCGTCATCCTGACGGCATCCCGGCTCTCCGACGAAGCCCTGGCCGCCGCCAGCACCAAGATGCCGCTTGTGACGATCAACCGGGACGTGGCTGGCGTCCCCTCCGTCATCCTGGACACGCCAACAGCCACGAACCAGGCACTGGACCACCTGATCTCACTGGGGCATTCGCGCATCGCCTACCTGGGCGGCCCGGAAACGTCCAGCTCCAACATGCGGCGCTGGGATGCACTTTCGGCGGCCGCGATGGAACGCCACGTCGAGGTGGTGCGGCTGGGCCCCTTTGCGCCGCGGACTTATTCGGGAGCAGCGGCCGCCGATGCGCTGGTCCATTCCGGGGCCACGGCCGGCATTGCGTTCAACGACCTCATGGCCATCGGCATGCTGGCACGCCTTCGTGAACGGGGGCTGCGGGTGCCTGAAGACATGAGCATTGTGGGCTGCGACGACATTTTCGGGGCCGATTTCTGCAGCCCGCCGCTGACCACTGTCACCGCTCCCGTGGAACAGGCGGGGCGGGTGGCCGTCACGATGCTCCTGAGCCAGCTCAACAGGGGCCGGGGGGCCCTTCCCCGCAGCCAATCCGTGCTCCCCACCTACCTGACCATCCGCGGTTCCACGGGTGTCGCGCCGGCCCGGCCCTCGTCGTCGTTGGGTTCATAGGGGCGCCAGTGCCCGGGGTCAGCGCCGCAGGGGCGCCGGCCCCGTTGATTCGCGCACCGTCAGGTGGGTGGGCAGCTGCGAAACCTGGCGGGCTGCGAGCGGGCCGCCGCCCAGCCGGTTGAGCAGCATGCTGGTGGCAACCCGGGCGGCCTGTTCGACGGGTGCCGTGATGGTGGTCAGGGGCGGGTTGCAGAAATCGGCGCCGAAAATGTCGTCGCAGCCGATAATGCTCACATCCTGGGGCACCTTGATGCCGCGGGTCCGAAGGCGCCGCAGCATGCCAATGGCCAGCAGGTCGTTGAAGGCAATGCAGGCGGACGCCTTGCTGGTGAGCAGCGCGTCCGCGGCGGCAGCGCCGGACGTTTGCTTCGGCGAGTAGGGGCCCAGCCGGGCTGCGTCAACGCCGTTCTCCCTGGCTGCTTCCTCAAACACCTGCCAGCGCCATTGGCTGGACCAGGACTGGGCGGGGCCGGAAATGAAGGCAATCCGGGAATGGTCCAGCGAGACAAGGTGCTGGAAGGCCTGGTGGATGCCGTAGCCCGGGTCGATCAGGACCGCGGGGACGCCGGCGTCGTTCCTGTTCAGGGCCACCAGCGGGACCCTCCCCGCGGCACCCGCCAAGGCGCCTGTGGACAACCGGGAAGCAGCCAGGATGACGCCCCTCGCGGAAGGGATGACGCTCTCCAGGGCGGACTCCTCGACGTCGGCCGACTCTTCAGTGTCCACCAGGAGCTGGGTGTACCCGGCGGCCTTGAGCTGCTCCTGCGTGCCGTGGATGATGTCGAAATAAAACGGATTCGTAATGTCGGGCACCAGGAGCGCCACGGCCCTCGGCTTTGCGTCCGGGCCTGCGGGGGTGCGCTGCCTGGCCTCGTAGCCGAGCTCCTGCACGGCCCGTTGCACCGCCGCCGTGGTGGCCGGGCTGATTCGGCCCGGCTCCGAGAGCACCCGCGACACAGTGGATGTTGCCACCCCGGCGGCCCTGGCAACGTCACGCAGGGTCGCCCTGCCCCTGCCTGGCACTGAGTCCATCCGCAACTGCTCCTACTCCCCGTGCCCTCGCCGCCAAGGCGCTTGTCAACAGTTTGGCAATTTTTTGGCAACTGATTGCAACCCTATTGCCAAGTCTATAGAGTCTGATCATCAGCCGCATCCCATGACGCAGCTCACACGCGCATCATTTCATTGTTCAGGCTTTTCATTGTTCAAGGAGGAACCAGATGGAGATTACCCGCAAGAATTTTCTTATTGGAATCGGCGGCATGGGCGCCCTGTCGCTGGCACTCGCAGCCTGCGGGGGATCCCCCGACACGTCCAGTTCCGGCACCGGCAAGGTTGACGGCACGGGCAAGACCCTGACCGTGCTGTTCAGCACCAAGTCACAGTATCCCGAGGAGCAGAAGGCCTGGTTCGCCAAGACGGCCGAGGACTTCAAGACGCTCACGGGCGCAACCCTGCAGTGGGAAACGTTTGCCTCGGCCAATGATGAGATGACGCGCATCCAGACCTCAGTGGTCTCCGGCACCGGCCCGGACGTCTACGGCCTGGGCACCACGTTCACGCCCACGGCCTACTCCACCGGGGCCTTCGTCAAGATGGGTGACGCCGAGTGGAACAAGGTGGGCGGCAAGGACAAGTTTGTCCCGGCCACCCTGGGCATCTCCGGCCCCGATGCGAACAACCAGATCGGCATCCCCTTTGTGAGCCGCCCGTTCGTCATGGCCTACAACACAGAGATGCTTAAAGCTGCAGGCATCGACAAGCCGGCCACCACCTGGGATGAATTTTCCGACCACGCCAAGAAAATGACCAAGCCCGGCCAATACGGCCTGGCCATTGCCTACAAGGACAACTTTGACCCCTGGAAGTTCATCTGGGGAATGTCCATCCAGGGCGGCAATCCCATCATTGACGGCAAGAAGGTCCGCATTGACGACCCCACCGTCCTTGCAGCGTACGACGCCTACTTCGGCTGGCTCACCAAGGACAAGGCGGTGGACCCCGCCTCCGTTGGTTGGGGCAACGCGCAGGCCCTTGCCGCGTTCGCCGCGGGCAAGGCCGGCTACTTCCCCATGACCTCGCCGCTGAGCATTCCCACGCTGGACAAGTCCCCCATGAAGGGCAAATACCAGTACGCCCTGCTCCCGATGGTTCCCCCAGGCCAGACGGCCCGCCCGTCCGGCGGCGTGGAGGCAGCCAGCATCCTCTCCGGCGACAACCTGGTGGTGGCGGACTATTCGCCGAACAAGGACTTGGCGTTCGCGTTCATCAAGATGATCACCGACACCGCTGCGCAGGCCAACTACTACAAGATCTTTGGTGAAATCCCCACCAATGTGGAGGCCGCGAAGTCGCTGAAGTCCGATCCCCTGGTGGCACCTGCACTGGATGCGGCCTCGAAGTCTGTGGCCACCCCGTTCAGCGGCGCCTGGGGCGACGTTCAGCTTGCCCTGACCAACATTGCCGTCCAGACCATTCCGGACCTGTCCGCAGGCTCCGTGAGTGAATCGGCCCTGTCCGGGCGCATCAAGACCGCCCAGTCAACCGCCCAGGCGGCCCTGGACCGGGCCAAGTAAAGCTGCGCTGAAAGACTCCTCCCATGACTAGCGAAATCGCCGGGAACACCCTGCGGGACGAGGCAACCCGTCCCGCAGGGGGGCCTCCCGCCCCCCAAAACAAGAAACGCAAAGGCGTCACCGAACGCGACCGTCCCTTGTGGCTGCTGGCCCCCGGCGGGCTCCTCATTGCGGTCATTATTCTCATCCCGCTGGTGCTGGCGCTCTACATGTCGCTGATCGACCTGGACCAGTACACGCTGCGCAAGTGGCTGACCACCCCGTTCATTGGCGTTGAAAACTTTGTCGAGGCACTCACCAAGACGGACCTGCTCCGGTCCATTTGGATCAGCGTCTCCTTCGCCGTCGTCTCCACCATCGTGACCGTGCCACTGGGGGTGGCGGCCGCCGTCGTCACCCAAAACCCGTACCGCGGCCGGGCCATCGTCCGTGCCGTGTTCCTGATCCCCTATGTGCTCCCCTCCTTCGTGGTGGCCACGGTTTGGCGCACCATGCTCCAGCCGGACGGCATCGTCAACAGCGTGCTGCACAATGTGGGGATCGACCCGGGCCTGTGGCTCAACGGGCCCATGTCCTACTGGACGCTGATCCTCGTGGAGATCTGGGCCGCCTGGCCATTCATCTACCTGCTGGCCCTTGCCGGCCTGCAGTCGGTGGACCACGAGGTCCACGAGGCTGCCGCCATTGACGGCGCGCTCTGGTGGCGCAAGCTGCGGGAAGTCATCTTCCCCTACCTCAAGGGCCCCGTGTCCCTGGCGTTCCTGCTGGGCACGCTGAACCACATCAACAACTTCACCCTGCCGTTTGTGCTGTTTGGTGCGCCGGCACCGGCGGACGTCAATGTCCTCCCGATCCTGGTTTATGTGACAAGCTTCCAAAGTTTCCGCTTTGGCTTGAGCGCTGCCATGGCAGTTGTCTCGCTGATCCTCATCGCCATTCCGCTGTTTATCTATCTGCGGGCAGTCAAGCTTGACGTCTCTGACGACGGAGGGAAGAAATGAGCACCCAAACCCGCACGCGTTCCGCCACCCGGACCCCGCGAAAGGGGCGCAGCGCCGAGGTCACCAGGCTGATGCCAACGTGGCTCATCGCCGTCCTGACCACCCTGCTGTGCGTCCTGGTGCTGGTGCCCGTTGCCTACATCTTCCTGGCGTCGCTGAACTCCGACGTCGGCGTGGCCCGCGGGGAATTCTGGCCCAGCCAGTTCTCGCTGGAAAGCTACACGAAAATTTGGCGCAGCGTGGGACTGGGCAAGGGCATCATCAACAGCCTGGTCGTCTCCGGTGCCGTTGCCGTGGTCTCCGCGCTGATCGCCATCGGCACCGCGTATGTGCTGGTCCGCTTTTCCTTCCCGGGCAGGCTGACCATGCTGCGCGGCCTCCTGGGCCTGCAAAGCATCCCGGGCACGCTCATGCTGCTGCCCGTGTTCGTGCTGTTCGCCTCCATTGGCGCCTGGGTGGGCATCACCATCATCGGCACCCTCTGGGGACTGTTCATTGCCTACCTGACGTTCGCCCTGCCCTTTTCAACGTGGGTCATGGTCACGTACTTGAGGGGCCTGCCGCGTGAGCTGGAGGAGGCCGCGCGCATTGACGGTGCCTCCAACATGGGCATCCTGTTCCGCATCATTGTGCCGCTGAGCTGGCCCGGCATTGTCGTTTCCGGGATCTTTGCCTTCCTGCTGGGCTGGAACGACGTGCTGTTTGCCTCGATTTTCACCAAGCCAAACACGGCGACGGCGGCCATCGTGTTGCAGGTCTTCAGCGCCAGCCAGGAAGGCGGCGCCATCCCGGTCTACAGCCAAATGATGGCTGCGGCCCTGGTCTGTGCGGCGCCGGTGGTCATCCTCTACTTCATCTTCCAGCGCTACCTCGTCGGCGGGCTCACCGCGGGCGGCGTGAAGTAGGGGCGTGCCGGCAGCAGCGCCCACACTACAGTTGTGGCGGGCTGGCCGGGACAATAATGCACCGAGAGTACAGATGGGGCGGGCGGACGGGAGGTCCGCCCGCCCCATCTGTACTCTCGACGAAGTGGGCGGGACTACCAGCTCTGCGGCAGCGGCCGGCCTTCCTCGTAGCCGGCAGCGGACTGCACGCCCACGATGGCGCGCTCCCGGAATTCGGCCAGCGACGCGGCCCCCGCATAGGTGAACGAGCTGCGCAGCCCTGAGGTAATCATGTCCAGCAGGTCCTCAACGCCGGGCCGGGCGGGGTCCAGGTACATCTTGGAGGTGGAGATGCCTTCCTCGAACAATCCCTTGCGGGCCCGCTCAAAGGCGCGGTCGCCGGAGGTCCGGTTTTGCACGGCCCGGGCCGAGGCCATGCCGAAGCTTTCCTTGTAGCGGCGCCCGCCGGCGTCCACCTGCAGGTCCCCGGGGCTTTCGTAGGTGCCGGCGAACCAGGAGCCGATCATGACCTGGCTGGCACCGGCGGCAAGGGCTAGCGCTACGTCGCGGGGGTACCGCACGCCGCCGTCGGCCCAAACATGGGCACCCAGCCCGGCGGCCGCCGCGGAGCATTCCAGCACGGCGGAGAACTGGGGGCGCCCGACGGCGGTCATCATGCGGGTGGTGCACATGGCGCCGGGGCCCACGCCCACCTTGATGATGTCCGCGCCGGCCTCGACGAGGTCGCGGACGCCGTCTGCGCTGACCACGTTGCCCGCGGCCACCGGAACCTTCGGGTTGAGCCCGCGCACAGCGTGGAGGGCGTCGAACATCTTGCCCTGGTGTCCGTGGGCGGTGTCCACCACAAGGGCGTCCACGCCATAGGACAGGAGTGCTTCGGCCTTGCCGGCCACGTCCCCGTTGATGCCCACGGCCATACCAATGCGCAGCCGCCCGGCACCATCCACGGCGGGGGTGTAAATGGTTGAGCGCAGGGCGCCCGTGCGGGTCAGCGCACCCACCACGGTTCCCCCGCGCAGCACCGGGGCGAAGTCGGCGCCGGCAGCATCCAGCACGCCGAAGGCCTGGCGCAGGGCAGCATCCGTGGCGTCCTTGGCGGCCGCGGGATCCAATTCCCCCGCATCGGCACGTGCGCGGATGTCATCAAACGGCGCAGCGTCCAGGGTCAGCACATTGCTGCGCATCACGGAGGCCAGGGAGGAAAACCTGTCCACGCCCTCGCAGTCGGAGCCGCGAACCACGCCCGCGAACTTGCCGCCGTCGACCACCACCACGGCGTTGTGCGCACGCTTGGGCAGCAGGTGCACGGCGTCCACCACTATGTCTGCCGGTGCCATCACAATGGGCGTTTCAAACAACGCGTCGCGCTGCTTGACCCAGGCGGTCACCGCGCCCAGCACCTCGAGGGGAATGTCCTGGGGCAGGATGGCGATGCCGCCGCGCCGCGCCACAGTTTCCGCCATGCGCTTGCCGGAAACGGCCGTCATGTTTGAAACCACCAGCGGAATGGTGGTGCCGGTGCCGTCGCCGCTGGACAGGTCGACGTCGAGCCGGGAGGTGACAGCGGACCGCGAGGGGACCAGGAAAACGTCCGAGTAGGTTAAATCCGTGGCCGGCGTGGTGAGAAAGCGCATGGGAACTCCCAAATCAAGGCAACATGGCGGCCGCTGTGGCGGTGCCAGGCGGACCAATGGGCCGCAGTCCCCGAGTCTAGCCAAAATGGGCCCCGCCGTGCATGGGAACGTCTGTTCCGCCACATGTCGGGGCGCGCCGCAGGACAGATTGGCTTGCAGGCCAACTTGCTCACTAGACTTACAGGCGGTAAGGGTTTGAAGGACCCCATCCAACGATCGAATAGATCCTTCGGCTTTTGCGCCGTGGCCACCCATACAGGGGTGTTCTCGCGCCGTTCGGTCTAGCAGCGGGCAACAAGAACTCATGGAAGAGGCGTAATACACGTGCCAGAGCAATCCATCCACCGTCTACCCGAGGAATTTGGCGGAAACGAGTGGCTCGTCGATGAGCTGTACGAGCGCTACCAGGCGGACAAGAATTCGGTGGACACAAAGTGGTGGCCCCTGTTTGAGTCCTTTGACGCAGACGACGCCACCGGCAACGGGCGCCATTCCGCCCCCATCACGGCCCAGATCCCGATAATCCCCGTCCCGACAGCCCCTGCCCCGGCTGCGGCCCCAAGCACGACGCCGGCCCCCGCCGCCGCGCCTGCCGCACCTGCCGCCGTCGTGCCGGAAGCGCCTGCCGCCGCCCCGGCCGCGGCAGCCCAGGCTGCGCCCAAGGCCCCGGCCGCCCAGCGCCCGCCGGCCCCGGCCAAGGATGCCGCCCGCACCGGCACCACACCCATCCCGGCACAGCTCCCCAAGACCGCCAAGGACACCTCCGTCCCGGACGAGGCAGTCAGCACGGTGCTGCGCGGCCCGGCCAAGGCCATCGCCACGAACATGATCACCAGCCTGGAGGTGCCCACCGCCACCAGCGTGCGCGCCATCCCCGCCAAGCTGCTCATTGACAACCGCGTGGTCATCAACTCCAACCTGGCCCGTGCCCGCGGCGGCAAGGTTTCCTTCACGCACCTGATTGGCTACGCCGTCATCAAGGCGCTGGGGCAGTTCCCTTCCATGAACGTCTACTACGACGTCATCGACGGCAAGCCCGTGGCCGTCCAGCCGCCGCATGTGAACTTCGGCATCGCCATCGACATGCCCAAGCCGGACGGCTCCCGCCTGCTCATGGTGCCGAACATCAAGAAGGCCGAGACGCTGAGCTTCTCCGAGTTCTGGCGCACCTACGAGGACCTCATCAAGCGTGCCCGTGCCGGCAAGCTTACGGCCGACGACCACGCCGGCACCACCGTCTCCCTGACCAACCCCGGCGGCATCGGCACTGTCCACTCCGTGCCGCGCCTGTCCAAGGGCCAGGCCGCCATCATCGGCGTCGGCGCATTGGACTACCCGGCAGAATTCCAGGGCGCCAGCGCCAAGATCATCGCCCGCAACGCCGTCTCGAAGATCCTGACGCTGACCTCCACCTACGACCACCGCGTCATCCAGGGTGCCGGCTCCGGCGAGTTCCTGAAGAAGGTGCACCAGCTGCTGCTCGGTGCGGAGAACTTCTACGACGACATCTTCGAGTCCCTTCGCATCCCCTACGAGCCCGTGCGCTGGAGCCTGGACCTGCAGGTGGACCCGGCCGACGAGATCAACAAGGTGGCCCGGATCCAGCAGCTGATCCACTCCTACCGCGTCCGCGGACACCTCATGGCGGACACCGACCCGCTCGAGTACCGCCAGCGCAAGCACCCCGACCTGGACGTGCTCACCTACGGCCTGACGCTGTGGGACCTGGACCGCGAATGGCCCACCGGCGGCTTTGGCGGCCGGCAGAAGCTGCTGCTGCGCGACATCCTCGGCGTGCTCCGTGACGCCTACTGCCGCACCACGGGCGTTGAATACATGCACATCCAGGAACCGGAACAGCGCCAGTGGTTCCAGGACGAGCTGGAGCACCCGTACTCCAAGCCCAGCCGCGAAGAGCAGCTGCGCATTGTCTCCAAGCTAAACTCCGCGGAAGCGTTTGAGACGTTCCTGCAGACGAAGTTCGTGGGCCAGAAGCGCTTCTCGCTGGAAGGCGGCGAATCCCTGATTCCGCTGCTGGACTCCATCATTTCCGACGCCGCCGACGACGGCCTGGACGAGGTCGCCATCGGCATGGCCCACCGCGGCCGCCTGAACGTGCTCACCAACATCGCCGGCAAGACCTACGCCCAGGTCTTCCGCGAATTTGAGGGAACGCAGGACTCCCGCAGCGTGCAGGGCTCCGGCGACGTGAAGTACCACCTCGGCACCGAGGGCACGTTCACTTCCGACGCCGGCAATGAGACCAAGGTGTACCTGGCCGCCAACCCGTCACACCTGGAAGCCGTGGACTCCGTGCTGGAGGGCATTGTCCGTGCCAAGCAGGACCGCCTCGACCAGGGCGAGAACTTCCCGGTGCTGCCCATCATGGTCCACGGCGACGCCGCCTTTGCCGGCCAGGGCGTGGTGGCGGAAACGCTGAACCTCTCCCAGCTGCGCGGCTACCGCACGGGCGGCACCATCCACGTGGTGGTCAACAACCAGGTGGGCTTCACCACGGCGCCGTCGTCCTCGCGTTCCTCCGTGTACTCCACCGACGTGGCCAAGATGATCCAGGCCCCCGTGTTCCACGTCAACGGCGACGACCCTGAAGCCGTGGTGAGGGTTGCCGAACTGGCCTACCAGTTCCAGCAGCGCTTCCGCAAGGACGTTGTCATCGACATGGTCTGCTACCGCCGCCGCGGCCACAACGAGGGCGACGACCCCTCGATGACGCAGCCGCTCATGTACAACCTGATCGAAGCCAAGCGCTCCGTGCGCCGCCTCTACACCGAGGCCCTGATCGGCCGCGGTGACATCACCGAGGACGAGGCCTCCCAGCTGCTGCGCGACTACCAGGAACGCCTGGAGCGCGTCTTCGCCGAAACCCACGCAGCCCAGACCTCGCCCATCCCGATCGTCACCCGGGATGCCCAGGCGGTGTCCGACCTTGAGCGCCCCCTCGCCCAACAGAAGGACAGCGGCGTCAACGATCCCAAGGTCACCGCCATCAGCGCCGACACGCTGGCACGCATTGGTGCCGCCCACACGGCCGTGCCGGAGGGCTTCACCGTCCACCAGAAGCTGAAGTCGCTGCTGGAGAAGCGCGAGATCATGTCCCGCGAAGGCGGCATCGACTGGGGCTTTGGCGAGCTGGCCGCGTTCGGCTCCCTCCTGCTCGAAGGTGTGCCGATCCGGATGGCCGGCCAGGATTCGCGCCGCGGCACCTTCGTGCAGCGCCACGCGGTGTTCCACGACCGCGCCAACGGCAACGTCTGGACCCCCATCTCCGGCCTGAGTGAAGACCAGGCCAAGCTGTGGATCTACGATTCGCTGCTGAGTGAATACGCGGCCATGGGCTTTGAATACGGCTACTCCGTGGAGCGCCCGGACGCCCTGGTGATCTGGGAGGCACAGTTTGGCGACTTCGCCAACGGCGCCCAGACCATCATGGATGAGTTCATCTCCTCCGCCGAGCAGAAGTGGGGCCAGCGGTCCTCGCTGGTGCTCATGCTGCCGCACGGCTATGAGGGCCAGGGCCCGGACCACTCCTCGGCCCGGATCGAGCGCTACCTGCAGATGTGCGCCGAGGAGAACATGGTGGTCGCCAACCCGACCACGCCGGCGTCGCACTTCCACCTGCTGCGCCGCCAGGCCTACAGCCGCCCGCGCAAGCCGCTGATCATCTTCACCCCGAAGCAGCTGCTGCGCCTCAAGGCCGCCGCCTCGGCCGTGGAGGACTTCACCACCGGCGGCTTCCGCCCCGTCATCGGTGAGCATGCCGCCTTGGATGCCAACGCCGTCGACCGCGTGCTGCTGGTCTCCGGCCGCCTGTACTACGACCTGCTCGCCGCGCGCGACAAGGCCGGGGACACCAAGACGGCCATCGTCCGCGTGGAGCAGCTGTACCCGCTCCCCGAGGCCGAGATCAAGGCCGAACTGGCCAAGTACCCGAACGCCGGGGTCGTGTGGGCCCAGGACGAGCCTGCCAACCAGGGCCCGTGGCCGTTCATGGCCCTGAACCTGGCTCCGCGCCTGGACCAGCGGCTGGGGCTGGTGTCACGCAACGCATCGGCCGCGACGTCCACGGGATCTGCCAAGATCCATGCCGTGGAGCAGACGCTGCTGGTCAAGCAGGCTTTCGAGCGCAACTAAGGCGTTTAGGATGCCCGGTCTGGATGACAGGCCGGGCATCTTCCATTTGAAGTGAGAAATGAAGGGGGCACCGTGGAAAAGCGGGAGCTGCGAATTGTGGCCGTGGGGGACGAGCTGGTGGCAGGCGTGGGCGATCCGCGCGCACTGGGTTGGCTGGGCCGGGTCCTGGCGCGCACGCCGCAGGAAGACATCACGGTGGAGCCGTACGTCCTGGCGAACCCCGGGGAAGGCACCGAAACACTCGCTGGGCGCTGGCTGCTCGAGGCCGGCAAGCGTTTCGACGACTTTCATGAAAACCGGCTGGTCATTGGGCTGTCGGGGCGGGACATTGAATACGGGCTCTCCACGGCGCGCAGCCGGCTGAACCTGGCCAATATCCTGGACGGCGCCACCCAGCTGAACATTCCGGTGTTCGTGGTGGGGCCGCCGCCGTCGCTGGATCCGGCCCTGAACCGCAAGCTGGCGGAGCTGAACACCGCTTTTGCCGACGTGACCACCCGCCGCAAGCACCACTACGTGGACACGTTTTCGCCCTTGCAGAACCACGAGCAGTGGCGCAACGACGTTGCCGCCAATGCCGGCGCCCCGGGGCAGGCCGGCTACGGCCTTATGGCGTGGCTGGTGCTGCACCGCGGCTGGTACCAGTGGCTGGACCTCCCCGAAGCCTCCTGACCCTCCCCCGGTTAGGTGCACGCCCACCAGTTATGGGAGACTTGGGGGCAGATCTTTTTCGGATCTTGGTAAATGATTGGAGGCAGCCATGTCAAAGCGTTCACGCAAGCGTCGGGACCGCAAGACCGGCGGCGCAAACCACGGTAAGCGCCCCAACACGTAAGTCCCGGCTTATGATCACAAATGCCCGTCCCGCCGCTTGGCAGGGCGGGCATTTGCGTGAGCAAGCAGACAGCGGCATTAAATACGGTAATTTCCATGCTTATTGCTAGGCTGGAACAGCACCCTGCCCGCAAAGAGAAAGACGCCCATGTTCGCCCTTGTTTTGCTGACCATGCTGCCGTTCATCTGGTTTGGCATGGTGGTTGCCATTTCCTTCATCGAAACCCCGCTGAAATTCCGTGCGCCCGGCATGACGCACGCGCTGGGCGTGGGGATCGGCCGGATCGTCTTCAAGGTGCTCAACAGCGTCGAGGCCGTGGTGGCCGCCGTAATCCTGCTCACGTGGATCCTGCAGCCCGCCCTGGTGTCCCCGCCGGCCGGCCTGCTGCTGGGCCTTGCCATGGCCGCCCTGGCCCTGCAGGTGCTGGTGCTGCGCCCTTCGATGGCCAAGCGCACCAAGGCCCTGTCGGAGACCGCCCTGAAGCACGACGGCGGCACGGCCGTCAGGGCGAAGGTCGGCACCAACACGCACATCGCCTACATAACGTCGGAGGCGCTGAAGGTGCTCGCCCTGCCGGTGGCGGGCATTCTGGTGGTCCTCGCCGTGGCGGCCAGGTAGGCCGTGGACACCGATACGGGCGGCACCGCCCACCTGAACTCCGGCAGAACGGCGTCGAGCCTTCAGGCGTACCAGCCTTCAGGCCCGGGTGGGCAGGAAACGGGGGCACTGGCCGACATCGCGAACCGCGGGGACATCCTGAACCTGGTCAACACGTTTTACACCCGCGCGTTTGCTGACAGCCTCATTGGTCCCATCTTTACCGAGGTGGTTCACATGGACCTGGTGCGGCACATGCCCATCATGGCCGACTTTTGGCAGACGGTGCTGTTCAAGGCGGGGCTGTACCACCGGAACGCACTCAAGATCCACTTCGACATCCATGCGCTGGAGCCGCTGACGCTGGACCATTTCAACCGCTGGCTGCAGTTGTGGACCAACACCGTGGATGCCCTGTTTAGCGGGGAAAAGGCGGAAATGGCGAAAGTCCAGGCCCACTTGATTGCCGGCTCGCTGCACCGGCGGGTGACGGGGCGCCCCGCAAGCCAGTACAGCACCATTTCCATGCGCCCGCAGGAAGGGCAAACCTCAAGGGAAAACGGCTAGACCTCGGCGGGACGGCCCTCGTGGAGGCGGGCCAAAATGGCGGCCTTGAGCGTCTCCGGGGCGGCCTCCTTGCAGGAGCGCTTGACCACGGAGCGGATCACGCACTCGAGGTCGTACTCGTGCGCGCAGTCGGTGCAGCCGTCAAGGTGCGCCTTGATCTCCTTCAGGTCATCGCGTGACAGCGCACCGTCAAGGTACTCGTAAATTCGCCCGATGCGTTCGTCAGCGCAATCGCCCAGGCCCTGGCAGTCGCCCATGGTTAGTTCTCCGTTTCCTTAAGTTCGGGTGCGGCGCCCTTGGCGTATCCGCGTTCCACTGCATAATCGGCCAGCATGTCTCGCAACAGCTTCCGTCCCCGGTGCAGCCGTGACATCACGGTGCCGATGGGGGTGTTCATGATTTCTGATATTTCCTTGTAGGCAAAGCCTTCAACGTCGGCAAAGTACACAGCCAGGCGGAATTCCTCCGGGATGGCCTGCAGCGCACTCTTGACATCCGAATCCGGCAGGTGGTCCAGGGCCTCGGCCTCGGCGGAGCGCAGCCCCTGGGAGGTGTGTGATTCCGCCCGGGCCAGCTGCCAATCCTCAATCGAGTCCGCATTGGACTGCAACGGCTCACGCTGACGCTTGCGGTACAGGTTGATGTACGTATTGGTCAGGATCCGGTACAGCCACGCCTTCAGGTTCGTGCCGGGCTTGTACTGGTGGAAGGCGGAAAACGCCTTGGTGTACGCCTCCTGCACCAGGTCCTCGGCGTCGCTGGGGTTCCGCGCCATGCGCATGGCGGCCGAATACAGCTGGTCAACGTATTGCATGGCGTCGCGCTCAAACCTGGCGCGCCGCGCCTCAACGGACTCGGCGGCAACGTCCACCGTGGCCACATCGAAATTTTCCCGTTGCGCCCCGCCCACAGGCTCGGCAGCGGTGTCAACGGCTTGCTCAGGCTCGGAAATGTTCATCACAGAAGAGTCTACTGTCAGTGCCAGCATTGAAGCCTTTCCGAGTGATGGTTGCGCCGTGCCCGTGCGCGCCTGTTTACCTTGCCCTGTATTCGCTGCCCGGGCCATGCCGGCCCGGTTCCCCGCTATGAATGCAAACCCCTGTACGGCGTCGTCTATTCCGCAAACAGCGCGCCCAAGTGCAAGACTTAGGGGAAGCCGGAACATCCCCGCGCCCCGCCGGGCCGGGAACAGATGTTCGCCGCACCACTTAGGAGGCCTCCTTGTCCGTCATCCGCGCCCTTGCCCGCCCCATGCTCGCTTCGTCCTTTGTCCTTTCCGGCATTGACCGGCTGCGGCGTGCCGATGAAACCGCGCAGCAGCTTTCGCCTGTTTTGGGTCGTTTTTCCGCAGCGCTTCCCGTGAACGCCAGCGAAAAGACGCTGGCGCGTGTCCTGGCAGGCGCCCAGGTGGGTGCCGGCGTGCTCCTGGCGGCCGGAAAGTGCTCCCGCGCGGCCGCCGCAGTGCTGTCGCTGACGGCGGGGCTGACCACCTATGTTGAATACCGCAGCGCCGCCACGGACACCAAGGAGGCCAGGTCGCACCGCCGCAGCCAGCTCGCCAAGAACATCGGCCTGCTGGGCGGGGCCCTGCTGGCCAGCGTGGACACGGCGGGGCGCCCCGGGCTGGCCTGGCAGGCCGGGCAGCTGATCGAGTCCGGCCGGAAGGGCACCTCGAAGCAGCTGAAGAAGGCCGATGCGGGCGTCCGCTCCCTCGCCCACGACGTGACGGGACACTAGGCTTCCATGACCCATGCCCCTTGGCCCGCCCCGTATTCCCCGCAGCCCCTTGACGCCACGGTCACCATCCCGGCGTCGAAGTCGCTGACCAACCGGTACCTGGTCCTGGCGGCCCTGGCCGACGGCGAATGCCGGCTCCGCGCACCGCTCCAGTCCCGCGACTCCGAGCTGATGGTCGGTGCCCTGCGCGCCCTGGGCGCCGTCATCCGCGAAGTTCCCGGCAGCGGTTCGGCCCCCGACCTCGTGGTCACGCCCGTCCCGGCCGGCACGCCCGTGGACGCGGTGGTGGATTGCGGCCTGGCCGGCACCGTCATGCGGTTTGTGCCGCCGCTCGCTGCCCTCCTCAGGGGGCCGGTGACGTTCGACGGCGACACGGCGGCCCGCGTGCGCCCCATGGCACCCATCGTGGCCGCCCTGCAGGGGCTGGGCGTCCGCGTTGCCGGCGCGGAAGACGGATTCATGCCGTTCACCGTGCATGGCACGGGCTCGGTGGAAGGCGGCCACGTGGCCATTGACGCCGGCGCCTCCTCCCAGTTTGTTTCCGCCATGCTCCTGGTGGCGGCCCGCTTTGGCCAGGGCCTGCACCTGGAGCACACCGGGGAGTCCGTGCCCAGCGTGGACCACATTTCCATGACCGTGGAGGTGCTGCGCTCCCTTGGCGTGGAGGTGGATGACTCCACGCCCAGGCATTGGATTGTGCAGCCCGGCCCCATTGCCGCCTTTGACGTGGAGCTGGAGCAGGACCTCTCCAATGCAGGGCCCTTCCTCGCCGCGGCCCTGGCCACGCGGGGCACCGTGCGGATCCCCAACTGGCCGGCCGAAACCACGCAGGTGGGCGCCAAGTGGAGGGAGATCCTCCCCCAGTTCGGCGCAACCGTCACGCTGGCAGACGGCGTCCTGACTGTCACGGGCGGCCCGGATATCCTGGGCGTGGACATTGCCGACACCAGCGAACTGGCGCCGTCCACGGCCGCCCTGTGCGCCCTGGCATCCACCCCGTCCCGGCTGCGCGGGATCGCGCACCTGCGCGGGCATGAGACCGACCGGCTGGCGGCCCTTGTGGCGGAAATCAACGCCCTCGGGGGCAACGCCGTCGAAACCGAGGACGGCCTCATCATCAACCCCGCCCCCCTGCACGGCGGCCTGTTCCGCAGCTATGAGGACCATCGCATGGCCACGGCTGGCGCCATCATCGGCCTGGCCGTGCCGGGCGTGGAGGTCGACGACATCGCCACCACGTCCAAGACCATGCCGGCCTTCCCGCGGATGTGGGCGTCCATGGTGGCACAAACGGCAGCGGCCGGCTAAGGCATGGTACGCGATTACAGCAACTGGGACGAATCCGACGTCAGGGTGCGGGCCAACAAGAAGGGCAGCCGCCCCCGGACCAAGGACAGGCCTGCCCACGAGGACGCCGTCATTGGGCGCATCATCACGGTTGACAGGGGCCGCTACACGGCCATTGTGGACGAGGACCTGCCCGGCGAACGGGTGCTGATTGCAGCCCGCGCGCGGGAACTGCGCCGCTCCCCCGTGGTGGCCGGCGACTTTGTGGCCCTCGTGGGGGACACCTCCGGCACGCCGGACACGCTCGCCCGGCTGGTCCGCGTGGAGGAACGCCGCACCCTGCTGCGCCGCAGCGCCGATGACACCGACCCGGTGGAGCGCGTGGTGGTGGCGAATGCCGACCAGCTGGTCATTGTGGTGGCCGCGGCAAACCCGGAACCGCGCACCGGCTTCATTGACCGCGCACTCGTGGCGGCCTATGACTCCGGGATCGACCCGATCCTGCTTGTCACCAAGGCGGACATCAAGGACCCGGCGGAACTGCTGGCCAACTACGAACACCTCGACATGACAGTCATCATCAGCCGCACCGCGTCTGCCGGCGCCGCCGACGCAGCATCAGCCATTGACGCCCGCAGCGACGACGGGGACTCGGCGCTCCTGGCCGGCGGCGCCGTCGAACTTTTGCGCGGCCACCTGGACGGGAAGGTCAGCGTGCTGGTCGGGCACTCCGGCGTCGGCAAGTCCACCATGGTCAACGCCCTGACCGGCTCCCGGCGGGCCACGGGCGGCGTCAATGCCGTGACGGGGCGCGGGCGGCACACCTCGTCCTCGGCGCTGGCGCTGCGGCTGCAGGACGGCCAGCCGCGTTCCTGGATCATTGACACCCCGGGCATCCGCTCCTTCGGCCTGGCCCATGTGGACGCGGACAGGATCCTGCACGCCTTCCCCGACCTGCAGCCCGGCACCGACAATTGCGAACGCGGCTGCAGGCACGACTCCGCCGCCGTCAACTGCGGCCTGGACCCCTGGGTGGCCGGAGGCCACGCTGGCGACGCCGGCCCCGCCCGCCTGGCCTCCCTCCGCCGCCTCCTGGGCACCAGCACCCGCACGGAAGGCCGCGCCGAAGCCAAGGAACTCGGCAGCACAGGGTAGCCCCGTGGCCGGCACCGTGTACTCCCGCACTATTGCCCCAACTACCGATACGGTGATGGATATGACCACCCCACCCCAGACGTACAACGACGACCTCCGGCTGGCCCACGTCCTGGCCGACACCGTCGACTCGCTGACCATGTCCCGCTTCAGGGCCATGGACCTGCAAATTGAGACGAAGCCGGACCTGACCCCGGTGACAGACGCGGACAAGGCTGCGGAGGAGTCAATCCGCAGCCAGCTCTCCCGCGTGCGGCCGCGCGACGCCGTGCTGGGTGAGGAATTTGGCAGCAGCGGGCACGGTTCCAGGCGGTGGATCATTGACCCGATCGACGGCACCAAGAACTTCGTTCGCGGCGTGCCGGTGTGGGCCACGCTGATTGCCCTGGTCGACGAGGGCCGTCCGGTGGTCGGCGTTGTCAGTGCCCCGGCCCTGGGCAAGCGCTGGTGGGCCGCGGAGGGCACGGGCGCATACATGGGCAAGTCCCTCGCTGCGGCCACGCGCATCCGCGTCTCCAACGTTTCCGAGCTCTCAGACGCCTCACTGTCCTACTCCTCGCTGACTGGCTGGGCCGAACGCGGCAACCGGGACGAATTCATCGGCCTGACCGACGACGTCTGGCGCACGCGGGCCTATGGGGATTTTTGGTCGTATTGCCTGGTGGCCGAGGGCGCCGTGGACATCGCCTGCGAGCCCGAGCTGAACCTGTACGACATGGCCGCGCTGGTGCCCATCGTCACCGAAGCCGGCGGCCGCTTCACCTCGCTGGACGGCGTGGACGGCCCCTTCGGCGGCAACGCGCTGGCCACCAATTCCATCCTCCACACCGACGTGCTGCGCCGTCTGAACCCGGGCTGGGACGACCTCCTGGCCTGACCCTGCCGGCGCACAGCCGGGCTAACTCCGACGGCGGCCACCGTGGTGCAGCGCCGGGTTTCGTAACAAATGCGGAAGCGGCCCGGGTGAGCTACTATTTTTGGCATAGGTCACGAGTGCCAGCGCTAAACCCCGGTTTGCTGGCCGGCAACCCTCCTTTCGCGGCGGGGTGCCCCGGGTGACGACCTGGCCAGGCCGGAGCGGTCTTGGCAAGCGCGGATTTCCCGTCCCGTTCCCCAGCGGCGCGGTGCGGTGAGTCCTTCCTGTGAGGGAGCCCCATGAGTTCTGCCATCCTTGAAAAAGCCCACGCCATTGTTGCCGGCCCAGCCCCCGCCGGCGTTTCAGCCGCCCCCCTGCTGCCCGTGGTGGGCAGCGAACTGGCGGCGCCCCTGATCACGGGCGGCACCACGCGGTACGTGAACCTTGACTACGCCGCGTCGGCACCTGCCGTGGAAGACGTTTCGGCACACCTGGGCCAAATACTCCCGTACTACGCCAGTGTGCACCGCGGCGCAGGATTTGCCTCCCAGGTCAGCACCTCTGTCTACGAGAATGCCCGGCACATTGTGGCTGAATTCCTCGGTGCCCGCGGCGACGACACAGTCATTTTCACCCGGAACACCACGGACTCGCTGAACCTCCTGGCGGGCTGCGTGGCATCGCTGCTGGCGGAGCACGGCCACGTTGACGGCCCCTCCAATGACCATGGCGAGGTGCTGTACCTGGACATTGAACACCACGCGAACCTGCTGCCGTGGCAGGCGCTCCCCCACCGTTCCGTGGTGGCCGGGCACTCGATCGCCGCCACGCTGCACCGGGTGGAAACCCAGCTGCGCGCCGGCAACGTGGTGTTGCTGGCCGTCACCGGCGCCTCCAATGTCACCGGGGAGGTGCTCCCCGTGGCCGAGCTGGCCGCCCTGGCCCACCGGCACGGCGCCCGCATTGTGGTGGACGCCGCCCAGCTGGCCCCGCACCGCCGCATCGACATGGCCCGGGACGGCATCGACTACGTGGCATTTTCCGGCCACAAGCTCTACGCCCCCTTCGGCACCGGCGTGCTGGTGGGGCGCCCCGACTGGCTCGACGCCGGCACGCCCCACCTGGCCGGGGGCGGTGCCGTCAAGGACGTCCGGCTCCAGTCGGTGCGCTGGACGGAAGGGCCGGCCCGCCACGAGGCCGGCTCGCCCAACGTCCTGGGCGCGGCCACGCTGGCCCGGGCCACACAGGTGCTCTCCGCCCTGGACCCCGCGCAGTGGAGGGCCCACGAGGAAGAGCTCCGCACCCGCCTCGTGGCCGGCCTGGAGCAACTGGACGGCGTCACGGTCCACCAGCTCTTTGCGGACGCCGGCACATACCCGGAGTGCGGGAGCATCGGCGTCGTGAACTTTTCAGTCGAGGGATACGACGCCGGCCTGGTGGCCGCTTACCTGTCCGCCGAACATGGCGTGGGCGTGCGCGACGGACGCTTCTGCGCCCACCCGCTGTTGCGGCGCCTGGGCCTGGCGGCCGGTTCGCTGCGCGCCAGTTTTGGCGTGGGTTCGCGGGCGGAGGACGCGGAGCGCCTGGTGGAAGGCGTGGCCGCCCTGCTGCGGGACGGCCTGGGCTGGGACTACGTGGTGGACGCCGGCCGCTGGGTCCCGGGCAACGACTCCCGCAGCTTCCCAGAGTGGGCACCGAATGTGCCCGGCACAGCCGGCGCGGCCCCCTGCTCCACCGATTAGCCAACTGTGCGTCAGAAGTTGCACTCGCATCAACCAATTTCGATTGTTCGGCGTGCAACTTCTGATACATAGTTGCGGTGCACGGTAGAGTGGACCGGCGGAATCGGCACCAGGAGGGCAACACCATGACAGGGCGGGGCGGGCCGGTATTTGACGGCGCACGGCGGATCGAAATGGCTGACGCCTTCCAGGAGGGTGGCGAGCACTACCACCGCGTGCGGCCCGGCTACCCGCCCGAGTCGCTCGAGTGGCTCCTTGAGGGCCGGGACCCGGATGCGGCCCTTGACGTGCTCGACGTCGGCGCCGGCACCGGCAAGTTCACCCAGCTGTTGGACGGACGCGGCTGGCGGGTGACCGCCGTCGACCCTTCCGCCGACATGCTGGCCCAGCTTCAGCGCAACGTCCCCGCCGCAAGGACCCTGGAAGGCACGGCAGAGCACCTTGACCTGGCGGACCATTCCATCGACCTCGCTGTGGCTGCCCAGGCCTGGCACTGGTGCGAGCCCCTGGCGGCCAGCACCGAGTTGGCTCGGGTGCTGCGACCGGGGGGCACGGTGGGGCTGGTCTGGAACCAGCTCGACGTCGGCACGCCGTGGGTGCACCGCCTGGCCCGGATCATGCACGCGGGGGACGTTCACAAGCCCGACTTCCGCCCCCATGTGGGCCCCGAGCTCCGGGGACTTCAGTGCCTGCAGACCCGGTGGGAACAGCAGGCCACCCCGGAGGGGCTGCTGGAGCTGGTCAAGTCGCGCAGCTACTACCTCAAGGCCGGAGAGGCCATCCGGGCCAAGGTGCTGGCCAACCTCCGCTGGTACCTCTTCGACCATCTCGGCCACACCCCCGGCGAAAACCTGGCCCTGCCCTATTTCACGCAAACCTGGCGGGCGCACACCTGAGGCCTCGACATTCGGCAGACTGTGTGCCTATTATTTCGGTGTACCTAAATAAATTATTTAGGATTGTCGAAGGATGGTTCGTTGCTGGACACCGCGAAAGTATCAGCCCGGCAGCAGCGCCGCTCCAGGGGCGGGCTGCTGTATTTGCTGGGCCCCGCCTTCGTCGCCGCCATCGCCTACGTGGACCCCGGCAATGTCGCGGCCAACCTGACCTCCGGCGCCGCCTACGGCTACCTGCTGGTGTGGGTGCTGGTGGCCGCCAACGTCATGGCCATGCTGGTCCAGTACCAGTCAGCCAAGCTCGGTGTGGTGACAGGCAAGTCCCTGCCGCAAATCCTCGGTGAACGCTTCGGCACCACGGGCCGGCGCCTGTTCTGGGTGCAGGCCGAGCTGGTGGTGGTGGCCACGGACCTGGCCGAGGTGGTGGGCGGCGCCATCGCCCTGAACCTGCTGTTCGGCGTCCCCCTGCCCGCCGGCGGGGTCATTGTGGGCGTGGCGTCCATCCTGCTGCTTACGGTGCAGAACCGCCGCGGGCAGCGGCACTTTGAAAGCATCATCATCTTCCTGCTGTTCATCATCACCGTCGGGTTCCTCGCAGGTCTTGTCCTGAGCCCGCCTGACCCTGGGGGCATGCTCGCCGGCCTGGTCCCGCGCTTCCAGGGCGTCAACAGCGTCATGCTGGCGGCCGGCATGCTGGGTGCCACCGTCATGCCCCATGCCATCTACCTGCACTCCCAGCTGGCCAAGGACAGGCACCCTGATGCCCGGCGCACGCCGGAAAACCTCAACCGGGTCATCAGGGCCACCCGCTGGGACGTTATCGTCGCCCTGCTCCTGGCCGGTGCGGTGAACATCGGCATGCTGGTCCTGGCGGCCTCCACCCTGGGCGGGGTGCCGGGCACCGATTCCATTGAGGGGGCGCACGCGGCCATCGTGGCCAACCTGGGACCTGTGATCGGCGTCGTGTTTGCCGTGGGCCTGCTGGCCTCCGGCCTGGCGTCAACGTCCGTGGGCGCCTACGCGGGCGCCACCATCATGCACGGCCTGCTGAAGGTCCGCATCCCGCTGCTGACGCGGCGCCTGGTCAGCCTGATCCCGGCAGTGACCCTCCTTGCGGTCGGCGTGGACCCCACCTGGGCGCTGATTATGAGCCAGATCGTGCTCAGTTTTGGCATCCCCTTCGCCCTGATCCCGCTCCTGCGGCTGACGGCGGACAAAGATCTCATGGGCACCCACCGGGACGCCCTGCCGCTGCGGCTGGCAGCCCTCGCCAGCGTGGCAGTGATCGTGGCACTGAATGCCGTGCTCCTGTGGCTGACCTTCACCGGACAGGCCTGACCCCGGTAGGCTGGATGCCGTGAAGCCAACCCCCACGTCCTCCAGCATTGAAGACTACGTCAAGGTCATTTACTCCTTCACGGAGTGGCAGGACAAGCCCATCACCTCCACCCAGCTGGCCGCCCGGCTCGGTGTGGCCAACTCCTCCGTGTCCGAAATGGTCCGCAAGCTCAAGGACCAGGACCTGGTGGAGCATGAGCCCTACAGCCCCATCCGCCTCACGCGCTCCGGCCTGCGGCTGGCCCTGTCCATGGTCCGGCGCCACCGGCTGCTGGAAACATACCTGGTCCGCGAGCTCGGCTACACCTGGGACGAGGTCCATGAGGAGGCCGAACTGCTTGAACACGCCGTCTCGGAAACGTTCATCCAGCGCATGGCGGACAAGCTGGGCAACCCCACCCGCGACCCCCACGGCGACCCCATCCCGGATGCCGACGGCCACATCACCATGCCGCCGTCGCACCGGCTGGACGAACTTGACGCGGGGCACCGCGGCCGGGTCAGCCGAATCAGCGACCACAACCCCGAACTGCTCCGCTACCTCGATGAACACGGCATCGGTGTGGACACCGAGCTGGAAATTGTGGGCCGCCGGCCCTTTGGCGGCACCCTGGAAGTCCTGGCGGCCCCCGCCGGGTCCAAGGACATGGACCGTGCCGTTCGGCTCGACTTGGGCGACGAGGCTGCGGTTTCGCTGTGGGTGGTCACCGACGGCAGCCACCCCGGCTGCACGGTCCAGGAACTCACGGGCGGTTCCCTCATGAGCCCCCACACAGCCAGCCCGTAAAGCCGGGAGCCGGAGGAAAATTTCCGTGCCCGCAGCTGCGTGGCGGCTATTTGCGCTCAACCACCCAGGACACCGCGAACCACGCAACGGCAACCGCCAGCATGATGACGCCCAAGACCGCCGCCCCGGCGGCGAGCAGTGCGGCAGCTGCCAGGACAAATGCAGCCAGCGACACCGCGGCAACCATTTTCACGGGCAGCCGGCGCGAGCTTTTTGGTGCCATGAAGATGCCCCAGAGCACCACCACAACGGCCGGGACGCCCAGGCCCAGCACCAGGTTCCACGGACTGCCGTGCCGGAAGCCCCAGAAGAGGAAGGCTGCCACCATGCCGATTTCCAACAGAAACCCCACGGCAGCGGCAGCCATCCCGGCGGCGGACATGTTCAGGCCTGCCGCCCCGGCCACCGGCACTTCGGCCCTGCGTCGTCCCATGGTGTCTCCCGGTACTAGTCGTTGAAAGTCTTGGCGGCACGTTCGCGGCGCAGGACATAGCGCTGGACCTTGCCGCTGGGCGTCTTGGGAAGCTCCGGGACAAAGTGCACACGGCGCGGGTAGGCATGCGCGGCAAAGCGGGTTTTCACCAGCTGCTGCAACTCCGCCACCAATGATTCGGAGGCGTCAAACCCTTCGTTGAGGACCACGTATGCTTCCAGGACCTCGCCGCGGATCTCATCGGGCGTGCCAATCACGGCAGCCTCCGCCACCGAAGGGTGGGCCACCAGCGCGGATTCCACATCGAAGGGACCAATCCGGTAGCCCGCCATGATGATCACGTCGTCGTCCCGGGAGGAAAAGTAGAGGCAGCCGTCCGCGTCCCTGCGCCCGGCGTCACCAGTCAGGTACCAGGCACCGCCACCGGCAAAACGCCCGGCAGTCTTATCGGGGGCAGCCACATAGCCGGGGAACCAAAAGAACGGGCTGTCGGCGACATTGATGGCCAGCCGGCCTGCCTCGCCGGCGGAAGCCTGCGTGTCGCCGTCATCGGAGAGCACATCGACGCGCCAGCCCGGGAGTGACACGCCCATGGAACCGGGGCGCAGGGGCGCTGCGAGGCTGTCCAGCCAGGCGTTGCCGGCGACCATGCCGTGTTCCGTCTGCCCGTACTGGTCCCGGACGTCCAGGCCAAAGGCCTCCCGCCCCCACTCGATCACGTCGGGGGTGAGCGGCTCGCCCGCGCTGGATGCCCGGCGGAGCTTGTGCCGCTGCTGCGCTGCGGATCCTGCCCGCAGGGCCCGGTAAACGGTGGGTGCGGCCGCGAAGTTTGTCACCTGGTACCGGTCTAAAACGGCCCAGGTCGTCTCCGGGCTGAAGCCCGCGGCCAGCAGCAGCGAGCGGGTGCCCGTGGCGAGCGGCGCCATCAGGGCAAAGTACAGGCCGTATGCCCAGCCGGGGTCGGCCATGTTCCAAAAGACGTCATCGGGGCGCACATCCAGCCCAAACTCCTGGTAGCCCACAAAGGAGGCCACGGCGCGCAGCGGAATCGGGACACCTTTGGGGGTGCCGGTGGTGCCGGAGGTGAACAGCTGCACCAGCGTGCCGTCGCCGCCCACGGCGACAGGACCGGCGTCGGGCAGGCCCTCGGTGACCGCCTGGGCAAAGGCTCCGCGGCCCTCCACCATCTCGGCGAATGAGGCGTCATAGCCAAACGCCTCGCCGCGGGCCACCACCACGGGCGTGGAGGCATCATTGGGGATCTCCCCCGGCGGGACCAGCTTGCGCCGCTGGTCTGCGTCGCAGATGACGAGCCGGGCCGCCGTGGCCTCCAGGCGGAAGGCAATGGCGTCGTGTGCAAACGCCGTGAACAGCGGCACATCCACGGCACCGAGGCGCCAAATCCCCAGCAGCGCCACCACCAGTTCGGCCGACTTGCCCATGAGCGTGGCCACATGGTCCCCGCGCCGCACGCCAAGGGCGCTTAACGAGGCGGCGAACCGCACGGATTTCTCGCGCAGTTCGCCATATGTCACCTCATCCGAGCCCAGGTCGGCCCGCACCACAGTGAAGGCCACGTTCCCTGCGGGGTGCCTGTCGCACAGCAGTTCAACGGCGTTGGCCCCGGTGCCGCCAAAAGTCTCCAGCAGTTCGAGAACCCTGTCCTGGGAATTCATTCCTTGCACGCTCCCTTGGCCGGCCGCCCGGCCCAACGCCGCGACTGTTGCCTCAAGGCCTTCATATCACGTACACCAACGCCGTGAGGGACTTCCGGACGGGCACGGGCCTTCTAGCCTTCGCAGTCCTTGCAGTACAGCAGGCCATTCTTCTCACGGGCCACCTGGCTGCGGTGGCGGACCAGGAAGCAGGAAGCACAGGTGAATTCATCGTCCTGCGCGGGGATGACCTGGACCACCAATTCCTCATTGGAAAGGTCGGCTCCGGGCAGGTCCATGCCTTCTGCCGTGTCGGAATCCTCGACGTCAATATGCGCCGTCTGTGCACCGCCACGCTGAACCTGGAGCGCCTGCAGCGACTCTGTCTCGTGGTCTTCATCCTTGTTGCGGGGTGCGTCGTAATCCGTTGCCATGCGGTTTTCTAACTCCTGAAGTGCTCGTGGTTGCGGCGGGGTATTTCAGCGCCCCATCCTAGCCCCTCAAAGCTGGATTCGTGCCCTTAAATTCCCAATGTTTTCCCACAGCATAGGGTATGGGCGAGCTGTTTTATTCCAAATGGCCCAAATATCGCCAAAATCACCACTGCATTTCGTGCCCCGTGTGGCAATTCTCACGCCGGCAACCACGTCCGGTGCTGCGCCCCCTGCTCGCCTCCATTCGGCGTGACGGCCTATCCTTGAGGGAACATGCCAAACAACCCAAGCCCCGCCAACCGTCCCCTCAACCGCCGCCAGGTGTCCCAGGCCCTGAACATCCCCCCGGAGATGGCGGCACGCAACGGCATCCCGCCGCGCATGAAGGAATCCGAAGTGGCCGAGCTGGACGCGAACCCGCCGGCCTGGCTGGCCCAGTCCCGCGCCAACTCCACCGGCAAGCGCCCGGTCTGGGTGGAACTGCGCTGCTACGTATGCGATTTCCATGAGCTCGCCCGGCCCAAGAAATGGTGGCCGGAGTTCAGCTTTGTCCTGTGCGATTTTCACCGCAATGACGAACTGCCGCTGCCGCAGGCCGGCTGGCGGCGCAGCGAGTTTGAGGGCGTTGGGAGCCGCTTCCGTGGCATTGTTGACACGGTGGACCCGTAGCGGCACGTCGCCGTCGAAGTGCCCCACCCACTCCCCACAGACAACACAGAGAGGAGCCGCGCCGTGACAGTCCCGTCCAAAAATTTCCAGCAGTGGCTAAACTCCGTGGCCGGAACAGCCAGCCATTCGGCCGTGTGCCGTGCTGCCGGCATCAAGCGCTCAACCCTCGCCCAGCAGCTTGTCAGGGGGCGGGTGTCCGTGGCCACCGTGGCAGCCGTCAGCCGATCGCTCCACCTGCCGGTGGTCCAGTCCCTGTCCACCTTCGAAAAGTACCAGGATCTGGCTGCGGGTGTTCTTCCGCCCACGGACGCGGAGCTGCTCAGCCAGGTCTCGGACACGGATTTGCTGCAGGAAATCCTCTACCGCAGCACCGCTGCCGACAACGGCACGGAAGCCCGGGAGGTCTCGCTGGCCCCCATCCCGCACCGGGTGTCCGTGCGGACGTGGCTTGACGCCGTCGGCCCTGCCGACCTGCGCCAGCGGGCGGCCCGGGCGGCCGGCATCGCCCCCCAAAACCTGTCCACCCAGGTCACGGCCAACCGGCTGACCCCGGAACTGGCCATCCACTGCGCCCGCATTGCGGGAGTCGGGCTTGCCAACGGACTCGTGGCGACCGGTTTTCTCAGCTCGGACGAGGCAGGCTGGATGCCCCATGCACGTGAAGAGCTGTTGCGGCGCACGCCCAACAGCACACTGCTTGCGCTGTCCGCTGAACGCATGGAGGCCCTGGGCAAGACCATGAAGCGCCTGGAGGCCGACGCCGAAGCCGACCAGTCCGTGTGGGAGAACCTCGGATGACGGCCGTCTTGCAGTGGGCTTCGCTGGTGTTCTGTGTTGCCTGCACGCTGTGGCGGCTGCCCGCTCTGGTGAAGGGGCGCAACCGGCGCTTGTTTTGGGTTTTTGCCCTGGTGTCCGTCAGCGTGGCCCTGAGCATGCCGTCGATCTACCTGCCGGTGGACGGCCTGCTGGGCGGGGTCAACCTGGCCAACGTGGCCCTGCGCCTAAGCCTGTTCGCGGCAATCTTTCTGGTGTCCGCGAAAATTGCAGCAGCCTACAAGTCCCCCCTGGCGGCAAAGCTTATCCAGGGTCCGTGGGGCATTTTAGTATTGGTGGCATGTTCGGCAGGCATCCTGACCACGTATTTGCTTTCCGACGTCCGGGGGTCCAGCACTGGCTTGGTGGACTTCGCCGGGCAACCATCCGTCATTGTCTACGCCTGGTTTGGCAGGGCGTACCTGGCCTACGCCGCCGCCTGCCTGGTGCCACCCACGGCACGGGCTGCCCTGACCGGACGCCGAACCTTGAACCGCATTTCCGCGCTGTGCATGTGCGCGGGCTTCACGTTGGGGTGCCTCCCGGCCCTGTTGCAACCTTTGCCGCTGGATCTGTCAGGTGTCTTGGGGACAGTCTCATTCGGTGCCATCCTGCTGGTGGCCATCGGTATGGCACTGGTTTGGGTGTCATTCATGCGCCATCCCGTGAAGCGATGACGTCCCGTGTTCACTTTTCTATTAGTTTCTGACATACTAATGAATGTGTGAACATCACTCGCCGTGAGGCACATGCGATGTCTTTGGGGGTAAGTGGTGGCCGGCAGCAATGCAGCCACCACTTAGTCGTTTAAGGGTCTCCCACGCATGAATCCGGCCGGTTCCGGCCACCGGCCAAGGCCCGTCACGCGACTAATCCCACGATACACTGAAGCGGACTATGGGCGCTGTCAGGCAAACCCTGCCCCATGCATCCGCCCCGGCACACACCCCGTGCCACATGAAAGGTTTTTTGGCCATGTCTGTTGGTGTTTTTGATTTGTTTTCGGTGGGTATTGGTCCGTCGAGTTCGCATACGGTGGGGCCGATGCGGGCGGCGGCGGCGTTTGCGGGCGGGCTGGCTGTCT
>NZ_JAAKZI010000050.1 GCF_011045165.1 Arthrobacter silviterrae
AGCGTTTTTGGTGGGGGGCAGATTACTGGGCGGGGAGGTTCAGGACCGCACCCGTGAAGATCAGGTCGGGGTGGATCACCGTGTCGGTGTTGGCCTGGTAGAGGGTTTCCCACCCGCCCTTGATGCCGAGCTTCTGGGCGATGGTGCTCAGGGTGTCGCCGGACTTGATGGTGTAGGTCTTGCCGCTGAGCTTGACCTGGACGGCAGCCGGGGCTGCGGTTTCGGCAACGGGGGCCTGCTGAACGGGGGCCGCCTGGACGGGTGCCTGCTGGACAGGGGCGGCCTGGACTGGTGTCACCTGGCTGGACTGGGCGGCAACCGGGGCCGGTGCCGCGGGCGTGGCGGCCGGGGTATAGGCCTGGCCGCCGCCGCCGGATAGTCCCAGCTGGGCGGAGCAGGCGGGCCAGGCGCCCCAGCCCTGGCCGGCCTGGACGCGTTCGGCTACGGCAATCTGCTGGGCCCGGCTGGCGTTCTGGGGTGCACCGACCCCGCCATAGGCGGCCCAGGTGCTTGGGGTGAACTGCAGGCCGCCGGAGAAGCCGTTGCCGGTGTTAATGGCCCAGTTTCCGCCGCTTTCACATTGCGCCAGGGCGTCCCAGGTGCTGCCCGAGGCCGCATTCGCGCCCGTGCCGGCCACGGCCAGCCCTGCCCCGGCGATGGCGGCAATGGCCAGTCCGCGGCCAAGGGTGCGTGTAAGTTTTGTGTTTTTCATGGATGCGTTCTCCCAAAGGCCACCTTCGCTCCATCCGTCCCCGGACATCTGCGCGCCACCGTCCAACCTGTAGATATGGAGGTTGTTTCCGTGGCCTGCCGCATGACGGTGTTCGGTGTGGGGAGGCCCGGGCATTCGTGGGCCGCCACAGCTGGGGCCCGCCCCGGAGGGCATGCTCCACCCTAAAACGAAACCAAATCGATACGCAAATCAGCAAACCGTTACCTAATAGTCACTGAAATTAACAAGTTGATAGTGTATTTTAAGCCCTTCCCTAAGGACGCTCGGTTGCATTCGGGGCTTAAACGGGGAACGCTCCCGCACAAAAGTGCGGGAGCGTTCGGAAAAAGACCCCCGATTGCAACCGAGCGTCGAAAGGGAGGAGGGGGCGTCGGGTTCGGGAAGGGGCTTTAGATGGACGCTATGGCCTGGTCCAGGTCGGCGATCAGGTCCGCCACGTCCTCGATGCCCACGGAAAGCCGGATCAGGTTGACCGGCACGGCCAGCTCGGTGCCCTTGACGGACGCGTGTGTCATTTCGGACGGGTAGTTCATAAGGGATTCCACGCCGCCCAGCGACTCCGCCAGGGTGAACACCTTGGTGGACTCGGCCACCTTGCGGGCAGCAGCCTCCCCGCCCTTGAACTGCACCGAGATCATGCCGCCAAAGCCCCGCATCTGCTTCGCGGCCAAAGCGTGTCCGGGGTGGTCGGGCAGGCCCGGGTACAGCACGCGCTCCACCTCGGGCCGTTCCAGCAGCCATTCGGCCACGGCCTGCGCATTGGAGGAGTGCCGGTCCATACGCACGCCCAATGTCTTGAGCCCGCGGGTGGTCAGCCAGGCCTCCATCGGCGCGGACACTGCGCCCACGGCGAACTGCACAAAGCCGATCTTCTCGGCAGCCTCGGCGTCGGAGAGCACAATGGCGCCGCCGGAGGCATCCGAGTGCCCGCCAATGTACTTCGTCGTGGAGTGGACCACCACGTCGGCGCCCAGGGCAAGGGGGGTCTGCAAGTAGGGGGAGGCGAAAGTGTTGTCGACCACCAGCAGCGCCCCGGCGTCATGCGCCACCTGGGCGAGTGCGGCAATGTCGGTGATCTTCATCATGGGGTTCGACGGCGTCTCCACCCACACCATCTTCGTGGCCCCCTCAGGCCCGCCGGCGGCAACAGCGGCAGCCAGCGCACCGGCGTCGTTCATGTCCACCGCAGCGTTGCTGATGCCCCAGACCGACAGGACCCGGTTGATGAGGCGGTAGGTGCCGCCATAGACGTCATTGCCCATGATGATGTGGTCGCCGGGGACCAGCAGGGCGCGGATCAGGGCGTCCTCGGCAGCCAGGCCTGAGGAGAAGCTGAACGCGAACTTGCCACCTTCCAGCGCGGCGAGCTGGGTTTGGAGCGCATCCCGGGTGGGGTTGGTGCCGCGGCCGTACTCATAGCCGTTGCGCAGCTTGCCGATCCCGTCCTGGGCGAAGGTGGTGGTCTGGTAGAGCGGCGGGATGACGGCGCCGGTGGTGGGGTCGGGGGTCTGCCCGGCATGGACGGCGCGGGTGTTGAAGCCTTCGGTCATTTTTTCTCTCCAGGAGTCAGTCGTTGAGGTAGTTCAGCAGGTCGTGGCGGGTCAGGACGCCAACAGGGGCGCCCACAAAGGTGACCATGAGGGCGTCCACGTCCTGCAGCTTGGTGCGCGCGGCGGAAATCGGTTCCAGGGAGCCGATGATGGGCAGCTGCGGCTGCATGTGCTCGGTGATCTTGTCCGTCAGCTTCGCCTCGTGGCGGAACAGCTTGCCGGTCAGCGTGCGTTCGTCCACGGAGCCGATCACCTCGCCCATCACCACGGGCGGTTCGGCGGACAGCACGGGAATCTGGGAAACGCCGTATTCGGCCATGAGGTTGATGACGTCCCGGACGGTCTCGTTCGGGTGGATGTGGACCAGGGCGGGCAGCTGCCCCGTCTTGGCCTTGAGCACGTCGCCAATGGCGGGCTCGTCGGTGACTTTCAGGAAGCCGTACGACTGCATCCACTTGTCGTCAAAGATCTTCGCCAAATACCCGCGGCCGCTGTCCGGCAGCAGCACGACGACGACGTCCCCGGCTCCCAGCCCCCTGGCCACTTCCAGTGCGGCCACCACGGCCATGCCGGAGGAACCTCCCACGAGCAGCCCCTCTTCGCGCGCCAGGCGGCGCGTCATGGCGAAGGAGTCGTTGTCGGACACGGCGATGATCCGGTGCGGCACCTTGGGGTCGTAGGAGGCGGGCCAGATGTCCTCCCCCACGCCCTCCACCAGGTACGGACGGCCGGTTCCGCCGGAGTAGACGGAGCCTTCCGGGTCCGCGCCGATGACCTGCACTTCGCCGCCGTCGGCCGCGGCTCGTGAAGCCGACGCCTCACGCAGGAACCGCCCCGTCCCGGAGATGGTGCCGCCGGTGCCCACGCCGGCCACAAAGTGTGTCACGCGGCCTTCGGTGTCGCGCCAGATCTCTGGTCCCGTGGTTTCGTAGTGGCTCAGCGGGCCGTTCTGGTTGGAGAACTGGTCCGGCTTGTACGCGCCGGGAATCTCCTTCACCAGGCGGTCGGAGACGCCGTAGTAGGACTGCGGGCTGTCGGCGGCCACCGCCGTGGGCGTCACCACCACCTCGGCGCCGTAGGCCTGCAGCACGGCGCGCTTGTCCTCACCCACCTTGTCCGGGACCACAAACACGCAGTTGTAGCCACGCGCCTGGGCCACCATGGCCATGGCAACGCCGGTGTTGCCGCTGGTGGGTTCCACCACGGTGCCGCCGGGCTTGATCCTGCCCTCCTTGGCGGCCTCGTCGAGCATTTTCACCGCAATGCGGTCCTTGGCGGAGCCGCCCGGGTTCATGTATTCCAGCTTGACCAGCACGGTGGCCGCGATGCCCTCAGTCACCTTGTTCAGCTTCACCAGGGGGGTGTTGCCAATCAGGTCAAGGACGGAGTTTGCATACTTCATAAGTCCAAAGTATCCCCGGCGTGCCGCTCCAACCAAAGGAGGTTACCATTTGGGGCCCGCGCCGCCCTAGAATCGGAAGAATGCTCGCCGCCTCCGACCTCCTGCCCGCAGAGGTGCAGCGCGTGCTCGTTGCCGGGGTTTCCGGCTCCGGAAAGACCACCCTGGCCGGGCGCATCGGTGCCATTCTCGGCGTACCGCACACCGAGATCGACTCCCTGTTCCACGGGCCCAACTGGCAGCCGCGCACGGACTTCATGAACGACGTCGACCATCTCACCCAAGCGGGTGGCTGGGTCACGGAATGGCAGTATCCCGCCGCCCGGCCCCTGCTGGCGAAGCGAGCCCAGCTGCTGGTGTGGCTGGACTTTCCTGTGCCGGTGACCATGTCGCGCCTGGTGCGGCGGACCGTGCGGCGGCGGCTTCGCCGGGAGGAGCTGTGGAATGGCAACCTGGAGGCGCCGCTGCACACAGTGTTCACTGACGGCGACCACATCATCCGCTGGGGCTGGCGCACCCGGCACATGTACAAGGAGCTGGTGCCGGCGCTGGAACGCGACTTTCCCGGGCTGTGTGTGGTGCGGCTGCGCACGCCGCGGGAGTCCGAGCGCTGGGTGGAAAACCTTCAGCATTCCGTCACCTCCGGCTGGTAGTTTCAAACCATGACTCCTGAGGAACTGGCCACGCTCACGCTGCTGCGGCGGGCGCGGGACATGATCGACAGGGACTACGCCCTGCCGCTGGACGTGCCCACCATTGCCGCGAAGGTGTTCATGTCCCCGGCCCACTTCTCGCGGAAATTCCGTGCCGCCTATGGCGAGACGCCCTACAACTACCTCATGACCCGGCGCATTGAGCGGGCGGCCGCGCTGCTGCGGGCCGGCACGTCGGTGACGGACGCCTGCATGATGGTGGGCGCCACGTCCCTGGGCTCATTCAGCTCCCGCTTCACCGAGATCATGGGCGAGAACCCGAGCTCCTACCGGGCGCGGGAACACAGCGCCATCGAGGCCATGCCGCCGTGTTTCGTCAGGTTTGCCACCCGGCCCGCCCGGACCGGCCCCGGCGCCGGCCCCGGCCCCGGCCCCAGCAAACCGAGCAGGAATGAAGAAGTGCAGGCCCACGCCGCGCATTAGCGTTGGTGCCATGACCATTTCACTGCAGTACACGCATTTGACCGTCCACGACCCCGACGAGGCCATCGCGTTTTACCGCGACGCCCTGGGACTGGAAGTCCAGAACGACGTCAGCAACGGCGACTTCCGCTGGGTCACCATGGGCACCAGCACCCAGCCCGGCCTGGGCATTGTCCTGTCCGAACCTCATGCCGGCCGCTCGCAGGAGGACGGCGACACCATGGCCCGCCTGCTCGCCAAGGGCATGCTGCCCATGCTCAACTTCACCGCCAGCGACCTCGACGCCACCTTTGAACAGGCCGTGGCGGCCGGCGGCGAGGTGCTGCAGGAACCCATTGCGCAGCCGTGGGGCCCCCGCGACTGCGCCTTCCGGGACCCGTCCGGCAACACCGTCCGCATCTCCCAGGCCTGACCCAACGACAAACGCTCCCTCTCCTTATGGGCGGTTTAACCAAACGCTCCCTCAGCTGGCATTCGCAGCTGAGGGAGCGTTTGGGAATACACCCCGAAAGGTGAGGGAGCGTCGGGTTCAGGCGGTGTTAGATCAGGCCGTCCGAAAGATGGTTCGGCGTGCCAAAGCGGTGCGCGGTGATGCTGACTGCCTGCTCGTGCAGGAACGGCAGCATCTCAATGCGCCCGGCCTCGGTGACCTCATTGTGGTAGATCGCCAGGTCCGGACGCCCGCCCGTGGCCTGGTACACGGCAGCGGCGTCCCCGCCAATGAGGCGGATGCGGCCGGCGCCGAAGCGGCGCGCGTGGGCCAGCCAGTCGGCGTCGTTCTCCACGGTGACCGTAATGCGCAGGCTCACCAGCAGTGCCCTGACCGCATTGGGAAGCTCGACGCCGGAGGAGACTTCCGGGGTGGCCCCGGCCGTGATTCCTGCCGACAGCACGCGCAGCAGCTTGGCCACGGACCCGCCCTCTGCCAGGCGCACCAGCGGGTTCAGCGGCAGGTACCGGAACACATTGCGTTCCGCCGACAGGCCGGACACGTCCTTGGCGGTGCCGAATTCGGACGCCCAGGCCGCGGCATCGCTGTGCAGGGAGCGGGTCAGGAACGCCTGCTCGTCTGCGGACAGCGAGGACGCTGCATTGACCACCTTGCGTGCGTTGTCGCTCAGCGGCGCGGTGGCCGTGGACTGCGCGGATGTCCAGCTGCCCAGCCCCACCAGGTAGTTGGGCCCGCCGGCCTTCGTGCCGGCACCCACGGCCGACTTCTTCCAGCCGCCGAAGGGCTGGCGTTGCACAATGGCGCCGGTGATCCCGCGGTTCACGTACAGGTTCCCGGCCTGGACGGTGTCCAGCCAGAGGCCGATTTCCGCAGAGTCCAGCGAGTGCAGCCCGCTGGTCAGCCCGTAGTCGATCCGGTTGACCATGGCGATGGCCTCTTCGAGCGTGTCGGCCGTCATGACGCCCAGCACCGGGCCGAAGAACTCGGTCAGGTGGAAGCGGGAGCCCGCCGCGACGCCGGTGCGGACGCCCGGGGACCACAGGCGGCCCGTGCCATCGAGCTGGCGGGGCTCAATGGCCCAGGATTCTCCGGCGTCGAGCGTGGTCAGGGCGCCCAGCAGCTTGCCGGCAGCCGGCTCAATGACCGGGCCCATCTGGCTGGTGGCCGTTTCCGGGTAGCCCACCGACAGGCTTGCGGCCGCGTCCAGCAGCTGGTTGCGGAAGCGTGCCGACTGCGCCACGGAACCGACCATGATCACCAGCGACGCGGCGGAGCACTTCTGCCCGGCATGGCCAAACGCGGACTGGACCACGTCCTTCGCGGCCAGGTCAAGGTCGGCGCTGGGGGTGACGATGATGGCGTTCTTGCCGGACGTCTCCGCCAGCAGCGGCAGGTCCTGGCGGAAGCTGCGGAACAGCTCCGCGGTCTCGTAGCCGCCGGTCAGGATCAGCCGGTCCACGGCGGGGTGGGACACCAGCGCCTGCCCAAGTTCGTGTTCGCCCAGCTGGACCAGCGCCAGGACTTCGCGCGGCACGCCGGCGTCCCACAGGGCCTGCACCATGAGGGAGCCGCTGCGGCGGGCCTGGGTTGCCGGCTTGATGACGACGGCGGAGCCTGCGGCAAGTGCCGACAGCGTGGACCCGGCCGGGATGGCCACGGGGAAGTTCCACGGCGGTGTCACGACGGTGAGCTTCGCGGGGACGTACGTGGCGCCGTCGACCGTGTCCAGGTCCTTGGCGCGCTCGGCGTAGTAGTGGGCAAAGTCGATGGCCTCGCTGACCTCCGGGTCGCCCTGGTCGAGGGTCTTCCCGGTTTCCGCGGCCATGACCTCCATGAGCTCGGCGCGGCGGGATTCCAGCACGGCCCCTGCGCGGTGCAGGATCGCGGCGCGCCCGGCCCCGCCCAGCGCTGCCCAGCTGGTGGAATGCTCGACGGCGGCGTCCACAATGCGGTTCAGCTCGCCGAGGTCGGTGACGGTGGTCTGCGCCACCAGCTCGTTGCCCAGCGTGGAGCCGGGGATGCGGGCCAGAATGTCCGCTCCCCAGGCGCGGTTCGGTGCCAGCGCGGGGTCGGTGTCAGGGGTGTTGGCGAAGGAGTCAACCGGAGCCTGTGGCACGGGGGCCGTGCGGTCCTGCAGGCGGTTGGACTCGGGGACCTCTGTGTCCAGGGCGGCCAGTGAGGCGAGGAAGCGGTTCTTTTCGCGTTCAAACAGTGCCTCGTTGTCGGAGAGCTCAAACACGGCCGACATGAAGTTGTCCTGGCTGGCCCCTTCCTCCAGACGGCGGATCAGGTAGGCGATGGCAACGTCGAACTCGCCCGGGTGGACCACCGGCGTGTAAAGCAGGAGGGAGCCCACGTCGCGGCGGACGGCCTCGGCCTGGCCGGTGGCCATGCCCAGCAGCATTTCAAATTCCAGCTGGCCGGAGGTGGCGCTGATGCCGCGGTCCTTGGCGAGCAGCCAGGCGTGGGCCACGTCAAAGAGGTTGTGCCCGGCCACGCCGATGTGGACATTGTTGATGTGTTCGGGCGTCAGCGCGTAGTTCACGATGCGCTTGTAGTTGGTGTCCGAGTCCTGCTTGGTGCCCCAGGTGGCCAGCGGCCAGCCGTAGACGGAAGCCTGGACCTGCTCCATGGGCAGGTTGGCGCCCTTGACTATGCGGACCTTGACGGCGGCGCCGCCGTCGGCCCTGCGCGCGGCAGCCCACTCCTGGAGGTCAATCATGGCCGCGAGCGTGTCCGGCAGGTAGGCCTGGAGCACGATGCCGGCTTCGAGGTTCTTGAATTCGGGCTTGTCCAGGATCTGCTTGAACACGGCGATGGTCATGCCCAGGTCCTTGTACTCCTCCATGTCCAGGTTGATGAACTTGGGCTTGGCGAAGGAGTTGGCCAGCGTGTACAGCGGGGTGAGGCGCTCCACGATGTGGGCCACGGCGTCGTCAAAGGCCCAGGCGGAGTGCGGGGCCACGGTGGAGGATTCCTTGATGGAGACGTAGTCGACGTCGTCACGGGCCAGCAGCTTCAAGGTCCCCTCAAGGCGGCGGGCCGCTTCATGCTCGCCCAGGACTGCCTCGCCGAGCAGGTTGATGTTCAGGTCCACGCCGCCCTGGCGGATCTTGGCGATGGCCGGGCCCAGCTTGGCGTCGGTGGCATCCACAATCAGGTGGCCCACCATCTCGCGCAGCACACGTCGGGCAACTGGAATGACAAGTTGCGGCAGGACGGGCGCCATGACACCGCCCAGGCGGACGGCACTGCGCATGTACCAGGGCAGGAACGCAGGCACCTTGGGAGCCAGCTTGGCCAGGTTGCGCCCGGCCACAGCGAGGTCCTCGGGGCGGACCACACCGTCCACAAAGCCCACCGTGAAGTCCAGCCCGTTGGGGTCCTTCAGCACGCCGGCCAGGCGCTGGGCGGAAATGTCTGCGGGGAACTTGGCGGCTTCGGTCAGCCAGTGGCGGACCAGGGCGATGGTCTCATCGGCGAGGTTGTTGCCGGGGTCCGGAATGTTGGCGGCGGTGGCCGCGGGGGCAGTGCTTGTCATGGTTGCTGGTGCGTTCTTTTCTACTGGTTAGTCCGGGTTGCCTGGGCGCTGGCCCGGCCGTCCCCAGCGGGTCCGGGCAGCTTCCCTTACCTCCAGTATGGGACTAATGTTCAATTAGTAAAAGTGGTGTTTATTGATGATTATTAGTCATTGTTTCTTAACTATTTGGAGGCCTCAGTGCTGGACGTCAAAAGGTTGCGCCTGCTGCGTGAATTGCAGATCCGCGGCACCCTGGCGGACGTGGCGCTGGCCCTCCAATACAGCCCATCCGCGGTCTCCCAACAGCTGGCACTCCTGGAAAAGGAGGCGGGCGTAAAGCTGCTGAGGAAAGTGGGGCGCCGGGTCCAGCTGACCGCCCAGGCGGAGATCCTGGTGGCGCACACGGCGGAGATCCTTGAAACGCTGGAACGGGCGGAGGCAGACATGTCCGCGTCCCTCACCACGGTGGCCGGCACGGTCAGGCTGGCCGTCTTCCAGTCCGCCGCGCTGGCCCTGCTGCCGGAGCTGCTCACCGCGATGTCCCGGACCTACCCGGAGGTGCGGATCGAAATGACCCAGCGCGAGCCCGAAACCGCGCTTTACGAAACCTGGGCCCGCGACTTTGACCTGGTGGTGGCCGAGCAGTACCCGGGCCATGCCGCCCCCCGCCACCCTGAACTGGACCGCGTGGTGCTGACCACGGACGCCATCCGACTGGCCGTCCCCTCCCCCGGTGTTTCCGGCAGCGTGTCGGCACTGCGCAGCACGCCCATTCTGGACCTCGGGGACACGGCGGGGCTGCCGTGGGTCATGGAACCCCGCGGCGCCGCATCCCGCCATTGGGCCGAACAGGCGTGCCGGCAGGCCGGCTTCGAGCCTGACGTCCGCTTTGAAACGGCCGACCTCCAGGCCCAGGTCAGCCTCATCGAATCCGGCCATGCCGTGGCCCTGCTGCCGGACCTGATGTGGACAGGGAGGGCCCCGGCGCTGACCTTGCTGGACCTGCCCGGCCTGCCCCGGCGCACCGTTTTCACTGCCGCACGGCGGGCCAGCCGGAGGCGCCCGGCCATTTTGGCCTGCCGGGAGCTCCTGGCGCAGGCCGCACAAGGGGTTTCCGGGGATGCCGAGCCGCCGACGGCATAGCTGCGCCTCTCAGCCCGTGCCGTGGGGCGAAACTCGGCCCGAGTTTTCCCCCGGGTGCACCCCGGGCGAAACTCGGCACGAGTTTTGCCCCACGGAGAAGTGGCGTAATCCGGACCTGCGCGTGAAGTGTGCAGACCGTCCTTAAGGCACGACGCCGGCTGGCCGGGTTTAGCGCGCCAGTTCCGTTATCACGGGGCCCAGCAGGCGGCGGAGCTGTTCGGGGTTGCGACGGGCAGCTTCGCTCATGAGTACCCGGTTTGGGCCGGTTCGGTGCAGCCAGAACCCCTCCACAGGCAAAATCCGCAGGCCCAGGTTGAAGGGCGCAGCCATGTGTCCCAGCTCCTTTTCAATCCCACGCACCAGCTTCGTCAGCACGGGCCCTTCAGCCTTCATGTTGGCCTGGAAATGCTTGAAGTTTGCCTCGACGGCGTTGTCTGCGGCGGCCGCGGCCTGGTCAAAATGCCGCCCCACCATGTCCCGGAATGCCGGCGCACGCAGCTCCAGCGAAAAGTAGCCAATGGGCCCTCCCCGCGGGATGCCCCGCTCATCCGCCAGCAGCTCCGAGAACCACGCCGTCCACTCATCCGCCAACACGGTGTCCAGCTCGGGCCCGGTGACGGGAATGTGTTCTGGCACTTCAGGCACCAGCGGCGGAATGAAGAACGGCGCCGTGGCAGGCAGCTTCAGTGCATCGCGGATGTACAGTGTCACGGTGAGCGGCCACGACAGGTCCTCACTCATCTCCCAGCTCGGCGGCAATTTCCTGCCCCAAATGCCCCCCACCCGTTGCATGGCGTCCCCAATCCCTTCGTTGCCGCTATGCGCCCAGCCTAGGGTCGCCGTCGTGCTTTGGCCATGGATCCGGAGGAATTCCCCGCCAGCGCAGCCGTGTGTCAGGAACACATGCGACCATGGATCCATGACATCGGCAGCCATCACAGCGCCCGCAGCGGTCTGGGACGCTGGCGGCCCCTACAGCCTCCACCAGACGCTGGGCATCATCGGCCGCGGACCCGCGGACCGCACCGTCCGGCTCACCCCCGGCGCGGCCTGGCTCGCCTTCAACACTCCGGACGGCCCCGCCACCCTCGGCCTCAGCCAGCGCGGCACCGAACTGCATGCCCGCGCCTGGGGCCCCGGCGCCGGCCATGCCCTGGCCGGCGCCCCGGCGCTCCTCGGCGCCGGCGACGACTGGTCCCACTTTGACTCCCCGGACTTCCATTCCACCCTCCCCCGGCTGGCCCGGGAAGCACGACGCCGGCACCCGGCAGTGCGCCTGCCAGCCACCGGGCGGGTGGTTGACTCCCTGGTGCCCGCCATCCTGGAGCAAAAGGTCACGTCCCTGGAAGCACACCGCGGCTACGCCACCCTGGTGCGAAAGTTTGGTTCCCCTGCACCCGGGGCCGGCAGTTCCGGTGTCCCGGCGGAGTTGATGGTGGCCCCCACCCCGCGGCAGTGGGCCAAAATACCGTCGTGGGAGTGGCACAAGGCAGGGGTCGGGCCACAGCGCTCGGCAACGGTGCTGCGCGCGGTGGCGTCGGCGTCGGGCCTAGAACGCCTGGCAGCCCTGCCTGCGGCAGAGGCGGCCCGGAAAATGCAGGCCATTCCTGGGGTCGGCGTGTGGACGGCGGCGGAGGTCACGCAACGCACGCACGGCGACGCGGACCAGGTGGCCGTGGGCGACTACCACCTGGCCGCCTTTGTGGGCTGGGCGCTGGCCGGCAAGCCCGTGGACGATGCCGGCATGCTGCAGCTGCTGGAACCATGGCGCGGCCACCGGCAGCGCGTGGTGCGGATGCTGTATTTGAGCGGGTTCACAAAGCCCGCATTTGGCCCCCGCATGAGCATCCAGGACCATCGCGGGCACTGATTCGCTCTTTGGCCGGGCCCACGCGTTCACACTGCGAAACCGGATCCCGCCCGTGCGGCCGCATCGCCTAGGCTGAAGGGATGAGCGAGATCATCAACCTACAGGCCACATTCATCCCCAATGAGGGCGAATTCTTCCGCGTGAAGCTCGCCCTTGAGATCGCCATTGAGCAGGTGGTGGAGGAGGCCGGCTGCATCCAGTACGAAATCACGCAGGAATCGGAAGAAAAGATTGTACTGACCGAGCAGTGGGCGTCGGAAGCGGACCTGGACAGGCACAGCAAGGGGATTGCGGTGCAGGACCTCAACGAGTCGCTCAGCGCCCTGCTGGCCGAGCAGGTCAAGTTGGAACGCCTCTAGCCACGCCAAGCGCGCCCGTCCCCGACTTTCGCGCCCGTCCGGACGGGCGCTTTCGGACGGGCGAAGCGGCACAGATCCGCCGCTATTCGGCGGTGGCTCCGCCGGCAGCCTGCTGCTTGGCCACGGCGGAGTGGACCTCGGCCATGTCCAGTTCCTTCACGGCCGTAATGACCTTGTCCAGGTCGGTGCCGCTGAGTGCGCCGGGCTGGGCGAACACCAGCACCTTTTCGCGGAACGCCATCAGCGTGGGAATGGAGGTGATGTTGGCCTCGGCGGCAAGCTGCTGCTGTGCCTCGGTGTCCACCTTGCCGAACAGGACGTCGTCGTGCTTGTCGGAGGCAGCCTCATAGGTGGGCGCGAAGCGGACGCACGGCTGGCACCAGGACGCCCAGAAGTCGACGAACACAATGTCATTGGACTCGATGGTGGAGCCGAAGGATTCGGTGGTGATTTCAACAGTAGCCATGGTTCCAACGGTACGTGACCGCCGTGAACCATGGCTACCGGTTTCGCTCAACGCGTGAGCGGGAATATCGCCTAGAGCCCTGACGGTTCGTGGGCCGTCAGGAACTTCCGCCCGCCAACTATGATCCCGGCGCTGACCAGCACCATGGCCGCCGCCACATAGAAGGTCACGGACGCCGAGGAATGTTCGGCGATCTTGGCGGCCAGGAACGGTGCCAGCGCCCCGCCCATCCAGCGCACAAAGTTGTACCCTGCGCTGGCCACGGGCCGCGGCGAGTCCGAGACGGCCATGGCCATCTCTGTGAACAGCGTGTTGTTGATGCCCAGCAGTGCCCCGGAAACAATGGTCAGGACCACCACCACAGTGACCGTATGCCCGGCCGCGAGGGCCAGCCCCACCAGGACCACCATGAGCCCCAGCAGCGAGCCGGCCAGCGCCCGGGTGGGGCCGAAGCGGCGCTGCACAATGGGCGCCACGAACACGGAGAACACGGCCACGGCAACGCCCCAGCCGAAGAAGACCGCGCCAATGCCGTAGGCGTCGAAGCCGAGGATGAACGGGACAAATGCCAGAATGGTGAAGAAGCCGTAGTTGTAAAACAGGGCGCTGCCGGCGGTGGTGCGCAGGCCCTTGTGGCCCAGTGCCAAGAGCGGGTCGCGCAGCCGGGTCTTCACGGCAGGGACCGGCGTCTTCGGCAGCAGGACAATCACCAGGATGAACGCGATGGCCATGGCCGTGGCCGTGCCAAAGAACGGCGCCCGCCACTGCCAGCCGCCCAGCAGCGCCCCCATGAGCGGGCCCAGCGAAAGGCCCAGTCCCAGGGCCGCCTCATACAGGATGATGGCGGTTGCGGCGCCCCCGGAGGCCACGCCCACCATGACGGCCAGCGAGGTCGCCACGAACAGTGCGTTGCCGAGCCCCCAGCCGGCGCGGAAGCCCACCAGCGCGTCCACGGTGTTGGACATTCCGGACAGGGCTGAGAAGACCACAATCACCGACAGGCCGATCAGCAGCGTCTTTTTACCGCCAATGCGCGAGGACACGAAACCGGTCACCAGCATGGCGATGGCAGTCACCAGAAAGTAGCTGGTGAACAGCAGGGATACCTGGCTGGGGGTGGCTTCGAGGTTCTTGGCGATGGCGGGCAGGATCGGGTCCACCAGGCCAATGCCCATGAACGCGAACACCGCGGCAAACGCCACCGCCCAGACGGCCTTGGGCTGCCTGAGCATGGACTGCTTTTCGTCATGAAGCGCGCCCTCGGCGGGGCCCGCAGTTTCCGTTGCGGCGTTGGCCTGCACGGTTTCTCCTAGTGTCTTGTTGATGATGAAGTACGACGCCGGCACGCAGGCAGTGCGTGCCGGCCGGCGGTTACGCCGTGGCTGGCTGGGCGGCCACGGCCGCATTGAGCTTTGCAATGGCAGGGATGGCGCCGGCGATGATCTGGCGTTCTTCGCGGCTGAGCGTTTCAAGGGCCGCCGCCATGGTCGCATTGCGCCGGCCATTGGCAGAGTCCAGCGCCTCCCGCCCCTTGGGCGTGAGCCTGACCAGCACCGCACGTGCATCAGTGGCGTCGGGGATCCGTTCCACCAGGCCGGCCGCCTCAAGCTTGATGACCTGTTCGGTGGCGCTGGGAACCCTGACACCGGCATAGCTGGCAATGGCGCTCACGCGCATGGGGCCTGTGGACACCATGTTCAGGGTGCTCACATGGCGGGTGCTCAGTTCCCCCTCGGCGTCCATGGACCTGGTCAGATACACGGCCTGGCGCAGAATGTCGCGATAGCGGCCAGCCAATTCCTGAAGATCAATGCTCATAGTTAGGTAGTCTAACAATTAGGCGGACTAACAGTCAAAACGGATCTAGTATGGGGCCATGAAATTGACCACGGGCCGCCTGGTGCTGCGCGAATATGCCGCGGCGGACTTTGACGCCGTCCACGCGTTTGCCTCAGATCCCCGCAGCAGCGAGTTCATGGACTGGGGGCCGAATTCCGAACAGGACACCCGGGAATTTGTGGACTTTTGCCAGGCCTGCGCCCGCGCCATTCCACGCACCGACTACACACTGGCCCTGACCCTGCGCAGCACCGGCCTGCTCTTTGGCTCGGTCAGCCTGACGGTGCACGGAGCCCACCAGGCCCGGCCAGGGCGCCGCGGTCCGGCAGTGCGCGAAGGGGAAATCGGCTACACGCTCCATCCGGACCACTGGGGCCATGGCTACGCCACGGAGGCTGCCCGCTGCCTGGCGGGCTTCGGCTTTTCCGAGTTGGGCCTGGGACGCATCACGGCCACCTGCCGGCCCGAAAATGTGGCGTCCGCGGCGGTGCTGCAAAAGTTGGGCATGGACCAGGTGGGGCATCGCACAAACGACAGGCTCATCCACGGGCGGTGGATGGACTCCCTGGTGTTTGCCATGGACGCCCCGGGGCTTTCACCCGAACGCCGCTGAACTGACATACGCAGTTCACAGCCAATTCACCCGGGGCGCGCAAACTGGCGGTGTTAACTACGAACCACAGGAAGCAGCGATGACTTTCACGCCAGGAGGAACCATGCCACGCCCCGCGCACCACAGAGCGTTCATCAATCCGGACAACCACGAGGTGTGGCCTTCGCTGGCCACCAACGATCCCGTTGCCCTGGTCAATAACCGCGGCTGGCGCCTGTCCGGCCGCGTGGAGACCCTGTCCCACGACCGCCAGTGCCTGTGGATCCAGCTCGACGGCGGCATGGGCCGCCAGCTGATCCACCACCAGGACGGCTTTGTCCTGGAAAGTGAAGCCCAGTACGGCGAGACGCCTTCCGCCTAGACTTTGGACTTCCGGTACCCTGACTGCCTCGCGGCGGCCTCCGAGGTGAAACAGATTTCCGGAGTTGTCCTGGTGTAGAACCGCTGGCCGGGCAGGTGGTAAATCCTGCTGGGCGCGTTGCCCTTGATGGGGGCCCACGCCGGGCAATTCCACTTGCTGGCCGGCCTGGCGGACGTCTGCTTCGGGGCTGGCACCACCTTTACGTACTTCTGGACGGAAGCCGAAGCCTTCAGGGAACCCTGCGCCGCGAGTCGAATGGACCATCTGCCGGATACCGTTGCCGGCAAGGCAACGCTGACGTATCCGCTCGCGTTGCTCTTGACCGTGCGTACGGCCTTGTTCGGCGCCGTTCCATCCGGATCAAAATACACCGTGGCAGTGACAGCTCCGGTCTTGGCCCACACTTTACCGGCGGCACGCTGCGATTGCGCGGCGACACTGATGGTTTTTCCCTTCACCACCGTGGCCGGGCCGGCGGTGAAATTGGCCATGCGCGTAGTGGCCGTTGCGGCGGCCTGGGCCGGCAACGGAAGGGCAAGCATCGGGAGCGTGACGGCGAACGCTGCCAGCGCAACAAGAATGGGCCGGCGCACCTTTTGCAGGACACCTGGAACGGATTGAGACAAGGACTCCCCCAAGGAGACGAGCGGAATTGCAGAAAGATAAAGCCTGACGCTCAATAGTAAACGGGCAGCTCAGTCCTCGGGGCCGATCATCGCAACGAATTCTCGCGCGTCGGCTTCCCCAATGTCCGCATGCTCCCGCAGGAGGCTGGCGGCGGCGTCGTAATCCCCGCCCTGGGCCAGGCTGCGGATGGTGCGGAAGATTTCTTCATTGAGGCCGGTGCTGGCCACCTCGCGGACCTCGTCGCCCCTCGAAACGATGGCCCTGTAGCGGTAGCTTGCCGGAGCCTGGGAGACAGGTGCCGCCCCGACAGAGGGTGCCGCATTGATGATGTCCTCCACCGTGAAGGAGGCATCATTTTTGCTTGGCTTGCCGGACTGGCCGGGCCGGGGCGTTTTGCCGGCGGCAGGCTGCTGGGACGGTTGCTGGGACTGCCCCGGGGCGGGCTCCGGGGATGGCTGCGGGAACTCCGCCAGGGCCGCCACGGCAGCCGCGGCGTCGCCAAGCCCCACATGGGCGGCCTTGCGGTATTCCCTGACGGCATTGAGCACCTGGTGCTGTGCGATGAGCGAATACACGCTGCGGTGCGCCTCCGGGCTCAACCTAGCACTGGCCTCGACGGCCATTTCGCGCGTGACTTCGCGCCCGCGGCGCCTGGCCTTTGGTGCGGGATCCGCGCTGGCGGCCCGGCCCGCCACGCTGCCCCGCCGCGGCTTGGGGTCGGCCGAGTCCTGCAGGGCCCGGCCCTTCCTGCCCAGAAAGCGCGAGCCAACGCCCACAGCAACAACAATGACCAGGAGGATCAGCAGCAGGACAAGGTATTCCATGCTTTAAGAGTAGTTCCCCGCGGGGAAACTTGGCCGGCCGCTGCCCCTGGACGCAAAAAAGCCCGGAAGCAAAGCGACAACTCGCTTTGCTTCCGGGCTTTTCCCAATGGTGGCAGATACTGGATTCGAACCAGTGAAGGCGTTGCCAGCTGATTTACAGTCAGCCCCCTTTGGCCACTCGGGTAATCTGCCATTGGCCCGCCAAACTTCCCTGCGGGGAGTCCGGCGTTCGCCCCCAGCAAGTGGGAGCAGTAAAACAATACAAGGTATTTGCCGAAGAATCGAATCGGCGTTTTTGGGCCGCTTAGGCGTCCGCCTGGATCCGGCGCACCAGCTGCTGTTCCAGGAACGCAGCCTGCTCCGGCGTCACCTGCTGCAACGCCACCGCCCGTGCCATGTCGGCGTGGACGCCCGCAATCCGTGACGACGCCGAATTGGCCGGCGAACTGAGAATCGAGGCCGGATCCGAACTGTACACGGGGCCTGAAAGGGCCGTCACGGCGGCCAGCGTGGCGGCGGCAACCGCCGTGCCCACGGCAGCCTTCATGCCCGGCCGCACCCTCGGCGCGGTGGCGGGTGCCGGCGCGGTGCTGGCGGCTGCGGAACTTTCCGGTTCACTCATCGTGTCCTCCTGAATGGGCGGTTTCAACTGCTACAACGATCGCAATGCCAAATGTGCTCCCGCCACGGAAACGCTTAGAGCGAACTGTGAGGCCCCGGGCCGGCCGGCTGGCCCGCCGCGCTAGGCTTGGATGCAAATCGAGCATTACATTTTCAAGCACTTGGAGGAAAAATGGCCAGCGATTCAACATTCGACGTCGTCAGCAAAGTTGACAAGCAGGAGGTCGCCAACGCGCTGCACCAGGCCCAGAAGGAAGTTGCCCAGCGCTACGACTTCAAGGGGGTCGGCGCGGAGATTGACTTCAGCGGCGAGAAAATCCTGCTCAAGGCCAACTCGGAGGAACGCGTCCTGGCAGTCATGGATGTGTTTGAGTCCAAGCTGATCAAGCGCGGCATCTCGCTGAAGTCCCTCGAGGCCGGCGAGCCCTTCGCCTCCGGCAAGGAGTACCGCCTGGAGGCCGAGATCAAGGAGGGCATCGCCCAGGACGTGGCGAAAAAGATCAACAAGCTCATCCGTGACGAAGGCCCCAAGGGCGTCAAGTCCACCATCCAGGGCGACGAACTGCGCGTGAGCTCCAAGAGCCGCGACGACCTGCAGGAGGTCATGGCCCTGCTGCGCAAATTCGAGGATGCAGACCTGCAGTTCGTCAACCTGCGCTGACAGGCAGGCCCCGGCCAACGTTTTTGGCAACGGGGCGCCGGGCGGCACCGGGCACCGTGTGAACACTTGGTGAACTCCCAGCCGCACCGTGCCCCCTTGCC
>NZ_JAAKZI010000051.1 GCF_011045165.1 Arthrobacter silviterrae
GAAGAAGCATGTCAACCTGTCTGTTGTAAGGTTCGGGACACGCTGGGCGGTGGGCGTCCCAACGTGGATGCCACGGGCCGGCGCTCGTCGTCGAACGGGACCTATGCGGTGCAAAGCTGCCCACTCAGGAGTTATTTCGTAGAGTGAGAAATGAATCTTGTATCTTGAGAATATAGCCCCCGACGCCACGAATCAAGCGGAGCCTGCCGCGTGAACCGTGATCGGTGTGCCACTGGTCACTTGACTATGTGTGAAACACGTCATACAGTTTCTTTCACTATTCAGTAATTGGTTTTCACGATGCGAGAAATAGCATCTGAGAAAAACGAACAGCGGAGCTCAAGGCATGAACGCTCGGATACCCAATAGTGTCGAACCGGCAATGGCGCCGGCAGACACGGATCTGCACGCCGCAACGCGGCCACCCTACGAAACACCTGAGGGGTACACCCTCAGCGCCACCCTTTTCAACCAGGACCTCGCCCCCACCCGCAAGGAAGGGCGGCGCTGGCACTCCTACAGCATCTTCACCCTCTGGGCCAATGACGTGCACAGCCTCGGCAACTATGCGTTTGCCATCGGCTTGTTCGCCCTCGGCCTGGGCGGCTGGCAGATCCTGCTGGCGCTCGGAATTGGCGCCGTGCTGCTCTTTGGACTGCTGAACTTCTCCGGCTTCATGGGCGTGCGGACCGGCGTGCCGTTCCCCGTCATGAGCCGCATCAGCTTTGGCATCAAGGGCGCCCAGGTGTCCTCCCTGCTGCGCGGTGGCGTTGCCATCGTCTGGTTTGGCGTGCAGACGTTCCTGGCCTCGGTGGTTTTCCGGGTCATGCTGGTGGCCGTCTTCCCGTCCCTGCACGAACTCGACAAGAGCCTGATCCTGGGGCTTTCCGCCCTTGGCTGGCTGACCTTCGTGGGGCTGTGGATCGTACAGGTCATCATTGTCAGCTACGGCATGGACATGATCCGCAAGTATGAGGCCTTTGCCGGCCCCATCATCCTTGTCACCATGGCCACCATCGCCATCTGGATGTTCACCCGGGCCGGCGGCTCCATCGCCTGGACCACCAACCACGCCCTCACCGGGGGCGAAATGTGGCGCACCATCTTCGCCGGCGGCGCCCTCTGGGTGGCCATTTACGGCACCTTCGTCCTCAACTTCTGCGACTTCACCCGCTCGGCCAAGAGCGAGAAGTCCATTGTGCGCGGCAACTTCTGGGGCATCCCCATCAACATGCTCCTGTTCGGGGTCATCGTGGTGGTCATGGCCGGAGCCCAGTTCAAGATCAACGGCACCATCATTGAGAGCCCTGCCGACGTGGTCCACCTCATCCCCAACACCTTCCTGCTGGTCATCGCCTGCCTGGCACTGCTGATCCTCACCGTGGCCGTGAACCTCATGGCCAACGTGGTGGCACCCGTCTACGCCCTGACCAACCTGTTCCCTCGTCACCTGAACTTCCGCAAGGCGGCCCTCATCAGCGCCACCCTGGGCCTGGTGATCCTGCCCTGGAACCTCTACAACAACCCCGTGGTCATTGTGTACTTCCTGGGCGGCCTGGGAGGGCTCCTTGGTCCCCTGTTCGGCGTCATCATGGCCGACTACTGGCTGCTGCGCCGCGGCAAGGTCAATGTGCCGCACCTCTACACCACGGATGAGGGCGGAAGCTACCACTACCGCCGCGGCGTCAACCCGAAGGCGATCATTGCCCTGATTCCCGCAGGCGTGGTGGCCCTGACCATCGCCTTTGTGCCTGCGCTCCACGACCTGTCCTCCTTCTCCTGGTTCTTTGGTGCCGGCATTGCCGCCGTAACGTACTACTGGATCTCGGACCGGAAGCAGTTCTTCACGGAAGCGTCCGGCGAGCCCATCGCCGTGGCCAGCACCCACTGATCCCCATCCACCAGCCACGCCAACAGAAAAAGGCAAAGACATGCGAATCCTGGTAGCAAACGTCAACACCACGGCATCCATGACGGACTCCATTGCCGCCCAGGCCCGCAGCGTTGCGGCGCCCGGCACGGAGATCATCGGCATCACCCCCCGCTTTGGTGCCGAATCCTGCGAGGGCAACTTTGAAAGCTACCTGGCCGCCGTCGCGGTCATGGACGCCATCGCCAGCTACCCGGAACCCTTCGACGCCGTCATCCAGGCCGGCTATGGCGAACACGGCCGCGAAGGGTTGCAGGAACTGCTCAATGTCCCCGTCGTCGACATCACCGAGGCCGCCGCCAGCACAGCCATGTTCCTCGGCTACAAGTACTCGGTGGTGACCACCCTGGACCGTGCCGTCCCGCTCATCGAGGACCGGCTGAAGCTGGCCGGACTGGATGCCCGCTGCGCCTCCGTGCGGGCCAGCGGCATGGCCGTGCTTGAACTGGAGGAAGATCCCGAGCGGGCAGTGGAGTCGATTGTCAGGGAATCGGAGCTGGCCGTTTCCCAGGACAGGGCAGAGGTCATTGTCCTGGGCTGCGGCGGCATGGCCGGTCTCAACGACAAGGTTCGTGAACGCACGGGAGTGCCGGTGGTGGACGGGGTGGCGGCAGCCGTAACCATTGCCGAATCGCTGGTCCGCCTGGGCCTGTCCACCTCAAAGGTGCGCACCTATGCGCCGCCGCGCCCCAAAAAGGTCACCGGCTGGCCCATCACCGGCGGCGCTGCATAACCCAAGCTTTTAACACGGCGGGCCCGGGCATTTTTTGCCGGGCCCGCCTTATGCTGCAAGAAACACTTTTCCGAGAGGAACCCCATGGCTGAAAATCAAGGGCACGACGGCGGCGCACCGCGCAGGATCGCCGTGGTCACCGGCGCCGGTTCGGGGATCGGCCGGGCAGTGTCCCGGGAGTTCCTGCAGGCCGGCTACGGCGTGGTGCTGGCCGGACGCCGGGAGGCGGAACTGGTGGAAACCGCCGGCGGCGCGCCGCTTGCGCTGGCCGTACGCACCGACGTGACCCGGCCCGACGACGTCGAACATCTCTTCCGTGCCGCCGTGGAACGGTTCGGCAGGGTGGACGTACTGTTCAACAACGCCGGCACTTTCGGCCCGGCTGCCTCGGTGGATGAGATCTCCCCGGAGGACTGGAACGCGGTGCTGGCCGTGAACCTGACCGGGGCCATGCTCTGCGCGGGTGCTGCCGTGCGGACCATGAAGGCCCAGCAGCCCGGCGGCGGGCGCATCATCAACAACGGCTCCATCTCTGCCCATTCCCCGCGGCCCAAATCGGTGGCCTACACCGTGTCCAAGCACGCCATCTCGGGCCTGACCAAATCGATCGAGCTGGACGGGCGGGCTTTTGGTGTCAGCTGTGGGCAGATCGACATCGGCAACACCGCCACGGACATCATGGCCACCCTGGACGTGGCCACCGGCGCGCTCCAGGCGGACGGCCGCCGGCTCGTGGAGCCCACATTTCCCGTGGCCGAAGCCGCCCGCACTGTGCTGATGATGGCCGAACTTCCCGCGTCCGCGAACATCGGCTCGCTGGTGATCACGGCAGCGGGAATGCCGTTCATCGGCCGGGGCTGATGGGCCACGGCCGGTGAACGGCATGACGGGGGTCAGTGCTGCGGGTCGGGCTTGAGCAGCAGGACCTCCTGGCCGCTGGCGTCGATCAGGCGGCCGTCTTCGCAGCGGTCCCCGTGCTGCAGGCTGCCCAGCACCTCCGGCGAAATCCGGCGTTCGGTGCCTGCGGCAAACACCGAGGGGTTCTCCGGGTTGCCGCGCTTGAGGTGGTTGAACAGGAGGTTCAGCACGATCGCCATGACGGCCGCGGAGCTGATGCCGGAGTGGAAGATCGTGGAAAACCAGGCGGGGAACTTGTCGTAGAAGGTGGGCGCCGCAATGGGGATCACGCCGAACCCCACGGAGGTGGCCACAATGATCAGGTTCATGTTGTTCTTGTAGTTGACGGTGGCCAGGGAGCGGATGCCGCTGGCCGTCACCGTGCCGAACAGCACGATTCCAGCCCCGCCCAGCACCGCCGTCGGCACGGAGGCAACCACCCGGCCCAGTATGGGGAGCAGGCCCAGGAGCACCAGGATCACGCCGCCGGCCGCCACCACAAAGCGGCTCTTGATGCCCGTGACAGCCACCAGCCCCACGTTTTGGGCGAAGGCGCTTTGCGTGAAGGAGCCAAAGAGGGGCGAGATGGCGCTGGAGGCCATGTCCGCCCGCAGGCCGTCACCCAGCCGGCGGGAGTCCACCTTGGTCCCCACGATGTCGGAGACTGCCAGGATGTCCGCGGAGGTTTCCACAAGCGTCACCAGGATGACGATGAACATGGAGACGATCGCGGCAACGTGGAAGGTGGGCAGGCCCAGGTGGAAGGGGGTGGGGAAGGCCGCCACCGGCCCCGTCCCGACCTTGGAAAAGTCAGCCATGCCGAAAATCACCGCCACCACCGTGCCGATGACCATGGCCAGCAGGATGGACAGCCGCGAGATGGCCGCGTTGCCCAGCTTGCTCAGAAGCAGCACTATGAGCAGGGTCAGCCCGGCCAGGCCAATGTTGGCCGGGGAGCCGTAGTCGGGCGCCTTGGAATTTCCGCCCATGGCCCAATTGGCCGCGACGGGCATCAGGGTCAGCCCGATGGTGGTGATGACGGTGCCGGTCACCACGGGCGGGAAGAACTTGATGATCTTGGAAAACAGGGGGGTGATGGCCAGCCCGATCAGCGACGCCGCAATGACGGCGCCAAACACGGCCTGGATTCCACCCCCGCCGTTGACGATTGCCACCATGGTGGCCACGCCGGCAAACGACACGCCCTGGACCAGCGGGAGCTGGGAGCCGAAAAACGGGATGCCGACTGTCTGCAGCAGCGTGGCCAGCCCGCCCATGAACAGGCAGGCTGCGATCAACAGGCCCACGTCTCCCGAGGACAGGCCGGCCGCCTGGCCCACGATCAGGGGAACGGCGATGATGCCACCGTACATGGTCAACACGTGTTGGAAACCGTAGGCGAAACTTGCACCAATGCCGAGTTTTTCGTCCTCAGGCCTGGCTGTTGTGGTCAAAGATTTTTGGGACTTGGTCATAGCGGACCTCCTTGTCTGCTTACCCTTGGAATGCGTGCAGCCCGCTTTGGGGGCTGCCGCCGCGGGCGGGCGGGGGTTGTGCGCCCCCGCCCACCCTTATGTGGAGCTGAAATGCTGCCGCTTAGCAAAAGCCGGCCATGCCCTCCCAGGCGTTCCCGGCGTCGCTGCCGTCTTCACGGACCACGGTGGCCTCGATCAGGCCGTAGGGGCGGTCCGCTGCGAAGAACACTTCGCCGGGGTTGTCCTGGCCAAACGGGGACAGGTCCACCACAAAGTGGTGCTTGTTCGGCATGGAGAACTTGATTTCGTCAATCTCCGGGTGCGCCGCCAGGACTTTCTTGCCCATTTCAAAGAGCGTGTGCTGCAGGGCGTGGGAGTAGCCCTCGGTGAAGCCTTCGAGCAGGAGTGCCTTGACGTCGTCGTACGTCTTGTTGAAGTCCAGCGAGGCCACGGCGTCGGGGTTGTAGCGCCACCGGGCCGCCACGTCGGTGGACATGACGCGGTCGGTGGTCTCGGCCAGGGTGGTGTACTTGTCCTTCGGGTAGCCCACGAAGCCGGACTCGGTGGACTTGAGCACCGTGAGGTCCTTCAGCCCGCCCAGCACGTGGGTGCGGTCCCCGTCCTTGACGACGACGGCGGTGCGCACCTCCTGCCCGTTGCGCACAAAGGAGTGGTTGTGTCCGGTGCCGTTGGCTTGGATCCTGTCCCAGGCGTACGATTCTGCTGCCCAGCGGCCGCCGGTGACCCAGTCGAAGGAGCCGGTGAAGTGATCGGCCAGGCGCTGCAGGAACGCCTCGGGGGAGCCCACGCCGTCCCGGGCCAGGGAGTAAATCGTGTTCTTCTGGGTGTCGGTGGCCACCACGTGGGCGTTGTCGCCGTTGCGGTGGGCGTCCTCAAAGTCGCCCCGCAGCTGCGAGGTGACGTTGAGGTCCTCAATGCTGTGGCGTTCGGTGTCGCGGGTGATCTTGACCAGGCGCACCTCGGCCTTGCCGTACTGGTTGGCTCCCAGGATGATGTTGCTGTTCGTGCTCATGATTAGTTTCCTCTGTACGTTGAATAGGCGAACGGGCTCAGCAGCAGGGGCACGTGGTAGTGCGCCTGGCCTTCCGTGACCGTGAATGTCAGGGCGACCTCCGGGAAGAAGGTGTCCGTGTTGATGCCGGCGAAGTAGGCGCCCGTGTCGAAGTGGAGACGGTAGTCGCCGCCCGGCAGCGTTGCGGGGCCCAGGTCTTTCACCCGCCCGTCGGCATCAGTGGTGCCCGTCGCAATCTGGGTCCATGCCCCGCCGTCGCGGGCGTAAAGCTCGACGGCGACACCTGCGGCAGGTTTCCCGGCCGCGGTATCCAGAATGTGGGTGGTAATCAGGGAGCTCATTCGCTCATCACTCCTTTGAGGCGCAGCACGGCGATTTCACGCAATTGCTGGGCCACGATGGGGGCTTCTTGTTCGGACGTGTTGGCCAGGCGCCGTTCCAGCGCGGCCAGGATGTCCTCGGGGGTCCGGCCGGCGGCCCGGATGAGGAACACCTGCCCGAACTTTTCCTCATAGGCGCGGTTGGCGTCGGCCAGGGCCTTCGTCAGTGCGGTGTTGCCCTGGTCCACGCCGGACTGCTCCTTGCGGGAGAGTGCTGCCTCGGCGCTGTTGCCCTCCGCCCGTTCGCCGATCCTCGGATGGTGCGCCATGGCGGCCGCAATTTCCGTGGTGGTGAAGGGGGTGGCGGCGGCCCAGGCGCAGCTGAACAGTTGGCTCAGGGTGTTGTAGGGGCGGGCGGCGGTGATCTCGTCGATCCACCGCTGGATGTCGATGCACGGACGGAGCGCTGCATGCAGCTGTGCCGTGTCGGAATCGTTGAATTGTTGCAGCAACATAGTTTGCTGTCCTAGTAACTCAAATGCTGGCATCCACGGCGTAGGGCTATACGAATGAAAGTCAATTCTCGTATCGTGGAACTGTTATTTCAGCATATGCAATAGTGAACAGCATCACATCCGGATTGTCAATGGCGCGGTGGATTGGGTCCGCCGGAACCGTGAAGCAGCGCGTGGTTAAACGCGAAGGGTGCGCCACTTGAGAAGTGGCGCACCCCTGGGACCTGATGGCGCGCAGGCGGAAAGTGGATCCCGGCTAGAGGCCCAGTTCGCCCCTGAGCCGGGCCACGTGGCCCTCGGCGTTGACGTTGTACTCGGCCGAGCGCACCGTGCCGTCGGCGTTGACCACCACGGTGGAGCGCAGGGTGCCGATCAGCGTGGTGCCGTTGACCTTTTTCTCACCCCAGGCGCCCCATTCCTCGGCTGTGGCGTGGTCGGCATCCGAGAGCAGGGGGAAATTCAGGCCAAAGTCCGCCGCGAACTTGGCCAGGTCCGGCTGCGGGTCGGTGGAAATTCCCACCACCTCGACGCCGGCACCCTTCAGGGCGGCCAGGTTGTCGCGGAAGTCGCAGGCCTCCGTGGTGCACCCGGGCGTGGCGGCCTTGGGGTAGAAGTACACCACCACCTGCCGTCCGGCGTAGTCGGCCAGGGACACCTGGTCCCCGGAGGCGTTGGGCAGGGAAAAGGCGGGGGCCGGAACCCCGGCGGTAAGTTGTGCGGACATGACGCTCCCAAGGTTGGATTCTCAGACTTCACGGCATTGTGATTCCATATTGTGAAATATGAATTTTGTCAGATGAAAAGAGTTTAGATCTGTGGCCTGCCCCAGTCAACGTATGTGACGCCCACCGGCCAGTCCGCGTCAGCCTTGCGTTCCGGCCGTTTTCTGCGCCGCCAGCCAGGCCAGAATGTCGTCGCGGCGGATGCGGCGGTGCGTGCCACGGTACTGCACGGGGATCTCCCCGCGGTCGGTCATGTTGCGCAGGAACGTGTGTGAGATGCACGCCAGCTCGGCGGCCTGGGAGGTGGTCAGCAGTTCCGCCACGCTGGCCACCGTCACGGCCTCGCCGCGGCCCAGCCGCTGCAGCAGGTCGACGACGGCGTCCCTCGCCCCGGGTGCCAGCCGGTGGGCCGTGCCGTCCACAAAGACGGTGACGTCCCGGCCGCCGTCGAGCATCCTGGCCAGGGCTGCCTGTTCCGAGGGGTCCAGCCCTGTCACTTTTGGTCCATCCAGTGTCATGCCAGCAGGCTACCAGCCCGCACGCTGAACCCCACCGGTAGGGTATGAGCCATGACTCCAAAGATCAGCACGGCCCTGCTTGGCTACGGGCTGGCCGGCAGCATATTCCACGCCCCCTCGCTGCTTGCCCTGCCGGACTTCAGCCTTGACGTCATTGTCACCTCCGATCCGGTCCGGCAGGCGGCCGCCCGAGCTGCGCACCCCGCGGCCCGCGTGCTGGCGCGCAGTGAGTGGGACGCATCGGCAGTCGGCGTGGACCTGGTGGTGGTGGCCACCCCTCCGGCAACCCACGTGGCACTCGCGCAAGCCGCGCTGGAAGCCGGGTGCGCCGTCGTGGTTGACAAGCCCTTCACCGTGACCAGCGCCGAGGGTGATGCGCTCATCGCCCTCGCCCAAAGCAGGGGCCTGGTGCTGACCACCTACCAGAACAGGCGCTGGGACGGCGAGTACCTGACGCTGAAGAAGCTCCTGGCCGGGGGTGCCCTGGGGGAGGTTCGGCGCTTTGAGTCGAGGCTGGAGCGCTGGCAGCCGGACATCACCAAGGAGTGGAAGGCGCAGGCCACCCCATCCGAAGGCGGCGGCATCCTCTTTGATTTGGGCACGCACCTGATCGACCAGGCCCTGCAACTTTTTGGCCCGCCCGTGCGCATTTATGGCGAGGCGGCCGCGCGCAGGCCGGCCGAAAAGGCCGACGACGACGCTTTTGTGGCCCTGGAACATGCCGGCGGCGTGGTTTCCCACCTGTGGATGAACCTCAGCGTGCCCCAACTCGGTCCCCGGTTGCGCGTATTGGGCTCCGAGGCCGCGTACGTCAAGCAGCGCGCGGACCAGCAGGAAGCGCAGCTCCAGGCCGGGATCCTGCCCGGCAGCCCGGCGTACGGCGTGGATCCGGAGGAGAACTGGGGCTTGCTGGGGCGGGACGGCTCCCTGGTGCCCGTGCCCACAGAACGCGGGAATTTCAGCGATTTTTATGCCATTTTGGCGAAAGCGCTTCGCGGAGGCGGTCCCGTTCCCGTGGACCCCGCGGATTCGGTGGCTGCCCTGCGCATCATCGAAGAGGTGCGCGGACAGCTGCGTTAACCCTGCGCAAAGTATGCTTGGCTCAGGTTTTGCGCCCGGGGACTACGCAGCACTAAGGGGAAATGTGACGAACAGCAATATGGGGACCCACGGCGGCGCGGCCGTGGCCGAAGGGGCCCTGCTGGAACCCACCGCCACCGTCCGCCACCGCTGGACAGCGTCAGTGGTGTTGGTCAACGTGGGGATCAATGCGGCGTTCTTCGGCCCCATCCAGGTGCTGCTGGGCCAGCAGGCCATCCACTTCAGCGAGGGTGACAAGGAAGCCATCCTGGCCCTCGTGACAGGTGCCGGCGCCGCCGTCTCCCTGGTGGCCAACCCGCTCTTCGGCACCTTCAGCGACAGGACTGTCTCCCGCTACGGCCGGCGCGTGCCGTGGGTGTTCATCGGCGCACTGCTGGGCACCATCGGGCTGCTGGGACTGACAGTGGCGCCCAGCGTGGCGGCCATGACCCTGCTGTGGTGTTTTGTCCAGCTGGGCTGCAACGGCGCCCTGGCCGCCATTACCGCAGCCGTCCCGGACCAGGTCCCGATCCGCCAGCGCGGCATTATCGGCGGGCTGGCCTCCATGGGCACCGTGGTGGGGATCCTGCTGGGGGCCGCCATCGGCGCCGTCGTGGCGGGAAACTTCGCGCTGGGCTACGTGCTGTGCGCCGGCGCCCTCGTGGCGGGCATGGTGCCGTACCTGTTCCTGGCCAATGACAGGGTGCTTCTCCGCTCGGAACGCCCGGCCTTTTCCTGGCCCGCGTTCTTCCAGGGCTTTTGGGTGTCCCCGCGGCTGTACCCGGATTTTGGCTGGGCGTGGATCACCCGCTTTTTGGTCAATGTGGGCAACCACCTGGTCACCCTCTACCTCCTGTTCTTCCTCAAGGACGCCGTCGGATTCAGCAATCCCGAGTTTGGCGTGCTGGTCCTGACGGGCATCTACGCCATCATGACGTTGATTACGGCCGTCATCGGCGGGCAGTGGACGGACAAGGTGGGCAAGCGCAAGCCGTTCGTGATCGGCTCCTCCGTCATCATCGCCGTCTCAGCCCTGATCTTGGCGTTCTGGCCCACCTGGACCGGGGCCCTACTGGGGTCGGCCGTGCTGGGGGTCGGCTACGGCGCGTACCTGGCCGTCGACTTTGCGCTGCTCACCCAGGTGTTGCCGTCGTCGGCCAGCCGCGGCAAGGACCTGGGCGTGATCAATGTGGCCAACTCGCTGCCGCAGGTCATTGCCCCCATCATCGCCTTCCCGCTGGTGGCGCACCTGGGCGGCTATGTCACGCTGTACGTGGTGGCCGCGGTGATCGGGCTGCTGGGCGCCGTGTTCGTGGTGAAGATCAAGGGCGTGGACTGAACTTTCACCGGGTCAGGCGAAGAACAGCATTTTCACCAGCGCCGCCGTGCCCACCACAATGATGGTGGCACGCAACGCCGTCGGGGGCAGCTTGCGGCCAAACTTGGCGCCAAAGAAGCCGCCCAGCAGCGCGCCGGCCGCAATGAGCGCCGTGACCTTCCAGTCAATGTAATGCCAGGCCACCACCATGAATGTTGCCGCCGCGATCCCGTTCACCGCTGTGGTCAGCACGTTCTTGACGGCGTTGATCTGCTGCAGCGCCACCGTGGTCATGATGCTCATGAGGCCCACAATCAGGATGCCCTGCGCAGCGCCAAAATAGCCGCCGTACATGCCCAGCACGAAGATCCCGGCCACGAGGCCGACGGCGCTCCGGGAGGGTCCGGCGTCGTCCCCGGTGTACCGGCGCTTGGCCAGGAGCCGCTGCAGGGCCGGGCCGAACGCCACCATGAGGATGCCGATGACTATCAGCACCGGAACGATGGTGTTGAAGGCCGACGCCGGCAACACCAGCAGGAGCAGCGCCCCAATCAGCCCGCCAATCGCCGAGGCGGGAAGAAGGCGCTTGATCATGACCTTGTTGGGGGCAAGTTCCTTGCGGTAGCCCCAGGTGCCGGACAGCCCGCCGGCCACCAGGCCGATGTTGTTGGAGATGTTCGCCGTCAGAGGCGGGTAGCCAAAGAGCAGGAGCACCGGGAATGTCACGAGTGTTCCGGAGCCGACAACGACGTTGATCATGCCGGCCCAAAAGCCAGCCAGGAAAATTGCCGCCATCTCCAGCATGGGCCGTCCTTACCAAGTTGTTCGTCCGTGGGACGGGTCAAAGTCTACGCGGTCCCCCCTGCCCGGCTGCTAACCCGTGACGGCCTTGGCCACCTGGAAGTGCCCATCCGCGTAAACCGTCACAAAGCGGCTCCCCGGGAATCGGCCCTGGGCTTCCGATGCCGTGGTGTTGTCCGGCACGCCCGGCCGGCCTGACACATCCATCAACACATACTCCGGTGCGGGATTCTTGTTGCCGATCCAATAGACCTGGTCCTTGTCCGCCACATAGCTCATCAGGCTGATGTCGGTTTCCACCGTGACGCCGGCGGGAACGGCCGCCAGGGCCTTCTCCGCGGACACGTTGTTGACGGTGGGAAATGAAAGCGCCGGGTCTGCGAGCTTGCCAAAGGAGTACTGGCTCAAAAGCGTAAGGGCCACAAGCGCGACGGCGGCCCCGGACAGCAGGCGCAACCTGGCCGAATCCAGCACTTTCCGACGCGACAGGGCATCAATGGCGGCGCAAAACACCACAGGCATCAGCACGGCGGAGTACTGCCAGTCCTGGCCCCAGTACGCAGGCAATTCCCCGAGGAAGCGCCAGGCCAGCGTGGGGACCACCAGCAAGGTGATGGGGGAGAACAGGCACAGCCCGGCGGTGATGGCGAGCAGCAGCAGCGTGGTGGCAACCTTGTCCGCCTGGAAAAGCAAAGTGCCGGGGTGGGCCAGCAGCCCCGAGATGTCCAGCTGGCTCTGGTAGGCCCACTGGTGGCCGGCATTCATGGACGGCAGGATCACCTTGGTGGCGAGCACAAACCAGGCCACGCCCCAGGCGGACAGCCACAAGCCGGCAGGCCGGCGGGACCGGTGCGCCATGAGCAGGCCAAAGACCAGCACCGTCAGCCCCATGTCCTCCTTGACGAAGACCAGCAGCGCGGCCCAGATCCAGGCCGACCGCCACTTTTCCTCCATCAAGGAGCACAGTGCGAACGCCAGAAACGGCACGGCAAAGGCAATCTCGTGGAACTGGGAATCCACTGCGGACTGCAGGCCCCAGCTCACGGCGTAGGCAGCGCCCACGCAGGCGCCGGGCAACCGGCCCAGCCGCCTGATGGCGAGGTGGCTGATGACCACCACGGAGGCGGCAAAGAGAAAATTCTGGACCACCAGCAAGGTAAAAGCGCTGGGGAACACGCGGTAAATGGGTCCCAGCACCACCAGGATGGGGTGGAAATGGTCGCCAAGCAGGTTGTAGCCCTGGCCCTTGATGCTGACAATGGGTGCCTGGAATTGCGAATACGCCTTGGCCAGCTGGGTGAAAATGCCCAAGTCCCAGGAGCGGATGGCAAAACTTGTCCACTGCAGCCATGAATAAAGCATGTAGAGGAGGAACGCCGCCGTGCCGAGCAGCACTGCCAGGGTTCGGGCGCCGCGCACGGTGCCGGCCTGGGCGGGCGCCGTGTCAGGGAGCTGGCTGCCTTCCTTCGCTGTCGTCACCCTTGAAAGTCTATTCTGTCGGGGCACAATGGGTGCCTGGGGTGTCTCTGGCAGGATGGGCGAATGGATGCACAGCTAATCTGGACCATCATTTGCGGGCTCGCGATCCTGGTGGGGGTCACGGGCGTCATTGTCCCCGTGCTGCCGGGCAGCCTGCTGGTCGGTGCCAGTCTCCTGGCGTGGGCCATCGTGGTGGGGCGGCCCGTGGGGTGGGTGGTGTTTGGCGTGGGCGTGCTGTTTGTGGCGGCCGGCATGGCCTCAAGCGCAGTGTTGACGGGCCGGGCCATGAAGCAGCGGCAAATTCCCGGCCGCTCCATTGTTGCCGGGCTGGTGCTGGGTGTGGTGGGTTTCTTTGTGCTGCCCGTGGTGGGCCTGCTGCTTGGCTTTGCCGTGGGGCTCTTCCTGTCCGAAGTGCAGCGCCAGAAAGCCGTGAAACCCGCCGTTTCCTCCTCCCTGGCTGCCCTGAAGGCAACGGGGCTGGGCATGTTGGCGGAGTTCGGCTTTGCCTCGCTGGCAGCAGGCACGTGGGGGGCCGGCGTCGTGCTGTATTTCCTGGGCCGGTAGCGTGGCTCAGCCCGGCAGCCGCAGCGGCACCGCCATGGCGCCCATGGGCCCTCCGCACTGCTCAGTGCCGCCAACGCGCGTCCAGTTGAAGGTGTTGGACTGCTGGACCAGCAGGTTTCCCGCGGCGTCGTAGGCCCGGAATGTCACGGCGGTGGGAGGCTCCGTGTCGACATTGAGCACCCAGGAGCCGTCTCCCTGGCGGGCCAGGAGGCTGGGAGCGCCGGTGGCCAGCTTGGCGAAAGTGGGGTTCATGGGAACGCAGTTGGAGCCCGCACAGGCAGTGATGGCCGACACCGAGGACACCGCGGCCGGGCTGCCGGACAGGGACAGCGTCAGGTGGTTGTGCCAATTGGGCTCCGGGCAGGAGCCGGCACCCTTGTCCAGCACGATCGCGCCGATAATGAACGCCATGCACACGGCCGCCACGAGTGGAACCAGGACAAGTTCCACGCGAAAACGGGCGTTGGGGGCGGCGGACATGGGCTCATGCTACCGAACGGTTCTGGATGTTTCCCGCGAATTTGGCACGTCCTTGCTGGACGCCTCATCCCAGCCAGCGGGCCGCCGTTCCGCCGATTCCCAGCACCGCATAGGCGCTGACGGGGACCAGCAGCATCCACTCACGCCAGGACCCTGCATTGCCCAGCACAGGCACGGCCACGTTGCCGTTGCGCTTCCAGACACTCCTGAGCAGGGGGACCTTCCGCACCAGCCGCGGCGGCCGGATTTGCAGCGGCCACAGCAGGTTGGCACCGCCGGTGGTCAGCATGTCCCCGGCAATGTGGATTGCCACGCCCAGCCCCACCGCCAGGGGGAACCAAAACTGGTCCTGAGGGGCAAAAAACGTGATGAAGGCGCCCACGCCCAGGCCCACAACCCAGGGAATCTTCCGCATGGAGTCGGGAATGAACTTGAGCACTTTCGCCGCGAATGATGCCAGCAGGACAGTGAAAATCCCGGCCCCGGGAAAAATCAGCCCGAACGGCGCCAGCTCGGCCGTCCACATGCCCGCCAGCAGCGCAATCGCCACGAACACGGCCAGGCCCAGCAGGGAGTGGGTGCCGTGCCGGTGCCCGCCCGACAGCCTCCCCACCTCCCGGCACATCACATTGGAGAACGGCGGCAGCGAATGCGCAATGGTCGCATTCCGGTGGTCGGCGTCGGGCAGCAGCGCCGCGCCCGCCGTGACGATGGTGCCGGCCAGCACCCCTGCCGCACCGACATGCAAAAGGCCCAGGCCGACCTCGAGCCTGTCCGGCAGAAAGGGCAGTGCCTGTGCGGCACCGCCGAGGTCCAGCTGGAAGCGGGTGGTCAGCGCCAGCCACACGGCCGCACCGCTGGCGGCGTGGTGGGGTCCCATCATGGCAATTCCTTTCGCGGTGGGCCGGATCCCCTTGGGCGGGAAATCTGCACGCTCCACAGTAGGGCCATGGCCTGACAAATCCGCATTGGCGGTACCGTGGGCCCATGGCCAAGGACTTGAAGAACGACGGCGGCACCCGGCTCACGGTGCACGTCCCCATGCGCTGGGGAGACATGGATGCCTACGGGCACATCAACAATGTGGAGGTGCTGCGCATCCTGGAGGAGGCGCGCGTGCATGCCTTTGGGCCGCCTGCCGGCACCGGACTGCCGGGCGTGGAGGTGGAGCTGCCCGTGTTTTCCGAACTCCCTGAGGGAACGCAGGCGCTGGTGGTGGAGCACCGCGTCAGGTACCTGGTGCCGCTGAACTACCGGAATGTGCCGGCGCGGATCGAGGTGTGGGTCAGTGCCGTCAAGGGGGCCAGCTTTACCGTGGCGTATGCCATCTTCGATCCGGTGACAGGGACCAAGTGTGTCGTCGCGGAGACCACGCTGGCGTTCTTCCACGAGGGCACCGGCACGTTGTTGCGGATTGCCGCGGAAAAGAAGGCCCAGCTGGAGCCGCTACGGGGGGAATCGAACTTCCGCTGAAATTTTCCAGCCGCCCGGACGGTTGCACCGGACATGACAACTATGGGAATTATCGGGGCAGGACACATTGGCAGCCAGATTGCACGCAAGGCGGTGCAGCTGGGGTATGACGTGGTGATCAGCAATTCACGCGGGCCGGAAACGCTCGCGGAACTGGTGGCTGAACTGGGCGGGAAGGCCCGCGCCGCCACGGCCGCGGAGGCAGCGGCGGCGGCGGATTTCGCCGTCGTCACCGTCCCGTTCGGGCACTACCTGGACATCCCGGCGCAGCCGCTGTCCGGCAAGGTTGTCATCGACACGAACAACTACTACTGGGAGCGCGACGGGCATGTGGCCGCCCTCGACACGGGTGAGGCCACAGTCTCGGGCCTGCTGCAGGAGCACCTGGCGGACTCCCGCGTGGCCAAGGGCTTCAACCACATTGCGGCACCTGACATCACCACCACCGGGACGCCGGCCGGCACAGAAAACCGCCGGGCGCTGGCCACGGCAAGCGACCACGACGACGCGGCAGCCTTGGTCACTGCCCTCTATGACGAGTTTGGCTTTGACTCCGTGAACATCGGGCCGCTGTCCGAAAGCTGGCGGGTGGAGCGCGACCGTCCGGCCTATGTGGTGCGGCAGAATGCAGCCGAATTGGCCGAAAACCTCGCCAAGGCGCCGCGGGTCATTTAGGCGCCGGTGCCAAACCGTTCCTCCAGCCGCGTCAGCGCGGCAGCCCTGTGGCGGTGGCCCAGCCATTCGTCAACAATAATGGTCGCCGCCGGGGTGGCCAGGACCAGCAACAGGCAGCCCACCATGGACACCCCGGCCGCGGCCAGCAGGACCGCGGCCGTCGACAGGGCCACCAATGCGCCGCAGAGCCACAGGTGGAGGGCATCCACGGAGACCATGTACGCGTAGAGAAATGTCAGGGTGAGCATGAAGACCACCACGGGAACCGCCACCGAGGCAACCACGCCGGCCTCCCCGATGCGGGTCTGGCCCTGCAGAAAATAGGCATACACGTGCAGGCCGGCGCCGGTGGCGGCGATGGAAGCGAAGACCAGCATGTGGGCATAACCGAAAATGAACGCGCGTTGGCGGCGCAGGTGCAGGGCCTGGCCAGCAGGCAGGATGAAGTATAGCCACCACATGGCAAAGGCCAGCCCGGTACCGGCCAGACCCACCGCCACCGTGTCTACGGTCCAGCCGCCCGTGGCGACGACGGCCCGCAGAGCATCAACGGTACCCACCAGGCACTCGCCCAGTGCAATGATGGCCAGCAGGCTGTAGCGCTCTGCAATGTGATGGTCATGCCAGGGCGTGCGGGCCTGGCGTTCGGCTATCCCGGGCGTCGCCATTTCGAGCACGAACAGTGGCACTGCCATCAAAAACATGACTCCCACGCTGGTGTTCACGAGCAACACCACCACCCAGCCAAGCTGTGCAACGGCCAGGTACTTGGCGTAGCTGCGGCAGGTCCGCCGTCGTTGGGGGTCCTGTTTGGCAGCCCGCAACCATTGGAACAGCAGGGCGGTGCGCATGATCACGTAGCCCAGAACCATGACCCTGTTGTCCACATGATCTCCCTTTTCAAGGGAAGCGAACAGGGGCTCAATGCCCATGGCCAGGATCAGCACGCCCGTCATCTGGAGCATGGTGACGAGCCGGAAGATCCAATCGTCAGTGTCGTAGGCGCTGGCGAACCAGCTGAAGTTGATCCACGCCCAAATGACGGCGAACATGGCAAAGCCGAAGCCGATGAGCGCAGCGCCCACGTGCCCGCCGGCCAGGTTGGCGGCCAATTGCCCAGCAGCCACCCCAAAGGCAATGGCGAACGTCACGTCAAAGAACAATTCCAGCGGCGTGGACGCGCGATTGTGCTGGTTTGGGTCGCGCCCGCCCATCCGGGCCGCGGCGTGCCGCAACGGGTTATCACTCATGCGCTGCTCCAATCCGCGGCCGGCCGTCCGGGCGGGCGCCGGCCGGGTGTCTTCTTAGCCTTCAGTGGGTGATTTTTCGGTGAGGATGCCGTCGACGTCTGCGTAGACCATTTTTCCGGGGGTGATGGTCACGTTGCCGAGGCGGACGGGGGTGTCTGTTTCGCCGGTGCCGGTTTTGGTGCTTTTGGCGGGGTTGGTGCCGAGGGCCTTGACGCCGAGCGGGAGGGTGTTGATGACGGTGCTGTCCCGGATGGCGCCGTTGATGATGACGCCGGACCAGTCGTTCTTGATGGCGGAGGTGGCGATGAGGTCGCCCATGAGGGCGGTCTCGAGGGAGCCGCCGCCGTCGACCACCAGCACGGCGCCGTGGCCGGGGGTGGCGAGCATGGTTTTGATGAGTGCGTTGTCCTGGAAGCAGCGGATGGTCCGGGCCGGGCCGCTGAAGGCGGTGCGGGTGCCGAAGTTGCGGAACTGGGTCGAGACGGAGTCGAGCTCGGTGCCGCGTTCGTCATAGAGGTCTGCTGTGGTGAAGTCCATGGTTCTCCTGGCGTGGGTGGATGGTACAGGGCCAGCATAAGTGCTCCGGTGCCGGGGCGGGGAGGGACGGGTGCGGGCCGGATCTGTCCCCGTGGCGATCGGGTCGGTTCGAGGGCGCTGCCGCCGCCTGTCCTGGCCGCCAGGGTGGCGTTGGACTGGGTCCGCCCGTTTTTGGCTGTTTGGTTCGTTCCGGTTGTCCCGATCGGCTGGATGCCGTGAGTTGTCGCCCATGGCGAACGTCCTGGCTGACACAACCAGTGATGGTTAGAAGGGTGGGGGGG
>NZ_JAAKZI010000052.1 GCF_011045165.1 Arthrobacter silviterrae
TAACTATTTTTTGGCCAAACAGCACCCCTCAGCCGGCGTCGACCATGCCCTCGGAAGCGGACTCCGGGGCACTACCTGCCTCCTTCGATCTTTCGGCTGCGCTGCTCCTCTGCCTTTGGCCCGTAGGGGTACACGCCCACCTGAGGCCGGCTGCCGTGCCGCGGTCACCCTCGCTGCCACGCTGATCTGGACCAAGACGGACGTGGCTCACACGCCGTAGCGGACGACCTCGAGCGGCCCCTCCCCGGGTGTCGGCGGCTCGAACCGCCCGAAGTACTCCGTCGCCGTCTGCTCAGTGAGCGGCCAATCGTCCGCCCGGCTGCCGTGTCGGTCACCGACCCGGCTCAGGATGGTCTCAAGACTCGTCGCGATGTAAACAGTCTCCGGCACGATCCCCTGCGGTGCGAGCAGCATGCGGAACTCATCGCGTTGTCGCCGGAACCAGAATCCGAAGTCGAGCACGACATCGTTCCCCGCCGCGACATGGCGCAGCAAGAGCGACTTCAGATCTGCTGCCACCTCGGCGACCACTTCGGCGGAGGGCATCGTGGTGATTCCGCGATCCCAGAACTCCACCTCGAACGACAAACGCGTCCAGCCCTCGCGTTCCAGGCGCTTGGCGTAAGTGGTCTTGCCGGCACCACCTGGCCCGCACATCATCACGACCCGAGATGGTCCTGTCATGTTCACTGCCACCGGACCAAGGTTACGCTCCGCCACTAAAGTTGAGACTTGCAACGCTCCGCTCATCGCTGGTCTGGGCCAGATCGGACTGAATCCACATGCCCCGGCACCCCTCAGCCGGCGTCGACCATGTCCTCGGAGACGGCTTCCGGGGCGACCCTGCGCGCCCGCAGCCCCAGCAGCACCATGGGGACCAACACGGCAAGCGCCACAATGTTGACCCAAAAGAAGCCGCCCGCAGCCAGCACCGGACCGGCCAGGGCGGCCATCCCGGCAGCGCCAAAGTTCATCATCATGTCGTTGGCGCCCTGCAGCGGCACCCGGATGTCCTCCGGCACTGACTGGGTCAGCAGGGAGGATCCTCCGATCAGGCAGGCGGACCAGCCCAGCCCCAGCGTGGTGAGTGCAATCGACATGAACAGCGGGTTGCTGCTGTCCGACACGGCCGCGCCCAGCCCAATGGCGGCCAGGAAAATGCCGCAACCGAGCATCACCACACGGAAGGCGCCTACGCGGTCCACGAGCCAGCCAAACACGGGGCTGGCGGCATACATCCCCAAAATGTGGAGGCTGATCACGATGCCAATGATCTCCAGCGAGTGTCCATGCGCGTTCATGGCTACAGGCGTCATGACCATCACGCCCACCATGATCATGTGCCCGCCCGTCACCGCCCCGAGGGCAAAGAGGGCGCGCGGCTTGCGGGCGGCCAGGCGCAGGGCGGCCCACGCTCCGTGCTGGCTGGAAGCCCGGCCCCGCCCGGAAACTTTGCTCCGCCCGGCAGTCTTGCCCCGCGCCGGAGGCTTGGACCGCCCGGGAGGGACGACGGCGGCACCCGGCTTCCCGGCGTCGTGCCTGTCCTGCGGGGGCTGGGAGGGGAGGGGCCCGCCGCCGGCGCGGGGTGCCCCGAGGAAAAACGTGGCGATGACCAGCGCTGCCGTGATGAATGCGACCAGGGAGAAGAGGAACGGGCCGGACAGCGGCACCATGCCCAGGCGGATGCCAAGCTGGCGGCCGGGCTCGGACAGGTTGGGGCCTGCCACGGAACCCACGGTGGTGGCCCAAATGACGATCGCCATGGCCCGGCCGGCCTTCTCGGGCGGGGCCCCGTCCACGGCGGCGTATCGCGCCTGCAGTCCTGAGGCGCTGGCCGCCCCGAAGAACAGCATGCCCACGGCCATGAGCCAGAACTGGCCCAGCGTGGCGGCCAGGAGCACCAGGGCGGCCCCCGCAGCGCCGAGGGCGAAGCCCGTGCTCAGCGCCCAGCGGCGCCCTGCCCGTACGGCCAAATTGGCCAGCGGGACCGCCACCAGCCCGGCACCCAGGGTGGAGGCCGTCTGCACAAAGCCGGACGCCGCCGTGGTGCCTGCCAGCTCCGCGGCCAAGATGCCGCCCACGGAAATGCCGGAGGCAACGCCTACGCCGGACAGCAACTGGCCAGCCACCAGGACCAGCTGGTTGCGGCGGGTTGTGCGCGATGAAGTCATGCGTGGAGTCTAGCGGTGATGGAGCCTTCAGGCGCGGTGGCGATTCCGATGAGGAATCGTTGATTCGAGCATGGATTCCTCGATCATTCGGACGTAGCCTTCCGATGTGGCCATGTGTTCCTGCATGGCTCGGGCGGCCGCTTCAGAGTCGCCGGCACGGATCGCCGCCGCAATGTTGCGGTGTTGGCGCTGTTCGTCACCGACGAGGTCGTTGTTTTCACGGAACTGGCGGACTTCAACCATGACGGTAGTCAGTTCATGGCGCAAGGACTCGCTGAACCAAACAAGCGCGCCGTTTCCCGTGGCGCGGGCGATTGCCATGTGAAAGGCGATGTCGAGCGCGGGATAGCCCTCAGTGTCGCGCAAGGCCTCGTCCATTTGCTCCAAAAGGTCATCCAGAATGTCAAAATCCTCGCCGGAAGCGCGTTCCGCAGCCAATCTGGCAGCCTGTATTTCCAGTGGGATGCGCACGTCCATCATGTCCGTCAACGGGCGCCTGTTGTTCCGCAGGACCCTGGACAGAAACAATTCAATAAGGTGGCCGTCTAACTCCTTGACCACCGCGTTGCGCCCATTGTGAACTTCAACAAGTCCAACTGCCTCCAGGGCGCTGAGGGCCTCCCGAACCACAGGCCGGCTGGCCGCAAATTGCTCGCACAAGGCTGCCGTGGACGGCAGTGCACTGCCTGGCTGGAGGTCTTTTTCCACGATGTGGTCAATGATGGCGTCGAACATCTGTTGACTGAGCTTGGTGCGGGTCAAAGGTGTAGGCACGCGATCTCCCTTGGTTTGCACTCCCTTAGTGGCGGCGCGACTGGGGTGAGGGAGTTGTTCCGATACCTGATTATACGCAGTGCCCGGCCTGCTGTCATATAGGTTGACAGGCTTATAGGTTTCTTGTACCTTGTGATTCATGCCACTTGCACCTTCATCCCAGACCTACGCCGCAGCTGTGCTTGCCGCACCGGGCGAGCTACAGCTACACAGTCGTCGCCGGCCCGTGCCCCAAACTGGCGAGGTTCTGGTCAAGATGCACACCGTGGGAATTTGTGGCTCCGACACCGCATACTTCCTCGGGACTGCCGCCTACCCCATTAACGAACCATTTGTCATGGGGCACGAGGCTAGCGGGGTCGTTGCCGCGACGGGTGAGGGGGTCGTCTGCGTGCTGCCTGGCGCCCGCGTAGCCCTGATTCCCAGCCTTTCGTGCGGTTCCTGTGAACAGTGCCGCGCTGGGTTAGACAATCTTTGCCCCAACACGCGCTACCTGGGATCAGCTGCCGTCGATCCACACCGCGACGGCGCCCTTCAGGAATACCTGGTGGTGCCGGCGACCCACGTCCTTCCCCTTCCGGAGAATATCGACCACGCCGTCGGCGCCCTGCTGGAGCCGATGGCCGTGGCCCTTCATGCGGCCCGCAAAACTCCGGTCGCAGGTCGGTCGGTGTTGATTGTGGGCGGCGGCGCCATAGGGCAGCTGACTGCCGTGGCAGTGCGAGGGCTTGGCTGTAAGTCCCTGACGGTCATGGACGTGAGTGCCCGGCGGGCACACGCTGCTGTGGAACACGGGGCTGACTTCTCGGCGACAGGGCACGAACTCGCAGCTGCCCTTGACAAGGGCCGCCGCTTCGACGTGGTCTTTGATGCCTCCGGCCACCCGGCTGGAGTTGAAATTGCCTTGAGGGCGGTTCAGCCCGGGACGGGGCACGTCGTGCTGGTTGGCAATCTGCCGGCAGGGTCGGGGATCCCGCACAAATACATTTCCCAGGCAGAATCCTGGGTTACCTCCACCCTTCGCTTTGCGGGCGGGCTGGCACCTGCCCTGGAATTTCTGACAGAGAACAATCTGGACATCTCATGGCTTGTGGAGCAGAACGTGCAATTCACCAACATTTTGGACGTATTTGAGCAGTCGCCGGAAGGCGAGCTCCCGCTTAAGACACACATCCGATTCTCCGACTAACGACACAAACTCACCACAACTAGCAAAAGGACACAACGATGCGTCATCTGAGGAAAATGCAGGCGGTGGGCAGCCTCGCCGCCATTGCCCTGCTTGCTGCCGGCTGTTCCACGCCCGCCAACAACAAGGATGCTGTGGCTGCTGAGGGCCTGGGGACCCCGTCGGCCGAAGTGGCACAGGCGGCCAAGGACTTCAAAGGGCCCTTCACATACTGGATTGGCCTAACCTTTCCCGAATCGAGCAACGACCTCGAAGCGGCGCGCATCAAGGCATGGGGCGACAACCTTGGGATCCAGACGCAGGTCGTCAAAGTCAACCAGAACGAGGTCGTCCAGCAAACGTCCGGCGCCATTGAGGCGAAATCACTGCCGAGTGCGATGACCGTCCCCTACGACTTGATGTCTACCATGGGCACGGGAGGCCAGCTTTCGCCCGTCCCCGACTCCTACGCTGCAATTGGCGAGGCGCATGGAGGGTGGCTGAAATCGATCGACTCGGCCACCAAGGCCAAGAGTTTTGGCGGCAAGGTTTACGGCGTCCCGTTCGGCTTCTTTGGCAGCGTGTTGTTCAGTCGGGCGGACCTGCTCAAGCAAAAGGGATTCGACGCCCCGCCCAAGACTTGGGACGAACTGCTTGCCCAGTCCAAGGCAACACAGACGCCGCCCAAGACATATGGCATGGGCTTTGCCCTCTCCAACGTCTTGGACGGGAACTTGACCACTTCCATCATGCAGTCATTCGGTGGACGCGTGGCTGACGACGCCGGCAAGAAGTGCACAATCAACAGCCCGGAGACCGCCACCTTCCTGAAGTGGATCAAGGGTGCATTTGATGCTGGCCAGTTCCCGCCATCGGTAGTCACCTGGGATGGTGCTGGCGATAACAACTCCTACACGTCAGGTGAATCACTCTTCATCGTCAACACGGGCAGCGTTTACCAGTCCATGAAGAAGGACGACCCGGAGCTTGCCAAGGCAAGTGCATACTCTGCCCTTCCCGCCGGTCCCGTGGCCCAAGTTGCCCCAGTTGACCCCCGCTACCGTGTAGTCCCCTCGAGCACGTCGGATGCAGGCAAGATCCTGGCGCAGGACCTGTTCAAGACGTTGGCCGATGACACCTACATGGCCGGATTTATGGAGAACGCCACGTATGGGCCCGTCCTCAATTCACAATTGAAGTATCCGGTCTTCACCGACAGCCCCGTACACGCTGGACTCCTGAAGCAAGCCGAAAAGGGCACAGCCCCGGCCTTTCCGGACACCGCCAACGCGGCATACTCCGACTACCAAAATGCATTCTCCACGCCCCGGATGGTGCAGCGCGTCGTGGTTGACAAGGTAGCCATCGACAAGGCCATGGCCGAGGCTCAGGCGTCCTGCCAGAAGATCTACGATCAGCATGCCAGCTAAATCAGCCCAAGAAGCGGGGACTGCAGGGCAAAACCGCCCGGCAGTGCCCGCGGGACCCGCACCCCGTCCCCGGATCAAGCGTCAACGCAGGCATCCTGCGGGGGCTCGCAAGGAGGCCCGATTGGGCCTCCTGCTGACCTTGCCGGCCGTGGCGGTCATTGTCATCCTCATTGGCTATCCAACCATTTCCTCCATTTGGTACAGCTTTACCGACCGCATGGTGGGCTCCCCGGGCCGATTTGTGGGCCTAGACAATTACACGAGACTTGTCCACGATTCAGGGTTCCTCTCTGCAACGGCCAACCTGGTCCTCATAGTCGGCGTTTCGCTGTTGCTGAAGCTGGTGCTCGGCACGGTGGTCGCCGTAATCCTCAACCGGCCCATGCCAGAACGCAACTTGTGGCGCCTGCTGGTCATGCTCCCGTGGGCCATGCCGGGATTCGTTGCCTTCATGGGATTGCGCCTGATGTTTGAATCTCCCTATGGCGCCATCAACGTGGCACTTGAAAGCTTCACCAGTCCGGTGCCGTTCCTCAGTGACCCCAATTGGGCCCGAGTTTCCGTGGTCATTGCGACGGTCTGGCGCGGATTCCCTTTCTGGGCCATCTCCATCTTGGCCGCGTTGCAGACCATCCCCAAGGAGTTGTATGAGGCGGCACGCATGGATGGCGCCAGCGCCTGGCAGCAGTTCACTAACATCACAGTTCCCCAGATTCGCTCCACCGTGGCCGTTGTGGCCGTGATCTCTGCCATTTGGACAGCCAACGGTTTTGAGAACATTTGGCTCATGACACAGGGCGGCCCTTCAACCACGACCATGACCTTCCCGGTCTTGTCCTTCCTGAGCCTGCAAAGCCGCCAGCTGGGACAGGCGGCCGCATATGCCGTCGTCATATTGCCCGTCATGGCCTTGTTTATCATGCTGCTCAGCCGGCGCAAGAAGGAGTTCTAATGGAGAAGCGCAGCCGTCTCGGCACTTTTTTGGGCATGGCGTTTTTGGCCATCGTTGTCGTTCCGCCCGTGTATTACATGGTGATCGCCTCCCTTAAACCCCGGTCCGCGATTTACCGGACGCCGTCCTGGTTGCCGGAGCGCTCCAGTCTCGACAACTACGCCAAAGTTCTGCGTGACGACAATTTCCTGGTCAATATTGGCAACAGCCTGATCGTGGCACTGGCCACGACGCTGCTTGCCATGGTCCTCGGCGTGCTGGCGGCCTACGCCATTGCCCGCTTCAAGTTTCCAGGGCGAAACGCAGCCAGCCAGCTCATCCTCATGAGCTACCTCACTCCCCTGGTGCTGCTGTTCATCCCATTGAGCGTGGTTGTCGGAAATCTCGGGCTCGCGGACACGCTGTCCGGCCTGGTCTTGGTTTACCTGACATTTGCCGTTCCCCTCTGCACGTGGCTCATCCTGGGGCACTTTCGCGAATTCCCGCCGGACCTGGAGGAAGCCGCATCCCTTGATGGTGCCTCGAAGATGCGGACACTGGTGAGCGTGCTGTTGCCCGTCTCAGCGCCGGCCCTGGCCACGGCTGCTTCGCTGGCATTCATGATGGCCTGGGGCGAACTTTTCCTGGCACTGACGTTTGTCAAGGGGCAGGGCGTCATGACGGCTCCTGTGGCATTGCAGCACATGAGTACGGGCGATGTGCAACAATACGGCCCCATCATGGCAGGCGCCGTCCTTTCGGCCATCCCTGTGCTGGTCGTTTACTACATCTCTCAGAAGTGGGTAATCCAGGGTGCAGCCGAAGGTGCCTTCAAGGGATAGATGAGGCGCTTTTCGCCGAAACGATCCACCTCATAGTTCGCTCCGGGTGCGTCTCTGCGTTGTCGCGCTCAGACCTAAGTACCAATTGACGAGGAAGGAAGAACATGACTATTCGCAGTGCCGAGGTGCTGGTAACTAGTCCGGGCCGGAATTTTGTGACGCTTCGCCTGACCACCGACGACGGCGTCGTCGGGTTGGGGGACGCGACGGTCAACGGGCGCGAGCTGGCGGTGGCCGCGTACCTGAAGGAGCATGTGGTGCCGTTGCTTTTGGGCCGGGACGAGGACCGCATCGAGGACATGTGGCAGTTCCTGTACAGGGGCGCGTACTGGCGTCGCGGCCCGATCACGATGGCGGCCATCGCCGCCGTCGACGTTGCCCTGTGGGACATCAAGGCCCGGCACGCAAACATGCCCCTGTACCAGCTCCTGGGCGGGGCCTCCCGCACCGGCGCCCTGGCTTACGGGCACGCGTCCGGTTCCGAGCTGCCCTCCCTGTTCACCTCCATCCGCAACCATCTGGACCAGGGCTTTACTGCCATCCGGGTCCAGACCGGGGTTCCGGGCCTGGGCCAGATCTACGGCATCGCCTCGGACCAGCGCCCGGGGGAACGCTACGACTACGAACCCGCCAAGCGACTGCCGCTGCCCGCGGAGGAAACCTGGGACACCAGGGCGTACCTGCGCCACGTGCCGGGCGTGTTCGCCGCCGTCCGGGAGGAATTCGGGCCGGAACTGACCCTGCTCCATGATGGCCACCACCGCATGACCCCCAACCAGGCAGCATCCCTGGGCAAATCCCTGGAACCCTACGACCTTTTCTGGCTCGAGGACGCCACCCCGGGTGAAAACCAGGAAGGGCTGCGCCGGGTCCGCTCCCAGACCACCACGCCCCTGGCCATTGGGGAGGTCTTCAATACCGTCCACGACTACCAGACCCTGATCACCGAACAGCTCATCGACTACGTACGCTCCGCCGTCACCCACACCGGCGGCATCACGGCCCTGCGCAAGCTCATGGACTTCGCTGCGATCTACCAGATCAAGTCGGGCTTCCACGGTCCCACCGACATCTCCCCCGTGGGCCAGGCCGCCCAGCTCCACCTCAGCCTGGCCATCCATAACTTCGGCATCCAGGAATACATGAAACACTCCCCCGAAACCCTTGCTGTCTTCCACACCAGCTACACGTTCCGGGACGGCCTCCTGCACCCCGGCAACAACCCCGGACTCGGCGTGGACTATGACGACGCCCTTGCCGCCACCCACCCGTACACACCCGCATACCTGCCCGTCAACCGCCTCCTCGACGGAACAGTCCACGACTGGTGAACGGAGCCATCGTCATTGGAAGATGCGATGAAGGGCAAACCGTCCGCATACCCAGGGAGCGCCGCCATGAACGAGACACCCACCCAGGAAATCGCGTCGGCACGGTTTGACGCCATCACGGCGGATGAGCTGCGGGCTGCCGGCAGCTTGAAATGGACGGGCGTTGAGGACCGGCTGCCGGCCTGGGTGGCGGAAATGGACTTTGGCCTTGCGGCACCCATTGCCGGTGCCGTGCAGGAGGCCGTGGCGCGCGGGCTGGTGGGCTATCTCCCCGGCGGCCTCATCGACGAAATGGGGGCGGCCTGCAGCGAATTCCTACTGGCCCGGCACGGCTGGGACGTGCCGGCCGACTGGATCCGGCCCGTGGCCGACGTGCTGACGGCGCTGGAGTGGACGGTCAGGCATTTCAGCGCCCCGGGGGCCAAAATTGTGGTCCCCACGCCGGCCTACATGCCGTTTTTGGAGTTGCCCGCGGTGTACGGCCGGGAGCTGGTCACGGTGCCCATGCTCCGGACGGGTTCGGGGTGGGAGCTGGACTTTCCCGCCCTCGACGCGGCGCTGGCCGGCGGCGGCCTGCTCATTTTATGCAACCCCCACAACCCTCTCGGGAAGGTTTACAGCCGGGATGAGCTGGCCCGGATTGCGGAGATCGTTGCGGCGAACGGTGCCCGGGTGTTCTCCGATGAGATCCATGCGCCCCTGGTGTATGACGGCGGCACCCACGTTCCGTACGCTTCCGTCAGTCCCGCCGCGGCGAACCACACAGTGACGGCCACGTCCGCGTCGAAGGCGTGGAACCTGGCCGGGCTGAAGGCGGCGCAAATGATCCTTTCCAACGCCGCGGACCGCGAACTGTGGGCCGGCGTGGGCCATTTTGTGGAGCACGGCCCCAGCACTCCCGGGGTGGTGGCAAACATCGCAGCCTACCGGGACGGCGGTGCCTGGCTGGCAGAAGTGCTGGCGTATTTGGACGGCAACCGGCAGCTGCTGGGCGGGCTGCTGGGCGAACACCTGCCCGGGGCAGCGTACATCCAGCCGGCCGGGACCTACCTGGCCTTCATCGACTGCACCCCGCTTCCCCTGGGCGGGGCCGTTCCGGCTGACTACTTCCGCGACCACGCCCGGGTGGCCCTCGTGGACGGCGCCGCCTGCGGCCGACCCGGCTGGGTGCGGCTGAACTTTGCCACGCCGCGGCCCATTCTGCGCCGGATTGTTGAGGAGATGGGGGCAGCGGTCCGCCGGCAGGCGGCTGCTACCGAAGTGCGGCAGCCGCCGTCGTGGTGACAGCCGCCGTCAGCACGTCCAGGGCGGGGGACTGGATCTTCCATCGCTGCCAGTAAAGCGGCACCCGGGTGATGCGGCCGGGAACCAGTTCCACCAGGGTTCCGGCGCGCAGGCCCGCGCGGCAGTGCGGTTCCGGCATCAGGCCCCAACCCAGGCCCAGCTCCACGGCGCGGGCGAACTGGATGGTGTCCGGAATGAACTGCTGGGGGCCGGAAAGGGGCACGCCGGCCACCGTGGCAAGGAAGTTGTCCTGCAGCGTGTCCGTGCGGTCAAATTGCACTGCCGGTGCGGCAGGAAAGCGCTGCGCCTGGAAGCCGCCGGGGAACCAGCGCGCCATGAAGCCCGCGGAGGCCACTGCGCGGTACCGCAGGGAGCCGAGCGGGGCAACGGAGCAGCCCTGGACGGCGTCGGGCGTGGCGGTGACGGCGGCCATGACCTCCCCGGTGCGAAGCAGGCCTGCCGAATGCTGCTCATCCTCGCGCAGCACCTCAAAGCTGAGCCCTGCGTCTTCCGGCACGGCGGCCAGCGCGTCGACAAACCACGTGGCGAGGGAATCGGCGTTGACCACCATGGGAATCGCCGTGCCGCGGGCGCCGGCCAGGCCCAGTTCCGCCGCGCAGTCGGACTCCAGCTGGCGCAGCTGCCGGGCCAGCTTGTGCACCACGACGCCGGCAGCCGTGGCCCGGACGGGGGCCGTGCGCTGCAGCAGCACCTGCCCGGCTGCCTGCTCCATGGCCTTGATGCGCTGGGAAACGGCCGACGCCGTGACGTGCAGTTCGCCAGCCGCTGAGTCGAAAGTGCCGTGTTCAAGCACCGCCAGGAACGTCCGCAGCTGCTCCGTTTGAAAGTTCAACATTAGAGTTCCTTATGTATGTCAAGAACAATTAGCTGTACTTGATATGGCCAGCCTAGTAGCTTCGGTGATGTGACTCCACTCGATATTCTGTCCTCAGCGGCCACCGGACTCGGCGCCGGACTGGCCCTCATCATTGCCATCGGCGCGCAAAACGCGTTTGTGCTGCGCCAAGGCCTGCGCGTGGAACATGTGGGCCTGGTGGTCCTGGTCTGCATGCTCAGCGATGCGGTCCTCATCGCCGCCGGGATCGTCGGCATCGGTGAATTGATCCGCGCCGCGCCCGCCGTGGTGGTGGTGATCCGCCTGGCCGGGGCGGCCTTCCTGCTGGCCTACGGCGTTTTCGCAGCCCGGCGGGCCTTCCGCCCCGGCACCCTGACGGCATCCGGGCGGCAGGGCGCGCTGGGCCGCAAGGCGGTGCTGGCCACGGTGCTGGCGCTGACCTGGCTGAACCCCCACGTGTACCTGGACACCGTGCTGCTGCTGGGCACGCTGGCCAACCAGCACGGCGAGCTGCGGTGGTGGTTTGGTGTCGGTGCGGTGTTGGGCAGTGTGTTGTGGTTCAGCGCGCTCGGCTTTGGCGCCAGGCTCCTGCGCCCTGTGTTCGCCAAGCCGGCCGCATGGCGGGTGCTCGACGGCGCAATCGCCGTAGTCATGGCCTTCCTGGCGGCGCGGATGGCTTTTGGATTTTAGATGAAGTCCATTTCCACCTGCAGGAACTCCTCCGCGGAGCGGACCGCCGCCGCAAACGCCTCCTCTTCGGTGGGCGATTTCTTGGGCGTGCGGGTGAACCATTCGTGGTTGTTCATGTGGACCTTGGTGAACCCGCGCCCGGGCGGGGCGTAAAACACCGCGAAACGCTGCACGGGCCACTCCGGGCCTGTTTCGATCGCCACCAGCAGGGCAGCGTTCAAGGCGGGGTTGTACCACTGCGCGATGGGCCTGCGCCGGTCCTGGTCAAAGAGGCCGCCGGCATAGCGCGACGCCGGCACGGGGCCCATCTCCGTGCACAGCCGGTCCCACCACAGCTGCAAGATGTCGCTGTCGTGGCGAATCCAAAGCGCCGGGACCACCGGCGGATCATTCTGCGTGCCCACTCTTCAATTTTAGCCAAAACTGGTGGGCTTGCCAGTGTCTTTCGTGACCGGGCAGCGAGGCGCTATTCGCAGCCGATCCCGTCGCCGTCGCGGTCAAACTTCTGCTGGAATCCGGGCTGGCCGGCGTAGATGGGCGCCTTGCCGGCGGCCCGCACGGCTGCACAGTTTTGGTAGTAGACCGGAGCCGGCGGCTGGACCACAGGGGCCGGGGCGGGAGCTGGGGCGGGAGCAGGGGCGGGGGCTGGCGCGGGAGCTGGTGCGGGCGCCGGGGCTGGCGCAGGGGCTGGAGCAGGTACAGCCTTTACCGGTGCCGGGGCAGGCGCAGTCTGGTTGGTGGGCGCCAGCGTGTCCGCGCAGCTGCCAAGAATTCGCGCCATGGCGTCGTGCTCAGCCTGCGTGACCCAAAGCTTGTAGGTGGCCTTGACCGAAATTTGCCGCGCAACGTACTCGCAGCGGTAGGACTTGTTCGGGGGCAGCCACGTGGCCGCGTCGCCGTCGCCCTTCTTTTGGTTGGTGGGCCCGTCCACGGCCAGCAGGTTCAGCGGATCGTTGGCGAACGCCGTTCGCTGTTGGAGGGAGAGCTGCTGGGCGCCCTTCTGCCAGGCGTCACTGAGCGCCACCACGTGGTCAATCTGCACCCGGGCGCTTTGCGGCCCCCGCACAAAGTCGATGGTCGTAGCCGTGTACGGGTCCGACAGCACGCCCGTCAGCACCACGCAGTCCCGGGTGCCGGGCTTGAACGTCTTGGCCGTGAGGTCCCTGTTCAGCATGTCATTGCGGGTGTCGCAGCCGTTCCTGTCCAGATCCGCCCAGGCCTGGCCAAACTCGGACCGGCTGTACCCCGTCTTGGGCGCCCGTCCCTTGATGGGCAGCCCGGCCAGGACGTCCCGGGCCTTGGCCGCGAAGGCCGGCTGGGCATTGCCTGCCAGCTTGGCCCCGCCGGCGTCGGGGACGGTGTCGCCATCCACCGGGGCGGTGTCATCCGCGGTCGGTGTGGGTGTGGGCTCAGGCGTGGGCTCCGCCGTCGTCGGGGATGGGCTGCTTTCCACGCTCTGAGCGGACGACGGCGGTGCCGCCACGGGTGCCGGTGCGCCGCCGCACGCCGTGGCAACGACCAGGACGGACGCCAGCACGGACCCCCTGATGAGGTCGGCGAAGCCGAATGTGCCAAGGGTGCGGGGTGTGGCCGGGTGGTGCTTGGACAAGGGGCAGCGCTCTTTCCGGGGGAAGGTGGGTATCCCTCCAGCATAGCCCGGGGTTACTGCTTCCCGTCCTCCGATTTCCGCGAGCGTTCCAGGTACGGCTTGGCCTGTTCCAGGCCCGACTCGAGGGCGTGCACCGTCCCGTCCATGTTCTTCGCGGCCGTAGCCCGGAAGGCGTCAATGGCGTCCATGGTGGCATAGACGTTGTCAAAGGCCTTTTGCAGTGTTTCCACGCTGACGCCGGAGCTGGCCGCCTGCTGGTGGATGCGCACCGTCTGGTCCTTGAGCATCTGGGAGGTCTGCAGGATCATGTTGTTCGTGGTGGTGTTGACGGCGTCGATCTGGTCAAGCACCATCTTTTGGTTGGCGAGGGCCTCCGCCACAATCACGGCCGTGCGCAGGGCGGAAATGGTGGTGGTGCGCGCCCGGTCCACGCCCTTGATCAGCTCAAGGTTGTTCTTGCGCACTAGGTCCATGGCCAGGTAGCCCTGGACGGAGACGGCCAGCTGGGTCAGTATGTCCTGGTGCCGCTGGCGGATCGGGAACAGCACGTCCGCCTCCAGGGCCTGGGCCTGCTCCTCCTGCCCGGAAGCGCGCAGCTGGGCGATCTTTTGGGCGCAGGCATCATCCAGCGCCTTGGCGTAAACGGCCGTTTCGCTGAGGACCTGCATGGTTTCCCACAGCGCCACCTTTTCATGGGCCAGATCCGAATTGTCCGACCGCAGCTCATTCTGGCCTGCCATCAGCGACTTGATGATGGCGTCCAGCTGGCCCTGGGCGGACTCGTAGCGCTGGAAGTACTTGGCCAGCTTGTTGCCTCGGGGGATCATGCCCAGGATCTTCCGGCCCGTGCCCAGGTCGGCATTGTTCGGAGTCAGCCCCTGGACGGTCACGCGGAGCTCATTGAGGGTTTGGGCCACGTGTGCCTGGGCGCTGCTGCCGTTGCGCTTGGTGTTCGCAACCGACGTGGTGGACCGTTCCAGCATGCGGCTGGAGGAATCGGCGGACGACTTCATGGCGGGCGCGGCAAGGGCGGACAGCCCCTCCACCCTGCGGCTGAATTCCGGGCTGCGGGCATCAAGGGCCGCGATGCCGGAAATGAACTCCCTGGCCTTGGCCGTGATGTCGGCCTGCCGTTCCGCCGGCACCGGGATCATGCCCGGGGCCTGTGCCGGCGTCACAATCTCCGGCGCGTCAGGCGGGGTCAGGACCAGGGCGTCATCGGGTTCCGGGGGAGGTGTCAGCGGCGATGTCATGTACGTGTACCAGTTTCCTTGAGCTCAAAAAGGTTTCCAAAGAGGCTGTCCCTTGCCATGTTGCTCCACCTTGGGCCATTTGTCTCCACCGAATCGCCCGTTGCGGCCAATCGGTACGAAGAATGCGCCAGCCTGGGATTGGCGGACTCCTGCAACCGTAGACTTGCGGTCATGACCATCCATGCCACCCTGCCCAAGGCCGAACTCCACCTGCACATCGAAGGAACCCTGGAGCCGGAACTGATCCTTGAACTGGCCGCCCGCAACAACATCACGCTGCCGCACCCCACACTGGCCGAATTGCGTGCCCAGTACGAGTTCACCGACCTGCAATCCTTCCTGGACCTGTACTACGCCAACATGGCCGTGCTCATCACCGAGGCCGACTTTGCCGACATGACCCGCGCCTACCTCCGCCGCGCGCAGGCCGCGGGGGTGCGGCACGCGGAAATCATGTTTGACCCCCAGGCGCACCTTGGGCGCGGCATTCCACTCACGACGGCGGTGGGCGGCATAGAGTCCGCGCTCGCCGGCAGCGAGGCGGAGTTTGGCATCACCACCGGGCTCATCGCGGCGTTCCTTCGGGACGAAACCGAGGAATCGGCGCTCGCCGTCCTGGACGAACTGCTGGCTGCGGAGGCGCCCATCATCGGGATCGGGCTGGACTCGGCGGAGGTGGGCAATCCGCCGTCGAAGTTCATCCGGCTGTTCCGGCGGGCACGGGAGGCCGGACTCCGCCTGGTGGCTCACGCGGGGGAGGAGGGCGATGCCAGTTACGTGTCGGACGCCCTGGACCTGCTCGGCGCGGAGCGGATTGACCACGGCATCCGGGCCATCGAGGACGCTGCGCTGGTCAAGCGGCTGGCGGCGGACCAGGTGCCGTTGACGGTCTGCCCGCTGTCCAATGTGCGGCTGCGCGCCGTGGACACGCTGGCCGCGCACCCGCTGCCGCAGATGCTTTCTTCCGGGTTGAACGTGTGCGTCAATTCGGATGATCCGGCCTACTTTGGCGGCTACGTGGAGCAGAACTTTGCCTCGCTGGTGGCGGAGTTCGGCTTCGGCACGGACATCCTGGAGCGTTTGGCGGGCAATTCCATCCGTTCATCCTTTGCCGCGGACGCTCGAAAAGCCGAACTGCTGGCCGAACTGGACGGCTGGCGCGCGGCGCAGGGGAGCTGACCGGCGCCGAGATAGCGGATCCGCGCCGAAAGCTGTACGAATTTGTGTCGGATCTCGGCGCGCTACCGCTATCTCGGCGGGGAGAGAGACGGGGTGGGGTGGGGACGGGGTGGGGCGGCTAACCTCGGGCGAAGAGCTGTTCCGCGGCGTGGGTCACGGGAACCGCCTGCTCCGCCAGCAGCACGAGGCCCAGCCCAAACATGATGATGCCGCTGGAGAGGGTGATGGCGCGGGCGCCGCCCGGGCGGGAACGCAGCAACTTTCGTGAGCCGGCGGCCACCAGCGTGTAGATGACGGCCGTGGAGGCAACAAACGTCAGCCCGAGGACAGCCGACTGCACGGGAATGGGGAAGGGCGCGCCCGGCCGGATGAACTGCGGGGTCAGGGCCACAAAGAACAGCAGGCCCTTCGGGTTGATGGCGCTGGTCCCCACACCCTGCAGGTAGGCGCGGCGGCGCGCCCCGGACGCCGTGGCATTCTCAACCTCCGGCCCGGCACTGCTGAACCCGGCGCTGCGCCATGACTTCGCCGTCGCCATCCCGAGCCACAGCAGGTACAGCGCCCCGGCCACCGTCAGCCAGGCCAGCAGGCCGGGGTTGGCGGCCATGAGGGCCGCGATGCCCGCGGCCAGCAGCACCGTGTGAAGCACATAGCCGCTGCAGAGCCCGGCGACGGCGGGGACGAAGCTGCGCCGGCCCAGCCCCGCGGCGATGGTGAAGGCCCAGTCGGGCCCGGGTGTGCACGTCAAGGCAACGGCGATGATGAGGAAGCCGATAAGTGCCTGCGGGTCCATGGTGTTCCTGCCGTCAAAGAAGTTGGTGGTGACAGCAAGTTTAGGTAATTTGGGCGCAGAAGTGCTTACCAATTTAGGCCCGGAAGCACGCAGATGCGATAGGATTTTGCTGTGATTGACGAACTTGACAGAGAAATTTTGCGCAGGCTTCAAAATGACGGGCGCATGAGTGCCACGGCACTGGCCGCCGAGGTGGGCCTGACGGTGGCGCCGTGCCACCGGCGGTTGAAGGACCTGGAGCGTTCCGGGGCCATCAGCGGCTACCGCGCCGTGGTGGACCCGGCCTCGGTGGGGCTCGGGTTTGAGGCGCTGGTATTCGTCACCCTGGCCAAGGTGGACCGGGCCACGATGGACCAGTTTGAGGCCCGGGTGACAGCCAGCGCGCACATCACTTCGGCCCAGCGGCTGTTTGGCGACCCCGACTACATCCTGAAGGTCATGGCCGAGGACCTGCCGGCCTACCAGCGGTTCTTTGATGACGAGCTGACCAACCTGTCGGGCGTGCAGCGGGTCAGCTCGACGATCGTCATGAAAAACCTAAAACCCGGGGCGGGGCTGCCAATTTAGGGGGCGGGGCGCGTTTCGGCACGGTTTCAATGCCGCAACATTATGTGGTCAGTCCACACGTGCCCTACAGTGGGCGTTATGAGAATTGCGCTCTTTGCCACGTGCATCGTGGATGCCATGTATCCGCGCACGGCCCGGGCCACGGTTGCCATCCTGGAGCGGTTGGGGCACGAGGTGGTGTTCCCTCCCGGACAGGCGTGCTGCGGTCAGATGCACGTGAACTCGGGCTATTTCAAGGAAGCCCGTCCGGTGGTGGCG
>NZ_JAAKZI010000053.1 GCF_011045165.1 Arthrobacter silviterrae
TTTAAGGCAGTGTTGCCACTTGCCCGGGCCTACTTCTTGCCCTGGTTCGCGACAGCCTGGATGGACGCAGCTGCCGCTTCCGGGTCCAGGTACTTGCCACCCGGGGTGGTGGGGGCGAAGTTTTCGTCCAGTTCGTAGACCAGCGGGATGCCGGTGGGGATGTTCAGGGACGCGATGGCCTCGTCGGAGATGCCGTCAAGGTGCTTGACCAGGGCGCGCAGCGAGTTGCCGTGGGCCGTGACCAGGACCGTCTTGCCGGCCTTGAGATCTTCCTTAATGTCCGATTCCCAGTACGGCAGCAGGCGGACCAGGACGTCCTTGAGGCACTCGGTGCGCGGCAGGGCGTCGCCGAGGCCGGCGTAGCGCGGATCGTGGGCCTGCGAGAATTCGCTGTCGTCGGAGAGCGGCGGCGGCGGCGTGTCGTAGCTGCGGCGCCATTCCATGAACTGCTCTTCGCCGAACTCGGCGAGCGTCTGGGCCTTGTCCTTGCCCTGCAGTGCACCGTAGTGGCGCTCATTGAGGCGCCAGTCGCGCTTGACGTCGATCCAGCCGCGGTCGGCCGTGTCCAGCGCCAGGTTCGCGGTGTTGATGGCCCGCTTGAGCCGGGAGGTGTACAGCACATCGGGGAGGAGATTGTTCTCCACCAGCAGCTCGCCGCCACGCACGGCTTCCGTGCGGCCCTGGTCGTTGAGGTCAACATCCACCCAGCCGGTGAACAGGTTCTTGGCGTTCCACTCACTGTGGCCGTGACGGAGCAAAATCAGGGTATAGGTCATGGTTTCATCCTAGCGGCACGGGCTGCGCGGCCCTGTTGCCGTTCGAAATGCTACGCCGCACTTGCGGGCGGCGCCCGTGAGCCCCGCCACGTTTTTTCAGCCCTGCCTGTGCAGCCGATTAGTGTTGTTCAGTGGTTCAACGCGCCCAAAGGGTCAAAAAAGTTTCCACCGGCCCTGCACAGCGCGACTCCCTTTCGCGCGGTGCCGTCCGGTCCCGCGGCCTGCCCTTTGGCAATGCCACCCGCGGCACCACCAATCCCAACCGGCTGCGCCGCGTGGACCGCTGGCTGGCCGGGCCGGAATCCTGGCGGCTGCGGCGCGACCGGCACGCCGGAAACCGCCCGCTGGTGGTGGACCTGGGTTACGGCGGATCCCCCACCACGGCCGTGGAACTCTACGCGCGCATCCATGCCGTGTGTCCCGACGCCCACGTGACGGGCATTGAAATTGAGCCCGAACGCGTGCGCATCGCCAAGCACCTGGAACACGGCGGCCTGGACTTCCAGGTGGGTGGTTTTGAAATCCCCGTCCCGGGCAACGCCACCATGGTCCGCGCCTTCAATGTTCTGCGCCAATATGACGAGGCCGATGTCCGCCTCATCTGGCGCACCGTCTGCTCCCGGCTTTCCCCCAACGGCGTGTTCGTTGACGGCACCTGTGATGAGATTGGCCGGCGCAGCACGTGGGTGGCGCTGGATTCGGCAGGCCCGCAGTCCCTCACCATCTCCATGCGGTTTGGCGCCTTCGAGCTGCCCAGCGACGTGGCCGAGCGCCTCCCCAAGGCACTCATCCACCACAACATGCCGGGCGAGAAGATCAATGGCTTCCTGCAGGCCCTGGACCAGCACTGGCTGGCCGCTGCGCCGCTTGCCCCCTTTGGGCACCGGCAGCGCTGGCTGTCCATGTGCCAGAAAATGTACGACGCCGGCTGGCCCGTCAAGCGGTCGCCGTCGCGTTGGCGGCTGGGCGAACTGACGGTGGCGTGGTCCGCCGTCGAACCCGGCTAGCCGCAGCAGCTACCAGGAAGAGCCGCGGTTCTGCCGGCCCTTGCCGCGGCCGCGGACCTCCGCCAGGGCCGGGCGGACATCCGCCAGGTACACGCTGGCAACCGTGGCTGCGGCCAGATTGAAAATCAGCCCCATGCCCATGCCGGGTGAGACGAGCTGCCCCACTGCGACGGACGTGTTGATGCCGCCGAGGACATATATGAAGCCCAGAAACACCGAAACGCCGGTCAGGGCGCCCCAAAACTGCTTGGTGCGCTTGTAGGCGCGCTGAAAATCGGCGGCGGGAGTGCGCAGGCAGTCGCTCAGCGCCCACACCTGGAGGCACAGGGCCACCAGCCCCAGCGCCATCAGGACGAGAAAATCCACACCGTTCAATAATGAGCTCACGCAACAAGCCTAGCGCGTGGAACTGTGCGGCAAAACGGTCCCCCGCTACCTCTTGCCGGCCGCATGGGCAAGCGCCTGGGAAAGATCGTTCCACAGGTCCTCGACGTTTTCGATGCCCACGCTGAGCCGCAGGAGGTTCACCGGAACAGAATCGGGTTCGTTGGCGTGGCGGCGGCGCCGCTCAATCAGGGACTCCACCCCGCCCAGCGACGTGGCCGGCGTCCAGAGGCGCAGCGCCTCCACCAGGGCGTTGGCAGCTGCCTCGCCCCCGGCCACCTGGACGCACAGGATGGAACCAAATCCAAGCATCTGGGCCTTGGCACGCTCATGGCCCGGATCGGAGTCGAGCCCGGGAAACAAAACCTTTTCGACGCCGTCGTGCAGGTCAAGACGCTTGGCCAGCGTCATGGCGCTGTCCTGGGCTCGCTCCACCCGAAGGGCCAGCGTGCGCAGGCCGCGCAGGGCCAGCCACGCCTCAAACGGGCCGGCGATGGCGCCATGGATGGAGCGGTAATGCAGTAGTGTGCGGCGCAGTTCCCCGTCGGAGGTGATGAGCGCCCCGAGGATGACGTCGGAGTGCCCGGCCAGGTATTTGGTGACCGAGTGCAGCACTATGTCGCTGCCCAGTTCCAGCGGCTTCTGGACCAGCGGTGTGCTGAACGTGTTGTCGGTGACCACCAGGGCTCCCACGGCCTTGGCGGAGCGGCACAGGACGCGGAGGTCGGCCACCTCCAGCATGGGGTTGGTGGGGCTTTCCAGCCACAGCATGTCGGCAGCCTTTTCGCCCGCTCCGGTCAGCGCAGCAATGACGTCGTCATTGTTGGCAATGTCCACCGTGCGCAGAGTGAACAGCCCCTTGGCCGTTTGCTCCTGCGCCATCACCAGGGCGCCCTGGTAGGAATGCCGGGGCATGACCAGCACGCCGCCCACGGGGATCAGGGACAGCGCGGCGGACACGGCGGCCAGGCCGGAACTGAAGACGAGCGAAGGCAGCGTGGCGCCCTCGAGCTCTGACAGCGCTTCCTCCAGCGGATCCCAGGTGGGGTTTGAATACCGCCCGTAGGCCCTGTCCCCGTCAACGACCTGGCCGGTCCCCACATAGGTGGAGGACAGCACGATGGGCGGGTTGACCGCGGCGTCGTGCTCGCGTGCGGGGCGGCCGGCAACCACCGCAACCGTTTCCGGGCTGAGTTGGTCGGGGTGGGAGGAAGGTTCGAGGCTCATGCCTTCCAGATTAGTGCTCCCGGTCACCCGCTCCCCAATTTCGTGACACGGGTGTGGGGAACTCCGGCCCTGCGCGGCCTGTGGAGGCCTCGTGCCGGAGCCTGTGGACAAGCCGGGGGCGCTCCCGGCGGGGGCCGGTAGGCTAGGGACGTGACTTTACCTTTTGCCCCTGCGCCGGGCCTGTTCATTGCCCTCGAGGGCGGTGACGGGGCCGGAAAATCCACCCAGGCCGCACTGCTGACGGAGATGCTGGAAGCTGCCGGCCACGTGGTGGTGCGCACCAGAGAGCCCGGGGGAACGCCCGTGGGCGAGAAGCTTCGCTCCCTGGTCCTGGACCATGGCCAGGGGGAAATTGACGCCCGCTGCGAGGCGTTGATATTTGCCGCCGCCCGGGCCGCCCACACCGTGCAGGTTATTGTCCCGGCCGTGGCGCGCGGGGAAATTGTGGTCAGCGACCGCTACATTGACTCCTCCATCGCGTACCAGGGAGCCGGACGGGGCTTGGGCACGGGCGAAGTCCAGCGGCTCAACGAGTGGGCCACCGAAGGGCTGTGGCCCGACCTGACAGTGCTCCTGGACGTCAGTCCCGAAGACGGCCGCAGCCGGCGCACTGCCGGCGATGCGGCCGAGGACCGGCTGGAATCGGAGCCTGACGGCTTCCATGCCGACATCCGCCGGGCTTTCCTGGCGCTTGCCGCCGCACACCCGGAGCGCTACCTGGTCCTGGATGCCGGGCTTCCGGCCGCCGATTTGGCCGCCGCCGTGCGGGGGCGGGTGCTTGGCTTGCTGGCGGCCCGGACGGCGACTGCCGGGGAGACGGAGACTGCCGGAACGGCGACTGCCGGGGACGCGGCGACTGGGCCCATGGCGGGTTCCGCATGAGCGTCTGGGTTGACTTGCAGGGCCAGGGACCTGTGGTGGAGCAGTTGCGCCGCGCCGCACAGTCCAGCGGCCCCACGCATGCCTGGCTCATCACCGGCCCGCCCGGATCCGGGCGTTCCAACGCCGCCGTCGCCTTTGCCGCCGCACTGGTCTGCGAACGCGAACAGCTGGCCGAGCGCGGCTGTGGTGTGTGCAAGGCCTGCCACACCACGCTGGCCGGCACCAATGCCGATGTCACGTTCATCGCCACGGAGAAGACCACCATCACCATTGAGGAGGCCCGCGAACTGGTCCGGAAGGCCCATGACAGCCCGTCCTCCTCACGGTGGCGCGTCATGATCGTGGGCGACGCCGACCGCATGGCAGAGCGCACCACCAATGTGCTGCTGAAGGCCATTGAGGAGCCCCCGCCTCGCACCATCTGGGTCCTGTGCGCACCCAGTCCGGCCGATGTGCTGGTCACCATCCGCTCCCGCTGCCGCACCCTGACCCTGCGCGTGCCGCCCGTCGAGGACGTGGCCGCGCTGCTGGTGCGACGCGACGGCATTGAGCCGGAACTGGCGCTGCATGCCGCACGGGCCGCGCAAAGCCATATCGGCATTGCCCGGCGCCTGGCCTCCGACGCCGGCGCCCGGGAACGGCGTGACGCGATAGTCCACTTGCCGCTCACCCTGCGGGACGTGACAGCCGCGGTGCGGGCGGCCGGGTCGCTGCTGGAACTGGCCCAGGCCGAGGCCGCCTCCTCAAACGAGGAACGTGACATCGCCGAAAAGGCCAAGCTGCTGCTCTCGCTCGGCGCCCCGGAAACCGGCACGCTCCCGCCGCCCATGCGTGCGCAGGTCCGGGCACTGGAGGAAGACCAGAAGCGCCGCTCCAAGCGCTCCGTCACCGACCAGCTGGACCGCGCATTGACCGACCTGCTGTCCTTTTACCGGGATGTGCTGGTACTGCAGCTGGCAGCGAACGGGGGCACCGGCGTCGAGCATCCAAGTTCGGCACCGGGCCCCGGCAGCACGGCGGAGCTGGTCAACGAGCCCTTGCGCTCGGCGCTGTCCGACTTTGCCTCCCGCGGACGGCCGGAAGCCACCCTGGCGCGCATGGATGCCATCAATTCCGTGCGCCGCCGCCTCACCACCACCAACGTCTCCCCGCTTTTGGCCCTCGAAGCCATGGCCGTCAGCCTGCTCTAGACCTGCAAAGGACCCCCATGACCCACGGACCAGCACCGCGGCGGACACGCCTCCGCCTCCTGACCGCCGCTGCCGCAGCCATTGGCTCCCTGCTGCTGGCCGGCTGCACACCCCTGGCCCCGCCTGCACCACATCCCGTCAAGTCCACCGCCGACGCCTCCACCATCGGGGCCGTGCCGGCAAACCTGGCAGCTTACTACGGGCAGGTGGTGACGTGGACGTCCTGCAACGGCGGATTCCAGTGCGCCGAGGTGGAGGTGCCGCTGGACTACGCCAAGCCGCAGGGCTCATCCATCAAGCTGGCCGTAATCCGGCTGCCAGCCACAGGGAAAAGGCAGGGCGCCCTGCTCATCAACCCCGGCGGGCCCGGTGGCTCCGGCTATGACATGGCCAAGGACAGCGCCAAGTCCTACTTTTCGGCCAAGATCCGCGCCGCGTACGACATCGTGGGATTTGACCCCCGCGGCGTGGGGCGCTCCGCCCCGGTCAAGTGCCTCAACGACGCACAGATGGATGCCGCGCGCCAGGTGGAGTACAACCTCTCCACCGATGCCGGCTTGCAGCAGGCCGAAGCGGAATCCAAGACCGAAACCGACCTGTGCGTGAAAAATTCGGGGGCCGTGCTGGCCCATGTGGACACCGTCAGCGCCGCCCGCGACCTGGACATCCTGAGGGCAGTGGCGGGCGACACAAAGCTGAACTACATGGGCTTTTCCTACGGGACCAAACTGGGCGCCACCTACGCCGGCCTGTTCCCCTCGAAGGTGGGCAAGTTTTCGCTCGACGGCGCGTTGGACCCCAGCCTGACCGATGACCAGATCTCCATGGGCCAGGCCATCGGCTTCGAAGGGGCGCTACGCGACTGGGCGGCGAACTGCCTGGGAACCAAGGATTGCCCAGTGTCCGGCACTGTCGACGAGGCCTTGGCGCAAATCCGCGAACTCAATGCCGTGTATGAGAAGACTCCGCAGCAAACAAAGACCGGGCGGGTCATGACGGGGACGGGCTTCACCAACACCCTCGCGTTTGCCATGTACTCCACCGACTTGTGGGAGCCGCTCAAGGGCGCCCTGAAGGAGGCTTTCGCCGGGGACGCCTCCGGGATGCAGGCGCTGGACGACTACTCCTCGGACCGGGCCTCGGACGGCAAGTACACCACCAATATCGCGGCGGCCTTCACGGCGATCAACTGCCTGGACTACTCCATGAATTCGGGCACCGGGCACATGCGGGAGGAAGCCGCGGCGCTGGAAAAGGCGTCCCCCACCTTTGGCAAGGTGCTCAGCTACAACGGACTCACCTGCAAGTACTGGCCCTATGCCGCCACGGGCAAGCCGGAGACCATCTCGGCCAAGGGTGCCGGTCCCATCCTGGTCATTGGCACCACCAAGGATCCGGCCACGCCGTACAAGTGGGCACAGGCCCTGGCGCAGCAGCTGGATTCCGGCGTGCTGGTCACCTGGAAAGGCGACGGACACACGGCCTACGGCCGCGCGAACGCGTGCCTGACGGGCGTGGTCGACAACTACTTTGTCAACGGCGTGGTGCCGGCCAAGGGAACCACCTGCTGACTAGTTGGCCACCTTTTCGTTGCCGCCGGGCGCCGATTTTGTACAATCGGCGCCAGCATATTAGAGTGGTTTCTTGTGTTCAGGGAATGATTCCGCAAGGGATTCTGACCGGCACAGGCCTCCATAGCTCAGTTGGTAGAGCGTTTCACTCGTAATGAAAAGGTCAACAGTTCGATTCTGTTTGGAGGCTCCACAACAAAAGGCCCCGCATCCCTTGTTTATCAGGGATGCGGGGCCTTTTGCATGCCCGGCGCGGATCCCGGAATGGACTTTTGAGGTTGATATATCAACCTCAAAAGTCCATTCCGGGATCCTGGGCGGGTGGCGGGCTGCTAGCGCGGGGCGGGGCCGTCCGCATGCGAGTAGCTGCCGGGCTCCATGAGCGCACCCATCTCCTCGGCCGCATGCTGGAGCTTCAGGTCAGTTGCCTCGGCACGCGTCGCGGCGTCGTCGGCGGCTTCCTGCAGGGCCGACTTCATGCGCAGCGGTGGAGTCTTGAAGAACAGCGCCAGCACCAGGGCCAGCAGCACCACCATGAGCGCCACCCAGTAGATGACGATCGTGGAGGTGGTGAAGCCGGTCAGGAACGGCTTGCTCAGGGCCGGGTTGGCGCCCTTGAGGAAGGAGGTGTCATTGAGGGCGCTGCTGCCCGCCGCCGAGGAGCCCGTTGCCGACTTGAGCTTCTCCGCGATGGTGGGCGCTACCTGGTCGACCACTTGCGTGCGGACAGCCGCGTTGGAGAAGTCCAGCGGCTGGGCCGGGACCTTGGTCTGCGCCTCCGCCTCCGGCACCCCCTTCGCCACCAGTGCCTTGACGCCGGCGGTGTGGGCCGCCTGCTGCGCACCCTTCTCCACCGGCGTCACCATGTTCGTGTAAATCAAGCTCATGATCGCCTTGTTTTCCGGCGCAGTCGCCACCGACGGCGTCATGGCGGCGTCCAGTGCGTTCCGCAGCGTGGGGCCGTCGGAGAGCGAACCCTGGATGTTCAGGGGCATGATCGTAAAGAGCAGCGAAAGCATGACGGCGGTGCCCAGGGTGCCGCCGATCTGGCGGAAGAACGTGGACGCACTGGTGGCCACGCCCATGTCGCGCAGGCCCACGGAATTCTGGCTGGCAATGGTCAGGGTCTGCATGAGCTGGCCCAGGCCCAGGCCGATCAGCAGCATGCCGCCGGCAACGAAGAGGAACGGCGAGTCAAACTTCAGGAAGGTCAGGTACAGGAACCCGGCGGACATCAGGGCGGTGCCGAGGATGGGGAACATCCGGTACCGGCCGGTGCGGGCGATCAGCTGGCCGCTTCCGATCGAGGCGATCATCAGCCCCAGGATCATGGGGAGCATCTGGAAGCCGCTCTCGGTGGGCGTGGAACCCAGGACAATCTGCAGGTACAGCGGGATCGTCATCATGGCGCCGAACATGCCAAAGCCCACCAGCACACCAATGATGGTGGCCATCGAGAACGTGGAGGAATGGAAAAGCTTGATGGGAATCAGGGCGTCGTCCTTCATCCGAATCTCAATGAGGATGAAGGCGATGACACCAACCACGCCAACCACATAGCAGGCGATGGAGGCGGCGCTGGTCCAGCCCCACGTCTGGCCTTCCTCGGCCACCAGCAGCAACGGAACCAGGGCCACGATGACGGCGGCGGCACCCCACCAGTCAATGCGCACGGAATGGCGGTCAACCTTGGGCAGGTGCAGGAAGCGCAGCACCATCGCCAGTGCCGCCAGCCCGATGGGCACATTGACCAGGAACACCCAGCGCCACCCGGCGATCCACAGGATCTGGTCCGTGCCGGCAAACAGGCCGCCGATCAGCGGGCCGATGACGCTCGAGACGCCAAAGACGGCCAGGAAGTAGCCCTGGTACTTGGCGCGTTCGCGCGGGGCGAGCATGTCACCCATGATGGCCAGCGGCATGGACATCAGGCCGCCTGCGCCAAGCCCCTGCACGGCGCGGAAGGTGGCGAGTTCAATCATGGACGTTGAAAAGCTGGAAAGGATTGACCCGACAATAAAGACCACGATCGCGAAGATGAACAGCGGGCGGCGCCCGAAAATGTCCGACAGCTTCCCGTAAATCGGGGTGCTGATGGTGGAGACGATCAAATAGGCGGTGGTCACCCAGGCCTGGAGGCTGAGGCCGTGGAGGTCATCGCCGATGGTGCGGATCGCGGTGCCGACCACTGTCTGGTCGAGCGCCGAAAGGAACATCCCGGCCATGAGGCCGAAGATGACAAACAGGATTTGGCGGTGGTTCATCACGGCGCCGCCGGCCGGGCTGGAGCCCGCGGCGGGGGAAAGGGGTTTTTCGCTAGACATGCGTCCTCAAAAGGTTATGGAGGATGCCACTGACACCGGCATCACGACGGCGTGGGCGAAACAAAGTAAGTTGCGCAGAGTGGAAACGCTACTCCCCTCAACGCCGTCGGACAATACGGTTACCCCCAGCAACGGTTCTGTTTCGCGCTCGGTGAACACTTCAGGCCCTTTGGCCGGCCATATCATGGGCGGGTGAGCAACAATTCGCAGTCCCGGGGAGCCGCGCCCCACGCCCCGGCGCGTGAACCCGGGCGCGTCCACTGGATGGAGCTGTTTTTTGACCTGATTTTCGTCGCGTTCGTGAGCCAGCTGGCACACGGCATCCATGGCGACCCGGGGCTGGCAGCGTTTGGCAGCTACGTGCTGCTGTTCTTTCCGGCCTGGTGGGCCTGGGTGAACATGGTCTCGGTGATCAACGTGCTGCCCGGATTGTCAGCCCGGGCCCTGGGCCTGGCGATGTTGGCTGCCATGGCTGCTGCCGGGGTCATGGCAGCAGCGGCGCCGGGGGCCCTGGGCGACAGGGCGTGGGCGTTTTCGCTGGGCAACGCCGCCCTGCGCGCCGTGCTGCTGGTGCTCTGGCTCCACCATGACCGCCACACGGTGTCCGGGACGTCATGGCGGATTTGGATCTACAACGGCGGAACGGCAGCCCTCTGGCTGGTCTCTGCGGTGCTCCCCCTTCACGTTGCGGTGGTCCTGTGGGGCGCCGCCATCGCCGTCGAAATTGCCATGGTGTTGCTGAGTGCGCACCTGTGGCCGGAGCGCGGCGCCGCGAACATCAACATTGAGCACGCCTCGGAACGGCTGGGCCTCTTTGTCATCATTGTCCTGGGGGAGTCAGTAGTCACGATCGTCAATGAAGTCTCGGCCCATTGGGGCCCGGGGCCGGCCCTGGGTGGCGCGCTTGGTTTCCTGGTGGTCGCCCTCCTGGGCTGGTCGTTCTTCCAGTACGGCGCGGGGACGGTGGCCCCCGGGCTTGAGCGCCTGCGCTCCCGGGCAGACTTTGGTGGAATCCTGCAGACAACGCTGTTTCTGCCGTTCCTGCTGGTCCTGGGCGTTACATCCGTTGCCGCCGGGATTGCCACCGCCATTTCAGCCCCGTACGACCGGCTTCCCCTGGGTGCCGGCATTTCGCTGGGCGGCGGCCTGGCCCTGTACTACGGCACGAATGCGCTGGTCTCGCTGCGCTACGGCCAGCCGCCGCGCAGGGTGGTGCCGTGGGCCGGACCAACAGTGGCCCTTGCCCTCCTGCTCATCCCGTTAAGCGCCCTGGTGCCGGCGGCGGCGCTGCTGGCAGCCGCCACCGCACTGCTGATGCTTGCCACGGCCTATGTGGAGCTGGTCCGACGACGGCGGCCAGCGGGGCCAGGGGCCCCGTGACAGGAACAAGGCCCGCACCGTCCGGCGAGGGACGGTACGGGCCTTGCGTTGCGGGTCCTGTTATCCGAGGCTCCCCCAACGGCTTCAGCGATTGTGGCCTCAGTCCGAGACACCACCACACCTGACCTTACTCGTGGGTAAGGAATGCGGCAATGGGTTGTGACAATAGTTGTCACAGCCGGCTTGCCGCAGCCGGCTCCCGCAACCGGCTCCCGCAACCGGCTCCCGGGTCGGCGCTACTCGCTCCAGGGGAAGACCACGCCCTCCCCCACCACCTTCAGCGACAGTTCGGTGCCGGGCCGGGCCAGCATGGCGTTCCAGTGCCGGATGTTGATCACTTCCCCGCCCACCGGCTGGTGCGGGTCAACGGGCTTGCCGGGGTCGACGGCAATCGGCGCCAATTGGATCCGCACAGTGGTTTCCGGGCCAAAGTAGTCGGTGTCCACCACGCGGCCGCGGATGCTGCCGCCCTCGGTGATGCGGATTTGCTCCGGGCGCAGCATCAGGTGCACCCTGCCCTGCACGGGCGGGCGGCGGACGGGGATTCCGCCCAGCGAACACAGTGCCAGGGAGCCTTCCATCCAGGCTTCAAGAATCACGGCGTCGCCCAGGAATTCTGCCGTGGCCCGGTCGGAGGGACGCGTGTACACCACGAAGGGGCTGCCGATCTGCGCCAGCTTCCCGTCCCGCATGACGGCCACCTGGTCGGCGAAGCTGAGGGCCTCGGCCTGGTCGTGGGTGACCAGGATGGTGGTCACGCCGGCGTCGCTCAGGGTCTGGGAGACGGTGCGGCGCGTGGCCACCCGCAGGCCGGCGTCGAGCGCGCTGAACGGCTCATCCAGCAGCATCAGCTGCGGGCGGCGGGCAAGCGCCCGGGCCAGCGCCACGCGCTGCTGCTGGCCGCCAGAGAGCTGCGAGGGCCGGCGCCTGGCATAGGAGGGGTCCATGGACACCATTTCCAGCAACTCGCCCACCCGGGCGGCCGCGGCCCGGCCGCGCACCGGCAGCCCAAACTCAATGTTCTGACCCACGCTCAGGTGTGGGAACAGGGCGCCGTCCTGGGCCACGTAGCCCACGCTGCGCTTGTGCGCCGGCACCCACGCCGCAGGACCGGCCACCTCCACTCCTGCCAGCGAAATGGTGCCGGCGTCGGCCGCCTCGAAACCGGCAATCAGGCGCAGCAGCGTGGTCTTGCCCGAACCCGACGCACCGACGATGGCCGTGGTCCTCCCCTGTGCCACGGTCAGGTCTACGCCTTTGAGGACCTCGGTGCCGCCGAACGACTTCCGGGCCCCGGACACCAGGAGGTGGTCTGTGACATGGCCCGGGTCCGGGATGAAGGCGGGCTTGGCGGTTGGCGCCTTGGCCGCCCTCCGAATGGTTGGGGTCACTGTCCTGCAGCTTTCTTGGATTGGGCAAAGAGGAGGTAGGTCATGGGGGCGGACAGCAGGATCATCAACAAGGCATACGGGGCCGCCCCGGCGTAATCAATTTCGCTGCTGAACGCCCAAAATTCGGTGGCCAGCGTGGTGGTGCCGTTCGGCGCGAGCAGCAGGGTCGCCGTCAGTTCGTTCACAATCCCCAGGAAAACCAGGGCCGCCCCGCCCGCCGCTGCGGGGGCGCTGAGCCGCAGGGTCACCTTGACGAATGCCACCAGCGGCGCCTTTCCCAGGGCCTGTGCCGCCTCGTCGAGTTCCTTGGGCGCCTGCGCCAGGCCGGCGCGGAGGTTGACCAGCGCCCGCGGCATGAACAGCAGCGCATAGGCCGCCACCAGCACGACGGCGGTCTGGTAGACCGCGGGTACGTTATGGACGGTGATGGTCACCAGGGCCAGGGCCACCACAATCCCGGGCATCGAGCTGGAAATGTAGTTGACCCCTTCCAGCACTTTCGTCACAGGGCCCGGGTGGCGGATCACCAGGTACGCCAGCGGGAAGGCCAGGACTGTGGTCATGAGGGCCCCGGCCAGTCCGTAGCCCAGGGTCTGGAGCAAGGCGTGGACCAGGGCGCTTCCGGTCCAGATCGCGGCACCCCCAGCGATGAGCCAGCGGACCACGTGGAACAGGGGCACACCCAGGGCCAGCACACTCAGCGCCGCCAGGAACAACTGGCCGGGCACCTGGTACCAGCCCAGCGCCAGGCGCTTCGGATTGGCCTGCGCGCCGCCACCCAGCCTGGCATAGCGGGCATTGCCGCGCGTCTTCGATTCGCCGAGCAGCAGCAGCAGGCAGAACAACACGAGCACGCTGGCCAGCATGTTGGCCGCCGCACCGTTGAAGGTGGAGCGGAACTGGTCGTAGATCGCCGTCGTGAACGTATCAAACTGCATCATGGCGAAGGCGCCGTATTCGGCCAGTAGGTGCAGGGAAACCAGCAGCGCACCGCCTGCGGCCGCGAGCCGCAGCTGGGGCAGGACCACGCGAAAGAACACCTGCCACGGTCCCAGCCCCAGGGAGGCGCCCGACTGTTCCAGGGCAGGGTCCATCCGGCTGAGCACGGCCGCCACCGGGATGTACACCAGCGGGAAATAGGAAAGCGTGGAAACCAGCACCCCGCCCCACACCCCGCCCAGGGAGGGGATGGCGCTCACCCAGGCATAGCTGTTAACGAACGCGGGGATGGCCAGTGGCGCCGCCAACAGCACGGCCCACGCCTTGTTCCCGCGCAGCCTGGTGCGTTCCACCAGCCAGGCTCCGGCAATGCCGAGGACTACGCAGATCGGGACCGTAATGAGCACCAGGGCCAGCGTGTTGAAAAGCAGTTCGCCAACGCGCGGCCGGAACACCAGTTTCTGGATGGTGTCCCACCCCGCGTTGCCAGTCATGACCACCACGTACCCCAGGGGCAGCAGCGAGAACGCGGCGATCAGGATGGAGAGAACGACGACGGCCAAAGGGCCGGAGCGTGTGCCCCGGCCCCCGGCAGCCCTGCGCCTGGATTTGCTGCCCGGCGCAAGTTCCGCCGTCGTGCTTTGAAAAAAGGACATCAGTACTAGAGTAGACCGGCCGCCGTCATCAGGTCGGTGACCTTCTGCGAGTTCAGCTTGGCGGCGTCAACCTTGGGTGCCTGCAGGTCCTTCAGGGGGACCAGCTTGGAGTTGGCGGCCACCTCGGAGGCCACGGGGTATTCGAAGGAAGTGCCCGTCTGCAAAATTTCCTGGCCGGCCTTGCCGGTGATGAATTCAAGGAACTTTTCAGCATTGGCCTGGTGCTTGCTGGAGGCCAGCACGCCGCCGCCGGAGACGGAGACAAATGCTCCCGGATCCTCATTCTTGAAGTATTCCAGGGCCACGTTCTTGGAGTTTTCACCCGTCTTGGCCTGGTCGCCGAACCAGTAGTAGTGGTAGATGATGGCGCCGTCAATTTCGCCGGCGTTGACCGCCTTCATGGCAGTGCTGTTGCCCTTGTAGACCTTGGCGTCCGCCTTCATGGCCTTCAGCCAGGCGGAGGTGGCGGCCTCACCCTTGAGCTCCAGCATGGCTGAGACAATGGCCTGGAAGTCGGCACCGGACGGCGACGCCGCCCAGCGGCCCTTCCAGGCGGGATCGGCCAGGTCCATGATGGACTTGGGCAGCTGCGCCTGGGTCAGCTTGGTGGTGTTGTAGGCAAAAACCGTGCTGCGGGCGGCAATGCCCGTCCACTTATTCGTGGAGGGGCGGTACGCCGCGGGGACCTGGGACTGGATCTTGGCGCTGATGCCGGTGAACAGGCCGGCATTCTCGACCTGCGTCATCGCGGGAGAATTTTCGGTCAGGAATACATCGGCCGGGGACTTGGCGCCCTCCTGGACAATCTGGTTGCTCAGCTCGGAATCGTCGCCGTTGCGCAGGGTGACCTTGATGCCGGTTTCCTTGGTGAACGCATCAACCCACGCCTGGGTCAGTTCCTGGTGCTGGGCGTTGTACACCACAATGGCGTCCGTGGCCGAGCCCGATGCGCCGTTGGAGGCCGCGGGCGCGGCGCTGCCGCCGCAGGCGGCAAGGGCGAGCACTGAAACTCCGGCGATCGCGGAGAGTGCGGTCCTGTTGAGCACGGTCTTGTTGAACCAAGTTTTCATGGGGGCCTTTCGGCGGTCATAAACGAATTAGCGAACAGTTATTGATCGTAATACGAGAATAGGCGAGGCAACCCTAATATCCGGTCCCATGTGACGCAGCTCTCAACAATTAGGTCATATTTGCGTGTCTAAAATGGACTGAGTCCAAGCGGGGCTGATTTTACGGGCGTCCGTCCAACAGCTCCGCGGCCCGGATGACGTGATCTTCCACGATCTCCGCCTTGCGTTCGACGCCCGCCACATTCCCCACGCCGAGCCTCACCAGGGCAACGGCCTCGGCAGCTGCCGCCAGCGCGTTCCCGGCCCGGGACAGCTCGCGGTGGACGTCATTGAGGTAGCCGCCCGTGCCAGTGGGGATTTCCATGCCTTCGCTGGGGGCCGCGGCCTGGGCCTGCACGGCAATGGCCCGCACCTGCGCCAACAAACCGGCCAGCGAGTTCGCAATGGGCACCAGGGCGGCATAGTTTTCACCCTGGCCCTCCGCCTGGTCCCCCTCAACGCCCTCCAGCATCTGGTGGAACCTGTCCAGGCCGCGCCGGTAGCGGTCATGGGCCCGGCGCCAGACACCCTTGCCGAGTTCGGCGTCGTCGCGCCTGGCCTGGCGGGAGGCGCCAAAAAGTCCCTTGAGCATCAGCGATGCTTCTCAGAGGTACTGGCCCGGGCCGCCGGCGTCGGGCTGGCCGGTGCCCTGACGCCCGGTGCCCGGGCCGCCGTCGCCCGCCTGGCTGCCGTGGGCCTGCGGGAAGGGGGCGCGCTGCGGTTCACCGTTCTCCCCCACCACCACGCCCGGGGCGATAACGGTTCCGGGCGGGAGCTGGCGCAGCTGCATGCGGGCCGCCAGCTGCTGGTTGGCCATGGCCTGCGCCGCAATGGCTGTCTGGATGCCGTGGAACAGGCCCTCCAGCCAGCCGACAAGCTGGGCCTGGGCAATGCGCAATTCAGCGTCCGACGGCGCCGAGCTGTCGGAGAACGGCAGGCTCAGCCGGTGCAGCTCCGCGACGAGCTCCGGGGACAGCCCGTCCTCCAGTTCGGCAATGGAGCGCTCATGGATTTCGGCCAGGCGGGCCCGGGCGGCGTCGTCGAGAGGGGCGCTCTTTACCTCGTCCAGCAGCTGCTTGACCATGGTGCCGATGCGCATCACCTTTGCGGGCTGGTCCACCATGTCCGCCACGCTCTGGTGCGCCTCCCCGGAGGGTCCGCCCTCCGGGTCCCCCGGAACGCCGGGCCCGGCGAAGCCATTGGAAGTGTCCATTACCCTGCCCTCAGCAGCCAAACCGTTGGCCGGGGTGTGCGCCTTCTCAGTCATAGGGCCAGTCTCTCACGGCGCCTAGGAAATTGTCCGTGAAGGTGGGGCTGGGAGCGGGGTGGGAGGGTCGGGAAGGAGCGGGGCGGGAGGGGCGGGGCGGGAAGCGAGGGGCGGGAAGCGAGGGGCGGGAAGCGAGGGGCGGGAAGGTGGGGGCGGGGCGGTAAGGAGCGGGCGGGACGGGAGGGAGAGGACACCCTGCCCGCCCTA
>NZ_JAAKZI010000054.1 GCF_011045165.1 Arthrobacter silviterrae
TCTTTTATCCCGAATTCGGGATAAAAGAGAGAAATCCGGGGTAGGCAAGGCTCAACCCAGCCGCCCAAAGACTTTGCACCAGCACAAGAGCAGGCAAAGCATAGCGGACGCGCCCGGTGGCCTGGTTAAACGTGTGCCACAGCAATTTGGCACCCATCGCGGCCAACGCGGCCAGCGGCAGCGTCAGGGCCGCGAGATATGCGGTGTGCGGCAGTGCCATCACCCCCAAGACGGAGCCGACACTTACGAGCCAGGCCACGGAGAGCAGGATGCCGGACTTTAGCTGTTGAGCCGGACCGTGGAGTGTTGGTCCGTGACCGGTTGGGGACGCGCGCAGCTGGGTCAGTCCCACGACGATGCCGACCAAGGCCAACGGGTAGAGCCAGCCGATCTGGCTGGCGTCCGCGGGCAGGAGAAGCTTGATGGGGGTATGGGATACCAGCGCAGCAGCAGTGATGGCCGTCGTCCCCGAGGCGCCCGCCGCCGGGTCTGCTCCCAGTGCCCCGGGCAGGAGACCCGGGATGAACCTGTTGAATCCGTTGTAGCCGAAGACCATGGAGAAGATGTTGTTGTTCACGCTTCCATCAATGTAGGGCCGCTCGGTTGCCGGCACGAGGGCAATTGCGCTCATCCATGACAGGGAGACTGCAGCGGTCACGCCAGCGGCGAGGAGGAGGTCACGGATGCTCTTGCGCAGCGGGACCGTCCGCATGAGCAGGTACACGGCGGCCAGGGCAGGGAGGATGAGCCAGGCCTGCATCATTTTGGCTTGAAAGCCGATTCCGACCATGGCGCCGCATAGCAACAGGTATCTGGTCTTGTGCGTGTCCAGGCTGTGCTGGAAAGCCAGGACCGCCAACGTGGTGCACATGGTGAGCAGGGAGTCTTCCATGGGATGGGAATACATCGACACGAGCAGAGGCGTGGATGCCATGATCACGGCCCCAGCCAGAGCCGTGGCCCATCCTGCCCATTTGCGGATGAGCAGGTAACTGGAAAGGACGGTAACCAGTCCTTCGATGATCTGCGGCAACGCCAGGGATGCCGGGCTAAAACCGAAAATCCTGGCTGAGAGGGCCTGCGGGAGAAGGAACCCGGCGAGCTTGTCCAGCGTGATGGTCCCCTGCGGGTCGAAAGCACCGAAAAAGAACGCCTTCCAGCTCACTGACATGCTTTTGACCGCGGTGGCATAGTAGTCCGAGTACCCTCCGACGCCAATGTTCCAGGTGTACAGTACCGCCGTAAGGGCCAGCAAGAGTGTCAGCGCCCATGGCACCCACCGTGGCTGTGGCAAAGTCGTAATGGACGGCGCTGCCGGACGCTTTTGCGTCGGAAGGGCGGGAACGGTTGCCATTGATATCGCCACTGCTTCCTCCCGTCGCCGTTCTTGCCTCGGCCGCATCCTTGTCCGTGACGCGGTGGCATCAGGCAGGAAGTGCTTTTCCCTCACTGTGCCACGCGGTTGCTGAGGACAAACCCAGAGTGGTTGAGATAGCGCTGAGTGCAAGATCGGGCTGGCAGCTGGTCTGGTTCATCCGTGCTCGGGATTTGCGGGCGCACCGCGGATCTGCGCAAGTCCACCGGGCCGGCCGAGGCATGGTTCACAGGGCCGCGCCCTGAAGTGGGGGAGAACGACGGCACCCTTTGTGGACCGATGGGACAGTTGGTGCCGGGAAGCTGGTATCAACCCGGTCCGCCTGGCCAGCAGGCGCTTCGTGCGTTGGCGGCCATGTACATGCGCGCGGTCGTCACGATCGAAGCGGTGTCTCGGCGCGGTGTCTCCAGGGTTTCGCGGTGCCCGCGGCGTGTTTGAAGGGACCTTGGCTGCTCGACCCTGCGTTCAGCGTGTCACCCGTTCACACCGGAGGGACTGCTCCGAGGAGGGCGCCCTGGACCCCTGACGGAGGTAGCGGCGGCCTGTGGCTGGAGGTGCCCGGTCATGGGATCTGGTTGTCAGCGGCCAGGGGCAGCCGCAGTTCGAAGCGGCAGTCCCCTGTCGGGGCCTCGGTGGTGGTGATGACGCCGTGGTGGGCTGTCATGATGCTGGCGGCGATCGCCAGGCCGAGCCCGCTGCCGCCGCTTTCGCGCGAGCGGCTCTGATCAAGTCGCACGAAGCGCTCAAAGATCCTTCCCCGCTGCGCTTCAGGGACAAGGTCGCCGTCGTTGTCAATGACCACGCGGGCCCCGTCGTGGTCGGTGGTGAGTGTGATGGTGATGGTGGATCGGGCGTGACGGTTGGCGTTGTCCAGGACGTTGCGCAGGACCTGTCCGAGGCGGTGAGCATCCCCGCTGACCCTGGCGGGGGTGAGGGTGGCGCTGATGTGGTGGGGGCTCAGGGAGCGCAGGCGGCGGATTTCGGTGTCCAGCACGTCGTCGAGGTCGACGTCCTGGAACGTCGTGCGTGTGCCTCCGTCGTTGGCTTTGGCCAGGGTCAGCAGGTCATCGACGAGGTAGCGCATGCGTGCCGTTTCCCCGCTGAGCATGGCCTCCAGTTCGATCCAGGTGTCACCGCTCGGGTCTGCGGCAGCGATTTCCAGCCCGGCGCTGATGGTGGCCAGCGGGCTGCGCAGTTCGTGGCTGGCATCGGAGACGAACCGTCGCTGTTCGGCGTCGGAGGCTTGGAGCCGGTCGAGCATGGTGTTCATGGTCAGTGCCAGCTGGTGAATTTCGTCGTTGGTAGCGGGGACTTCCACCCGTTCGTTCAGGCGGCTGGCGTTGATGCCAGCGACTTGGCCGCGGATGCGTTCGACCTGGCGCAGGGACCTGCCCACCAGGATCCACACCGAGGAGCCCACCACTATGACCAGCAGGGGGGTTGCTCCCAGGAGGAACCAGGCTACCGTGGCGACCGTGTCGGACTGGGCCTGGACGGTGGAGGCCACGACCACAGTGTAAGTCCCCTGCACCGTGGACACTCCTTGGGCGACGATCAGGAACGCATCGCTGTCACCGATGCTTTGCAGGCTGGAAACATTCTGGCTCAGGGTTTGTCCCGGTCCCGGGCGCAGCTCTGAGAGCGCCTTGGCCTCAGTCGAGCGTTCCGAGGAGGCCACCACGGCCCCGCCCGGGCTGATGATCTGCACGTACTGGCCACTGTGCGCGGTGTTGGCCAGGGCCTGCCCGGCCTCGGCGACGTCCTGGCTCGTGATCATTGCCACCACATCGGAAGCCTTGGCGGATGCGGCCCTTTGGGTGGTCGAGATCAGCGAAGCCTGCAGGAGTACCAGGAGCAGCAGCCCTCCGATGAGCAGGGCGAGGGCGACCACGACGACGGCAGTCGCCGTCGCCCTTTTGCGCACGCCCCAGACACGCCGGCCCTCTCGTGGGGACGTGGGTGGCCTCAGGCGAAGTGGTGTCATGGTTCAACAATGCCCGCGCCGGCCGCCATTTGCACAATCACCGGGCACGCCTTCTCAGCGTCTCCTCAAGTTCGCTTGGCTTCCTCTCAGTGGCCCCCGGGCACAGTGGAGTTACGCCATCCACCCCGAATGGCAGCGGAAGCCACACAGGCCCGCGACGAAAGGAGAGAACGATGACTGACCACAAGGACACCACCTTCAAGGCCCGGATCTCGGGAATGGAGATGAGGAAGAAGGTACTCATGGGCGCGGTGGGCGTGATGGCACTGGCCGGGCTCGGCGTTGGTGCAGCCAGCGCCGCCACCCCTGGGCCGACACCTTCGTCCCACTCGGTCCAGCAGACCAAGGACGCTCCCACCCCCGGCGACACCCCGGATGTCCCCGGCGCCAAGGACAAACCCACTGCAGGGGACACAGCGGATGCCGCCGGCGCCACGGAAGCCACGGACCCGGGCGAGAAGGCCGGCGACACCGGACCCAACATCCAGCAGACCGGGAACCACACAGATCCCGGTGATCTGCCCGGATCCCCCTAACCCGGTCAGGCCACCGGCAAGCGAGACGGAAGGAGGCGCCACTGGATAATCACGCACAGCCCCTCACCCAGGGCTTGCTGAGACGAGACCGAATGGCCCGGCGGGACCCCCCAACCTGTCCGGGCCATTCCCGTTCATGCCGTACCCGGCGCCTCGTAGGCCGAGTTCCATCCTTTCTAACACCAGGACACGATTGACATGGGCATCATCTCCAACATCGATCTGCTTTCAGGCCCGTTTCCGGTGTTGTTGGCTGTTCTGGCCTGCTTATCAGGGGCCGCGCTGCTTCTGCGCCGAGGCCGGGGATGGATTCTTGGCGTGGTGGCTGCCGCCCTCTTGGCGGCCGTCCTGGCCTGGGCCGCCAACTGGTATGTGGTCAATGTTGCCGGGCTGAGCGCCTATGACCTTCCGCTGCAGGTGATCGCGTGGATAGGGACAGGTATCTTCGCCATCCTGCTTATGGTGCTGAACCTGGCCGTCGGACGATGGTGGCGCAGACTCCTGGCGCCCGTGGCCATGGCCGTGGTGGTGGTCGCCGTTGCCGCGCAGGTCAACGTGTACTTTGGCGCGTACCGCACCATCGGTGACCTCACCGGGGCCAGCACAGCAAACATCGCACCCCTGGCATTCTCCGGCGCCAACGGCCGTCATATCCTTGCCCCGGCTGCCCCGGTCAACAGTCCGGTCGTGAACCGTTGGGTGAAGCCAGCCGGGCTGCCCCTGACGGGGACAGTGAATTCGGTCCAGATCCCCGGCCGCGTGTCCGGTTTCACCGCACGAACCGGCTACGTCTACCTACCCCCGGCCTATCAAGCACACCAGAGGCCGTTGCTGCCGGTGCTGGTCCTCATCACGGGACAGCCCGGCTCCCCCGCCGACTGGCTGAAAGCCGGCGGACTGCAGGCGACCATAGACGCGTTCGCCGCAGCCCACCAGGGACTGGCACCGGTGGTCGTGATCCCTGATGTCAACGGCACCCACTCCGGGAACACCATGTGCATGGATTCGAAGATCGCCAAAGCCGACACTTACCTTGCCGTAGACGTTCCGGCGTGGATCAAGAACACCCTTTCTGTCGACCTGAATCCGCGGCACTGGGCCATTGGCGGCTTCTCCTTCGGCGGGACCTGCGCACTGCAAATGGCTGCCCTACACCCGGGCACCTATCCATCGGCCATTGATCTGAGTGGCGAAGCCGAACCAGCCATCTCCGCGAACCGGTCCGCCACCATTCAGGCCGCCTTCGGCGGCAACACGGCCGCGTTCAACGCCCTCACTCCCCTGGCCATGATGGCGAAGACCCACTACACAGACAGCTGGATCTACTTTGCCGCCGGCGCCCAAGACGGACGGTTCACCGGCTACCAGAACCTCGTCTCCGCAGCTGCCCGGACCGCCGGCATGACCGTCACCACCCACAGCGTGCCAGGTGCCGGGCACTCCTGGGCCGTGCCCCTAAACTCCCTGGGGCCCGCCCTGAACTGGCTGGCCCCCCGGCTCGGCCTGGCCCCCTGACCGCTTCTGTGCGCACCGCCGCGGGCATAGCCCGTCGGACATCCCGGCACGAGCTGCTGATGAGGGACCAGAACCCGCCGGGCACACAAAGGTCCGCGCACAATTGATCCGGTCACGAGTGTTTCAGGGACGCGGTTTGCCTCATGCCGGTCGGGAGTTCATGAGGGTTCCGTCCGGTTCCTGGCAGTCTCAGGCTCCTCTTATCCGTCGCCCCGTAGTGTGCGATGTCATGACTGATACAGCAATATCCACTACTGCACTGACCAAACGGTATGGTTCCCACCAGGCGTTGAACGAGTTGACCCTTTCCGTCCCGTCAGGGGAAATCTTTGGCTTGCTGGGCCACAACGGTGCCGGGAAAACCACGATCGTCAACCTCCTCACCACATTGATGGAGCCCTCCTCGGGGACTGCGGTGATCGGTGGCCACGACATTGCGACGGCGTCAAACCAGGTACGTCGCAGCATTGGCTACCTGCCCGAAAACGTCCAGTTCTACGACAATCTCACCTTGGCTGAAAACCTGCTTTTCTTTGCCCGCCTCTCCGGAGTCCGGGCCCCGGGAGCCCGGATTCGAGATGTCCTGGAATTCTTGGACTTTACCGGTCGGGAAAACCACCGGATGGGCACCTTTAGCAAGGGGATGCGCCAACGGGCAGGCATTGCCCAGGCCATTGTGCATAATCCCTCCGTGCTCTTCCTCGATGAGCCCACGTCAGGACTTGATCCCCAAGGTGTGGCAAGACTGCGCGAGATCATCATTGCCTTGAACACCGATCTGGGCATGACAATCTTCATGAACACCCACCTGCTGGCGGAAGTGACGAAAACCTGCACGAGCATTGGGATCCTCAGCTCGGGGACCCTGATCTACCAAGACTCCGTGGCGGCAACCCTAGATTCCTTCCCGGGCCAGGAGTCCCTGGAGGATATTTACCTCCACATTGAAGCAGGCCAACGCTCATGAACCGGTGGACCGCAATCATCATCCAGGAGCTCCTGTGTACGGCTCGTGAGCGGCTTCCCCAGCTGCTGCTGGCCGTCTTTGTGGGCATGATTGCCGCGTCGGCATTCATTGGTTCCTCGGCGCGGGCGAGTGTGGCAGGGGTTTACCGTGAAGTGGTGCGCCAGGGCCTGACCACGGCGCCCAACCCCTTTGATGCGCTCTCACCGCTGTACTACGCACGCAACACGGTCATCTACATTGTCCTCATCGGGGCGCTGCTGGCCATCGTCATCGGTGTCCGCTCCACGTTGCGGGACCGGCAGGCCCGGACCGCGGACCTGATCCTCTCCCGCGACGTGCGCCCCTCCCACTATCTGGGGGCGAAACTCACCGGGTTGGCGTTATTCATCCTGGCTCTGCTGGCTGTATCGGCAGTGATCAACATCGGATGCATCAGCATCGTGACCGGCCATGCCATGTCCTTCGATGACGGGGCACGGATTGCCAGCCTCTACGCCGTGGCGTGGCTGTTTATGCTCCCCTTCGTGGGCCTGGGCATGGCCTCCGGGATCTGCTCGTCCTCCTCCACCACAGCACTGCTCGTACCCATCGTGATTTGGAGCGTGATGATTTTCATCTTGCCGCTGCTGGGCACGGCAGCCCATCCGGTCTCCCTGCTCAACCCCGTGGCCGCACCGCCTGCCGCCCAATCCGGATTCTTCGCCGTCACCAGCAGCCTGGTCGCCCCGCTGTCGCTGGGCGAACAATTCAAGCACGTCAGCGCGTTGATCCTTTCCGACCCGCAGGCCACCGGCACCATGACCAGCGGCCTCCTGATCATCGCCGCCTTCGCCGCGGCCGGCTGCGCCGCCGCCACCATGACCGGCCGGGTACGGATGAGGAGTGAACTCCATGACTGAAACGCTGACCCTGGCTCACAAGGAGCTCACGGACCTGCGCCGCAACCGTTTCATGGTCGTGCTGTTCGCATTCCTGGCCGTCACTGTCGTCCTGTCCGTGGTTGTAGCCTCAGCGGACTTCCGCCTCAAGATCGCCGACTACCACCACTACCTCGATGCCCTGGCCGCGTCAGGCAATGCAGCCGCTGTCCCTGCCCCGCAACTGTTTCCCCTGCAAATGCTCCGGGGCGGAATTGAATACTTGGAAATCATCGGAAGCCTGTTCGCCGTCGTGCTCGGGTATTCAATGATCACCAAGGAAAAGGGACGGGGCACGCTGCAATTGATTTTCAGCCGCCCCCTGGGACGGTATGCCTTCGCGGGAGGAAAAATCCTCGCCCTGGTCCTTCTTTGGACAGCCACCGTGACGGGCCTGTTCATCGTCATCACCGCCACGTTGCTGCTCGTGGGCAACGCACCACTTCAAGGCGGGGACTACCTCCGTCTAGCCCTGGCCGCAGCGCACACCATCGCGTACCTCATCATCTGGTCACTGCTGGCTATGGCTCTGGCCTCGCTAACCCGCCGCACCGGAACCGGGCTGATCCTGGCGCTGGTCCTTTGGCTGATCGTGGTCCTGATCATCCCCCAAATCGGGGACACCATGGACCCGGACAACCAGATTCCCGGCGGTCTTTTCGCGTCCCTGCAAGTCGATGCATCCCATGAACAAGCTGTCATGGCCCACTTCACCGGCTACGAAACCACCCGGGACCTGATCGAACAAAGCTCAGTGACCAAACAATACGAACGTGCCACGTTCGCCTACCTGGGCATCAAAACCGAATACAACCAACAACCCCTGGGATTCATCTGGGCCGGAACATTCAACAACACCCTCTGGCTCCTGGCCGGACTAGCCCTCTCCGTCAGTGCAGCACTGCTGGCCGCCACCAAGAAAACCATCCTACGAAAGGCCCCCTGACATGAAAAACTTCCTCCGCCCCGCCTCCGTTGCGGCCGCAGCCCTGATCGCACTCGGCTCCTTGGCTGCCTGCGGCTCCAACACAAACCCCGCCCAACCAGCGGTGAGCAGCTCAGCGGTGACCGTCCTACCCGTCACCTCAAACCCCATGCCAACCACCGGCACCAAACCCGGCCTAACCATTACGAATGCCATCGCCGAAAACAACGTCAATCCGACGACGAAAGCCCCCGTGGCAGACCGGCTGCAGTTCGACCTCACAAATTCATCCACCGAACCGATGACAGGCCTGGCCGTCTACTACACGATGAAAGACACCACCAGCGGAAAGTCCGAGTCCTACTACCAAAAACTCACCGGTCTCACCCTCGCCCCGGGGCAGAAGGAAACCATCTACTTCGACAACGGCGCCGGTCCCGGCCACTACCCGGACAACAAATACAGCCTCTACCGAAGCTCGACAAACAAAGTCACCATCACCATCCTCGCCCACGCCACCGGCTACGCCACCGCGTCGGGAACAGCCACGAAATCCGTGGGAACAGGGGAAGTCGTTGGGGGCTAAAGCAACTACCGCGGCCGCCACGTACACCCAGGGGCTGCACAGCTTCCACCATGGTGATTCCATTAGACGCCGGCAGACTTGGGTTCACAATGGAACCAGTGAATGGCGAAGCCAGACTAAACCCGCGATTCACGCGGACAGCCCAGAGCAGTGGCAGGGGAAAGGATTGCCATGAACGAGCATGAAAGGGGGATGCCCCGGCGCCGGATGTTGACCCTGGGGGTTGGAGCCCTCGGTGCGGCAGCCCTGACTGGATGCACCAATACCCCAAAAGTCGTTGCCACCAGCGCCGTGCATCCACCAGCGCCGTCAATGCCAACGCGGCCCAAGCCTTCACCCGCGGCGGCAGGATTGCCCGGCATGCCGCCGGTCACCGATCCGCACAACGTATACGCACTGGCCGGCGCCAACATGCTCACCGAAGCCGTCAAAGCGGACCGGCCGCTGGTCTACGTTCCCCACAACATCTCCGGCGACGTCTGGGTCATCGATCCGTCGACTTTCGCCGTGGTGGCAAAATATCCGGTCGGCAAGGAGCCCCAACATGTGGTCCCCTCCTACGACATGCGCACGCTCTACGCCACCGCTGACATCAGCAACCAGCTGTTGCCGTTCGACCCGCGCACGGGCCTGCCGGGAAAGCCGATCCCGGCAATCGCCCCTTACAACCTGTACTTCACTCCTGACGGGCGCTTCGCCATCGTTGTGGCCGAAGTCAGGGCGGAACTTGTCTGGTACGACCCCCACACCTGGCGCCAGCAGGGGATCACGAAAGTCCCCGGATGTGCCGGAATCGACCATGCCGACTTTTCCCTGGACGGCCGCACTGCCGTGTTCACGGCGGAATTTTCAGGCCGCGTGGCCGTGGTCGACGTCGTCTCGCACCGGGTGCTGCGTACCATCGACATGCCACACAGGAACACCCACATGGGGCCCCAAGACATCAAGATCGCCCCGGACGGCTCTTGTTACTTTATCGCCGACTCCGACGAGGGCGGACTGTGGGTCCTTGACGGGGCTGCCACCCGGGTGGAACGGTTCATTCGCACCGGGAAGGGCGCACACGGGCTGTACTTCTCCCGTGATGCCAAGCTTTTATACGTGACGAACCGGTTGGAAGGAAGCATCAGCGTGCTCGATGCGTACACCGGAGCCGCCGTCACAAAATGGCATATACCCGGTGGGGGCAGTCCGGACATGGGCAATGTGAACGCTGACGGATCGCAATTATGGCTCTCCGGCCGCTACGACAGCGTCGTGTATGTTCTCTCCACCAAGGACGGTGCGTTGATCCGCAAGATCCCGGTAGGCCGCCAACCGCACGGCCTGTGCATCTGGCCCCAACCGGGTCGTTACAGCCTGGGGCACACAGGAATAACACGGTAAGGAAACCACCATCCATGTCAAATGAAATATGCCTTTCGTGTTCCACGGGATCTACCTTGCCACGGCACCGTCTGGCCGCTTTGATCCTGGCCGTATCCGTGGCGCTCACGGCGTGCAGCCCACCAAATGCCCCCACCCACCCGGCAGCGGCCTCCCCAGCCATTCCCAGCCGCACTGCGGTGGCTGCCGCGGGGCAGACGCCCACCCCAGCGGCCGCACCCACCCATTTCACTGCCACAGAGCTTCCGTGGCGGCTGCCAAACCCCCTATCGCGTGCCGTCGCACTGCCTGAGGGCACGACCCTTCTGCTCATGGGTGGGCTCACCCCCTCGGGGACCTCCTCCGCGGACATCCTGCGCATCAACCCTTCCACCGGTAAATCCACTCGCATCGCAACACTGTCCCAACCGGTCCACGACGCCGGTGGCGCCCGACTGGGATCCCGCTACGTCGTCTTTGGCGGCGGCGCTGAGACAGTCCTTGGCGCAGTGCAGGCCTATACCCCCGGCCAGGCATCGTCAACGATCATTGGGCGCCTGCCCCGGCTGCGCGCAGACCTAACCGTGGCAGGCAACGGAACCGGCACCGCCTACGTGGTCGGGGGCTTTGATGGTGCGAAACCGGATTCGTCGGTGCTGGCCACCACTGACGGAACCGCCTTCAAAACCATCGCCACACTACCCGTACCAGTCCGTTACGGCGCGGCCGCTGCCATGGGCAACTATCTATGGGTCATCGGCGGAGACCGAGGGACAGCCCCGACGACCGCCATTCAGCGGATAAGCCTCGCGACCGGCGCCGCGACCGTCACCGCAAACCTCCCGGCAGCCCTGGACCATGCCGTGGCGGTGGTGATCAAGGGCACCATGCTGGTCCTCGGAGGCATCATCAACGGCCACCCAAGTTCGATCATCTGGCGGCTGGATCCGACAACCGGAACGGTCGTTAAGGCAGGGACACTGCCACAGGCCGTGTCAATGCCCGCTGCCGCTGTCGTCTCCGGTGCGGCCTACCTGCTTGGCGGAGAAAGTGCGACGACCCTGGGCACGGTCATCCGGATCCAGCCCACCAACTAGACCCGGCCCGAGATTGGCCCTACTGGACAAATTCAAGTCCAGGGGCAACAGCAGCATCTGGAACCGCCCCGGCGGTCCTCCCAGCGGTGTACGACCGCGCTGGCTCGTAGTGATGGTCCGGTGCCGTTCTTAGCAAGTACTCAAGACCTCCACGCAGGAGCAACCCAGTCCGAGTGCCAGCGGCTTGGGTGGCCCGCCTCTCCCGCCGGCCCGAGCTGCCACAAATTTACCTAGAGGCTGAGCAAAACTCGACTGAACCGTCAGCAAAGGCTCAACCAGGGCACCGCTGTGGCGGTAGCCCAAGCTCCTCAGGGTCCTCTCAGCACGCCTGTGAAATGCTCGGGGCAAGCCCGGAGAGGACGGTGGGACCGTGATCAATACGATGATCGGGGCAATCTTGCAGGTTAGTCCTGTGGTGGCCTACTTGCTCATCACCGCCTTGGTCTTTGCCGAGGACGCATTGTTCATCGGGTTCATCCTTCCCGGAGAAACGGCAGCGATCCTCGGCGGCGTCCTGGCGAGCCAGCAGCGACTGGACCTGTGGCTGATCACGGTCCTGGTAGTTCTGGCAGCCATTCTCGGTGACACTGTCGGCTACGAGGTCGGGCGGCACTTCGGACCACGGATATTACAGCTTCGATTGCTGCGGAAGCGACAGCAGAAATTGGAAAATGCGCGTGAACTACTGGCACGCCGCGGCGGCATGGCAGTCTTTCTTGGCCGTTTCACCGCCTTTTTCCGGGCCGTTATGCCGGCCCTGGCCGGATTATCCCGGATGCCCTATCGGCGCTTTCTGCTCTTCAACGCCGCAGGAGGTGCCATCTGGGGGACCGCCGTGGTCCTGCTCGGATACTTCGCAGGCAACGCCTACCTCAGCCTTGCAAAAAGCTTCGGCCACATCACAACCTTCACGATCCTCGGCATCGTCATCGCCGGAGCCATCACCTGGCACATCCAAAAACAACGCAGACACCGCAAGGACCAACACCACCCCGCCGCTGCCAAGGACCCGGCAAAGGAATCCATACAACTCGATTCGCGCCCATGACACCAAGCCGCAACCCAGTACCGCGGCTACCTCACTTTGGCGCGAGGACGACGACGCAGAAACTGCCCTCGGCATCCCGATCCGTGAGCGTTCGTGCGAGCCGAATGATCCCGTCTTTTGACGTCTAGCTAGGATGTGCCTTATGGACGCGGCGGATAGCGGCAAGGTCTCATGGGTGCTTGGAATTTCAGGCGGGCCCTCCCAGGTTCCCCGTGGATTCCATCCCTTGGCTGACGAGTGGCGCAACGTCGCCGACCGCGAGGCCGCCGTCGGCATCGTTCCCGGTCAGCCCATCTTGATTTCCCCTGGACTCGTGGACTACAGGCTGGGCGACTACTTCCGGGACGCCTACCCCTCCGACCGCCCATCAACGGCGTTGACTTACGCCAAGGAGCTGAGAACGTGGTTCACCTTCCTTGGTACCCAGGATGTTGAATGGTTTGAAGCACAGCGTTCGCACGTTCGCACCTTCCAAATTTGGCGCGTCTACGACAGCCGCAACCCAAAACTAGTCGGCCCGGCAACGTGGAACAAAGGTTGGGCTGCCCTGCGGCACTTCTATGAGTGGGCAACGAAGGAGGGCTGGATAGAGCACAATCCGGCAGGAAATACTGACCGGCTCCTGGACCCTGGCACCGTGGGAGGGCATCGCGAGAAGAACGCACGGACTTCCCGGGACCGATGGATTACTCCTGGGGAGTATGCGATGTGGCGGGACGTGGGTCTGCGAGGCTATGACGCCTTGCGAGATCCGAAGGGGCGGATTGTGGCTGGTCTGCAAAATGTGGCAGCAAGGTCACGCAACACGGCACGAAATGTTGCCTTTGCTGACTACCTCGTGACGACCGGGCTCAGGCTGGATGAAGCTGGGAAATTGCTCGCATTTGAGCCCGGGACCAGCATTGAGGAAGAAGTTCCGATTGTCGGCAAGGGCCGCGTGCGACGGCACTACAGGGTGATGAATGACCTTGGCCTGACCAGCCTGCACCAATACAAGGTCGGGGAACGCACCGATGCAATCCGGCGTGCACAAGCCGAGGGTCGTTACGACGAAGTAAAGGGCCGGCTCGAGGTCGTTGAGGTACTCCAGAGCCGTTCCGGTCAGCGTGTCAGGTTGACTGATGGCCGTGTCTTGTCCGTGGAAACGATGACGGCGCGGGCCCGGGCGAGCCTGTATCTGGTCAAGGACCAGCAACTTGAGCCGGCCTGGTTGTGGCTGAAGGAGGACGGAAGTCCACTGCAAGCAGCCTCGTGGGACAAAGTGTTTGATACGGCCAACGACCGGGTGACGGCGGCGCGCACTCTGCTGGGAGCTGTTTCACCCACGGTGAAGGTGACCCCGCATTCTTTGAGGTTCACCTTTGCCCTTTTTGTGCTTCTGGCAGGCATCCGGGCCATTGATGAACATCTTGGATTCGACGACGCATCACCCTTCACGGTCATGAACTACGCCCAGGCCTTCGATGAGGTTCGGGACCTACTCGGGCACTCCTCCGTTGAGACCACCAAACGGGTCTATCTGGAACCAGTTAAGGGGTTGCGGCGATCAAGCTTGCTTCGGGGCGCCACCATTGAACAGATGTGGGACCACGTGTCGGCCACGAATCCGCTGATCGGTTTCCACACCTCATGAGCGGACAACGGGCAGCGCAGCCTCCGACAGGGCTGCAGGCCTCGGGCCCTTCCGGCGATGCAGGCCCTGGCCTGGCTGTCACGCTGCACCTTGAGGACGCCCCGAACTATGGTGTGGATCTGTCAAGAATGGCCGGTGCGGAGACCCTGCGCCGGGATTTCGCCCAAGCGGTTCTTGCCTGGAGTGCCAGCGAAAGGGGCGGGCGGAGAACATTCAGTGTCTTGGCGATCAAGCGGGCACTGTCGTACTTCCTCAAGTACGTGGAGGAGCCCAGCGCCGATCGGTCGGTTTCCCGGGTGGAATTCATCGCCGAGATCACGCCCTTCCATTTGCGCGGTTACCACGCCGAAATGCTCCGGCTAAGATCCCGCACCACTGTGGACGATTACTTCAACAGGGTGCGCACGCTGTTGCGCTTTGCAGGGACTACGTCCGATGCGACCCGGAGGGAGATCAACAAGAGGCAGGGGTGGTCGAAGCCGGAAACACAGATTGAAAGGTATTCCAAGCGTGACTTTGTGAGGATCCGCGATGCGGCCCGAAAAGTGATCGAAGACGCGCATGCCCGGATTCATGCAGCGCATCTGGAAGCGCTTGAACATGGTGCAGGCAATGCGCCAGACACTGCGAAGGGCCTTGCCCTGCACGAGTTGATGACCCTGGGGATGCCCCAAAGCAAGGCCGGATTTAGGTCGTTGGCCGCCTTGGGCCCGCATGACTACCGTCAACGATTCGTGGCCCGTCGACATCTTTTCCTGGACGGTGATGAGGTCCTGGCCGCCGCGGTCCTGATGGCCTGCCATCGGGGGTTGAACCTCTCTCCCATCGTGATGTCGGGAATGCCCGTCGAGATTGATGCCGACACGGTACAGCTTGATCTCGACAAACCGCGCCGGGGACCCGGGCTACGGTTTTGGCCCGAGATCCTCACGGACAATACTGATCGAAACGACCAGGCAGCCAGGGACGTGCGCATGATCGCCGAAGCGACCGAGCCGGCACGCACGTGGCTGGCCCACAATAACCAGCCCTCCCAGCGGCTGCTCATCCGGTGGCCTTTCACCGCGAACAAGCCCCACTTCGGTGTCCCCTCAGCAACACATCAACAGGGTGCGGGAACCCGAGACGGCAACGGCGCATCATGGATTCCGGAAGGGATACGCATTGATTTCCAACGCCTGCGCCGCAGCGTCCCCCATCAAGGCGTTGCCAAGGAGCCCACCGATCACAATCCGTCCACCTACCTCCACTACGTCCGTACGGACGCCCTCGCCCTGGCAGAACAACAGCTCGAAGCCGCCGCCGGCATCCAGACAGCCATGGACCGGGCACGCCTTGAAGTGCAGAATCGGATGCGTGAAGGGCAGGACTCCGGCGAGTCGAAGGACGCGCTCATTGCCAATTGCCGAGACCCGGAAACTAAACCGACGACAGGACTGCCCTGCACGACGGGGTACTTCTCCTTTCTCGATTGCCTTGACTGCGAGAACGCGGCCACAGTCTCGCGCCTGCTGCCGCGCCAACTGGCAGCCTTGGATGTGTTGGAAGACCTCAGGGATGCCCTGGGCGATGCCTGGGAGAGGAAGTTTGCTCGTCGCTACTACATGCTCAAGTCGATAGTCGAACGCCACTCCCCGGCGGAACGGCTGGCAGCGGCTGATCAGGTCAAAGCTCACCGGCCCTCAATTATTGCCGCCTTGCGGCAGGAAGGACCACGATGACCCAGTCCCATGGCCAGGCGGAAAGTCTGGCTGATGCCGCACTCCACGACGCCCCCCTGCTCGATTATCCTTCCGACGCCACTGCCAGCATTGCCTCGCATCGCATCCGCCAAGACGCGGTGATTGCACCGTTCGGTGCGGATGTGTGGCCGATGAATGCGCTGGCCGACGATCCCTCACGTCCCTTGCCTCGGCTCAGATTTGATGGCTGGCCGGTGGCGTTCCGTGACTCGGCGAAACACGTCGCCTACGT
>NZ_JAAKZI010000055.1 GCF_011045165.1 Arthrobacter silviterrae
ACATTTAACCCACCAAACACCAGGCACACCACAACGGCCGCCCCCCAAGGCGGCCAACCTGAGGCGCAGGATTCAGTCGACGGGCGGGACCGCAGTGCTGGTGCGCACCACAAGCCGTGTGGGGTATTCCTCAGCGACCGGCACATGGCCGGATTCCTGCAGCTGCAACGGTTGCTCCAGGCGGCCCAGGATCTTTCGGGCGGCCAATGCGCCCTGGCCGCGGGGGTCCTGGTCAAAACTGGTCAGGCCAAATACGTTGCCGAGCTCGTGTCCGTCAATGCCTATCACCGACAGCTCGTCCGGCACGCGCAAGCCAAAGTCCCGGGCAGCCAGAATGGTTCCGATGGCCATTTCGTCCGAGGCCGCGAAGATGGCTGTGGGACGCAGAGGTCCACTGCCCAGCAACTGCCGGGCGGTGGCGTAGGCGCCTTGGACAGTAAAGTCGGAGGTTTGCACCCATTCCGCGGAGATAGGTAGATTGGCGGCCTGCATGGCCATTTCATAGCCATTGCGCCGTGTCCCCGGCAGCTTGAAGTCCGCCTCATATTCATGTCCTGCGCTGACGTGGGCAATGCGGCGATGCCCCAGGCCAATCAGATGTTCGGTGGCCTTTCGCGCAAGCTGGAAGTCGTCAATAAAGATGCTGTCGGCCCCCGGCAGCGGCCCGCCAATGCCCAGCACGGGACGGTGGATGGCCATGAGCTGGCTGATCTCCGCTTCGGCGAGCTCCAAGGAAACGGCAATGACGGCGTCAAGCCTTTTCCGCAACAGGAAATCGGTGAGGACAGTGGCCCGGTGACTTTCGTTTTGGCTGGTGGTGTAGAGGGTGAGGTCGTAGCCGGCCTCGATAAGTTCTGAGGAGGCGCCATCCACCACTGAAGCGAAAAACCAGCGATTGACGGCCGGGACCACCACGCCGATGTTGTGATGGCGCCCGGAGGCCAGGCTGGATGCTGCGTAGGAGGGCACGAAACCCAATTGGGCGGCCGCATCCTGTGCGAGCTTGCGACTCTTGGCCGAAACGCTGCCCCTGCCGCCCAGGGCCCGGGATACGGTGGCCGTGGACAAGCCCGAAAGCTCGGCCACCTCCTTGATGCCTGTCACGGTGCGTCCCCTGCGTCTTTCGGTCATGCTGCCAGCCAGATGGTCTCCCCTGATTCTAGTTGACGGGAACCGGCCTGCCGTGGGCGCGAGCGCTGCAGGATAGAGCCGTCAGGCAACTCAATCGGCGAGGGCCCGGCATTGAGGAGCACCAGCGTGCTGCCGTTGAGAAAGCCCACGGTCGTGTCAGAACAGTGCTCGTCAACCCACGTCAGGGTCCCGGTGCCGAGTTCCCGGCGACGGCGGATGCCCAACGCGCTGCGGTAGATGGCCAGGTGGGAATCCGGGTCCGCGGACTGGACGTCACGGGCCAGGCGCCCCCATGCCTCCGGCTGGGGCAGCCACGGCACGCCTGCGGCCGGCACCCCGTCGCTGAAGCCGAAGGACGCCCCGGCTTCACGCCATGGCAGGGGAACGCGGCAGCCGTCCCGGCCAAGTCGTGCTCCTTCAGTCCGCGCGAATGTCGGGTCCTGCCGGCTGGCGTCCGGCAGTGTGGTGTGGTCCGGCAGGCCCAGCTCCTCACCCTGGTAGAGGTAGGCGGCGCCCGGGAGCCCCAACATGAACAGTGACGCCGCTGCCGCCCGCTGGCGCCCCGCCTCTACGTTGGGCTGCTCGTCCCCGGCCCCGATGCCGTCGCCCTGGCGGGGCCCGGCACCTTCGTAAGCAAACCGCGTGGCGTGCCGGACGACGTCGTGGTTGGAGAGCACCCAGGTGCTGGTGGCACCCACGGCGCCAAACGCGGCCAGTGAGGCGTCGACGACGCTCCTCAGGGCGAGGGCGGAAAACGGTGCATTGAGGTACGGGAAATTGAAGGCGTGATGCATTTGGCCGGGCGCGACCCAGCGCGCCATGCGGTCCAGGGGATCCACATTGGCCTCGGCGCACAGGATTTTCTCGGGCCCGTATTCGGCCAGGATGCCGCGCCACCGTCGGTAGATGTCGTGGAGCGCGGGCTGGCCGAACATGGGCGCCTCGTGGCCGGGGAATCCGTCAATGCTGCCGCCCCACGCCGTCCCGCCCCAGTCCGGCAGGCCGGGGGCCTTGACGAGGGCGTGGGCCACGTCGACCCGGAACCCGTCAACGCCGCGATCAAGCCAGAAACGCAGGATCCGCTCAAATTCCTGGTGGACCAGCGGGTTGTCCCAGTTGAAGTCGGGCTGGGTGGAGTCAAAGAGGTGGAGGTACCACTGGCCGGGCGCGCCGCTTGCATCCGCGGTGCGGGTCCAGGCCGGCCCGCCGAAGTGTGACTGCCAGTTGTTGGGCGGGAGCGCGCCGCCTTCCCCCCGGCCGTCGCGGAAGATGAACATGTCCCGGGCGGGGCTTCCCGGGGCCGCCGCCAGGGCCAACTGGAACAGCGAATGGTCGCTGGAACAATGGTTCGGGACCAGGTCAATGATGATGCGCAGCTTCAGCTGCGTGGCCCGGCCCACCAGCTGGTCAAAATCGTCAAGGGTGCCGAAGAGGGGATCCACCTGGCAGTAGTCGGAAACGTCATAGCCGCCGTCGCGCTGAGGGGAGCTGTAGAACGGGGAAAGCCACACCGCGTCGACACCCAGTTCCGCCAGCTGCACCAGCTCCGCGGTGATGCCGGCCAAATCGCCCATCCCGTCCCCGTCCAGGTCGCGGAAGGAGCGCGGATAAACCTGGTAAACCACAGCCGAGGTGGACCAGTGATCGCTCCGGGTTCCGGCCGGGGAGGGGGCCGGGGTAGGGGCCGGCATCAAAGCAAGCGCTCCCACCGTAGCGGTGGCCGATGGCAGGGATGGCGGAACAGTGGAAGCCAGATGGGTGGATTGCATGGTCACCAGACTAGGCGATTTTCGATACGAATGTAAACGTTCTCATTGCTTAGATTCCTGCATTAATGGCAGATAGTGACAGGGTACTTCAAAAAATTGCAGAAGTGGCACTTCTGTTTGGAAGCGCTATCAGGTATGTTTGGAAGCGCTTACACTTTGTGAGGTTCGACACCCACAAGTCATTAGCCCGGAACGGCTCCCGCCAGGGGCGCCGGGCGCACGAAAGGACACCAATGAAGTTGCCAAACACAAGTGCCATGCCCGTCAGCCGCCGGGTATTCACCCTCGGCGCATTTTCGGCCGTGACGGCCGTTGCGCTCAGTGCGTGCGGCGGTGGTTCCAAGCCGGGAAGCGGTGCCACGGCCACGGCGAAGGACCTGGCAGCGGCCGGCGCCACCACCATCACGATGTGGGTTGACGCGGAACGCGCACCGGCGCTCAAGGACATCACGGCTAAGTTCAAGGTCGACACTGGCATTGAAGTCAAGCTGGTGGTCAAGGACTTCTCCGCCGTGCGCGATGACTTCATCACACAGGTTCCCACCGGCAAGGGCCCGGACCTGATCGTTGGTCCGCACGACTGGGTAGGCAAGTTTGTCCAGAACGGCGTCATTGCCCCCGTGGAGCTGGGGGACAAGGCCGCGGGGTTCTCCGCCACTGCCCTGAAGGCCATGAGCTACAAGGGTTCCAACTACGGCGTGCCATATTCCGTGGAGAACATTGCATTGCTCCGCAACACTGCTCTGCTGCCCGCGGCCGCCGCCACCTTCGACGAGGTGGTGGCCGCCGGCAAGGGTGTGGTGGATGCCGGAAAGGCAAAATACGCCTTCCTGGTGGGCCTGGACCCCAAGCAGGGCGACCCGTACCACCTGTACCCGCTGCAGACCTCCATGGGCTCGGCTGTGTTTGGCCTGACGGCCGACGGCGGTTACGACCCCAAGAACCTGGTCCTCGGCGACGCCGCCGGCGTGGCATTTGCGAAGAAGCTGGTGGAATGGGGCGACACGGGCTCCAAGGTGCTCAACTCCAACATCACCGGCGACATCGCCAAAGAGGAATTCAAGAACGGCAAGAGCCCGTACTACCTCACCGGCCCGTGGAATGTGCCGGACCTGCAGAAGGCCGGCCTCAAGCTGGCCGTGGATGCGCTGCCGACCGCGGGCGACAAGCCGGCCCAGCCGTTCGTGGGCATCAACGGCTTCTTCATCAGCGCAAAGAGCGTCAATGCACTGGCCACAACTGAATTCGTGACCAACTACCTGACCACCGAGGCAGCCCAGGATTCCATGTTCAAGGCGGGTGGCCGACCGCCCGCGCTGAAGGCCTCCTTCGACAAGGCCTCATCGGATCCGATTGTTGCCGCGTTCGGCAAGATTGGCCAAAACGGGGTCCCGATGCCGGCCATCCCCGAAATGGACGCCGTCTGGAACGACTGGGGATCCACGGAACTGGCCCTGATCAAGGGCAAGGGCGACCCCGCCGCCGAGTGGGCCAAAATGGCCGCCGCCATCAAGTCAAAGATCGGCGCCTAGTCTCCACGCCGCGCCGGCGGGTGCGGTGGGGCGGCACAATCGCCCCACCGCACCCCGCACTCCTGACCAGCTGAAAAACCTTAGAGGACACACCCGTGACGCAAGTTTCAGAAACCAGGCCCGACGCCGACCAGGCGCCCCGGTCCGCCAGCCGACAGCAACGGGGAGGCCGGCCGCCGTCGTTCCTGGGAAAAACGTTTGGCATGGACTCGCTCAAGGGCACCCTGGCCAAGGTGGTGCTGCTGGGCCTGGTGGACGCCTTTGCCGTGTACGTGATGATGATGCTGTTCATCAGCGCGCAATGGCCGGTGCTGGTGGTTGCCGCCCTGGTGACGCTGGCCATCAACTGGATTTACCTGCGCAAGGGCGGCCTGCCGGCGAAATACCTCGCCCCCGGGGTGGTTTTCCTGGTGGTGTTCCAGGTGTTTGTGGTGCTGTACAGCGGCTACATTGCCTTCACGAACTACGGCGATGGACACAACAGCACCAAGGCGGACGCCATCTCGGCGATCCAGTTGACCGCCCAAAAGCGGGTGCCCGACTCGCCCGCATATAAGACGACCGTGCTAAAAAAGAACAGCGACTTTTACCTGCTCTTCACGGGCCCCGACGGCGCCGTGTCCATCGGCTCGGCGGCCAAGCCGCTCACGCCGGTTGTCGGCGAGACCCTGGACGGCAGCGGCAAGGCCGTGGCACTGCCCGGCTATGACACCCTGAACTTTTCGCAGATCCTGGCCAACCAGACCGAGATCCTGAAGATTTCCGTGCCCGTCTCCAGCGACCCTGCCCAGGGCAGCCTGCGCACGGCCGACGGCACCACGGCGTACGCCTTCAAGCCGTCACTGGGCTACGACGCGGCAAGCGACACGTTCACCGACGCTGCCACGGGGGCCACCTATACGGACAACGGCCACGGCGCCTTTGCCGACAAGTCCGGCCAGACGCTGGCAACTGGCTGGAAAATCAACGTGGGCTTTGACAACTTTGTCCGGGCGTTCACGGATCCCAACCTGCGCGCCCCGCTGCTGGGCGTCATCGCCTGGACCTTCACCTTCGCCATAGCGTCCGTGATCCTGACCTTCGGGCTGGGCCTGTTCCTGGCGGTCACCTTCAACCGGGAGGACCTGCGCGGGAAGAAGGTGTACCGGATCCTGATGATCCTCCCGTACGCGTTCCCGGCATTCCTGTCCGGCCTGGTGTGGTCCGGCATCCTCAACCCGCAGTTTGGCTGGCTCAACCAGACGCTGCTGGGCGGGGCCGAAATTGGCTGGCTGACGGACCCCGTGCTGGCCAAGGTCAGCGTGCTGGTGGTGAACCTGTGGCTCGGCTTCCCCTACATGTTCCTGGTGTGCACGGGGGCGCTGCAGTCGCTGCCGACGGAACTGGATGAGGCGGCCCGCATGGACGGGGCCGGGGCGTGGCGGGTGTTCCGCTCCATCAAGCTGCCGCTGCTGCTGGTCTCGATCGCACCGCTGCTGATTGCCTCCTTCGCATTCAACTTCAACAACTTCAATGTCATCTACATGCTGACGGGAGGCGGCCCGCGCTTCACCGACACCACGCGCGACATCGGTTCCACGGACATCCTGATCACGCTGGTGTACAAGGTGGCGTTCGGGCAGGGGACCGGCCGCGACTACGGCCTGGCCAGCGCCCTGGCGATCGTCATCTTCGTCATCGTCGCCACGGTGTCCGCCATCAGCTTCAAACAGACCAAGGCACTTGAGGAAGTAAATTCATGAGCACCTCAACACTCACCGCCCGGGCCGTGGAAACGGCCAGCCCGGCACGCAAGCGGCGCAGCTTCGGCGCCTGGCTCAAGGACAAGGGCTGGCGCCATGCAGTGGGCGTGGCGGTGGCCGCCTTCGCCGTCTTCCCCCTGCTCTACGTCCTCTCCGCAGCCCTGAATTCGAACGGCACCCTGGCCGGCAGCAGCGGGCTGTTCACCCGGATTGACGTGGGCAACTTCGTCAACCTTTTCAACGATCCGTCCCGCCCCTTTGGCCGCTGGTTCATCAACACCCTGGTGATCGGGGTGGTGACCTCGGCGGCCACCGTTTTCCTCGGTGCCATGGCCGCCTACGCGTTCTCCCGCATGCGCTTCAAGGGCCGCCGCGTGGGCCTGCTGTCCCTGCTCCTGCTGCAGATGTTCCCGCAGCTGCTGGCCGTCGTCGCGATTTTCCTGTTGCTCAGCGGTATCTCCGACGTGGTCCCCTGGCTGGGCCTGGGCAGCCAGCTGGGCCTGATCATGGTCTACCTGGGCGGCGCGCTGGGCGTGAACACCTACCTCATGTACGGCTTCTTCAACACCGTGCCGCAGTCGCTGGACGAGGCGGCCAAGATCGACGGCGCCTCCCATGTGCAGATCTTTTTCGGCATCATCCTGCGCCTGGTCACCCCGATCCTTGCCGTGGTGGGGCTGTTGGCGTTCATCGGCATTTCGAGCGAGTTTGTCATCGCCTCCGTGGTGCTGACCGATCCCGACACCCAGACCCTCGCCGTCGGGCTCTATTCCTTCGTCGCGGACACGCGCTCCAAAAACTGGGGCATCTTTTCCGCGGGCGCCGTTCTGGCGGCCCTGCCTGTCATGGCGCTGTTCCTGTTCCTTCAGCGGTACATTGTCAGTGGCTTGGTTCAAGGCGGGGTAAAGGGGTAGACATGGCTGGCACGCAACCGCACCACGACGGTTCCGCACTTTATGTGGAAGGCACGACGCCGGTACTTGGCGAACGCTCCCGGCTGCGGTTGCGGGTGCCCCGGGCGTGGGGCCGGGCCTCCCGGGTGTGGGTGCGCAGTGTCCAGGATGCGGAGCCCCGGTACGACGCCGCCGTGTGCCTGGACGGACCGGGTGCTTCAGGTGCCTCGGGTGCCTGGTCGTGGTGGGAGGCGTCCATCCTGGTGGCCAATCCCGTGGCGCGGTACCGTTTTGTCATCGAAACCGAAGGACAGAACGACGGCGGCGCCGCCGTCGGGCCGGCCGCAGTCGGGCGGGCCGCCGTCGGGCCTGCGAAGTACTGGTTCCTGAACAACGAAGGGCTGTTTGACCGGGACACCTCCGACTACCACGACTTCCGCCTCACCACCGGGGTGCCGGCACCACAGTGGTCCCGCGACGCAGTCATGTACCAGGTGTTCCCCGACCGGTTTGCCCGCTCCGCAGCTGCCGACGGTCGGGTCGTGCCGGACTGGGCCGTGGCCTGCGCCTGGGATGACCCTGTCCAGGGCACCGGCCCAGACGCCGCCCGGCAGTTTTACGGCGGCGACCTTGTCGGGGTGCTGGAAAAGATTGACCACCTGGCCGGCCTGGGCGTGGACATCCTCTACCTGACCCCGTTCTTCCCTGCCCGGTCCAACCACCGCTATGACGCGGCCACGTTTGCCCACGTGGACCCGCTGCTGGGCGGGGACCAGGCGCTCATCGACCTGGTGGAGGCCGCCCATTCCCGCGGCATGAAGGTCATGGGCGACCTGACCGCAAACCACACCGGCGACGCGCACGAATGGTTCCAGCGGGCCCTGTCGGATCCCCGCTGCCCGGAGGCCGACTACTACTACTTCAACGCGGACCACTCGGACTACGAGTGCTGGTGGGGCGTGAAATCGCTGCCCAAGCTGAACTGGGCATCGCCGGGCCTGCGTGAAGCGTTCGTCACCGGCGAGGACTCCGTGGTGGCCCACTGGCTCAAGGCGCCGTTCAACCTCGACGGCTGGCGGATCGACGTGGGCAACATGGCCGGGCGGCTGGGCGCGCAGGACCTGAACAAGGACGTGGCGGCTCTCATCCAGCACCGGATTCAGGAGATCAACCCGGACGCCCTGCTGCTCGGCGAGGAAACCTCCGACGCCGGCGCCGACGTGGACGGCTTCGGCTGGCAGGGCGCCATGACGTACTCCAACTTCACCCGCCCCATGTGGCAGTGGCTGGCCAACCCGCACGCCCGCGTGGACTTTTTCGGCACTCCCCTGCCCTGCCCCAACAAGGTGGGGGCCGAAACAGTCCTCGCCACCCACCGGGACCTGACCAGCGCCTTCAGCTGGCCTGTCCGCAACGCCACCATGAACGCCCTGAACACCCACGACACCGCCCGCGCCGCCACCGTCATGGTGCCGGACGGGCCTATCGTGGCTGCCACGCTGTCCATGACCCTGCCCGGCATCCCCGTGGTGTTTGCCGGGGACGAGTTCGGCCTCGAGGGCGACCGTGGCGAGTCGGCGCGCACACCCATGCCCTGGAACGAGCCCGCCCGCATTGTCACCGACCTCGGCGCCAGCTATTCAGCGCTCGCCGCCCTGCGCCACTCACATCCGGCCGTGCAGCACGGCGGCCTGCGCTGGTTGATGGCCGACGGCGACGTGCTGGCCTTTGTGCGCGAGTCGCCTTCCGCCTCGCTGCTGGTGGTGGCGGTGCGGGCCGACGTCCAGGGGCTGAGCTTTGAGTCCCTTGGCCTGGATGCCGCCGAACGCGAGGCCGTCCGGGCGTCTGCGCCGGTCTTCCACACCGGCGGGTACCTGGTCTACAGCGACGTCAACCTGAACGGTCCCGGCGCCTATATCTGGACACTGCCGGGAGTCCAGTCCCCGCCCCGCGAACGCCCCGACACCCGTCAATAGTGATGGAGCGTCGGTGAAAAACCCGTAAAAAGTGATAGAGCGTCGGGGAAAAACACGTAAAAAGTGATGGAGCGTCGGGGGAGGAGGGGCGAGGGCGTCGGGGGAGGAGGGGCGGGGCGGGGCGTTGGGTCGAGCATCTGCCCCGTCTCGGGCTCCTAGACTGGAAGCCAGCCGACAGACGCAGCAGAAGGGCAACATTTCATGAGCGACACAGGCCGGATTCCGCCCCGAGAACTTGAAGCTGAACTGGTGGCGGCCCTGCGTGAGGACCAGTTCAGCAGGGCACCAGCAGACCTGGCGAAGTACGCCACGGACCAGGGGCCCGTGACGGACTACCGGGAGCCGGCCGCCGTCGTCTGGGCCGAGACAGTGGAGGACGTGCAGGCGGTGGTGCGTCTTGCGGCCAGGCATGGCGTGCCCGTGGTGGCACGCGGGGCCGGCACCGGCGTCTCCGGCGGCGCCCACGCCACTGAAGGCTGCCTGGTGCTGAGTCTGGAGCGCATGGACAACATCCTGGAGCTCAACCCCGACGATGAAATTGCCCGCGTGGAGCCGGGGGTGGTGAACGCCGAGCTCAACGCGGCGGCAGCCGTGCACGGGCTGATGTACGCCCCTGACCCGGCCAGCTACCAGGTGTCCACGATCGGCGGCAACATTGCCACGAATGCCGGCGGGCTGCGCTGCGCCAAGTATGGAGTGACGCGTGATGCCGTGCTGGCCCTGGACGTGGTGCTGGCGGACGGCAGCCTCATCCACACGGGGCACCGGACGTTCAAGGGCGTGGCCGGCTACGACCTCACCAGCCTTTTCGTGGGTTCCGAGGGCACGCTGGGCATTGTGGTGGGTGCGACGGTGCGGCTGAAGTATCTGCCCACCGACATCCGCACCCTGGCCGTCTTCTTTGCCGACGTCCAGTCCGCCGCAGCCGGCGTGCTGGCACTGGGCAAGGCCCGGCTGCAGCCGTGCATCCTGGAACTCCTGGACGGGCCCTCACTGAAAGAACTGGATGCCCGCAACGGCAGCAACCTGGCCGGCAGGGGCACGGCGCTGCTGTTGGCCCAATTCGACAGTCTGGCGGCGGCACGGGAGGCGGAAATCGCCACCGCTGCCTTGGAGGGCCAGGGAGGAAAGGTCAGCCAGGAGGACCCGGAGGAGGCGGCACGGCTGGTGGACCTGCGCCGGCGCAACCGCGGCCTGGATGTGGATTCTGAAATCACAGTCGGCGAGGACGTGGCGGTTCCCCGGTCGGCGCTGATCCACTACATCACGGCGCTGGAGGAGATGGCAGCCCGCCACGGGGTGGGGGTGCGCATCATTGCACACGCCGGGGACGGGAACCTGCACCCCACGTTTTGGGTGCCCGTTCCGGACCGGGCCGGCGTGGCGGCCATGAACGCGGCCCTGGACGAGTCGATCGACAAGGCCCTGGAGCTGGGCGGCACCATCACCGGCGAGCACGGTATCGGCCAGTACAAGCTGCGCTGGCTGGCTCTGGAACAGTCGGAGCAGGTGCTCCAACTCCAGCGCAACCTCAAGGCGCTCTTTGACCCGCGCGGCACGCTCAACCCTGGAAAGGGCATTCCCGCGGCCCGCAGACTTGACTAAAGCGTGCCGGATCGGGCATTGTACTCCCGGGGGAGGTGCATCCGATTCCGGGCACAACAACGTATTTTGAAAGTACACATGACCTTCATCACTCACCGGCCGCGGCGTAGCCGCAACCGCAGGATGCTCGCTGCCGCCACCGTTGCACTGCTGGGAATTGGCGCCAGCGTGGTCTTGGCGGCGCCGGCCTCAGCCGCATCGTCCGCTGCACCGGCCGGCACGTCAGTCTCCCTCCAACTGGCCCCGCCCTGGCTGGTCCTGGATTTTGAAGCCGACAAGAAAAAGCCAACCCCGCCACCACCCCCATTGCCGTCGCCCGTGCCCTCGCACTTGAAGTCGCCAACCCCGTCACCGACGTCGTCCAAGCCGCCCGTAATGGTTCCGCTTCCGCCGGTGGTCAAGCCGGCCCCCCTGCCAGCCCCGGCACCCGTTCCGGCCCCCGTCCCAACGAAGAGCCCGACGACGGCGGCACCGGAGGCTGCGACCACCGCGGCGCCCGCTCCCACGGCCTCCGAGACGCCATGGCCCACCTATGTCTCCACCGAGACGCCCGCAGAGTTTGTTCCTGCCAGCGCCCAAGGCAACACCACGGCCGCCAACGGCAAGGCGGAGCTGAGCGTCCCCGCGGCGTCCTCGAACGGCTTCGGGCTGATGACCTGGATGGTCATGCTCCTGGGCGTGACTGTGCTTGCCGGGCTGGGCGTGGGCATTTACGCCATGACGCGCACGCGGGGCCAGCACCGGGGGTAAGCCCTGTCAGCCGTCCGGCAGCCGTCCGGCCTGCCTCCCCGCACGGGCCCAACACCGGCCCAACACCGGCCCGGCACCGGCCAGGCGCCCCGCGTGTCGCCGTCGTCAGTCTTCGAAGTCGCTGTCCGGCAGCACGCCGCCCTCAAGCATCTTGATGGTGGCCGTGTCGGTGGAAAGCATGATGGCGTCCTCGTCGCGGCGGTAGCGCAGGATCGTGTCAATGTAGGACTGCACGGCCTCGGCGAGGGGCACATTGCGCTCCTCCTGCTGCGACACATACCAGCGGTGCTCCAGCACTTCGTGGACCACCTCGGCCGGTTCCAGCTTTCCGCCGAGCTCGCGCGGGATGGCCCGGACAATCGGCTCAAAGATGGAGCTGACCCAGTTGTGGGCACTGATCTCCTCATCCACCACAGTGCCGGAGTCCGCCCGGAACGAGTCCATGTCGTTGAGCAGGCGGCGGGCCTGGTTTTCCTGGGCGTCAATGCCGGTGAGGCGGAGCAGGCGGCGCTGGTGGTGGCCGGCGTCGACCACCTTGGGCTGGAGCTGGATGGTGGAGCCGTCCGGGGTGGTCTTGATGGCGTATTCCTCGACGTCGAAGCCCAGCTCGTTCAGGCGGCGGATGCGGGCGCCCACGCGCCAGCGGTCCTCCAGTTCGAAGGATTCCTTTTCCGTGAGCTCGGCCCACAGGCGACGGTAGCTTTCCATGATGAGTTCGCTGGTGGCCACGGGGTCCACCTTCTCCTCGATGAGCCCGCCTTCAAGCAGGTCCATGAGCTCCCCGGCAATGTTGACGCGGGCAATTTCAAGGTCGTATTCGCGCTGGCCGGTGGACAGGTCCGGGTAGAGCTCGCCCGTTTCCGCATCCACCAGATAGGCCGCAAAGGCGCCGGCGTCGCGGCGGAAGAGCGTGTTGGACAGCGAGACGTCGCCCCAATAGAAGCCCACCAGGTGGAGGCGGACCAGCAGCAGTGCCTGGGCGTCGATGAGGCGGGTCAGGGTGTCACGGCGCAGCTTCTGGGAGAACAGGGCACGGTACGGCAGGGAGAACTTCAGGTGCCTGGTGACCAGCACCGGATCCAGCGGGGCGCCGTTGGCCGTGGTGCGGCCTGTGATGACGGCAACGGGCTCCACGCAGGGCACGTCCAGCCGGGCCAGCTTGCGCAGCATGTGGTATTCGTGGCGGGCCACGTGCTCAGAGGTTTCCTTGATGGCAATGACCGAGCCGTCAAGGTGCGCAAAGCGCACCACGTGCCGGGAGATGCCGCGGGGAAGGGCCGCCAGGTTAGCCTGCGGCCAATCCTCCAGCCTGATGTGCCAGGGCAGGTCCAGCAGGCCCGGATCGGCGGCCGCGGCCGTAATGTTCAAGGACCCCATGACCTGTGCCGGCGGGGCCGGGCGGCGCGGCAGCTTCCCTATTTGCTCGAAGTCTGTGGGCTCGTGGTTCCACTGGGCGCCGGGTGAGTCAGTCATGGGCCAATTCTCTCTTAAACGGGGCGGCGGGGCGGGCGGGTGGGC
>NZ_JAAKZI010000056.1 GCF_011045165.1 Arthrobacter silviterrae
TACCCAACAACACCCGCCACCGCAGCCGCCACGGCCGGAGCAACACGCGGATCGAGCGGACTGGGCACCACATGGTCCGCGGCCAGGTCCGCACCAACCAATCCCGCGATGGCCCCGGCAGCCGCCAGCTTCATGGCAGGGGTAATCCTGCGCGCACCCGCATCAAGGGCGCCGCGGAAAATGCCGGGGAACGCCAGGACGTTGTTGATCTGGTTGGGATAGTCGCTGCGGCCCGTGGCCACAACCGCGGCATGGCGGGCCGCGACGTCGGGCTGTACCTCCGGATCGGGGTTGGACAGCGCGAAAATGATGGCATCCTGGTTCATGCCGGCCAGCGCAGCTTCCTCGATGGTGGAGGAGGAAACGCCCACCACCACGTCGGCGCCGTCGAGCGCTTCATGAATGCCTCCGGTCAGCCCGTGGCGGTTCGTCTTGGCGGCATAGGCGGCCTTGACACCGTTCAGGTCCCCGCGGCCCGCATGAATGATGCCGCGCGAGTCCAGGAGCACCACATCGCCGACGCCGGCGTCGAGCAGTATTTGGGCCACTGCAATGCCGGCGGCACCCGCACCGGAAATGACGGCACGCATGGAGGCAAATTCCTTGCCGACCACCTTGGCGGCATTGGTCAATGCTGCCAGCACCACCACGGCGGTACCGTGCTGATCGTCGTGCATGACGGGGCAGTCCAGGGCCTCGATGAGGCGGGCTTCGAGTTCAAAGCAACGCGGCGCGGAAATGTCCTCGAGGTTCACAGCGCCATAGCTGGGCCGCAGCCGGACAAGTGTCTCAATGATTTCATCCACGTCCGTGGTGTCCAGCACCAGCGGGATGGAGTCGAGGTCGCCGAATGCCTTGAACAGTGCGGATTTGCCCTCCATGACGGGCAGTGACGCCCGGGGACCGATGTTTCCCAGTCCCAGCACCGCAGTGCCGTCGCTGACCACCACCACGAGGCGGCTGCTCCAGGTATGGCTGGCGGCCACGGCCGGGTCCTGGGCGATGGCCCTGCTGACCTGGGCCACGCCCGGAGTGTAGGCGATGGAGAGGTCCCGGAGGCTGGCCAGGGGCACCTTGCTGGATATTGACAGCTTGCCCCCAACGTGGGCGGCAAATATTTCTTCTTCGGACAATTGGATCTGGCTTCCGGCAGACGGGGCCAGGGTTGCTTCTAATGACACGTGGGTCTCCTGCGTCGCTTCCATTGGTGGGAGGCGCGAGAGCGTCCAGGCGGCTATTTGCCCGGACGACGGCGGCTGCCGCGCAAGGAGGTGGCGTGCGGCGGCGCCTCGCAGTGCCGTGCCGCGCCCGTACGTCGGTGGACGGGCAGCAGCAAAAACGGCCTGTGCTGTGGTTTTGTATGTCCCATAGTAGCGCAGCAGGGGGAACCGGTTGCGACACGGGGCCGGCAGCACGTCACATGGTGACACGCCACCACCGTCAGCGCAGGATGATGTCCGTTGCCGTAGCGGGGGAGCGTCCCGTGGAAACAAAGCCGGACACATTGGCCTGGGGGTGCTTGATGATGTCCGTCACCGAGCCAAGGTGGCGGGCGAGATCCACCTTGTCCTCCGGGGCGGCCAGCAGTAGCTGGAAGCCGAACTCCTGCAGGGCGTTGATGCCGGCCCCGGCGTATTCAGAGTTGGCCTGGATGAATGCTTCGTCAATCATTACGGTCCCGTAGGTGCTGTACCCCTGGGTGTCGATGCCGAGCTGGTACGCCAATGCGGCGCCCATGATGAAGGAGGTGAAGCGCTGACCCTCGCCGCCGGAAAGCGTGCCGGGTTCCAGCCCCAGTTCAACTTCACCATTGGGACGGTGCTCATTGCAGCTGATGGTTACATGCTGGCGCACGTCCAGGACCGTGTCCGCCCACGCCTGCAGGCTGGAATCATTCAAGGCGTCAACCAGCCGCTCCAGTTGCTGGTAGCTGGCGGACATCTTCTCCTCCGTGGCCTTGGCGTACGCATTCCCCAGGGCGTCCTTCAGGTCAGCGCGGAAGGTGCGGGCTTCATCCGGAATGGTGGTCCTGACCTCCAGGCGCAGGCGGCTCCCCTTTTCGAACGGCACATCTTCCAGGATCTGGTTGAGCGGAAGGATGCGTTCCTCGATGGCGCGGCGTTCCTCCTCGAGCAGTTGGAGGAGGTCCGAGAAGCGTTCGTAGGAGCGGTTGTTGAAGTACTCACGGAACTCGTCCTGGCGCTGCGGCAGCCCCTCGGAGAGGATGCGCTCGTACAGCTGCTCATATTGTTCCGCGGCGTCGGCCCCCGTACCGTGGCTGGCGCTCATGGACGGCCCGAATTCGCGGGCGAAGGACTTGAACGTTTCAGCCAGGGCCCCCTCGGTACGGAACACCCGCTCCTTGAGGGCGGCAATCCTCTCGCCCACCTCCACCGTGGTTCGGCTGGTGAACTGTTCCAGCTCGGCCAGCGACGCCGGCCCGCTGTCGGCCACATGGGGGGCAAGGGCCTCGGCTGCCCAGTCAGCGGGCGGCTGGTCCGCGGCCTGTTGACTGGTCAGCTCCGCCAACTGCCCGACGTCGCGGAGTTCCCGCTCCAGGCCGGCCAGGTCATTGTTGAGCACCGCCAGGCGCCCTACGGCGGACTCCAGTTCCGCCTTTGCCCCGCCCAGGGCGTCCCTGATCTGGGCGAGTGTGGCACTGCTGTCAATGGTGGCCTGCAGGGCTGCCTCCAATTGCTCCAGCCGGGCGGCCAACGGCGCTGAATCGAGAAGCTCGAATACGCGTTGGTCGGCTGCAACCCGCCTGAGCGCGGCAAGCCGGCCTACCAGGGTGTCCTTCGCCTTGCTCCGCTGGTCGGCAAGGGCTGCAGCGCCTTCGTGGTCGGCGGCAAGTTCGCCGGCGCGGGCCTCGAGCTGGGCAATTTTGTCCGCGTTGTTGAAGCCCAGCAGATAGTCGCCGGGGTTGACCGTGCGGGTGTCACGTTCAAACGTGGCCGAGTTGACCTTTAGCGTGCCCGCAAGGGATATGGCACGGCTGTGTTGGTGAAGTTCGGCGTCCAGGTCCACGCAGTGGAACGCAAAGTCACGGGCCACCTTGGACCGCAGCCAGGCGCCGGCGTCGGATTTTTGGAACTCCAGCTTCGTGGCGAGTTCCCCCTCCGCCGGTTCGGCGGTCCGCGCCGGTGCCCCCATGTCCATCCAGCGCAGCTTCCCGTACCCGTCCAGGGCGTTGATGGCCCGGGTCACCGCTTTGATGTGCTCTCCGGGAACCAGGAGCGTGGTGGCAAGGGACCGCAGCACCTTCTCGGCGGCCGGACGCCAGGCGCCCTCGCCGTCGGCAATGTCCACAAGCTCGCCGGCAAACGGCATCCCGGCCGGATCCAGCCCGGTCTCGGCGCATATGGCCCGGCGGGCGGCAGCGCTGCGCCCGTCAATGTTGCTCCCGCGGCGCTGGTAGGAGGCAATTTCCGCCCGCAGCCGCTTCTCCTCCGCCTTGGCGTTGATGCTGGCGGCCACCGCTTCATATTCGCGGGTGCGTGCGGACTCCGTTTCCGCCTGTTGCAGTTCGACGCCGGCTTCCGCGGCCGCGCGGGCAGCGGCAAGCCCGTCCGCGGTCCAATCGTAGGCAAGCCCGGCTGCGTCGAGATCGTCACGGACGGCCGATTCCACGCGCAGGCGTTCCTCGAACTCCCTCTTCGCCGTCCGAATGTCCCTTTCCAGGCCGTCGATGGCCCGTCCGCCATGGCTGGCGTGCTGCTCATCCAGCGCAGCCACGGACTCGGCCAGTGCATCCTTGGCGGCCGCGGCCGCGTCGATTTCGCGGCGCTTGTCCTCCAGCCGGCTGCCGAGTGCCCGGGAGTTTCCGGCCAGCAGGTCGGCGCGGAACTGCTGCGCCAGCAGCGGCAGCTGGACATTTTTTAGTTCAACCGTGCGGTTTAAAGATTCCCTGAGATCCCGCAGCTTGCGGTTCAGTTCCGGGACCGGCGCCAGGGCATCGCGCTGCCCGCGGGCATCCTCGAGCTGGCGGTAGATGCCGCGCAGGTGGCTGAAATCCTCCACGGCTGCCCTGGCGGCGGCGAGCGTGGCGGGCTTGTCCAGGACTTCGTAACGGAAGAAGCGGTTCACGCCCTTGTCGAGCCCCTTGCCGTTTTGCAGGGTGCGCAGCAGGCTGAACGCCTTGTCATTGTCGATGCCCAGCTTCCGGCGGAAGCGTTCGGCAAAGGTCTTGTGCACATCGAAGGCCTCGCAGCCGGGCAGAGCGGCGTGCAGGGACGACGGCGAGAAGCGCCGGCTTCCGTGCCTTTCCAACGCCGCGGTGTCCAGCGGCTGGTCGTGGATCACGTAGTGTTTGCCCACCTGGCCTTCAAGCCCGTTGGCCGGCAGGTCGAAAAGGGCGGCAATGCTGACGCGCCGGCCCAGCCCGTCCTCAAAAACCAGGGCGGTGGCGGACCAGGTGGCGCTGGGCCGCTGGTAGACGGTGCCGCCGGCCGTCTTGATTTTGCGCCCCCGCATGTAGCTGAACGTGGTGCGCCTGTCCTTGCGGTTGGAAGCCTCGTGGGCGGACTCATTGAGGCGTGGAGCCGCGTAGAAAATGTGCTGGATACCGTCAAACAAGGTGGACTTGCCCACGCCGGGATGGCCGGTGAGCAGCGTGCCGGCCCGGTCCACGTACATGGCGTGGCGGCCGTGGAACGTGCCCCAGTTGATGATCTGGATCTGGCTCAGCCGGTACTGGCCGGGGTTGATTTCCTCGCCAATGGGCAAGGTGGTGGCAATGCTCATTCGGCGTCATCCTCCAGGGTCAGTTCCAGCTCGGCTGCAGTTTCACGCTCAATCTCGTGGGCGCCGTTCGCGTCGAGGGCGGCCAGGTAGGCGGGGATTTGGTCGATGGAGTCAAAGGGGAGGGCCAGGGCCAGGGCGTTGCTGACCCGGTATTCGGTGGCCAGTTCGCTGGGCAGCAGCAGCTTCAGGGCCAGCAGGCGCGCCAGGGCCGCATCGGTTTGTTCGTCCAGGCGCTTGTCGTCCAGGGCCCCGGGGCGGCGATGTTCGGCCAGGATTTCCCGGGCCCCGGAACGCGTAATGGTGACGTCGGTGCCCGTGCCGGCGTGGCGGTCCAGGAGCATGCGCAGCCTCAATGCCAGGAGGGTCTCCTCCCGGCGCAACGGTTTGCGCGCCACGATGGGCTGGGTGTGGACGGCGTCGATCTCCGCCGGTTGCAGCAGCGCGATCTTCCGTTCCGGATCGATGGACAGCAGCAGGAAAATCTCGCTCAGGTACTGCTGCAGGGACGCGCGGTGCGTGAGGATGGTGGTCCACAGGGCCGGGTCTGCGGTGCCGTCAATGTACGGCCCCCGCAAAAGCCGCACCAGCGACTGGCGGATGTCCAGGGCGAAGGTGCCCGTGTCGCCGGCAAACAAGGCGCGCTCGGACCGGTAGGCGATGCCGGGGACGGCACCTGGTGCCGGGGTGCCGGCGTCGTGCGTGTCGGATTCGGGACCGGGGATCATGGTGCGGTGTCCTTTGTGAAGGTGACCAGCGGCAGCCGGGCGGTGCGCTCGGTGCCGTTGATCTGGGTGAAGCGGAGTGTTTGCGTGCGGGTTGCGTCGAACGCCTGGTCCGTGCTGCGTGCGGCCAGGACCAGCCCCCGGATGGAGTTGATGTGGCGCAGTTCCGCCGGCAGCTCGGCGTACGCGTCGGCCAGGGTGGCGGTGCCGTTGCGGGTGGCCCGGGCGCGTCCGACGGCGGCGTGCAGGGCGGGCATGTCCGGCTGCGGTGTGGCGGGGGTGCGGTGGATGTCGGCATCGCTGAGGGCGGGCGGGGCTGCCAGCTTGGGTGGCGGGATGTGGTCGTCGGGGTTGAAGATGCCCAGGCCGGACAGGGTTTCAAAGTTGGGGGCGAACAACAGCGGCGTGGCGACAGGGGTGCGGGGGCCAAGCCCAGCCCCTGCAACGGCCTGTTCGGCGGCATGTATGGCCTGGCGCAGCAGCACCGAATCCTTGAACTCATCGGACTGGACGAAGGTGTGCAGGCTCTCGGACAGGCGGCCGTAGATGGCGTGGACGTCGGCTGCCTGGCGTCGCATTTCCCGCACCAGGGTGGCCAGGGTGGTCCGTTCGCCGGGCGAAAGCTGGCTGGTGAAACCGCGTTCCAGCACCTCATTGACGGCCTGCCGGAAGCGGGCCTGCCGGGTGGGGTCATTGAGGAAATCGGTGAATCCTTGGAAAGTCCCGCCCTCGGCAGTGTTGCGCAGGGCCCTGTCCCCGTCAAGGACCTGGCCCACGGCCACTCCCTTCGTCACCGAGGATTCCATGATTTCCTGGCGGATGGTGTGCAGCATTTCCTGGACGCCGTCGCGCATGAGCTTGAAGTCGGCCGGGAGGCTGGCCGCCAGGTCCAAGATGCTGCGGACGGCGGCGACGGCTGAGTCGTCGGAGAGCACGGCCGGGTTCTGGCCGTCCCGCAGGGCCTGGGCCTCGGCCTGGCGTTCGGCGATTTCCGCCTCCAGCTGAGCTATGCGGTGTTCCGGGTTGGCATTCGTCTGGAACGAAAGGGCCTCAATGCTGGTCAGCAGGGTGTTCAGGCGGGAACTGTTGAGGTTGGTGTGGTCCGAGGTGCTGGTGTCCATGAACGCGAGCACGCGGGAGGTGCTGGCTGTCGGCTCGTACACAAAGCGGCCCTCCACCATGGGCCGGGCCAGGAACTGGCTGCGCACCCAGGAATCCGCGTAGTTGGAGGCCTGCCAGGACTCGTTGAGGCTGAGGTTCTCGTGGCGCAGTTCCTTCATGAATGCGGCCAGGTCCGCATGGAACTCTTCCAGCGGGATGCGCTGCCGGGCGGGCGTGAAGGCGGAGCTGAGGAAGGCCACCGCCCAGGGCGCTGTCTGCATCAGCCTCCAGCCCGGTCCGCGGCGCAGCTGCGATTGGGCATGCCACTGCGCAACGGCATTTTCAGTGGAGCGCATGGCGGGGCCTTCGGGGTGGTGGTGGGACGCCGCGGCGCGGCAGTGCTCCCATTTTATGGCATGGCAGGCGTGCCGCCCCGCGTGCACAGGCCGATGAATGCCCCCAATTCCTCCAGCCCCGCGGGCGTGGATGGCATGAAATTGCTCAGCTCGGGCGAGCGGATCACCACGGCCCGCCACTTGCCGCGGGAAACGGCCACATTGATGCGGTTGCGGTTGAGCAGGAACTCCATGCCGCGCGGCGCGGCTGCGGGGTCCGCACAGGCCATCGTCACCAGCACCACGGGCGCCTCCTGCCCCTGAAACTTGTCCACTGTGCCCACACGCACATCCTGCAGCCCGGCCGCGTCCAGTGCACCGCGCACCAAGTGCACCTGGGCGTTGTAGGCGGCCACCACCAGGACGTCCTCCGCCCGGAGCGGGCGCCGGGACTCCCCGGCGCCGGGCGTCCATGACAGCCCGATGTGAGCCTTGGCCTGGGCCACCACTTCGGCGGCCTCCTCCGGTGAGGACTGGACATTCTCCCGCGTGCTGTGCGGCGAAGGCGCCACGAAGACCGTTTCCACCCCGGCGGGCTTGCCGGCCAGGTGGCGCTCGGAAGCAGCCGGTGCGGACTGCAGCTTTCCCTCATAACTAAGCCGCGACACGGCCGCGCACAGTGCCGGGTGCATGCGCCACGAATCTGCCAGAAAGTAGCCAAGTTCCGGCGGCAGCGTGGCGTGCCCGGCCGACAGCCAGCCCAGGGCGGATTCGTCAACAGGTGCGGGGTGTGAGCCCTGGGTGACTTGCGGCAGCTGCTGTGGATCGCCCAGCAGCAGCAGCCGCTGGGCGGACTGCGCCACGGCGAGCGTGTTGGCCAGTGAGTACTGCCCGGCCTCGTCAATGACCAACAAATCCAGCGACCCGGCCGGTACGTTGGCGCCCGTCATGGTCCAGGCAGTTCCGCCGATCAAGGCCCCCTCCGGCCCGCCCAGCAGCCGACCAAATTGTTTGTCATCCGTGACTTTCCACGGCACCTGGTGCGGGGCGGCCAGCTTTTTGCCCACCCGTTCCGGGTCGACTCCGGCCTTCTCCACGGCTGCCCGCAGCATGTTTTCCACCACGGCGTGCGATTGACCCACCACCCCGACTTTCCACCCGCGCGACACCAAATTTGCAACCACGTGCGAGCCGACATGGGTCTTCCCGGTGCCGGGAGGCCCCTGGACAGCCAGGTAGGAGTGGTCAAGGGCCAGCACGGCTTCGGTGATGGCGCCAATGTAGTCCCTGCCCTGCAGGCTGTGTCCGTCCCCGGGCACGACGGCGCTGGGCAGGTTGGCGCCTCCGGCCAGCCTGGGGCGGGCCTTGCGCAGGATTTCAAGGCCGGGGTGCCTGGGCAGGTCGGGAAGGCTGCTCCCCACCGTCGAGGCCAGCTCGGCCAGGGCAGTCCGGATGCTGGTGGTGCGGACAGGCTGGTTTGGGGTCAGGGCCATGGGCAGCTGGCCGTATGGCTGGACTTTCAGGGTGGACTTTTCCGCCACGAGCAGCGTGGTCAGCTCCGGGGTTGCGGGATCGGACATGTCTTCCAGCACGGTGATGTTGAACAGGCCTCCGCGCCGGGCGGCCGCGGCGGGATCGCCTGTTTCTTCGGCCATTCCGTCCGGCAGGGGGGCGTCAAACATCCCAAACCACTCGGTTTCCGGGCGGAAGTCGGAGCCTTCCGTTGCCGTTCCCGTCACCTGGAGGATGCGGCTCTCAGTCCGTGCCCGGGGCTTGTCCGCCGGTTTGGCCCAGTCCTCCACCACCGCAACCTCCTGGATGCGCAGGATGTTGCGTTCCTCGGCCCAGGCATCTGGCTGCCTCTCCAGCCTGTCAAAGTGGCCCCACCAGAACTGCTTGTCCTCTCGGCGGTGATAGCTGGCGGCGGCCGCAACCATGTCCACGGCGTTCTCTTCAGGGGTGAATTCATGGCCTTTTTGGGCCCGCAATCCGTCCAGGAACGCGAGCAGCTGCAGTTCCCCGGGGCTGGGTTCGTAGCCGTCCTTCTTTGCCTCGGAAACGTCCAGCTTTCCGCTGCCCTCGGTCCAGGCCGCCACCTGCACGGCCGCCCCGATGCTGAACAGCCAGTTGCGCAGGCGCAGGGTGGAAAGGCAGTCGTACTCGTTGTACGCGGAGATTGACTCCAAGGTCTCCCGGGCCTTGGCGGCCTGGCCAGTGTCCCCGGCCAGGCCGGCGTCGCGCTCGGCACAATAGTCCGCATAGGCAACTACGGAGGCCCCGGCGTTTGTCACGTCCCCTACGCGTCCGGCGGGCATGTAAAACGGCTCCAGCTTCTTGATGGAATAGGAGGACTCGGAAATCCGGACGGACTGGCGGACGGTGTCCAGCAGGTCCACGAGCAGGCCGCTGCGCAGCCAGCCGTCCACAATGTCCTCGCCAGCGCCGTGGAGGACGGAAAGGTTCCGCAGGGCCGATTTTTCGTACGGCGCATAGTGGTAGACGTGCATGTCCGGCCACTGGCGGCGGCGGGTCTCCACATACTCGAGGAACGCCAAAAAGGCTGCACGTTCCCCGGCGCGGGAATGGGCCCAGAACGGCGTGAACACTTCCCGTGTGCCTGGGGCGGCGCCCGGCGCAGGGGCCTCGATGGAGCCAAACAAGTACTCCAGGCCCCATTTTTCCGTGGCCGGATCCTGCCAGAGCGGGTCCCCCTCAAAGTCAAAGAAAATGTCGCCGTCGCTGGGCGCGGGCAGGCGGCTGACGCTGTCCCGCAGCACCTTGTAGCTGAGCTGGTGCGCCTCCGCACCGGTGCCCGCGGTTGCCGTGCCGTCCGCGGTTTCCAGGCCCACTTGCATGCGCGACTGGTCGCGCAGGCGGACCAGCGGCCCGGTGGCGGCGGACAGCGGCATGGTCGCCAGAGCGTCGATCGTGGAGATGCCCTGGGCCAGGAGTTTGCGGCGCTGCGAACCCGTCATTCCGTTGACCAGGAGCAGATCCCGGTGCTCCGCCACCTGCTGCGTGCAATAGTCGCAGCGCCCGCAGTAAGTGATGCCTTCCTGCAGCCAGGCCACCGTCCCTGCCTGCTTCCGGTGCCCTGCGGTCAGCGCCAGAAAGTGGTCCCGGCGTTCGCGGAACACGGGCAGCAGGTCCGCCATGGGGTGGTTGCTGTGGGTGCGGTCGCCCAGCACCAGGGTGGTCACGGGAGCCACAGCTATGCCGTACTTTTCCAACTGGTCGCCGTAGGCGGCCAGCTGCAGCAGCGCGCTGGTGCGGGCGTGCCGGGCCAGCTTGGTGTCCCACACGGCATAGGAGCCATCCGGCTGCCGAACCAGGAAGTCTGCGAATCCGAGCAGCGAACCGTCAAAGAACGTGGCCTGAAAAACGACGTCGGCCCCGCCACGCAGCGCTGCCAGCGTTTCCTCGCGCTTGGACTCCAGGCCGGCCCAGCTCAGCTCCCCGCGTTCCACGACCTTCACACCCGTGCCGGTGGCCGGATCCCACGGGCCGTGCTGGGCAACGAACTCGCTCAGGACCTTGTGCTCAAAGGCGTCGCCGAGTTCGGCGGCCCGGCGCAACATGGCGTCCTCCGGGAATCCGGGCTTCTGCGACCGGCCCAGCTTTTCATCCAGGATCCGCAGCGTTCGGTACTGGCACTCACTCGCCACCACCAGGTCGGAGGCGGAAAAGATCAGGGGCGAGCCGGTGACGTTCGGACGGTCCGGGCGGGTGGGGAGGAGGAACATGGCGGCGCCTTCCAGCAAGTCCAAAGTGCAGTCCCTTGAATCTAGCAAGGGCCACTGACATGGGGCGTAACCCTCCCCAGCGGCGCCAAACCGTGGGAACATGTGGCCAACGCGGGAAGGAGGTGCCATGGCCGGAAACAGCGGGCCTGTACGGCTCACCGCCGTCGTGCACGGCATGGTCCAGGGCGTTGGCTTCCGGTGGCTGACGGCCCGCAAGGCCGCGCAGCTGCAGCTGGACGGGAGTGCCGTGAACCGGGCGGACGGCACCGTGGAGGTGGTGGTGGAAGGGCCGGAGCCTGATGTCAGGCAGCTGCTCGACTGGCTGGAATCGGACTCCGCACCCGGCATGGTGTCCCGGGTGGAGGCGGAAATTACTCCGGCCACGGGTGGCCTTCACGGCTTTCACACCGGGTAGCGTGGGAGGCAGCAGCTGGCCCCACCACCGGGAGATTCAATGCACACCATTAGCCGCACCACGGCCCTTCCCCACCCCCGCGCGGACGTCTTCACGTGGTTCACCCGGCCCGGCGCCCTGGTGAGGCTGACGCCGTCGTTCCTGGGGACCGTGCTGGCGGAGCCCAGCGATGGCATCAACCCAGGCTCGACGGCGGCCCTGGGCGTGGGTGCGCCCGGCGGGCTCGGGCTGTGGTTGGGCTCGGCGGCGGGGACGTTGCAGGGGCTGCTGCCGGAAAGCCTGCGCAGCCTCAACGCCCTGCGGCCGCAGCTGCGGTGGGATGCCCTGCACACTGAGCTGGTGCCGGGCGTGTCGTTTACGGATGTCATGACGGAAGGACCGCTGACCTCGTGGACGCACCGGCACGACTTTGCCGACGGGCCGGTGCCGGGCAGCACCATCATGACGGACACGATCACCTACCAGCTGCCTCCGCTGCCCGGAAAGGCGTGGGCGGCGGCACAGCTGGAGGGCGCACTGGAGCGCATGTTTGCGTTTCGGGAACGGCAGCTGCTTGGCGAGCTGGCCTTCCACGGCCAGCATGCAGGGCCCCCGCTCACCATCGCCGTGGCGGGCGCCTCCGGGATGATCGGCACGCAGCTGTGCGCCCTGCTGGAAGGTGGTGGGCACACCGTGCTTCGTTTGGTGCGCCGGGCGCCCCGCGGGCCCGGTGAAATTTTTTGGGACCCCTCCACCGGGACCCTTGACGCACAGTCGCTGGCCGGCTGCACGGCCGTGGTCAACCTGGCCGGGCACACCATTGGGGGCCGGTTTACGGCGAAGACCAAGGACGCCATCTATCGCAGCCGCATTCAGGGCACGGCCCTGCTGGCGGAAAAGCTGGCCCTCTTGGCCGGCGACGGCGTTGCCCGGACTCTGGTTTCCGGCTCCGCCGTGGGCTACTACGGGGCACACCCGCACCAAGCCGACGGCCAGTACGGGCAGGCGTCGTCACGGGCACTGGTGGAGTCCGACCGGGCCGGCACGGACTTCCTGGCGCTTGTCTGCCGCGACTGGGAAGCCGCCTGCCGGCCTGCGGGGGACGCCGGCCTGCGCGTGGTCAACGTCCGCACGGGCATTGTGCAGTCGGCGGCCGGAGGCGTGCTGCAACGGTTGCTGCCCCTCTACCTGGCCGGCGTGGGGGGCCCGCTGGGGCGTGAGCAGTGGCAAAGCTGGATTGGCATTGACGACATTGTTGGGCTCTTCGCCGATGCGGTGCTGGACGCCGGGGTGGAGGGGCCGCTCAATGGGGTGGCCCCGCACCCTGTGACGGCCGAACAGTATGCGCGGGTGCTGGCCACCGTGCTGCGCCGTCCGGCCATGGTCGCCGTGCCGGCGGTCGGGCCCAAATTGCTCCTGGGCCGCCAGGGCGCCCAGGAACTGGCGCTCGCGGACCAGCGGGTGTCTGCCGGGAAGGCTGTGGAAGGCGGGTACCAGTTCCGGCACGAGTCGCTGGAACCGGCCCTGAGGCACATTTTGGGCAGCTAGCCGCGCTGTACCTGTCATCGCCGTCG
>NZ_JAAKZI010000057.1 GCF_011045165.1 Arthrobacter silviterrae
TGGGGCGGTTCCCTTTCGGTAACCGCCCCACCGTTTCTATAAGACCTGTCGGCTAATAGGAGGAAACCTGCTTGGTCTCCTCACCGGCCTCGACGGCCTCGTGGTGTGCGTGTCCGGCAGCCAGTTCAGACGGAGTGGCGGGTGCCACGCGGTCCTCGAAGAAGAAGCTGCTGAGCGCGGCCCGGCGCTTCTCCGTTTTCGTGACGATGCCGTTTTCGTTCGGGATGCCTTCCTCGGGCACCGGCGACTCGAAGCCGACCAGCTTGTAGCGCTTATAGTCGTCGAGCTGGGCGTGCATTTCCTGGAATTCACCGTGGGGCAGGCGCACGATGCGACCTGTCTCGCGGCCGTGCAGGGCAATTTCCCGGTCCTTGCGCTGGAGGGCAAGTGCCACGCGCTTGGTGATGATGAAGCCAAGGATTGGGCCGATGAAGAACAGCGCACGCAGCCAGTAGGTCACATCGTTCAGCGACACCTGGAAGTGTGTTGCGATCAAGTCGGAACTTGCCGCTGCCCACATCACGCAGTAGAAGATGAATCCAGCCACGCCGATGGCCGTGCGGGTCGGCGCGTTGCGCGGGCGGTCCAGCACGTGGTGCTCGCGATCGTCACGGGTGACCCAGCGTTCGATCCAGGGGTAGGTGAAGAGGAGCGTGAACACCAGTCCGGCGGGAATGAGCGCCGGAATCAGGACGTTCAGCGACAGGGAATTGACGCCCCAGGGAAGGGGGATGTGCCATTCCATGGGAAGGCCCAGCAGCCAGCCCGGCATGAGACGGAGTGCACCGTCCACCCAGCCGATGTACCAGTCAGGCTGGGTGCCTGCGGACACGGGGGAGGGGTCGTACGGGCCGTAGTTCCAGATCGGGTTGATCGTCACAAACGCAGCAACCAGGGCGATGATGCCGAAGACGATGAAGAAGAAGCCGCCGGCCTTTGCCGCGTATACCGGACCCAGCGGGTAGCCGACCACATTGCGGTCGTTGCGGCCCGGGCCGGGGTACTGCGTGTGCTTGTGCACAACCACCATGAAGAGGTGGATGGCCACCATGAGCAGGATCATGGCCGGCACCAGCATGATGTGCATCATGTACAGGCGGCCGATGATTGCCGTGCCGGGGAACTCCCCGCCGAACAGGAAGAAGGAGATGTACGTGCCCACCACGGGGATGGCCATGACCACGCCGTCGATGATGCGCAGGCCGTTGCCGGACAGCAGGTCATCGGGGAGGGAGTAGCCGGTGAAGCCGGCAGCCATGGAGAGGATGAGCAGCACGCCGCCCACCACCCAGTTCAGCTCGCGGGGCTTGCGGAAGGCTCCAGTGAAGAACACGCGGAGCATGTGCACCGAAACAGCGGCCACGAAGAGCAGCGCCGCCCAGTGGTGCACCTGGCGCATGAACAGACCGCCACGGACGTCAAAGGAAATGTTCAGGGAGGAGTTGTACGCCACCGACATCTCCATTCCCTTGAGGGGAACGTAGCTGCCGTTGTAATGGGTCTCCGCCATGGACGGGTCAAAGAAGAACGTCAGGAAGGTCCCCGACAGCAGCAGGATGACGAAGGAGTACAGCGCCACTTCGCCGAACATGAAGGACCAGTGGTCCGGGAATACTTTGCGGCCGAATTCCCGCAGGATTCCCGAACCGCCGACACGCTGGTCAACAAAGTCGGTGATCCGGCCCGTGGAAGTCTTGGGCTTGAATTGTGCTTGCGTTGAAGTGCTCATGATCAGCTGCGCTCCCAGAAGCTCGGTCCAACAGGTTCGTGGAAGTCGCTCTGAGCGACCAGGTAGCCTTCGCTGTCCACCGTGATGGGAAGCTGGGGCAGGGGGCGGACTGCCGGGCCAAAGATGACCTTGCATTCCTCCGTGAGGTCAAATGTTGACTGATGGCAGGGGCACAGCAGGTGGTGCGTCTGCTGTTCGTAGAGGGCCACCGGGCAGCCCACGTGGGTGCAGATCTTGGAGTAGGCGACGATGCCGTTGTAGCTCCAGTCTTCGCGTCCCTTGGAGGGGTGCAGGTCTTCGGGGTTGAGGCGCATCAGCAGCACCACGGACTTGGCCTTTTCGTTCAGCTTCCCGGTGGTCAGGCTGTTAAGGGACTCCGGGATGACGTGGAAGGCGGAGCCGATGGTGACGTCCGTGGCCTTGATGGGGGTGCCGTCAGGGTCGCGTGCCAGCCGTTCGCCTTCCTTCCACAGGGTGTGGTGGAGGCTGTCGCCCGGAAGCGGGCCCAGGTCGCGGAAGATGGCTATGGCCGGCAGGGGAGCCAGGGCCATCGCACCGATGAGGGTGTTGCGAATCAGCGGGCGGCGCTTGATTCCGGTCTCCTCGATGATGTCGTCAACAATCTTGACGGCGGCAACGCGGTCCTCTTCACTGCGCAGTTCGTGGCGTTCTTCCGACACTTCGTGGTCGGGCATCAAGGCGCGGGCCCAGTGCACGATGCCGGTGCCAATGCCCAACATGGCAAAGGCAACGCCGAGTCCCAGGAACGTGTTCTGCAAGCGCAGGGTGGCAATGGTCTGATCCAGCCGAATGCCAAAGTAGGCAAAGAGGAACAAAAGGGTGCCAACAATGGAAATCCCAAAAAGAATTGCCACCTGGCGCTCAGACCGCTTTGCTGCCTTGGGGTCCGTGTCGGCCAGTCGCAAACGATGTGGAGGCAGTCCCGGGTCCTGGAACTTGTCCACCTCTTCGTGACCAGCCTTAGCTACGGCGTCCGAGCTTGTCGGCGAGCCGTCACTATGGTTGCCCATAATCCCCTCATCCTTCTCTTATCCCGGTACGTTCCCGGGGTCGTAATGTATGTTTCTCGTGGCTGTCACCAGCCAAAAACGTGTGGTGCAGGGACCTTAGGAAGTCCGCGAGGTGAGCCAGATGGTGAATCCGATAATGACACCCAGCACTGCGGTCCAGAGGAACAGGCCCTCGGAAACCGGTCCAAGCGAGCCGAGGGCGGCACCGCCCGGGGAACCCTGGCTCTCAATGGTGTTAAGGAAGGTGATGATGTCTGCCTTGCCCTGCGGAGTGATGTTCGCGTCATTGAAAACGGGCATGTTCTGCGGGCCGGTCACCATGGCCTCGTAGATGTGGTTGTTCGACACGCCGGCCAGGGCCGGGGCGAACTTGCCGCGGGTCAGGGCCCCGCCAGCTGCGGCTGCGTTGTGGCACATTGCGCAGTTGACGCGGAACAGCTCGCCGCCAACGGTGGCGTCGCCCTTGCCGGTCAGGTACTTTGCGTCCGGAATGGCCGGGCCGTCACCGAGGGTGGCCACGTAGGCCGCCAGTTCGCGGGTCTGGTCGGCATTGAACTGTGCGGGCTTTTCCCGGGCCTGCGGTCCCTGCATCTGCAGGGGCATGCGGCCGGTCCCCACCTGGAAGTCGACTGCTGCGGCGCCGACCCCTGCCAGGGACGGTCCGGCCTTGGTGCCGCTGGCGCCGATGCCATGGCAGGTGGCGCAGTTGGCCACGAAGAGCTTCTCGCCTTCATTGACCTGCTGGGCGGTATACGTTGCGGTGTCGGCCTTGGCCGAATTCACTGTTGTGACAACGGCGTACAGCCCACCTGTCAGCAATAGCCCCATCACTAGCAACGCTAGTGCAGCCAGCGGATGACGTCGCTTCTGCGAAAGTGCCTTCACTTGGTGGTTCCTTTGATCTATATTCGGCAGCCCCTAGTGAGAGCCGCAAATGCTATTTCTGCCTCGTGTAGAAGAAGACTGTTTCAGCCTACTTTAGGACGTAGATGACCAAGAACAGGCCAATCCACACGACGTCCACAAAGTGCCAGTAGTACGAAGTAACGATGGCGCTGGTCGCTTCGAAGTGTCCAAACTTCTTGGCGGCGTAGGCCCGTCCGATGATAAGGAGGAACGCAATCAAGCCGCCGATCACGTGCAGGCCGTGGAAGCCCGTGGTGATGTAGAAGGCAGAGCCGTACGCATTCGCGTTGAGGGTGATGTGCTCGGAGGTCAGCATGGCGTACTCGGTCGACTGACCGGCTACGAAAATGGAGCCGAGAATGAAGGTCAGCAGGAACCACTCCGTCATTCCCCAACGGGAGAACTGGAAGCGGCGGCCGATGCGGCGGGGCTGAAGGTTTTCCGCGGCAAACACGCCCATCTGGCAGCTGAAGGAGCTTGATACCAGGACGAGGGTGTTGACCAGCGCGAACGGGAAGTTCAGCTTGGCCGTTTCTTCTGCCCAGAGGCCACCGGTGGTGGATCGCAGGGTGAAGTACATGGCAAAAAGACCGGCAAAAAACATCAGCTCGCTGGACAGCCAAACAACGGTTCCTACAGAAACCATGTTGGGCCGGTTCAGCGTCGGATGCGCCGGGGTACTGGGGGCATGGGTCGCAGTTGTCACATAGACATTATGTCTATAAAACTCCAGACTTCCCAATGCAAAATGCCGTTTTGCCGATCTTTTTCTACAAACCTGCGAAATTCCGGGTGTTTCACAGGGTCAGCCCAGAGTGGTATGCACACGGCCTGTTTGCTGTCAATGGTCACAATGGGTCCGCCGGGCGGGCCGTCGTCTAACATTTGGAGGGTGAACCCACTTGATGCGCCCCTTGCCGCCGAGCCAACCTGGCCGAACCTGATTGCAGCACTCATTGCCCGCAACGACTTGGGCGCAGCGCAGACTGAATGGGCCATGAACCAAATCATGGCCGGCAATGCCACGGACGTGCAGATTGCCGGCTTCCTGGTGGCGCTGCGGTCCAAGGGGGAAACGGTGGCGGAGATCAAGGGCCTGGTGGAGGCAATGCTCTCCAACGCCCGCCCGCTGTCAGTGCCGGGGGATGCCCTGGACATTGTGGGTACGGGCGGGGACCGCCTGAACACCGTGAACATCTCCACCATGGCGGCCCTGGTCTGTGCCGGTGCCGGGGCGACAGTGGTCAAGCACGGCAACCGGGCATCGTCCTCGGCTGCGGGTTCCGCAGACGTCCTGGAGGCGCTGGGTGTCCGCTTGGACCTGCCCCTGGACATGGTGGCACGTGCCGCCGCAGAGGTGGGCATCACATTTTGCTTCGCCAATTACTTTCACCCGTCAATGCGCTTCGCGTCCGTGGCGCGCCGGGAAATCGGCGTCCCCACGGCGTTCAACTTCCTCGGCCCGCTCACCAACCCCGCCCATGTGGTGGCGTCGGCCATTGGGGTGGCGGACGCCCGCATGGCCCCGCTGGTGGCAGGCGTCCTGGCCGCCAGGAATGTCCGGGCGCTGGTGTTCCGTGGCAGCGACGGCCTCGATGAGCTGACGACGACGGGCCCCTCCAAGGTCTGGGAGGTGCGGGACAATGTGGTCGCCGAGAGCGAGTTTGACCCGCTGGACGTGGGGATCCCGCGGGCAACCATCGATGACCTGCGGGGGAAGAACGCGGCGTACAACGCCGACGTCGTACGGCGAATCCTTGACGGGGAACGCTCTCCCATTCGCGACGCCGTCGTGCTTAATGCCGCAGCGGGCCTGGTCGCCTATGACAGGGGCGCGTCCGGCACGCTGAACGAGCGCATGAAGTTCGCCCTGGCCCGGGCGGAGGCGGCCGTTGACGGCGGCGCCGCGGCCCATGTGCTCACCAGCTGGGTTGCCCTCGGCGCCGAAGGCATTTAGCGGTTGGTGGCAGTGAACCGCAGCATTCCCGTCGTTCGCTAGTGATCGAAGCCCAGGGAGAACGCCGCGTCCAGATCGTGTTGGGAGTATGCGCGGAAAGAGATCTGCGTGGTGGTGGACATGACCGACTTGACCTTGGAGAGCTTGTCCGCGATGACGTCCGCCAGGTCCTCGTGCTTGGCCACGCGGGCAATGGCGATCAGGTCCCATTCACCCGTCACGGAGTACACCTCGCTGATGCCCTCCAGTTCCGAGATTTCCTGGGCGGATTCGGGAATGCGGGAGGCGTCGGTCTTGATCAGGACAAATGCGGTTATCACGGGTGGGGTCCTTTTCGTGGGGGCACTTTGACGTGGGCTGTCTTCGGTTTGATCGTAGCGCAGAGGCGGCTGTTTTAGCGGTTGCGGCTGCTTCGGGCCACAAGTCCCACGATGGCCCGCTGGCCGAGCAGGAACAGGCCCAGCACCAGTGTGGCAACAATGACGAACGGCAGGGCGGCCGTGCCGCCGGCCAGGATCCGCAGGGCCATGCCGCCGGCCACGGTAATGAGCCAGATGCACACGCCGGCCGGCCAGAGGCTGGCGGGCCTGCGCCAGTTGCGTGTCAGCACCCAGCCGGCGGCCAAGGCCACCAGGAACGGCCAGGCCGTGGTGAAGACGCCTCCCATGGACAGCGCCTCATGGTGGGAGCTGCGCCCGGATACGGCGAAAATGACAACCAGCACCACGTCGAGGACGGCTGTGGAGGCGAGGAGCTTGGGCAGGGGGTTGGCTGATATTTGCGTCACCTGCCAAGTTTAGCCGCCTTCGCGGGGCCCGGTTGGCGGCCTGTGGCCGTCTGGCGGGCGTCCCGCCGGCAGGCATGCATTGAATCGGCATTGGCCGCCAGCTACGATCGTCTCGACAAGGCAACAGGGAAGCAAGCGGCAGGGGAGTGGTGGACGTGGGCAGCATTGGCACATGCCTTTGGTTTGACGGCAAGGCAGAAGAGGCAGCGAACTTCTATGTGGGACTCTTTGAGAACTCCAAGGTGGGCGAAGTGGCCCGGTGGGGCGAAGGCGGCCCGTACCCTGCCGGAACAGCGTTGACGGTGCAGTTTGAACTCGAGGGGCGCAGTTTCCGCGGGTTGAATGGCGGCCCGGACTTCACCTTCAACGAAGCCATCTCCTTTGAGCTGTTCTTTGACACGCAGGAGGAGCTTGACGCCAAGTGGGACGCCCTGACGGCCGACGGCGGCCAGGAGAGCCAGTGCGGCTGGCTCAAGGACAGGTTTGGGGTCTCCTGGCAGCTCATTCCGAACATGCTGCCCTCCGTGCTCGGCGGGCCCGACCCGGCCGGAGCCGCGCGGGCCATGCAGGCCATGCTGGGGATGCAAAAGCTCGACATCGCTGCCCTGCAGGCCGCCTACGACGGCTAGCCTGGCTCGGGCCGCTTCGCCAGGCCCTGCACCACCTGCACGCCGGGCAGCTTCACCAGTTCCTTCGGGTCCAGGCGCAGTTTGCTGGTCCGGTTTCCGCCTCCCATGATGACCTCCGGCTGCTCCAGCACGGCGCTGTCCACGTAGATGGGCATGCCCGCTATGCCGAAGGGTGTGACACCGCCAATCACCATGCCGGTGCGGTCCACGGTGAGCTCGGCGTCGGCGAAGGATGCCCGCTTGACGCCGAGCAGTTCCTTGACTTTGCTGTTGACGTCCAGCCGCGTGGTGCCAAGGACCACGCAGACGGCCTGAACGGACGGTTCCGCCTTGCGTGAGGTGACCACGATGGTGTTGGCGGCCCGCTCCAGCGAGACGTCGTAGTGGGCACAAAACGCGGCCGTGTCGGAGAGCTCGTCCGCGCAGGCGAGCACCTGGTGGGCAATGCCGCTGCTTGCCAGCGCATCGCGGACGGCGGGCATGAGAATGTCGGTGGAAACGGCGTCGTGGTTGGTCATGCTCCAAGGGTACCCAGCGTGCCCAGACCGAACGGCGCCTGGAGTCAGCCGTTCCGGGCGAACAGCGTGGTCAGGTAGAAGATGAAGCTGGCCGCGCCGACGATGGCCCCGGCAATGGCAAGCCCCCGGCCGCGGGCGCCTGAGGCCCGGATTTCCCGCAGGCCGCGCAGGCTGAAGAAAATGCCCAGCAGGCCCAGGAAGCCGAAGATGAAAAGGCTGATGCAGGCTGCCGCGAATCCCCAGATGGCCATCTTGTTCCACGCCGTGCCCGGAGGTGTGCCGGGAGCGCGGTGGGGGAGGGGCAGGTAGGTTCCCGGGGCGAAGTATTCCTCGCCGGGGGTGTTCGACGGCGGTTGTTCCGACATGTTCCTGCCTTTCCTGGTGGCCCGTGCAGTTTCCAGTCTGGTGCATCGGCGGCTGTTACGCGCGTCAGACACGACCGGCTGGAGAACCACCGTCCGCCGAAAGCCGTACTACGGCCTGAACGCCGCCCAGGCGGTGCGGTTTCCCCTGATTTCCAGGGTGCCGCCGTCCAGCATGGAGCCCGCCGAGTGGTCGGCCAGCAGGCCTGCCAGTGCCGCCAGGTCTTCGGGCGCTGCGGCGCCCTCCAGTGCGGGGCCGATCCGCCCCAGGAAGGTGCGGGCAAAGCGGGAGGCAAGTTCCGGCGTCGGCCGCGCCTTCGAGGGGAATGCCCGGCGTTCGACGGCGGCGAATCCGGCGCGTTCCAGCGCGGGCTGCCAGTCCGGATGGGCGTTCCAGCCCAGCCCGGCGAGCGCTGTGTGCAGCCGGGATTCAAGTCCGCCGTGGAAGCCGTCGGGCAGGAACTGCGGCAGGCCGTCCATCTCGATGACCAGGAGAAGGCCCCCGGGCGCCAGCGCGGAAAACATGGCGCGCAGCGCCTGCTCGGGGTCGGCCAGCTCGTGAAGGGACGACGATGCCCAGATGAGATCGGCGCCGCCCAGGGCGGGCCAGTCGGCGTCGAGGTCGGCTTCCAGGGTGCGGACACGGCCCGCCATGCCAAGGCTGCGTGCCGCCTCCAGCGTTCGGGCAAGCATGTCCGGCGACTTGTCCAGGGCAATCACGCCCGCCCCGGGGAAGCGCCCGGCCAGGGCCAGGGTGCCGGCCCCGGAGCCCGCGCCGACATCCACGATCGCGGCAGGGGAGGGGCGCAGTTCGGCCGCCCATTGCGTCACGCCGTCAAGGTAGGCGCCAAGGATCTTCGCGTCGAGGTCCAGCATTTCGGCCAGGCCGTCGCCATGGTGGTTGCCGTGGGCGTTTCCGCCGTCGTGGTGGTGGTTGTGATCAGTCATGGTTTCAGGCTATCCCCGTACTGCGTCAATGGCATAGAATTTTGCGCATGACGCAAGAATTTTCCTTAGACTCTGTCATCCGGCAGCGCATCCGCGGCCTCCGGCTGGCTCGCGGCTGGTCGCTGGACAGCCTCGCCGCGCGCTGCGGCCTGAGCCCGTCAACGCTCAGCCGCCTCGAGACCGGCCACCGCAGGATGGCGCTTGACCAGCTCGTTCCGATTGCCCGGGCGCTGGACACCACGCTGGATGCGCTGGTGGAGCCTGTCGGCGACGGGGACGTCGTCATCCGTCCCGAGCCCAGCCATGCGCCCGGCCTGACCACGTGGGTCCTTTCCGAGGAAGGTGCGCTCAATGGCAAGGTCGTGGCTAAAATGCGGATCACGCACGAGAGGCCGGGGGAGATGGGTGTCCATCCGGGGCGGGACTGGTTCACGGTGCTCTCCGGCACGGCCCGCCTGGAGCTGGGGGAGAGGACAGTCCTTGTCCGCGCGGGTGAAGTGGCCGAGTTTTCCACCATGGTGCCGCACGCCATTGGCGCCCACGGCGGACCCGTGGAGATCCTCTCCATTTTCAACCACGACGGCGGCCTGGCCCACCTTCACGGGGCCGGCCATGCGTCGGGGTCTTAACTCAGGCGGGAATGGGCAATAACGAGGCCGATCGGGGCGCTGACCAGCAGCACCACCACCATGATGCGAAAGGCCCACAGGAGCCACGGCAGGTGTTGGCTGGCACCCCGAACTGCCCAGATGAATGCCACCAGGGTGACGAGCAGGAGTCCTGCCCCTGCATACGTCAGCGCGGGTGCGGTGAGGATCGTGCCCAGAAGGACGGCGACAGTTGAGACGTTGAGCAAGGCGGCTTCGGCTGCGAGGAGCATTGCCGGCAGGCGTTTTGACGCCAATTCAGCCTGGCCGATGCCCAGGACCAGCTGGGCCATGCCGCCTACCAGGACAAGGTAGGCAACTGCCCACGCAGAGGTGTAGCTGGGGGAGCCCGCGCTTGCCGCGGAGACCACCCCGCCAAGGATCAGGCTGATGCCGCCGAGGGTGAGGAAGGGGATTGCTGACTTGTTCACGCTTCCCAGCATATTTGCCTTCACAGGCAGGGTTCGACGGCGGTGCATGCCGTCGGAGTCAGATTTTGGTGTTGGGTGCGTCCAGCCGGCTGCGAAGGGTCGCCACGCCGGGCCCTTCCAGCTCGTCGCAGAACGCGGCGCGACCGGCCATGGCCATGGCGAGTGCAAGCGTGGTGCCGCGGACCAGGGGTCCTTGACCGCTGGCCAGGGGCCCGTCGCTTGCCTCCACGCGCAGGCCGGCAACGGTCTCCTTGCTTTTGACGGTGAAGCTCCGGCGGGAGAAGAAGCCGGCAACCTCGGTAGCCGTTTCGATGGGCAGCCGGTGTGCAATCCCCAGGGGCCGGCGAATGTCTTCGGCATGCACCACCAACTCGCCCAACCAGGCGGCGACAGGCCCAAAGGGTGATGTGGTGCTGGGGATGACTTGGCGAAATTGCGACAGGGTATCGGCAGGTGTCGGGCCCAGGTGCTCAGCCAGGCGGCGGGAGTTGTGCAGCTCGAAGTCAAACCTGGCGCCGAGGGCGCTGCCAATCCAGCGAAGAGGACCTGTGCTTGCCGCTGCGCTCAGGTGGGCCACCACCTCTTCGACATTCCAGCGTTCGCACAGGGATGGGGAAGCCCACTGCTTGTCGTTGAGCATGGCAAGGTCTTCCGCCAGCGCGGCACGCTCCGCGTGGATGGCGGCCCACAATTGCTTGTTTGTGATCGGCTCTGTCACGGGCTCCTCTTTCTCAAAACCACACACTCTGGATGACGCCGGCAGCGCCAATGACCACCAATCCTCCAAAGACCGTCAATGAAAGGATGCTGGCGATTTGGGAGGTCCTGTCCAGTTTACGGACACTGTCTCCCTTCCGAAACGCAAGCCAAACGGAGAAGGCAGCAACGGCGGTGAGGACAGGAATGGACGCAATGAGCAGCAACAAAAAGCCAACGCCATCCCAGCCGGCCGCATTCCTGGACAGGTACCAGAGGGGGCCCGCTACGATGAACGGGACCACGGCTAAGATCAGTGCCCGGTACCTGATCCATCCCCACATGCCGTTATCCGCTTCGGCGGCCGGTGCCGGAAATTCCCGGCATCAAGGCGGAGGAGAGGCTTTCATTCACGCTTCGAAGAACTCCGACCATGCCAGACTCCCCAACCTCCACCAATTCAGTCCCGCATGCACAGCTCCAGGACCTGCTACTGGACAATGTATCCCACAATATTTCCTTGCACACTGCATGCAAGGACATACAGAATCGGGCCATCTGCAAACTGCCTCCGGGGCCGGCTTCCACTCGGTCCTGACATCCGAATCGCCAAGAAGCTTCAGGCCCGCCGTTGTCGAACTTCATCTGATGCAACGGCTTACCGGGAGCGGACTGCCCGCACCTTTTCGCCGTGAATTGAGTGAGGAATAATGCTTTCCATGACTAGTGGGGAGATGGGCAAGCGGGAAGTTCAAAACCCGGGCTTGGGCTCAGAGGAGCCCGCAGGCAGCGCGTTCACGCTGCCGGAAGCCATGACCGGCAAGGCAAGCCCCGCGAAGGCAGCGGTCGGCGACAAGCCCGTCTTCGCATACATCGCCAGTCTGCCTCAACCGCAGCGTGGCGTCGCTGAACGCCTCGACGCTCTGGCGGCCAAGACGCTGCCGAACCTCCAGCGCTCCGTGAAGTGGGGGATGTCGTACTACGGCGTCGGCGACGGGTGGTGCTTTTGCTGCGGCGGCTTTGCCGGCCACGTCAAGCTCATGTTTATCAACGGCGCGGCGCTTGAGCCGGTACCGCCGGTGACACCGATGGGGATGGGCAAGTCAACGCGGGGTGTGGAGCTCGAATCCGTGGACGACATCGATGAACGCCAGATTGCGGCGTGGATGACTCAAGTCGCGTCCGCGCCCGGAGTTGGCGGCAAGAAGCACTGAACCCGACGCTTGCCTCGGCGGCAAGCCGTCGCCCGCAAACGCAGTGCCTGCCAGCGATTGGTCCTGTGGGTGAAGGCCACGATCTTCTGTCCTGATCTGGTGGCAGACTCCGATGGGCGCGAAGTGGGCAATGGTAAGTTGGGCGATGTGAACAGCAGAGTCTGGCGCATCGCCCTCATTGCCATCGGTTTGATCGCTGTGATCATCGGTGGTGTATTTGCCGGCCAGGGAATGAACCTGATCCCGGGAAGTTTCATGACCGGTAACCGGATGTGGCTCTCCATTGGGCTGATCGTCGCGGGGGTCGGGGTCATCCTTGTGGTTCTCGGCCTGCGCCTACCCAAGTCTGGACGAC
>NZ_JAAKZI010000058.1 GCF_011045165.1 Arthrobacter silviterrae
TACACCGGCTGCGTGGCCCCGCCCGTGCCCGCCGTCTCGGCGCCGTTGATGAAATGCTTGATGGTGGTCATGAGTGCTCCTGTACTGGTTGATGGTGCTCGGCGGCGTGGATTTCCTTGACTGTGCTTGGCAGGCCGGTGGCCAAGGATTCATGGAGGGCCAGGCGGACGGCAAGGTTTTGCTCGGTCAGTTCCCTGTGGATGAGTTCCGGTCCGGGGCTGCGCACCCAGGCACTGAACCGTTCAATCTCGGTCTTGAACTGGTCTTCCCCGATGTCGAAGGATTCCGTCCGCCCGTCGCGGAGGGAGACGGTGACGCGGGCGATTTCACCCGGTTGCGGGTCGAATGCCTTGTCGAGGGTGATTTGGCCTTCCGTGCCGATCACTTGGAACGAGTTGGTGCGGGGTCCTTCGAATCCGCAGTCCAGTGTTCCCAGGACGTCTCCGTAGTCGAGGATGGCGGCGACGGTGGTGTCCACGGCGTCGGTGCGGCTGGTTCCCTTTCCGTAGACGGATTCGGGGGCCCGGCCCATGACCATGTTCATGATGTCGATCGCGTAGCAGCCGACATCATTGACAGCACCGCCTTCAAGTCCGGTCTGCAGGCGGACCTCCCCCGGGGTGCGGTCCATGACGAAGTGGAACCGTGCGTGCAGGGAGACGATTTGGCCGATGCGGCCGGTGTCGATGAACTCGCGGACTTTCTGGTGCTGCGGATGGAAGCGGTACATGAAGGCCTCCATGAGGTTCACGCCGTTCCGAGCGCACGCCTCAACAACCCTGGCGTAGTCCTCCGCGCTGCCGACCAGCGGCTTCTCGCAAAGGATGTCCTTTCCCGCTTCAGCCGCGGCAATGATCCAGTCCGTGTGAAGGCCGTTGGGGAAGGGCAGGTAGACGGCTTCGATGTTCGGATCGGCCAGGAGTTCCTCGTGGGAGGTGTAGGCAACCGGGATGCCGAACCGGGTAGCCACCTCTGATGCCCTGCCGTTGGGACTGCTGATGGCAGAAACGACGGCGTTGCGGGCCGTGCGCATGGCAGGCAGGAAGCGGTTCTGGGCAATGCGGGCGGTGGTGAGGACACCCCAGCGGACGGCGCTCACCCGCTGATGTCCGATTCAAGCCCCCGCAGGAAGGCGACTGACTGCCGGACGTCCCGGAGGGGGCCCTCGCCGGCCGGCTCCGTCTCAAGGATGGTGTCCTGCTCCATGGTGAACCATCCACGGTACCCGGCTGCCAGCAGGTCACGAACGATGCCGGCGATGCCCACATCCCCCTGGCCCAGCGGCACGTACATTCCGGACTTGACGCCGTCCGTGTAGGAGAGCTCCCCGTTTTGGACCCGCCGGGCTATCGAGGAGCGGACATCCTTGAGGTGGGTGTGGCCAATCCGGGCGGCGTAGTCGCGAACCAGCACGGCGGGGTCGGTGCCGCCGATGAGCAGGTGCCCGGTGTCCAGGCAGAGGTTGGCCGCGGTGTCGCTGAGGACCCGGTCGACGTCGGACGTGCTTTCAATCATCGTCCCAACATGCGGGTGGACCACGGCCTGAATGCCCCGGTCGGCCGCGGCCTTGACCACGGCGTCAAGGTTCCGGCCGAACAGTTCCCAGCCCTCGGCGTCGAGCTCGTGGCGTTGGTCGTAACCTGCCACTCCCGTCTCGGCGGCGAGCACCATGATGCTGGCCCCGGCGGCCTCGTAAGCATCCAGTTCGGCCGCAACGGCCGTAAGCGGGTTTGCGGCCGGGTTGTGCAGGATGATCGGGAAGAAGCCGCCGATCGCCTTCAAGTTGTGCTGGCTGAGAACTTTCGCCCGCTGGTCGGCCTGTGCCGGCAGGAATCCGGCCGGGCCGAACTCGGTGGCGCTGATGCCCAGTGCGGCCATCTCGGACAGCACACGGCCGGCCTCAAGCTGGTGGCCCCAGTCCGGGACCTCACAGACGCCCCAGGAAATGGGCGCTGCGGCAAGTCGGCTGGTGATGGTGTTCAATCTGATCCTCCGTTGACATTTTGGTCCCAGTCGATGACGGAACCCGTGACTACACCGCTCCGGTCGGAGAGGAGAAAGACTATGAATTCGGCAATCTCGTCCACTTGCCCGAGCTTGCCCATGGGAACAGACGCATTGGCCTTCTCCAGCCAGTCCGCCCCCGCACCGTGAAATTTCCGTTGGGTCTCAGCTTCCCCGTCCGTGGCGGTCCATCCGATGTCCAGCCCGTTGATGCGGATCTTGTCCCACCGGTGGGCGTGGGCGGCATTTCGTGTGGCCCCGGCGAGGCCGGCCTTGGCAGCAACGTAGGGAGCCAGGTACGGTTGGCCGCCAAGTTCGGCGATGGAGATGACGTTCAGGATGCTCCCGGGCACCCCTCTGCTGCGCAGGTGCTTGATGGTCTCAGCCATGACGAAGAAGGGCGACTTCAGGTTCACCGCGATGTGCGCATCAAAGAGCTCCGGGGTGGTGTCGAGCATGGTCCCACGGGTGGTCAGGCCTGCCGCGTTGACGGTGCAATCCACGTGGCCGAAGGCCGCAATGGTCCCGAGGACGGACTGGCGTGCCTGTTCGACGTCGGCGAGGTCGGTTTGAATGAACCGTGTCTCCACCCCGCCCGCCGAAATTTCCGCGGCCACCCGCTGGCCCGTTTCGGCGTTCCGTCCCGTAATGGCAATTCCGGCGGCCCCCTCGGCGGCGGCACGCCGGGCGACCCCCGCACCCAAACCCTGGGTTCCCCCGCTAATGAGGACCACCTTGTCCCTCAGCAGTGGCGCCGTCACGGCTGCTCCTTGCCAATCTTCACGGTGCGGCCGGTGCGCGCCGACTCCTCGGCCGCGTTCGCCAGCAGGAGTGCCTGCAGGCCGTCGTCGAACCCTGGGCTGCAGGCAGTACCGGTGCGGATGGCCTGGGCGAAGGCGTCCAGTTCGTTGCGGTAGGCCTCGGCGTACCGTTCGAGGAAGAACGGCAGGTACGGGTCCGCACCCTCTGTGCCTGCGGCGCCGTACTTGCGCACCGTGGTGGGGGCCATGTTGCCGGCGCTGAGCATTCCGTCGCTGCCGAATGCTTCCAGCCGCTGGTCGTGGCCGAAGGCGCTGTGGCGGGAGTTGGTGATGGTCACCAGTTCGCCGCCGCTGCCCTTGAGGGTGATGACCACGGAGTCGAAGTCCCCCGCCTCCTCGATGTAGTCGCAGAACACGTTGGTGCCGGTGGCCTGGACCTCGACAATGTCCGGCACGAAGAACCGTGCCATGTCCAGGTCGTGGATGCTTTGGTCGCGGAAGATCCCGCCGGAGGCGAGGATGTATGCCTCCGGCGCGGGGGCAGGGTCCCGGCTGATGATGGTCAGCTGTTCGAGCCGGCCGATCTCCCCCGAAGCGACTCGGGCCTGGATGGCGGCAAAGTGGGGGTCAAAGCGTCGGTTGAAGCCAAGCATGAGGGGCGTTGGGTTTCCCTCCAGTGAAGCGCGGCAGGCCCGGACTCGATCAAGGTCGAGGTCGATCGGCTTTTCACACAGGGCCGCGACCCCGTGTGACATGGCCCGGGATATCAGGTCCACGTGGGTGTTGGTGGGCGATCCGATGATGACGGCGTCCAGGTCGGCGTTGGCGAACACCTCATCCGCGGATGCCACGGCTTGGGCACCGGTGCCGGCCGCCAGGGTTCGTGCCCCCTCAATGAAGGGATCAACAATCCAGGCCAGCTCCAGGTCCGGGTGGGCGGCGATGTTGCGGGCATGGACCTGGCCGATGCGGCCAGAGCCAAAGAGGGCGACCTTGAGCGGTTGGTTTTCAGACATGTGATGTTGTCCTTTCTGGTGGGCTGCCCGGAATTGTCCGGGCTGGTGGTTGGTTGCGAAGCGGTGCGGGGCCACGCCGTCGCTCCATGGCATGGATGGTTAGGGTGCTGCCACGGCCGCGGGGGCGCGTCCGGCCAGGACGTCTATGGCGCCTTGGGCCGCATCCCTGACCGTGTGTGCCATGCCTTGTTGGGTGAAGCCCATCAGGTGCGGTGTCAGGACAACGTTTTCATGGTCAAACAATGGGTGGTGGGCTGGCGGTTCCGGGTCATAGACGTCCAGGCCCAGTCCGGAGAGTTGGCCGGAGAGGAGGGCTTGACGGGCGGCGTTGAGGTCGACGAGGCCGCCGCGGCTGCAGTTGATGAGGATCGCGCCGGTTTTCATTGTCGCGAGTCGCGCTGCGTTGATCAGGTGGTGGTTTTCCGTGGTGAGCGGCATATGCAAGGTGGTGAAGTCGCTGCGGGCCAGGAGTTCCTCCACCGTCTCGCAGCCCATCCCGGCGGGAATCTTGGCGAACGGATCATGGGCGAGGATTTTCATGTCAAACGCTTCGGCCAGCCGTGCCACGCGGCGGCCGATCCGGCCGTAGCCGATGATGCCAAGCGTGAAGCCTTCCAGGTCTCCGACGTCCATTGCGGAGCGCTGCTCCCAGCGGCCTTCCCTTACGAGCGAGGTGAGCGGGCCGAGCTTCTTCACGAGTGAGAGCAGGTGTGCGAACACGCCCTCGGCGACCGAGGCAGTGTTGCTGCCGGGCGTGATGACCACCGCGATGCCGCGGCGGTTCGCCTCGGCCACGTCGACGAGGTCTGTTCCCACCCCTGTCCGGGCAATGACCTTCAGCGCCGGCATGCGGTCCAGCAGGTCACGGTCCACCCTGTAGGCTGCCCGGACGATGGCCGCTTCGGCGTTGGCCAGGTCCGCATTCGTGGGGTCCTGGACGAGCCGCTGATGTTCGGAGAGCAACGGTTCCACCAGGTGTGGTTCGACGCGGCCGAGCGCGACAATGATTTGGGGGTTGATTGAAAGGGACATCGTCATCCTTGAAGATGTGGGTGGGAGGGCGCCGCCGGAAATGGCGGTGCCGCGAAGTTGTGTTTTAGAGGCCGAGAAGGCTGGAGGTGCGCACGACCAGCTGGGGTGTGACGGTGTGGTGAACAAAGGAGTCACCGTCATCGTTGATGCGGCCCAGCAGCGTGTTGGCCCCGAGCACCCCAATGGTGGAGCTGTCGGGGTCCACGGTGGTCAGGCCAAGGCGCGGCATGGCGCCCAAGGCGATGTTGTCATAGCCGGTGATGGCAACTTCCACACCGCGTTCATCGGCGGCCGTCATGGCTCCGATGGCGGCTAGGTCGTTGATGCAGGCCAGCGCAGTGGGGCGTTGGGACCGGGAGCGGGAAGACGTCAGTGCCCTTTGGGCCGCAACGTAGCCGGATTCCTGGAAAAAGTCGGCATCGACCACCTGGATGTGGCGGTCCAGTCCGTGTTCCTCCATGGCTGCCGAATACCCGTCAACGCGGGCCCGGCCCACCGAACCGCCGAGTCCGCCCAGGTGGACGATGTTCTCGTGGCCCTGGGTGATCAAGTGGTCAACCACCATCGCCATGCCCAGGGCGTCGTCGCTTCGAACCACGTCGGCGGTGTCGATGTAGTCCGGCCCGCCGCCGACAAAGACAACGGCTCCCCCGCCAACGGCGCGGCTGAACGGTGCCGTGTCCGGCACCGTTCCCACAACGAGCAACCCGGCGACGCGCAGGTCGCGGAAGGCCTGGAGAATGGACTGGTCCACACCCCTGCCCGTCGCCGTGACTGCGCTGAACAGGACGGTGTGGCCGCTCTCTTCAAGCACGGTGCGGGCGGCGTCGGCGACGTCGAAAGCCCAAGGATTGTGCAGGTCGCTGACCAGCACCCCGATGGTGCCGCTTTCCCTCGTTGCCAGGGACCTGGCTGCGAGGTTCAGCTCATATCCCATCTCCTGGACAACCTTGAGCACCCGCTGGCGGCGTTCGTCACTGACGCGAGGTGAGTCGCGCAGGACGAGTGAGACCAGCGATTTTGAGACGCCGGCACGTTCTGCCACATCCATGATCGTTGGCCGCCGTGCGGATGACTTGGCCATGGCTATGCCCGTGCTGCCGTGGTGCCGTGGATTTCATCGATTTTCTGCCATTGGCCCGACAGGGAGGAGGCTTCGGCGGCGCTGACAATTGCAGCGGCCGACGCGGCATCATGGATGTTCGAGTTTTCCTGCACTCCCCCGGTGACAGCGACAAGGAATTTCTTCGCTTCAATGACCTTCAGGTCGTCAAAGCTCATGCTGTTGCCGGGGCCGGGCTGAAAGTGGGAGTAGTCCCCATGTCGGGGGCTGGCGTTGACGGTGGTGTATCCCTGCTCATCATTGTTGCGCCCCAGGCAGACCTTGAGTTCGTTCATGCGCTCGAAATCCCACTTGAGCGAACCTTCGGTACCGTAGACCTCGATCTGGTAGCCGCACTCGGGGCCGACGGCAACGCGGGAGGATTCAATGGTGCCGACCGCGCCGGCGCCGCGGGCGCTTGGTCCGAAGCGGACCAGCGCTGCAGCATAGTCCTCATTCTCAACCTGTCCCATTTCACCGTTTTCAATGACTGCGAAGTGTGTTCCGGATCCCATGGCCAGCTTGGGGCGCTGGGTGTACACCGTGCTGGTCAGCGCGGTGACTTCGGCGATGGGTCCAACTACATATTGACACAGATCCGTGGCGTGGCTGAACAGATCGGCCAACACGCCGGTACCGGCAAGCTTTCTATTGAAACGCCACGACAGGGCTCCGTTGGGTTCGGAGGCATAGCCGGAGAAAAACACTGCGCGGACGTTGGTGATGCGTCCGAGCCGGCCCTCGGCAATGAGCTGTCGGGCGTGTTCCACGGCCGGTGCGTGGCGGTAGTTGTACCCGATGGAGGTGATGACACCGGCATCGACGGCGGCTTCCTGCACCGCGGCCGTTTCTTCGTAGCCGCGGCCCACCGGCTTTTCGATCCAGAAGTGCTTTCCGGCCTTGGCAGCTGCGATGCCGATTTCGGCGTGCAGGAAGTTGGGTGCACAGATGGAGACGACGTCCACCTCGGGGTGGTTGAGGACGTCGTGGTAGTCGGTGGTGCCTTCGGCGAAGCCGAGAATTTTCCGGGCATAGTCAACCCGGCTTGGCTCCGTGTCTGCTGCAATGATGAGCCTGGTGGCGAGGCCGAGCTCGGGGTAGGCATAGGGGACGGTTTGGTAGGCGCGCGAGTGGAGCTTGCCCATCCATCCGACGCTGATAAGGCCAACACCGACGGTGAGGGATTCTTGGGTCACGGTCATTCCTGTCTCGTTGAAGTATTTGTTAGTTGCGGGCGGTGGCGAAGGCGTCCCGGAACGCCGCGGCCATGATGGTGGAATCCGATCCGATGGCGACGAACCGGAATCCCTGGCGGACAAACTTGGCTGCAGCGGTCCCATCCGCGGCGAGGATGCCGGCAGCCTTGTGGTGCCGCCCTGCCGCGTCGAGCACCCGCCTCAGGGCGTCTTGGAAGGCACCGCTGTCCAGTTGCAGCGGAACACCCAAGGCATAGGAGAGGTCAAGGGGACCAACGAAGAGGACGTCCACGCCGTCCTGGGCGGCAATCGCCTCCACGTTCTCCAGAGCATCGAGTGTCTCGATCTGGATGATCCCCACTGTTGTCTGGCTGTCGGCGGTCAGGGGTTCCCGGTTCATGCCCCACTGGCAGGACCTGTTGTAGGTGGCCACTCCCCGGTCGCCTCGGGGCGGGTAGAGCATGTGCCTGACTGTTTGTCGGGCTTCTTCGACATTTCCCAGCCGGGGCACCATGATTCCGTCTGCCCCATGGTCCAACGCGCGCCCTATGCGGATGCGTTCTCCGCTTTCGACCCTGACGATGGTGGGGACGCCATAGCCGCCGGCCGCGATGACTCCGTCCCGGACGGCCTCGTCGCTTCCGGAGCCGTGCTCCAGGTCGATCAAGATCCAATCGGCCCCGGATGCGGCACAAACTTCTGCGGCCGTGGCCGAAGCCATGCCGACAAAGGTGCCCACAGTCACCTCGCCCTCGGACAGGCGTCGGCGCAGCTGCCCGCCGTCGAGCGGTCCGCGGCTCATCCGAACCACCGCTGGGCCCCTCGAGCCAGTTCGTATTCCTTCCGCAGTCCGCGCACGGCCTCCTGTCGTGACACTTCGGCGGGGGCGACGTCCCACCACACGTCACCGCCGGGCAGGTCCACGTGGGGCACCGTCGGCACCACGATGACAACGGGCCCGCCGGTGTTCCTGGTGGACTCCAAGGCCTGCCTGACGTCGGCGGCACTCGTGGCACGGATGGCGAGAGCACCCAGGCCCTCGGCGATTTGCCGCAGGTCCACTCTCAGGTAGTCCCCGTCCAGGCGTGTCGTGGGGGTTCCCTGTGTGGCTAGGCTCCCAGCGGCGGTGCGGTACCGGAATTCATTGCCGAATTCCTTGCCGCTGCGGTTCATTTGCAGGCGGTGGATTACCTGGTAGCCGTGGTTCTCCGAGACCACAATGGTGACGTTGAGTCCCTCCTGCGCCGCGGTGAGGATTTCGGTGGGTGCCATGAGGAAGGTGCCGTCCCCGATGAAGGTGACCACGCGGTTGTCATTGTTCCCCTGGGCCAGGCGGACACCCATGCCGGCGGCAATTTCATAGCCCATGCAGGAGAATCCAAATTCCAGGTGGCAGTGGCGGTTGTCTGTGGCGTCCCAGACCTTTTGCAAGTCACCGGGTGGCCCTCCTGCCGCGGCTATGACCGTGTCGCCCGGGCGGGCGTGTTCCTGCATCAGCCCGATCAGCTGCGGCTGTGTCAACAGCGCCCCGGTGACCGGGGCGTCAGGGTGGTCGGCGGCATCGTAGGGGGTGTCGGCGTCCAGCCACTTGCTCCGGATGGGCGCCCAGTGTGCCTTCTCGGACTGGACCGTGTCCTGCCACCACTTGCTCGTGGTTTGGCCTTTCAGTGCCACGGCCAGGGCCTCCAGCCCCAGCCGTGCGTCGGCAAGGATGCCGGTGGCGCCCTGCTTGCGTGTGTCGGCGTCGACAATGTTAAGGGATGCGAACCGGACGTTGGGGTCTTCGAAAAGGGATTGGGAGCCGGTGGCGAAGTCGGTCAGCCGGGTGCCGACGCTTAGGACCAGGTCAGCCTGTTTGACCAGGTTGTTGGAGGCGAAGTTGCCCTCCAGGCCCACTCCACCCAGCTGCCACCACTCATTACGGGTGACGGCCCCCTTGCCGCCGAAAGTCTCGACTACCGGGATGCCCGTCTGCGCCGCGAGCGCTTCCAGGGCCGCATGGGCGTCCGAGTAGTGTATGCCGCCGCCGGCGACGATCACGGGACGGTCGGCGCCGCGGATGAGTCGGACGACGTCCTCGACCTCTTCGGGATCGGGCAGCGGACGGCGGATTTTCCAGTCCCGGGGCTCGAAGAACCTAGCCGGGAAGTCGTACGCGTGCGACTGGACATCCTGGGGCAGTGAAATGACCACCGCCCCGGCATCCGTGGGGCTCGTCAGCACACGCATGGCCTGGGGCAGGGCCGTCAGGAGCTGCTCCGGGCGTGTAATCCTGTCGAAGAACCGTGACACGGGCCGGAACGCGTCGTTGACGGTGGCGTCGGCTTCGGTCGGGTGTTCCAGCTGTTGCAGGACCGGCCCCTGGTGGCGGGTGGCATAGGTGTCCCCGGGCAGCAGGAGCAGGGGAATCCGGTTGACCGTGGCCAGGCCGGCGGCAGTCACCAGGTTGAGGGCGCCTGGACCGATCGACGCCGTCACGGCGAGTACTGCCCGGCGGCGGCTGGCCTTGGCGTAGGCGGTGGAAATGTGGGCCAGGTACTGCTCGTGCCGACCCTGGATGAACGGCATCTCATCCGCCAGCTCATCCAGCGCCTGTCCCAGCCCTGCGACGTTTCCGTGGCCGAAGATGCCCAGTGTTGCCGGGACCAGGCGGCGGCGGTCGCCGTCGGCCACGGAGTATTGTGCGCAGAGATACTTGATGAGGGCTTGGGCTGTCGTGAGCCGGATGGTCAGGTTTGGTGTTGTCATGGACTTGTTCCAGTTCTCGTAATTACCAGGGACGCCCGTGCAGGACGATGGTCTTCTCTTCTGTCATTTCCTGGACGGCGGAGCGGACGCCTTCCTTGCCGACGCCGCTGCCTTTCAGTCCGCCATAGGGCATCAGGTCCGCCCGCCACAGCGGGGACCAGTTGATGTGGATGTTGCCGGCGTCGATGGACCGCATGGCCTGCACCGTTCCTGCGACATCGTTGGTGAAGATGCCCGCCCCCAGGCCGTAATCGTTGTCGTTGGCCTGGGCGATGGCCCCCTCGATGTCCTGGGCTGAGGAAACGGCGACGGCGGGCCCGAAAAGTTCATCCCGGCTCAGCGGCGAACGCGGGTCGACACCGGCGACGACGGCGGGGCTTACCACGGCGCCGTCCCGGTCTCCTCCGGTAAGGACCCGGGCGCCAGTCTGGCGTGCCGCGGCAATCGATGCCTGGACACGGGTTGCTTCGTCCACGGAAATCAGCGAGCCAAGCCGGGTGCCGTCCGCCCGGGGGTCACCTACCGCAATGGCCTCGACTTTGGGGACCAGTGCGTCCAGGAAGTCGGCCTCCACGCGGCGGTCCACGATGACCCGCTGGACGGAAATGCACACCTGCCCGGCGTTGACGTAACCACCGGAAGCAACGGCTGTGGCGGCAAGTTCCAGGTCGGCATCCGGAAGGATGATGACCGGGCACGAGGCCCCCAGTTCCAGGGACAGCTTTTTGACCCCCGCAATGGAGCTGATGCGGGTTCCCACGCTGGTGGAACCGGTAAAGGACACCTTGCGCACGCGCGGGTCAGTCACCAGCACATCCCCCAGCGAGCTGCCGGGCCCGGTAATGACGGACAACGCCTCCGGCGGCAGGCCCGCGTCCACGAAGCAACGGGCGAGCTTTAGCGCCGTCAGCGGGGTAGCGCGGGCCGGTTTGAGGACGACGGCGTTCCCGGCCGCCAGCGCGGGTGCAATTTTGTGCAACACCAGCAGCGCCGGGTAGTTGAACGGTGTGATGGCGACCACGATCCCCACGGGCTGGCGCAGGGTGAAGCCGATCTTGTCCAGCCCCGTCCCGGCGTTGGCGTCAAGGGGAAGGGATGAGCCATACAGCTGGCTCCCTTCATAGGCAGCCAGGCGAATGATGTTGCCGGAGCGGCTGGACTCACCCCTGGCTTCCGTGATGGGCTTCCCGGATTCGGCGCTGATGGTCTGGGCAATGTCTTCGGCCCGCTCATCCGCCAATGCGGCTGCGCGCAGGAGGATGTCGACCCGCTCATGTGCCGGCGTGCTCCGTTGGATCCGTGCGCCAATCTCGGCCCTGTCGAGTGCGGCCACGGCATCTTTGACCGTCGCCACCGGCACCGTGTCGACTATCCTGCCGTCAAACGGTGAACGGATTTCCTCTATCCTGCCGTCCGCGGCTCCGCGCCAACTTCCGGCTACTAGCATTTCCATCGTTGCTCCATCGTGGTTGTGGTTCTTTGCCGACATGGCGGCTGGAATGGTGTGAGTTACAGGGCAGCTTCTGCGACCTCGGCGACTTCGGCTTGGACTTCGCTGACGATGTCGCTGTGGCCGCCGAGGCTTTCGAGTTCGTGGGCCAGTTCGGCCAGTTCCGCGCCGCCGGCCATTTGGGCGGTGAGTTCCTCCAGGGTGATGTCCTTTTTGTCGTAGTAGCCGATGGACTTGCCGCGCTTGAGGAGCAGGAACCTGTCCCCGACGGGGTAGGCGTGGTGGGGGTTGTGGGTGATGAAGATGACGCCCAGGCCGCGGTCGCGGGCCTGGAGGATGTACCGGAGCACCACCCCGGACTGCTTCACGCCCAGGGCCGCGGTGGGTTCGTCCAGGATCAGGGCCTTCGCCCCGAAGTGCACGGCGCGGGCAATGGCCACGCACTGTCTT
>NZ_JAAKZI010000059.1 GCF_011045165.1 Arthrobacter silviterrae
GTGACGGTGAAGGTGATGGAGTGCCAGCCGGTGGAGCCGTCGGGTTCGGGCGGGGCCTGCCTCCCGTCCTGGAGGGTGCCGGCGGTATCGTAGGCGCGGACCCTGACGTTGTGTGTGCCCGCGGCGGCACCGTCCCATTCGTAGGACCATTGCCGCCAGGTGTCCACGGAGGCTTCGGCGGCCAGTGTTGCAGGCTGCCATGGGCCGCCGTCGAGCTGGATTTCGACCTTGGAGATGCCGCGGTGTTGGGCCCATGCGGTGCCGCCGATGCCCACCCGGCCGGCTGGCACGCGGGCTAGGGCGCGGGGCACCTCGACGCGGGATGCCGTTTTGATGGGCCCGTGCGAGGACCAGCCGCGCGAGGTCCAGTAGCCGGCCTTCGCCGTGAAGGTGGTCACTTCCAGGTCCACGACCCATTTGGTGGCCGAGACAAACCCGTAGAGCCCGGGAACGACCATGCGTACGGGGAAGCCGTGGTCCAGGGGAAGCGGCTCGCCGTTCATGCCCACGGCCAGCAGCGCGTCGCGGCTGTCCTGCAGTACGGGCAGCGGGGTGGAGGCGCTGAACCCGTCGGCGCTGGTGGAGAGGACCATGTCCGCCCCGGGCTGGGGCTTGGCCCGGGCCATGACCTCGCGGAGGGGGTAGCCGAGCCATTTGGCGTTGCCGGCCAGGTTGCCGCCCACCACGTTCGACACGCAGGTCAGAGTCACGTACGTTTCGACCAGCTCGGCGGCGAGGAGTTCGTCGAAGGTCATGGTGAATTCGTGCTCCACCATCCCGTGCACGCGCAGGGTCCAGGTGCGGGGGTCCAGCTCGGGGACGACCAACGCGGTGTCGATCCGGTAGAAGTCCGGGTTGGGGGTGACGAACGGCCCCACCCCCGCCACGGGCGACTGGACGCCGGAGGGCAGGGCGGCCGCGTGCGTCCGTGGGGCGGGGAGCTTGAGCGCGGCACGCACCTGGCGGGCCGTGTTGCGTGCCGTGGAGAGGAGGGTGCCGCCCACGCCAACGACGACGGCAGCACCCGCCACGACGGCCGACCTGACCAGGAACGTCCGGCGGGAGGGCTGGCCCGCACCGGACTCCGTGGGGGTGCCGGGGGTGGGTGCGGTGCGTCGCGGCGGTGGGGAGTCCGCGAGGAATCGCAGCGCCGCCAGGCCGGCGGCCGTGCCGGCCAGGAGGGGCAGGAGGTCTGCGACGGAGGCACCGGCCCGGGTGATGATGCAGGCGGCCATGACGATGGCGAAGGCGCCGACCATCCCGGCCCCGGCCGCAAACCGTCTGCGGGCGACCACACCGGCCAGGGCGGCGAGGACGACGGCGGCGGCCGCCATGGAGAGCAGGAGCACCGCCTTGTCGTTGGTGCCGAAGGTGGCGATGGCGAAGTTCTTCATCCACGCAGGGGTGAAGTCGATGAATGCGGACCCTACGGAGGTCAGAGGGGAGGATGCCGCGCCGAAAAATGAGGAGAGCAGCTGGGCCACGGCGAACAGCGCACCGGCGGCGATGATGCCTGTTGCGGCCGAGGCCAGAAGCCGGAGGCTCCGGCTCCTGGCCCGGGCTGTTGCGGGCTTCTTGTTGTGTGTTCCCATGACGGGCTCCTTGGGACGGGGCATTAGCCGCCCTCATATGGATGGGCTGCTCTTCTTGCCTGTACTTCGGAGCCGGACGCCGGGTGGATTGGAAACGGCGAACGCCCAAGAGGGGCGCCCGCCTGTGGGCCGTGCCCCGCCCGAGGGGTTGGAGCTAAATGGCCTGGAGCAGTATGGGTGTGGTGGTGGGCTGGGGGGAGCCGCCTGCTGGCTCCACCGTGATGCCGATGTGTGTGGCGCCGTCCAGTGGCCCCTTCAGGAGTTGGACGCTTGGTGCGGAGCCGGAAACATCCATCAGCCCGGCCGGCACGGCACCCTTGGCGGTGATGAACCACAGCTCGTAGGCCTTTCCGGCAGGGGCGGCCGGCATGTCCTTCACCAGAACGCCCGCCTGGTTGGCCTGCCCCGAGGAAGCAATGGTCACCAGGGTGCCTGCGCCAACCTTTGCGGTGGCAATCTTCGCATCCGGCGCCCCCATGATCGCCAGCATGGCCGCCTGTTGCGCCTGCTCGGCGGCCAGCCGCTGCTCCGTCCCCTGCTGCCCGGAACCATGGCCAACCGCCCACCCGCCCACGCCGGCGCCCGCGAAGATCAGCAGGGCGGCAGCGGCCGCCAGGGCCGGCACCCACCGGCGGCGCGGCGGACCCGAGAGCCGGGAACGCGCCGTCGTGCCCCTCAGGGCGGTGCGCGCGGTGCCGAGGTCCCGGACCACGGTGGAGGGCGAAAGCTGGCGGGTGTTGCGGATGGCGGCCATGACGTTGGCCTTCACTTCCGGGGGAGGGGTCTCCGCGGGCGTTCCGTAGGCGAGCAGCGCGGCGGTTTCGCTGAGGCTGCGCACCTCCTCGAGCGTCTGCGCGTCCCCCAGGGCGTGGCGTTCAAATGCGGTCCGCTCGGCGTCGGTGACGGCGTTGAGTGCATAGGCGCCGGTCAGCAGATGAAGTTGTTGTTCCATTACGCCACCCCTAACCTGTCTCGTAGTCTGATCATGCCGTCACGAATTCGTGTCTTGGCCGTGCCCACCGGAATGTTCAGCAGCTGCGCCACTTCCTGGTGCGTGTAGCCGCCATAGTAGGCCAGGCGGATGGCTTCCTGCTGGGGCCCGGTCAACGTTTCAAGGGCCTGGTTGACCCGTTCGGCCTCCAGGGTGGTTTCCACGGTGTCCGCGACGTCGTCGTAGCTTTCCTGGTATTCCTTGATGCCTTGGCGAAGGTCGCGGTCCCTGCTGGCCTGGCTGGCCCGCACGCGGTCCACGGCCCGGCGGTGGGCGATGACCAGAATCCAGGCCATGGCCTTCCCCCGGTCCGCGTCAAACCGCGCTGCCTGCGTCCAAACGTCCAGGAAGACCTCCTGGGTGACTTCCTGGCTCTGCGACGGATCGCGGACCACGCGGCGCACCAGCCCGAACACCCGGGGTGCGACGGCGTCGTAGAGTTCGGCGAAGGCCGCCTCGTCGCCGAGGGCGACGAGGCGGATCAGGTCTTCGTGCGTGGGCGGGGCAAGGGGCTCCACCGGCCGCAACCAGGGCAGGCGCATGGTCTCTAGTTTGTCATGGTCGCTGCCCATGGTGCGCTTCCTTGCGGTCCGTGTTGACGGCGGGCGGCTGCGGACTACTTCTTGGCCCTACTTCTTGGCCGGCTACTTCTTGGCCGGGGGCATCAGTACGGAGTCGATGAGGTAGACGGTGGCGTTCGCCGTCTTGACGCCCCCACAGATGACCTTGGCGCCGTTGACCATCATGTTGTCCCCGCTGCCGGTGACCTTCACCGTGGCGCCTTCGGCCGTGGCATGCGTGCCGTCGATCTGGCTGGGCGCGAGCTGGCCGGGGACCACATGGTAGGTAAGGATGGACGTCAGCGTCTTTGAGTCGGTCTTCAGCCCGTCGATGGTGGCCGCCGGGATCTTGGCGAAGGCGTCGTCAACCGGGGCGAAGACGGTGAACTGGCCCGAGTTCAGGGTGTCCACCAGGTTCACGTCCTTGTTCAGCTTCCCGGACACTGCCGCTGTCAGTGTCTTCAGCAGCGGGTTGTTCGACGCAGCCGTTGCCACCGGATCGGCCGCCATGCCCGCCACGGAGCCGGCGCCGGACGGGACGGCCGCAGCATAGGCGGCGCAGCCCGGGCCGACCAGGTCCCCGGCAGCAGCCATGGGCGTGGTGGCCGCCGGGGCGGAGCTGGCCATGGGGGCCTGCGACGTTGCGGGTGCGGCGGTGGTGGTGCCGCTGCAGGCGGTCAGGCCCATGGCGGCAATGGCGAGGAGTCCCATGCCGAGGCTGAGGCCCTTGCGGGTGGTGGACGTCTTGGTTGCATTCATGATGGTTCTCCATGCCTTGAAAGCGGATGGTCTCCGCCTGCTTCCCCTGCTGCCGCCGTGGCCGTTAGTGCTTCATGCCGAGGGGCGGTGCGGGCTGTCAGGAGGTACTTCGGAGCACCCCGCCAACCGGATTGGACACGAGCCGAGGAACATCAATTCCCTGCTTGCCCGGGGCGGCCAAAGAAAACTGCGGCATTTCCCAATCCATCGGGCGCCGTGTTCCGAATCACCCCTGACGCCCCGGTATCGGGACGCCCCCTGATGAGGAGGAATCTCTTATGTATAAGAAATCTGCTTTCCTGATTGCACCGGCATTGGCGCTTGCCGTCGTGTCGCTTTCCGGCGCGGGTGCCATGGCTGCTGACAATGGAACCACCACCTACCAGGCCAACCTTGGTGCCATCAACGGCAGCAACGCAACCGGCAGTGTCATGATCTCCCTGACCGGGGACCAGGCGACGGTCACTGAGAATGTCAGCGGGCTGGCCGCCACCTTCAACGGCGCCCCGTACCCGCACGTGCAGCACATACACATCGACGGGAAGGGCGTGTGCCCCACCCCGGCTGCGGACACAAACAAGGACGGGGTCATCAGCACCACCGAGGGCGGCCCGTCCTACGGAAAGATCGGCACCACCCTCTCCACCAGCGGCGACACCAGTGACAAGGCTGCCCTGGACCTGAAGGTGGCCGGCATGGGCGCCTCCTACAGCTATCAGCGCACCTTTGCCATGAACGCCGAGACCATTGCCGCGCTCAAGGCCGGGACCGGCGTCGTTGTGGTCCACGGACTGGACCCCGCCACCCTGCCGGCCGCCGCGCAGAAGGAAAAGAGCGACCTGGTGCCCTCCCTGCCCCTGGCCGCAACCTCGCCGGCCCTGTGCGGCACGGTGGTTGCCTCCCAGATGGGTGCGATGCCCGGCGGGGCCCCCGGCACGGGCCTGACCCAGACGGCGCAGGCCACCACCGGGGCATCGCCTGAGTTGGGGCTGTTCGCGGGGGCCGGCGCGCTGGTGCTGGCCGCCGGCGCGTTTGTGGCCTTGCGCCGCACGAAGACCGCGTCGAACTGACGGGGCCTGAAGCACCATGAAGGATAAGACCAGCCGCCGCGGGCGCCTCGCCGCATCCGCGGCGGCCGGTCTCCTGTTCGCCGGCGTCCTGCTCGGCACCACGGCATGCGCCCCGCAAAGTCCCGGAGCCGGGGCCGCCGCACCGGCCACCATGCTTGCCGCGCCGGCCCACCCCAGACCAACCCCACCTCCGGCGCCGGCGGTGTCGCCTTCCGCGGCCCAGGCCGCGGCACCCGCCACACCGGCCGGGCCGGCCGTGGAGGGACCCATCCTTCCCGCCTCCATTCCGGTCAGGCTGCAGGTGCCCGACATTGGCATCAACACCGTGCTGGTGCCGCTGGGACAGGCGCCGGACGGCACCATGGACGTGCCCGGCGGCCAACCCGGAGACCCGGGCGGCTGGTACAAATACTCGCCCACACCCGGGCAGCTGGGGCCCGCCGTCATCCTGGGCCACGTCAACAACCTCGCCTCGCCCGAAGGACTGTTTTACCGGCTCCACGAAATGAAGCAGGGCCAACGGTTCTCCGTGACGCGAGCGGACCACAGCGTCGCTGTCTTCGAGGTGGACAAGCTCGCGGAGGTCAAAAAGGCCACCTTTCCCACCCTGGCCGTCTATGGCAACACCAACCGCGCCGAAATCCGCCTCATCACCTGCGGCGGATTCGACCAAGCCACCGGTGAATGGACCGAAAACACCATCGTCTACGGCCACCTGGTCTCCAGCCATACCCCATAGCCGCCGGCGGGCGGAACACGGCAGGCCCCGGCAGAAATATTTCTTGGATTGGACGATCATGAAAACACAACGACAACTCATCGCCGCCGCGGCCCTGGCCACCACGCTGGTCCTGGCCGGCTGCAGCACCTCCCCAACTGCCAGCCCCGGCCCGGCCCAGGCGGCCCCGGCCGCCAGCACCCCCGTGCCGGCCATGACCGGCACAGCGGATGCCATGGCGGGCATGATCCACATCGAATCCGGACACGTCCGCGATGCCGCCCCCGTGGCGGCCGGGTCCATGGTCACCGTGATGAACATGGACACCGCCGCCCACACCCTCGCTTCCGACGACGGCCACAGCTTCAACTTCACCGTTGCTCCCGGCACCACCGCAACCTTCAAGGCACCCGGTGAACCGGGCAGCTACCCGTTCCATAGCGACGGCACGGCCGGCACGCACGGCGTCCTGACCGTCCGTTAGACGGCAATGAATGATCGGAAGAAAAGGGCAAGTAAATGAACAAGCAGCTCACAATCACAGGCCTGGCCGTGGGGGTGCTCCTGTTGGGCGGGTGCGCAGCAGGCACGGCCGCAGCCCCGTCCGTACAGTTCGCAGCGCAGTCCGCCGCAGCGCACGGCGCAACGCAGGGTCCCACAGCGGTCGGAAAATCGGCCAGTGAGAGTCCTGCCGGAACGCCGCCACAGGCCGCCGCCATGGTTTGTTCCGCAGAAGCCAGGGGCAACGTCACCAAAATCCTCGGGCTCGCCTCGCCACCGAAGACGGACTGGTCCTGGAATGGCACCGTGTATGCATGCCACTATGCCCTGGAAGCCGGAACCTTGACTATGTCAGTCCAGGTGTTCCCGGAGGCGACGGCAGCACGGGAAGGCGCTGCGACGCTTTCGACCTCGCTTGACGCCAAGCCCATCCAGGGCCTGTCCAACCTCGGCCTGCCCGGTTACCAGGCGGAGGCGGGCACCGTGGTCTTCGCCAAGGACAACATGGTGCTGCACGTGGACGCCACAACGATGCCTGCCGCCGCCGGCATCAACCACGTCACGCGCTCCGCCTTCGCGTACCAGATGGCAACCACCATCCTGGCCTGCTGGAGCGAACACTAGGGTCAGTGATGGTGGCCGGAATGCTTCAACTGTTCCAGGTTGGCGGGCAGGTGGCCACCGGGACTGTGGGAGCCATGCCCGGAATGCGGGACGGCAAGCTGGCCGGCAGTGGAGGCTGCCAGCCCCAGGGTGGTAACCGATGCCACCACAATGGACACGAAAAACATCGTGCCGATGACTGCCAGGGCGGACGGTTTCCATCCAGCAGATGCCCTGAACGACGTGCGAAGCGCCTTGTTGTGCTGCCAGCCCATGACGGCAATAACGGACAACTCAAGCACCAGCAGCGCGGCCAGGGTCAGGTCCAGGTATCTGGCGTCCTCGGGCACGCGCCAGAGGCCAATCAGGATCCCGGCCAGGTGGACCAATGCGGCCACCGCCACGGCACGGACTGCCACGCCGGCCATCAGCAGGTGCCCGGTCCGAAAAGTGGCAAAGGCATAGAACAGCGCAGCCCCCGCCCAGGCAGCCGACCCGAGTGCGGCTACCCATTCCCACCACACCGCCGGCCCGGCCGCCCCGTTCAGGCCGGCAACCAGGCTGGAGGCAGCGGCACTGCCGAGGGCAGCAATGCCTACGGCGGCGACGCCGACGCAGAGGCTGGCAAGCTCGCCGCCGGACCGGGCGGAGGCTCGTGGGCGTCCAATGGAGGCCCGGCGAAGCGACATCTTCCTGCCCGGGGACGGGGCTTGCGCAACACGCAGGGCCGCCATGACTAGGCGGTTCGGGCGGTGGCGGTGGCACGGTCCTGGGACAGGCCGACCGTCAACAGCACCAGTGCGCTGGCCAGGTGCAGGACGTTGTCTGCGCCGTTGAGGGCAATGATGTTCAGTGCGGACGTCGTCAGGAAGAGGCCCACGATGCCAACGAGCAGGTAGACGGCGCCCACGGTTGAATTGGCGGTCTTGGCCGCCGTCACGGAACCCAGCCCGGAAAGCAGGAGGGCCGCTCCAATGGCCAGGTGGATGATATTGTGCAGCGGGTTGACCTCGAAGATGATCAGGTTCCGTCCTTCCGTGGCAAAAAAACCTACCCCGCTGGTGACGAAGAACCCGACGACGCCCACCAACAGGTAGACGGCTCCGAAAATCGTGGCAAGCAGGCGGTTCGGTGATGTGCGCATGGCTTTCAATCCTTTTCCCAAGGGCGGAGTTGAGCCTCCGCATCGAATTTCGCGGGTTCCGGAGTGAACCCGTAACAGGCGTTCGGAGGCCGTCCGGTTTTGGATTGCACCGCCCGCCCCGGCGTCCTTTTCCAGGCAAGGGACCGGACGGGGGCGTTGCCTGGGTTAGCGGGCGGTTTCGGTGAAGAACCATTCGATGTGTTCACCGAGCAGGCGGGCGGCGAGGTCCCCGTCGCGGGCGGTGAGGGCGTCGAGGATGCCGTGGTGCTGGTGGCGCAGGGCCTGGGCGACGGGTTGCCACTGTTCGTCGGTGGTGACGGCGTGGCGGACGTAGTCCATGATCGACAGGCGAAGGGACTCCATCATGGCGGAGACGACGGCGTTGCCGGCGAGGGTGCTGAGCAGTACGTGGAACTGTGAGTCGAGGTCGTGGAATGCTTCTCGGCCCAGGGCGGGGTCGTCCATCAGGGCGAGCAGTTCCGCGGCGCGGGCCAGGGACGGTTCGTCGATGGGGCGTGTTGTCGCAGCCGTGGCGGCCCAGGTTTCCAGGAGGATGCGGGCCTGGACGATGTCGGCGACGGGCAGGTGCCGGCTGGCCACATGCAGGCGAAGGGTTGAGGACAGTCCGGCTGCCGGGTCGGAGATGAGGATGGTCCCGGAGTTCGGGCCCGACCCGGTCGCGGTGCGTACCAGGCCCATGACGTCCAGGATGCGGATTGCATCCCGCACCGAGGCGCGTGAGATGCCGTGCTGTTCGGAGAGGGTCCGCTCGCCTGGGAGGCGGTCGCCGATGTTCAGCCGGCCTGACCGCAGATCGGCCTCGATGCTGGACAGCACGGCCTGGTAGGCGCGCGGGCCCGCGGCCCGATCCGTTGTATCTGTCACGGATCCATCCTGCCACGGGCCTGCGCGCTTCACTGACATCAGGCCCGAGGCAGCATCCAGCCCAGCACGGGCGTTGACTGGAGGTATACCAGCAGGCAGAGCACTGCGAGCATGCCCACGCTCCAGCCGATCACCTTGCGCAGCAGGACTGATTCCTGGCCGTCCATGCCGACGGCCGTGGCGGCGATGGCGAGGTTTTGGGGGCTGATGAGCTTGCCGACGACGCCGCCGGAGGAGTTGGCGGCCACGAGCAGGTGGGGGTCGATCCCGGCCTTGATGCCTGCGGCCTGCTGTAGTTTCGCGAAGAGAGCGTTGGAGGAGGTGTCCGAGCCGGTGACGGCGGTGCCCATCCAGCCCAGGACGGGGGAGAGGAAGGCGAAGAAGCCGCCGGTGCTGGCCAGCCAGGTGCCGATCGCCACGGTCTGCCCGGAGAGGTTCATGACGTAGGCCAGGGCGAGGACCAGCATGATGGTCGCCCCTGCCCAGCGCATGTTGTAGATGGTGTGGCCAATCGCGGCCACCGCCTGGCGCATCGTGATGGGGAACCGGCCACCGCCGTCGAAGGCGGCGTACACGGCGGCAACGATCAGGCCGGTGATCAGCAGCAGCGTGCCGGGGCTGGAGAGCCATTGGAAGTTGTACACGGTCGAGGAGACCGGTTTTCCGGCAGCGTCCACGATCGCGCCGTGCAGCACCGGCCACGGTACGTGGATGTTGGTGGTGGCCAGCCAGGCGGGAATGTTGACGCCGAGCTTCCAGAGGTTGGCGATGCCGAACACCACGATGACCAGCAGGTACGGGAACAGCGCCAGCCACACCCGGGCGCCGGTGAGCTTCGCCGGGTCCCCGTCCAACCGAGTCCCGGCCACCGCCACCGACCCATCGGAAACGGGGCCGCCGGCGGATCCGCCGGCCAGGGCGCCGACCGTGAGGCGTTCGCGGGCGGCGTCGTGGCCCTTGGACTTCCACACGCGCAGGAACAGGTACGCCCCGGCCAGGCCTACGAGGGAGGCGACGATGTCGGTCAGTTCGTAGGAGAAGTAGTTGGAGCACAGGAATTGGGCGATGCCGAAGCACAGCCCGGTTGCCAGGGCGACGGGCCAGCATTCGCGCAGGCCGCGCAGGCCGTCGAGGATGACCAGCAGGACCAGCGGCACGAGCACGGCCAGCACTGGTGCCTGGCGTCCGACGATGGCGCCGAGGTGGGCCGCGTCCAGGCCGGTCAGCCCGGCGGCGGTGGTGATCGGGATGGCGATGGCGCCGAACGCGACAGGGGCGGTGTTGGCCACGAGCACGGTGGCGGCTGCGCGCAGCGGGGACAGGCCGAGGGCGATGAGCATCGTGGCCGTGATGGCCACGGGTGCACCGAATCCGGCGAGGGCTTCGAGCAGGCCGCCGAAGCAGAAGGCGACGAGGATGGCCTGGACGCGGACGTCGCGGCCGCCGATCACGTCGAATATGCCGCGCAGGTCCTCGAAGCGGCCGCTGATGACGGTGACGCGGTAGAGCCACACGGCCATGATGACGATCCACAACACCGGGAACGCGCCAAACACGGCCCCTTGTGATGCCGACAGGGCGGCCAGGCCGATCGGCATGTGGTAGCCGAGCACGGCGACCGCCACGGCCACCAGCAGGGACCAGGCGCCGGCCACGTGGGCCTTGGTCTTGACCACGGCCAGGAGGACGACGAACGTAATGAGCGGTATCAGCGCGATGAGTGCCGAGATGGCCACGCTGCCCGCAACCGGGTCGGTGGCGGGGGTGAAATGGTCCACGGATTTCCCCTTGCTTGGTGTCTTGACCGATAAGGTCATGGTCAGACCACTATGGTCCGACCACGAAAGTGTAACCCAAGTTTTGCGCTTGTGGCCAATCTCACGTTCCTTGAATTTTTCACTGGACTTTGGGTTCGCCGCCTAGTATGGTCGGACCACATTGTTGTGTTGTTGTCCCGAAAGATGGTCTGATGAAAATTGCGCTCTTTGCCACGTGCATCGTGGACGCCATGTATCCGCGCACGGCCCGCGCCACGGTTGCCATCCTGGAACGGCTGGGGCACGAGGTGGTGTTCCCTCCCGGACAGGCGTGCTGCGGTCAGATGCACGTGAACTCGGGCTACTTCAAGGAAGCCCATCCGGTGGTTGCC